>JBNMLC010000011.1:0-102808 GCA_050874665.1 Lachnospiraceae bacterium | reverse complement strand
TGTTAGTGTTAATTCTGTTAGAAGTTATGGGGTTACTCCAACGCCTAAACCGACTGCTACTCCAACGCCTACAGCTACTTCGACACCTAGTCCAACACCAACTCCGACACCGTATCCTACATGGGATAAAAACAGTGGTAATGGTGACAATTTTACTACTTATAATTTTTATACGGAAATAAGCAATATATTGAATCCTATCAGTACAACTGTAACAAACATTTATAACTTTTTTATTATAGATACAGAAGAAATTTCTTTGGAGATTAATAAGATTAATGTGTTGCCAACGGATAAATTTAGTAATTTTGTTACTACTTTTGGTAACTTAAAAACTACATTTAGTGATGATACTGTTGATGTTCTGGAGGCTTCCGGTTCTACTCAACGTGGTATTTCTTATCCAGTTTTAAAGGTGGAAAGTCCTAAAATTCTAAAGGACTATGTTCCGGATAGTGTTAAATTGGAACAGGATGGAAAAACTTATATTATACTCTGCGACTGCTCTAAATATGCGGTTCAATTCTCCATGGTTCGTACAATTTTAAAAGCTATTATGTGGTTTGGTTTTATATTTTATTTAATGAAAGAATTAAAAGTGGTTATTTCTCTAAGCACTTAGGAGGTATGATTATGACTGGCATTATAGTTAAATTTATAAAGATTATCGTGGGAATAGTTTCTTTTTTATACCCAGACAACTTGTTTATGGCAGATGTATTTACAAATTTTAACAGTTATTTGAACACATTTATAGACTTTTTGGCAGCAGTGAACTTTCTTATACCTTTACCGGACATTATGAAAGCTTTTAGCTTAATGGTATCTTTAACGGTTATAAAGTTTACTCTTTTTATTGCTAACTGGGTTATTAAGCGTGTATTTGATGTTATTCCTTAGGAGGTGTTTATATTGGATAAAAATGAATTACGGTATTTAACGCTATTTTTTGCTGTTTTTACGGCTTTAATTTTTAGCAGTGGTAATTTTAACCTTTTTATGTTTTTAATCGTTATTTTGTGCTATTCTGCGTATTTTGTGGCGGTTTATTTCTGTTATAGGATTTTTAGGAAAGGATGGTTATATGTTTATAAGATTCTTAAGAAATGTTATAAAGAGGGCATTGAAACCCTTAGAAGATTGGGAAATCGCAAGTAATATTAATGATAAGTCGTATTATGAAAATAAGGCTTTCTATTTTGATACGGCAATTAATAAACTTCCTCCTGAACAACAAGTAAAAGCAAAGAAATTATATTACATACATCAAGATTTTTATGTTAAGTATCATTTTAGGAAATTTTTAGATAGTATTAGAAATGCAGAGATTAACAATATTTACCTAAGCTTTGCCCGTTGGGTATTGGTAGATATACTTGTTGGTAGAGAACGGAGGGATTTCGGTATCTATCAATTTATAGCTTTACCAGGAGAAGGTAAAACCATGTCAATGGTTGCTCATATGGAACGTTATAGGGCTTCCAAAATGGAAAAAGGAAAAGTACAAGGTAGGGATTTTAAGATTGCTACCAATTTCCATTATGTTAATCAAGACTTTGCTATTGAACACTGGTCGGATATCATTAAGTTTTCTAAGAGTTGTTATGACAAAGATATACCTTGTCTGGTCGCCATGGATGAAATACACGTTACATTTGATAGTATGGAATATAAAGAATTTCCTCCGGAAATGCAGGCTGTGCTTAGTTTTAATCGAAAATATAAGTTACAGTTCCTTTGTTCTGCTCAGATTTATGAAAGAATCCCTAAGAAAATCAGGGATATTGCAAACTTTACTGTTGTTTGCAAGAATATGTTCCATTTAGACCGCTTATTTCGTTGTTATTATTACGAAAAAAATAGTTATGAAAAAGATATTGCTGGTGCTATAGAAGGTGGAAAAGGTAAGAAAAAGAAAAAAATGTATAGTTTTCTGAAAGAATTTGTTGCTGATGATAATTTTTATAAACTTTACGATACCCGTGAGCAGGTTAATCGTATGGTAAAAGACGCTAAGTCAGAAAAGGATAAGAAGTTAGAGGCTTTTAACATTCTCTTCAACAATGCCCCCCAGGAGTGAAAAGTCAAATGAATTTGTCAAGTCGTTTTCCCACTTGACAAAGGCAGTTGACGGGTAAAAATAGCCAAGGAGAGGTCGTAAGGAACATACGGCGGAGCCGTTCCTTCGACCTCTTGGCTACCCGTCAAAAAAGCTGCAGATGTTAAAAGCCTAATCCCACTAATTCTAATAGTGGGATTAGGGTACATTTTTGTACTTTTAGTATTAAACATCTAGTTTTATTAGGTGGTGAATTTATGGTAAATTACTTTTTGAAAGAGGTTGATGAAAATGGTTATATCTATAGTATTGATAATTTAGTAGTTGTTTATGATATAAATCCAATTTATCAGAGTGATTATCTAAATATTATGATTGATAGCTTACATAATTTGCGTGATTCTTATAAAAATGATATTAACTATTGGGAACGATTGAATGTTAATGCTTGTAGTAAGTATTCTTGGTATTGTAACCATGTACATCTTGATGATGGTATTTATTTATCTATTGGTCATTATAGGGAAGGCATTAAGGAAACACATTCTTATGTTGTTTTTCCGCTTCTCAAACTAGAAATTAACCCTAACAAGTATTTCGACAAACCAGTTTTTCATGACTTACAAAAGATTATTAATCGGTTTTGCGTATCTGGGATGTTAAAAAAATATGATTATGCAATAGATATTCCTTGCAAACTTTTTGATGTACAAATTTTTAATACAAGAAAAGAGCCAGGATTGCATAAAGGTACTCGTTACTACGGTCAAAGGTCAAGAGATGGTTATGTTAAGATATACGATAAAACAAAGGAATCTAATCTTGACTATTCTCTTACAAGAGTGGAACATACTTTTGATATGGTAAAACATTCCAAAGAAAAATCATTTACTATTTTTCATGTATTACAGCCAGATTTACAAAATATCAATGAGAATGTTTCAAAAACTGACTCCGTTATTGTTAGTCTTTGTAACTTGCTTAAAGCAAATAGTATTGACTATATGGACGTTTTGCAAGGTTTGGATAAACGCAAAAGAAAGAAGATTATAGAAGCTTTGAATGGCGGTTATAAAGAAGTCACATTTAATCAGGAGATTCACGATAAGCTTATTAGTCAGGTGATGGGAAAATTTAACGTCGTTCCTCCTGAGGAAGAAAAACAAAATAGTGATGATGATTTTATACAACTGGATGAAGGTGTTACTCTTCCCTGGGAAGATTAAAATTAGATAAGCTTAATAAACCTATTGCTTTTAAAGTGATAGGTTTATTATTTTCTGACAATTTAATTTTCGCTGGACTGGATCCGGTGCTTATGCAACCTTATTTTCGGACAATTCACACAATTTCTGTTGTGATGATTTTCCGGAAAATAATTTTCTTGGATAGTTATTAACCCAGTGTTCAATGTAAGCTATGTATTCGTCTGTATAATTTTCTATAACTTCCCCTTTTGGTATGAATCTCCTGATTAACTTGTTAGCGTTTTCATTACTCCCCCTCTCCCAACTACTAAACGGATGACAGTAATAAGTTGTCGTACGTGGCGTTACTTTGTTTACACAGCTTTTTTCTATCCCCTTGGAATCTAAAAATTCAACTCCGTTGTCCATTGTTATAGTTTTAAAAGTTTCCCGGAACTTCTTTGCTCCCAGTTCTTTTTCTATTTTGTCTAATATTTTACAAACAGAATTTACTTTCTTGTCCGGTATTTTTCGGATTAATTCGGTTCTGGTACTTCGTTCTGTAAAAACTAATAAACAAGCTTTTCCTTTTCCTCTTGCTCCAACTACAGTATCTAATTCCCAGTGTCCAAAGTCTTTTCGTTCCAGTAATTCCTTTGGTCGTTCTTCTATACTTCGCCCCTTTGTATTTTTTAATGCCACTGTTCGCTTATAATCCTGCTTCTTTCCTTTTCTCTTAACTGGTAAGTGTTTATTTGTAAGATTCAGGAAGATTCCTTTGTTGATATAGCTGTAAAGTGTTGTTTTGCAAATGGTAGTCTTAAAATTCAAGTTTGAATTATTGGAAATTTCCATTAATACAGCATTAGGACTATATTTATCGTTTATTATTCGGTTTTCGATATGTTCAGCTAACTTATAATCGTTTGCAATCTTTAAGTTAGCCCCTTGGACGCTTTTATTTTCCCGATACACTTGTTGCCCCCTATCAGCTAGATATTCCTTTCGTTTAGTTAAGTCGGTATTTAATTGCTCTACCGTTCCCCGCTTAATTTCGTTGTAAATTGTTTTTGGACATTTTCCAAGAATCTTAGCTATTTTGTACTTCGGAGTTCCAACTTTAAGGAGTGCTTCCAGTTGGTACCGTTCCCTTTCGGTAAATTGTGTGTAATGTTTTCCCATGGGTTAAATCTCTCTTTGCAAGTAATTTTCCCCGTATAGCCGTTAGGGCAGCTTATTAATTAAACTTTATACCTTACTTCTATAAGTCTAATTAAGTTTTTTATTCTTTCATAAGATTCTTCGGTTATATCTTCAGCCACCCACATATAGTATATTGCTCCTTCTAGTTGGTTTATGTACTCATTTGCACAATATTTTCGTCCTTTTTTTGCGCAGCGGAGAATGTCTTTTAAGCTGTTTTTTACGAAAATTCGAATTGTTTCTTCTCTTGTTAATTTCATAATAATCACCTTTTCCTTTTAGATAAAATTTTGTTGTGTCTTTGAAAATTAATGTTCGGCAGCTTGCTGCTCCTGAGTGCGAAAAAAAAGAAAATTAGATTTTATTTCTTTTTGTGGCTTCCGAAAATTAATGTTCGTATAGCTGTTGTCCTTTCGTGCTCTTATTGGATATCTGGAGGTAGAGCAAAAATCAAGTAAAAATCCTTTGTTTTTTAAGGATTTTAGACAAAAAAAAATTATAAAAAATTACAAATGTTTTTCTTGTAATCTTTTATAATTTATTTTTGCGGTACTTTATTTTTCTCTACTGGAAGATAGACTTTGAGAGCATGAGAGGAAAACAGTTATACGAATAGGAATTGCAGGGAGATACAAAGAGAAATAAAATCGGTCGTCTTGAATATGTAAATGAGATTTTTTAAGTTCACTTCTCTGCTTTTTAGAGAAGGGGAGTTGAAAAATCGGTTCAGGATGAGATTTTATTTTGCGACAAGAAACTTTTTTGCCCCCTGGAGATGGGGAAGGGGCACAGTAGAATAACTTAGGGATTGTATTTTAATCCCTTAGTTATCCTTTGGAGGGTTTAGGAATGGTACACGTATTATAATTATAATTGGTAAAAATAACTAAATTCTTAGTGATTGCATTATATAAGTAGAAAATAAACTTGGTATTGGTTAAAATCTACAAATCGGTAACTTGATGTTGACATTTAGCGACTATTCCGGACTATTTCACAAGTATTGCATTGAAATTCTTTTTCGCACATGATAGTATAAATTTTATAAATAAGCTATGAAAATATACAGCAAGACTAATTATTTTTTATATTTGTTTCTGAAATTTTTGTGTAAATCGGAGGGCAACATGAAATTTGAAATAGAAGATAACAATTACTTTTTAAAAGGGTATAGTGGTAACGCACAGCATTTATCCGTTCCTGCCTTTGCAGACTCCTTTCCTGTCACTAAAATTGGAGCCAAAGCTTTTTTAAGCTGTAAAAGTATCACACATCTTACTTTGCCGGAAACCGTCCAAGAAATTGGAGACTGGGGATTTGCACATATGAAAAATCTAAAAATTCTTACCCTGCCGGCCCATTCTCTTATTTTAGGAAAACATGTGTTTTTGGATTGCATCAATTTAACGGAAATTAAAATTGAGCCGGATTGCTCTATGAACCCAGGGCTTCCCTATTTTTTAGCTTCTGCTGTCACTGTGCTGAACTCTCCTTCCCTGTGTTGCCCTGAGTGTGCCGGAGATGCACTAAGGCATGGCGAATGGATGGAGGATTATGATAATATTTTAATTCAATTTCTGTCTGCGTCGGATCAAACAGGGTTTGAACCTGTTTTTCTAGGTTGGTTCAGTGTAGAGGATTTAGATTCACAAACGCAAAAGTTTGTAAAGCAACGGCAACAGGAAAAAACTGCACTTGTATTTCAGCGCCTTCTTTATCCTGCCTTCCTAAAGGATTCCACACGAAAGGTACTGTACGACTATTTATCTTCCCATATGCCTGAGGGTTCACTTGCTCACGAACATACCGTTCCTTTTTTTATGCTTTGTAATGAATTTCGTGATGATATACGATACTTGAAGATTATGGCTGATACGGGATATATTACCTCCCAGACACTTCCTATATTGCAAGAGGGTTTACAAGATGCCGCACCTGAAGTAATCGGATTTCTACTTCGTTATCAGCATGAGTTGTTAGACACACCAAACTTTTTTGACAACTTAACGCTTTGAGTACCTAAAAAGTTTTGACACCGAAGCTTTTTAGGGAAGTTATGAACTCTTCGATGAAATTTTTAAAATCGGAAAGCAGAAATTCTCTTTCCAGCCATATCCGCTGGTACATCAAACACATTTTGAGTCTGTTTTAGCAACCCACGATTTTGCAGCACTCTCAACACCGCTAATTTTGTTTCTATTCAGCTTAACGCTATGGTGGTTAGTTACTTCACAGGAAGTGCAGATTCAGATACATCTCATGTTTCTATTTAACTTCTCCCAACTCTTCCCACATGGTTCCCATAATGCCCATTCAAATACATCTCATGTTTCTATTTAACGGCCTGGAATACCTATCTTAATAATACCTGCAATATTCAAATACATCTCATGTTTCTATTTAACAGGGAAAACTTCTAAAAATTGGAAAAAATTAACGTTATTCAAATACATCTCATGTTTCTATTTAACTTCATTTCCTCATATTCTTCTTCTTTCTGCATTTCAATTCAAATACATCTCATGTTTCTATTTAACGATTGCAAACCATACGAATACACGTTCGAGATAATCATTCAAATACATCCCATGTTTCTATTTAACTATAACGAAATAAAAAGAGGAACAACAAAACAACATTCAAATACATCCCATGTTTCTATTTAACTAGGTATTAACGGTTATATTTTCGGTGGGATATTCCATTCAAATACATCCCATGTTTCTATTTAACGCATATTTTGCACTAGAATAACAATCACCTACAATTATTCAAATACATCCCATGTTTCTATTTAACCGATTAACCAGGGGGGAGTTGTTATTGGTTGTCTTTTTCAAATACATCCCATGTTTCTATTTAACAGATCGGTGTTCATCTGCTCCACTGTTCCTTTTTTTTCAAATACATCCCATGTTTCTATTTAACAAGTTCCGTTTTCTGCTTTTTAGAAAAGGGAAGTTTTCAAATACATCCCATGTTTCTATTTAACTATGTTTCATTTTAAACTGTTCATGCGCCTCATCAATTTCAAATACATCCCATGTTTCTATTTAACAAAGAAACTAGCCGTATTTGCCTTGGGGGAAGAAAGTTTCAAATACATCCCATGTTTCTATTTAACCATATACAAAAAACAAACATAACATACTTGGTTGCATTTCAAATACATCCCATGTTTCTATTTAACTAATAGGATCAAAAACCCATTCATAAAAATAACATTTTCAAATACATCCCATGTTTCTATTTAACGATTGACTTATATTCTGCAAGAGAGTCTTGTTGTGGTTTCAAATACATCCCATGTTTCTATTTAACTTAAACCAGAAACTGGACGGTGCTACATAGTCTTTTTTCAAATACATCCCATGTTTCTATTTAACGAACAGCCGGAAACAGGAGAAAAAACAAATATAAGTTTCAAATACATCCCATGTTTCTATTTAACGCAGTTTGTTGCTGTTCAGCATTATCATATGTATTTTCAAATACATCCCATGTTTCTATTTAACTAAATATTTGAGTTTTGATGCATACCGTTGTTGCTTTCAAATACATCCCATGTTTCTATTTAACTAATAAACGAGAAAATGGAAAAGGAAAAAGCGATTTTCAAATACATCCCATGTTTCTATTTAACCAACGCATTTACGCTATTTTTATCTCCATTATATTTATTCTTTGCATATTTTTCAAGTGATTATCCATTTTTTACCAACCCTTTATTGATTTATATGAATTTACTTTTCATTTCCGTTTCTCCTTGATTTTACAAGCATAACTGAATTCTTTTCGTTTTTCCGCCTGGTAAAATTATAGGATAAGAGTTTCTCCCGTTTCCCTATCCCTCTTACCAAGCACCTCCTCCCCAAAAACATTATCATTCATTAATTTAATGATACACAAAAAGTCCTCTGTGTCATTTATAATTGGTTTCAGGTCGTTTTTAAATCGAATCAATTTTGATGGTGACATTTCACCTCGAAATACTGAATTCTGATAATGAGATAAATACTTTTTGCATACCTTAAATACCTTCTGCACGCGCTTTTCATTTACATCATAAAATACAAACACATAATTATAATTGATACGTTTCGTATTTGCCATTAAAATCCCCCTTTCAAACTAAATGGTGTAAATTCCTTTTCTTCTAAAATGTATTTAATCAATTTATAACAGTCTAACTTGATTGCCGTACGGTATGTCACTTTTCTTTTTAGTCCGGGATGAAGATAGACCGATTCCAGGCGCCCCTCAAATGCTTCTATAAAAATCTTCCTGCCTTCTTCATTCAAAAGACAATAATTTACCTTTTTGTCAAAATGTTTCTCCACCTGTATTTTTCTATTATTAACCAATTCAAAAATAGTACGAAATACAATTACAGGTTTAAATACCTCACTCATGTCAAGACTTAAAGAAAATCTGCCTTCAGAAGGTTCATGTAAAAAACTGATTCGCTGATCTAAATGCGTTTGATAAATGGAAGAAATTGTTTTTCCATAAAGTAAGGTATTTCCAAAAGAAACCATTGCATTCATTGGATTATCGGGTGGCCTTCTTACCCGTTTGTTCATCAAAAAATCTGTCGGTAAAAAATATTGAAAATCATTATAAAACCTAGTCCAGATATCTCCTTCCACCGCCATAAGCGATTTTATATTGTCTACCTTTTCCACCCCTTGGTAAAATTCCTTACGAATCCAGTCCAACGTTTCTTTAACTTCCTTTTTATCATGTTTATAATAATGATATAAAACTTCGTAAATATTTTCCCCAATTCCCCGCACTATTTTTTTTGCAATATGTAACCTTCTATTTTGAAATGCTTCCACCTGCTTTACTAACAGCTTTCCGCTTAAATATTGATCCTTTGGATAAAAAGTTCCACTATACCCTTCATAATAATTAAAGAAATGAACCATCACATGATTTTGCGATAAAAAATCCAATAATTTTGTATTAAATGAAACTTCATTTAAACAGTAAATTTCTCTGGTATTTTCGATTGGTATATATACATTTTTCCCATTCTTACGAAAACATAAAGAATTATCCTTTCTTGTAAGCTCTCCCATTGATGTTATATAACGTGTACTTCCCATTCTTATTCCCCCTTATATATAACAATATTCATAATAAGCGCACTTCTTACATTTAGCTTTATTCAGAACTTGCGGTATCTCATCGCTTTCTAATAATCTCTCTATCTCATAAATATAACCCTCCAATTCTTGCTCCACTTCAGCAGTTAATTCATAATACAATATTTTTTTACCTGACTTTTCTTTTTCAATAAATTCCAGTTTTCCCTTTCTCTCAATACCTTTTTCCTTTAAAACTTTCAGATAAAAAAGCAACTGCCACTTTGCCGCTTCCACATCTGCATCAGACTTTTTTACCTCGGTCAGATACTCTCTGCTTAATTTATCCAAACAAATATTTTCCAGTGCAATTTCTGTATTTTCTTTTTTATCCCTCTCCTCATGCAATGCCTTTCCTATCTTTACCTGTTCGCTATTGTCCTCAAGATTTAAACGATTTCCATGAAGGTAGCACTGACGCTTACAATGGAAATAGTAATTCATCAATGTTCCATTTACTCTCATTTTCCCCTCCTAAATAAATTCGCTAATTTGCCCTACAATCATTGCCCGATTAATTTTTCCATTTTTTATATATTTTTCCCCTTCTTCAATATAAAAAATTTCTCCTATCTGCTCATCATAAGTACAGTCTACCTGCTGTACCTGATACATAAAGTAATTCATTTTAGCAGTAACTTCTGAAAGCTTCACCTTTTTTTGGGCATAACTTATTTCTGTATCATACAATAATTTTTTATATGATTGCCATACTTTTTTTCCGTCTATTTTCTCTCCTTGTTCATTGACAACCACTCTTGCTAAATATACGGACACGTTCCATCTGCTTTCATCTATCAACTGCATTTTTTTCTTAATTTTGGGAAAATCTAATTTTTTTACTAAATCAGAATAAACATTTATTTCCGAATCCCTTTCATGATTTTTCTTCCACAAATCTAATATGCCTTTATAATATTCAGGGAAATTTTTGTTTTTCATCCACTCCCATATCGTTTCGTTTGTAATGCGAAATTCCTGATTCGCCCTGCTATCTCCCGTATAGATTTTTTGTGGATTATCCATCTGAAAAAAATATACAATACCAGTTCTTCCCTTTGTATAAGAGCGATTAATTCTTCCCATAAACTGTTCTTCACTATCCATTTTTGCAATAGCCTTGTATCCAATATCCATATCAATGTCCACACCAGCCTCTATCACTTGAGTTGACACCAGAATGATTCCTTTCTCATTCTTTATTTTCTTTATCATTTGCTTTCTTTCCAAAATACTATCGTCTCCAGTCATACAAAGTACTGTTTCTTGTATCTCTTCCTTCAACAGCATTTGATAAAATTCTTCCGCGCTCCCTTTTCTGATAAATTCAATGAGTATCTTGTTTCCATTGCCACATTGCCCTTTCACATGCTCCAAAAGAAGATCCATTGACATTTCCTGTTGTAATAATTCTCTGCTTACACTGACACGGTCTTTAAAGCAAGCATGTTTAAAATATCTATCTCTGCTCTTTATCAAATAGGACGCTTGCATTGATTCTTTTTTCAATTTCTCCAAATTCGGAAGCGTTGCCGACATGATAATAATTTTCATATGTAAAAACTCTGACAGCTCTGTTAAAAATGTAATAATTTCTCCCCAAATCTCATGCTTATAACTCTGAATTTCGTCCAACACTAAGATGCCCCCCACCAATTGGTGGAATCCAAATGCAGACTCTTTACTGTCACCAAATATAGTATCAAATAAACTTACATGAGTAGTCAAAATGATGGGGTAATTTAAAAACTGCCTATTCAATAAAGCTCTCTCATAATATGTACCATTTTCCAGTTCTTCTTCCCTTTCTCGTTCTTTTGTCACCTGTTTAATGGGTGTAATAGAATTTATGACCGCAATCTTTTTCATAATTTCTTGATTATTTCCAAAAGTTTTTTCCATGATTTCTTGATTTTGTTCAATTAAAGTATTAAATGGATATATATAATATATTTTTTTTAAATCTTCATCCAACTGTGCGAGTCTGAAACTTAAATTCATAGATAAATTGGATTTTCCACTACCTGTGGGTGCTTCAATATAAAAAATGCTGCAATCCTTACTGTCAAGCAAATTTTTCTCTGCCTCCAGAAAAATTTCTTTTCTCAACACATTGATGTCACGTATTTCCTGTAGTTTTTGATTTTTCATGGGATATGTCGTTTTCTCATATTCACGAATGGACTGATTGATTTCTGTGTTTTGAAAACTCTCGTAAAATTCTGATATATTTTCTATTTCTCCTATATCCTTCGTCTTTATCCCCGAAATATACTCCGAGGTAGCATAATAATCCGCTGCAATCAAAAGAGAATACAGTAGTTTTTCATATAAATACAGCCATATACTTTGCTGTTTTGTACAATTTATATCCTTGAATTCCTGCCCCATTACTTTGATACATTCTTGATCAAAAAGGAATTGTTTTTTCCCTATTTTTCTATACTCTTTCTCTAATACTTTAATTGCTTTATCCAGTTCATCTTTTTGCTCTCCCACTAAAAAAGCTTCCATAGACACCAAGCCACTATGATGTCTGGATATAAGATAGCCGTGGCACATAATGAGAATTAACAAGCCACGGGCCTCCTCATAATGTTCTAATTGTTCCGCTTTATCTAAATAATAGTCCATATAAATTACAGCAGATAATACAGAATGTTTAGAACCTGTTAAATTGTAAGATGGATTTTTCACTATATCCTCTCTGTGTAAAACGTTGCTTTGAAACAATGGATTAACTTTTCCCACATCATGAAAAGTAACAACGTTTTTCCACATTTCATCAAATAATTTTTTTGTTTGTTCCGATGTTTTCCCCATAAACTTCTGATAAAAGAACTCCATTTTTTCTTCTATTTTCTTACAATGACAAATTTTTTCAAAATAGTACTGACACAACGTGGTATGTTCTTTTAATGTCTCGTATTGTATTTCTCCTTCCCCGCCACTCTTCGAATGAGCATAATACACATCTGGTTCTCTTAAAATTTCTTTTAAATCCAAAAATTCTTTCTTCATATCATTTCCTCTTTTAGCCAAAAAGAGCCGGAGTAATTTCCGACTCTCTTGCATGTTTCCTAAAAAAACATTTTTGCCTTTTCTCCCACAATATACACCTGCTGTTCTTCCCATTGAATGTCCGCATCTGTATAAACAAAACTTTTCAATATATATTGATTTGTCCATTCATCTAAACCGTACGGAAGGTTTTCCTGATACTTATAAGTCATTCCTGTTTTTCCACGTAAGCTCTGTCTCAAAATTATTTCAGCGTTTTCTTTTATAAATAAGCTGTATATCTTGCCCTCTCCACTCTTTTGTACCTTCACTTCTTCCACATGTGCATTTACAATATCTGCAAAATGGTCGTTCTTCCCTAAATATGGAACATAAACACATTTGCTGTTTAGTACACTCTCTGCCAGTTTTTCTGCTTCTTCACAATCTAATAACACCCCAATATCCCAAGAGGGATTTTCTAACCACTGTTCTTTTACAATCAGGTTACCTCCTTGTTCTTTGGAAGCATATCCTACTGAATTATTAAAATACTGCACTTTTTTTTCAATGAATCCCCGCTCTGCATTTGGTGTTATTGACAACTTCAAGTGGGACAACTTTTCGTAAAATTCAGGATATCCCTTTTCCAGTGCCTTTTTCTTTCCAGTTTCTTCATACTGTTTTGTATAACCTCCATAACCCAAAATTGCTCCGAACATTCCAAGCAGGGCTGCTTTATGAATATTTCCGTAGGTAAAATAAAAACAGGAATTTACCTCTGGCTTTTTGAAAAAAGCTGTTTTTCCTTTTAATGTAAAGCATAATGCTTTCATAGGCTACACCTCTTTTTGCGTCACAATATGAAAGGTTTTTGCACTTTCAATATTTTGCTTTAATTCTGTAGTATCCGGATTATAATATATTTCCACAGACAATATCTGACTACTTAACTCATTTATTAAATTACCACAGGAAAGGGAAATAATATTCTTATCTTCTCCCTTTTCAAAAGTAATATAAGAAGTTAAGTTTGGAAGATATGTATCCGGTGCTGTTTCTACGAATAATGCAAACTCATTTTCACAGCCTTCCTTTGCATTGGTGGCATAAGAAGTTGCACATACCATAGAAGTACGTTTAAAGTTCTCATAATCTTTCTGGGTATATCCCTCAGTAACACCAAGAGCAATCAACTCTTTATATGCCATTGGATTAATTGCAAACGGGTAAAAATAATGCGCTTCATCACTAACAATTTTACTTCCAAGCGTAGAATTTCTTGCTTCACCATCTTTATCAGAATCCTTCGTTCCATCTCTAAATGGAGAAAGTATCTGCTGCACCTGTGCTTCCGTCCCTGCATATTCGTTAAATCCCTGTCCAATCTGTACAGCACCAGTAATTGCAATATTATTTCCCTTTTCAGCAAAAGTAGCACCAAAGTTTTTCACATCTACAGCAGTCATTAGATTTGCTAAGACTTTCTTCGTATCTTTTTCTTCTTTTTTATCCTGCTCTCCAAACAGCAGCGTATATCTTTCTGACAATGAATTTGGTACAAGTCCCTCATTATTCTTTCCAAAATGCATGGATTTAATATACAATACCTTCTTTCCTTCGTTTTCCCACATTTTTTTCATTGGATATTTCAATGCTTTATCACTTCCAAAGGTTCTTCCATCTGAAATTGTCTTTGGGTATCCTGAAAAATCCGCATTCCAGTTTGCCATAATAGATGATATTCCAATTACCCCATATACTCTTTTATTCATATTCTTTCTCCTCCCTTTTTTCTAATACCAGATTATTATCCACAAACCCCATACAAATCATATCCTGTTTTATTTTTCCTTCCGGTTCATAGCCTAGTATCATTTTATATAAAGCATCTGCTCTTTTTGCCCCTAACAAAATATCATAATTGTATTTTTTATAATATTGAAGCAACTTGTCCTTAATTGACTGACTGCTCCTTGCATTTAAAATCGGATTGATTAAGGATTCATTCTTTTTAGAACCTCGATTTAAAAAAATATAATACTTTGCCAATTGTCCTACCGCATAATAATATTCCGTATCATTTTCTAACCCTAAAGATTCTTCTGATGCCAATTTTTGTTTTAAATTTTCCCGCAAGTTCACTGAAAAGTCTGCCATATACTCTCCTCCTTTTTCTAAATACTGTAATAAAGATAATCTTAAATTAATCTGTCTTACTGCCTTTCCTTCATACCCACTAAGAATAGAAGCCTTAATACTATCCAACGATGCTTTGTCTATTGTTTTTCTGACTCCCGCTGTGTTTTTCAGACGAAACCATGAATGCAATTCCATCCTGTGCAGCAACAAATTTCTTTTTAATCTTTCGTCTGTAATACTCAATTTTTCTGCTTCTGTAAAGTAATTGTTTTTTAACATTTTAGAAAAGAAAATTTCATCTACCAGTCTTTCTAATTCAGATAACTTGTCATATGTACGATAATCTTCCTCATACTCCGGATGTTTTTTGTTACTAATCCCTAAATAATTAATATATTCCATTTCATCATCTAACTCGTTCTGATAAAACGGTACTACATCCTGGTAATGAATTTCCGCTTCATTTTTTCCCTTATAAATCCTCAAAAAGAAACCACAAATACTTCCCATAGGAAATTCATCATTTCTACAAGATTGAAATTCATTTCTTTCTAAGTCTACATATACATTATATTTTCCTGCACTTACAAAGTTCATTAAATAATCAAAAAACTGCTTTTGGAGCATTACTTGTTCCTGATCTAATAAATATGGCGTTGCTGTTTTTCTTGTTTTTATTGACAAAAAGGGCTTTTTCGAATTCATTCCCTGATTATTATCCGGTAACCCCAGCACTTTATTTTCAACTTTGATATTATAATTATTGTTATTATATATATTTGGAATAAAATATCGTTTTCCTTCTCTTTCGTATTCAGAAGCATCTGCTTCAAAGAAAATTTTAAGATAATCTTTCTTTTCCAAATCCACTTCTATGATTTTGTCAATGGTAAAAATATGCTCTTTAATCCATGCCTTATTTTTTTCCAAAGCTTCTCTATTGACCTCACCTATCATTTCTTCCACAGACTGATATAACTCTAATGCTTTTCCTTTTTTATATTTTCTGATGGGTTCTTCTAGAATTTCATAATATTTATCAATAACTTCTTCTGTCAGCTTTCCATTTAAAAGGCTTTCCTTTTTTATCCAAAAGGAATTATAATTATTAGAATGTATAATCTTTGCAGGATCCTGCGGCTTATTCATGGAAATCAGCTTGCTATGATAATCGTAATAGCAAATTTCCTTATAATAAGTTGCATCTTTATTCAGTTTTCCAGTTTTTTTATCCATTTTGATTTCTGCTGTAGACTTTATCTTATATTCTTTATCTATCAGCACATAAGTGCCATCTGCAGGAATATAGTCGTTTAAAATTAATTCTTCCCCTTCTGCTTCCAGCCTGTTTTTGAAAACCTCAAGACATTCACTTATCATTTCTTCACCCCCTTATAACCAACGATAATTAACGAAGCCGTATCCCCGTGAGTTCATTTCTAACACACCTGTTCCCAATGCCATGTATGCCAATTTCTGAGCCTTTTCATTATCTGCCACATGAATCCGAATCTTATCTCCCAATAGCTTAATTCCTTTATATTCAGAAGCGATAGGACATTTGCTTAAAAATTCAACACCGGTAAATAATTCAAAGTTTTCTTCTATTTTTTCACCTTGAAATTCATTCCACTTTTTAATCAAATTGACTTTCAGTCTTTCTTCATACTGCTCCACCGTCATCTCATCTTTCCAATAACCTGAATCACATTTTAAAATTGCAGGTGTGAGTGTATACAATACATCAATATGCTTTTTCGGAATTATTCTTACTTGTGCAGTAAGTCCCTTTATCTTATCTGTATAAGTATTCACCACATATTCGGAAAAATATTTTGCAAGAGTAGTATCCAGAGTGCGTATTGTCAATGTATAAATATGATCCTTTTTATATATTTTGTCTTTTTCTATAGGATAAAGGCTGTCATATACGTAATACTTATATTTGTTCTGACTATGCAGCGCAGCCAACTGGGGATTAACCACCAGTCCGCTGTCTAAGAATTCAGTCACCGCTGCGCGTATTTTTTCCACCGGAATATCTCTGATAATATAAATTCTAATTCTCACACTATAAACTCTTATTTCCATGCTTTCACCTCTTTTCTTTTCAATACCCTTTCCAATTCACAAAGTATTTCAATAATTACATTAACCTTTCATTACAATGGTCGATATATGTACTATACAACAAATTGCAAATAATTGCAAGCACTTTTTATACATAATTCTTATTTTTGATTTGATTATATTTTGCAAGGTATAAAAATAATTTCTACACCTTGTGTTACTATTTATCTTTATTTGAAGAAATCTTATTTATGATTATTCAAATACGCCCAGCGTTCTCATTTATCATATTCCTTGCTATTATACAAAAATTTTTCTTGAATCTCAAGAATTTTATTTATGCACTTTTATATTATTTCCGCCCCAAATATCGTCTGACACTTTGTTTATATACTTGATACTCTTCCCCAAAAGACTTCAGTAAAAATGCTTCCTCTTCTATAATCTGAAGATGCATCATTACGATTCCCAAAACGCTAATAAAAGTAAGTACGGGATTGAAAAATGATATCCCAATTCCAATATACACGAAATCAAATCCTAAAAAAGCAGGATTTCTGCTGATTTTGTATATTCCCGAGGTAACCAGTCTGGTTCTATCCTTCGATGGTATGCCTGCACGCCAACTGTCCTGCATTGTCAGCATTGCCAGAATGAAAATGCAAGTACCGCAGGTAGCCATCAAAATTCCTGACCATTTCACAACACTATTCTGATGAAAGCTATCATTAAATATTACACTCACTACCTCACCAATAACTGTAGCAACAGACACCACAGACAATGCTTTTTCAATTATCATAGTCCTTGTATCTTTCTTCCCCTTCCCTAACTGCGAAGTCTGTATTCCCTTTTTTCTCTGACTTAATAACTTAACAAGATACGCTATGTAATAAACTGCCAAAACACTCAAAGCTGCTATTTGATATTTATCCATCATATAATCCCATCCTTTCCCTTTCATATGAATGATTGTTCATTTGTTCATATTATAGTTCATTCCGTATTCTCTGTCAACATAGATCGTAACCCGGCACTATAAACTGTTGAATCCTTCAAAACATTCTACAATTTTCTTGCACCGAACATTCTTTCTGTACTATAATAGTAAAGTGTCTACGGCACATACATTATTCTAAGAAAGGTCGTACATATACTATGAATAAAAAAGATATTCTGGAATTGAAAAGACGTTTTAAAAAGGATGCCTGTACTTTCACAAGGCTTTGTGGCTGCTATGTAGACGCAGACCGCAATAAAATCACCAGCTTTGGAGAAACCTTTTTAAATCTTGAAGAAGAAGAATTTTATAAATACTTGGAAATTGCCAAAAAAGTGCTGTCAGGTACTGTAGGAAATAATATTTTAAATTTAGAATTTCCATTAGAAGAAGAAGGAAGCGGCGGAAAGCAACAATTTCTTATGGGATTAAGAGCCTCTGCACTAAAGAACGAAGAACTGATGAATGCCTTTTTTGACCTCCTTATTGACAATTACAGCTATGCCGGAAATTATTTGATTTTAGTATTTCATGATGCTTATGATGTTATGACAAAAACCTCCGATAACAATAAAATAGATGAATCCGAAGAAGTTTATGAATACCTGCTCTGTGCTATCTGTCCGGTTGCTCTTTCCAAACCGGGACTCGGCTATCGTGAAGAAGAAAACCGAATTGGACCACGTATTCGTGACTGGGTTGTAGGTGCCCCTGATACCGGTTTTGTCTTCCCTGCTTTCTCTGAACGCAGTGCCGACATACATTCCTGCATGTTCTATACCAAAGATGCGAAAGCGCCACACAATGAATTTGTTGAATCCGGTTTAGGCTGCAATTCCAAATTCACAGCTACAGAACAAAAATTAACGTTCCAAAGCATCGTAAAAGATGTTATTGGAGAGGATGACGAAGAATCTGAAGCACTCTTTTTAGATATTCAGGACAACTTAAATGACCTGATTCCTTTCACTGACGAGGAAGCTGCCGAACCGGAACCTGTTCCTGTGACTCCAAGCACCATTTCCTCTGTGTTATCTGACAGTGGTGTTCCTGATGACAAAGCTCAGGTCATTGAAAAGACTTATGAAAATGTATTTGGAGAAGAAGTACCTTTGGCAGAACATTTAGTAGATCCTAAACTGTTAGAAGTCAATGCGAAACGAAAGGAAAAATTAGAACTGGTTCATCAGGTAGAAAACTTAAAACAACAGTTAGAAGAAACCCGTTCCGTTCCTGTGGGAGACAGTGATGATGATGTACCAGCTACTAAAACTTATGATGTTATTTTGCGTGTAAAACCGGAAAAGGTAGGACAAATTCACTCTGAGATAATCAATGGCAAAAAATGCCTTGTGATTCCTATGGAGGAAGATGAACATGCGGCGGTTAATGGGGTGAATACTACGGTGTAATTTTGCAGTCAGACAAACCTAATGTGGGGCATCGCTTTAACTGACGGTTTTGCACTGAAAAAAAGGGGCATGCACTAATTACTTAGTACTCAGCCCCTTACATACCAATTCATAAATACTCTTTCTAGCCTATGCCATGTTTTACAGCATAAACCGCTAACTGGGTTCTATCTTTTAACTTTAGTTTTTCTAATAATTTTGAAATGTTATTTCTAATAGTTCCGTCTGATAAATTCATTTTAAATGCTATCTCTTTATTATTATAACCATTCACTATATAAGACAATAATATATACTCTCTCTCTGTAATATTAAAATCATCAAACGCATATTGTTTTGATTCTTTCATATCCTTTTTGATTTGGTGGAATATACTTTCCCCAAATACTATAATCCCATAATAAACACTCTTAATCGCACTAATAATTTTTTCACCCTCATATTCTTTCAAAATATAACCATCTGCTCCACTGAGCAATGCACATTTTATTGTATCCGAATCATCAAATGTAGTTAAAACAAGTACTTTTGTATTTTGATATTTTTCTTTGATTATTTTTATTGCATATGCACCATTATATTTTGGCATTCGCATATCTATCAGTACTACATCCGGTTTCAAACTGTCACATACTTCTATTGCCTCTCTTCCATCGTAAACCCTCCCCAATACCTCTATTTCGTTATCGTTATTTAGAATAACATTTATTCTATTACATAGTATCTTTGTGTCATCCGCTATCAACACACGTATCATCTATTATCCCCCACTCTTATTAAAATTATAGTAATTTACTCTGTTTTGTCTGGAACTACTTCCATCTTATCAGCCTCTTCAATAAGTTTCTGATTCGTTTCTTCTTCCGATAGTCCTTCATACCCTTCCATGTGTTCCACACTATCCAAATCATTTTCTGTCGAACCACTTTCTTTTCCGCAGGCTGTCAGCACTGCCATTAATAACAATGTCGCTATTATTATTTTCTTTTTCATTCTGCTATCCTCTTCTCTACTTATTAATTTCATTCAAATAAAATCCACCTATATAATACTCTTTATCTGTCTGTAACACCATACTATTGATAAGCGTTGGTTCCTTTGTTGAAACATCATAAACACTCAAATTATCATAATCCAAAATATAAAGCTCATCTTCTTCGGAAACTTCCAATTGCAAAATAGCTCCTTCATGCTTTATGCTCTTTACAATTTTCTTTTCAGGCAGGCACATAACATCAACATAACTCTCTGTACCATTAAGGATATCCGCACAACCAATATATAACATATCCTCCACAAGATTTAAATTATATGCATTTTTATGTGGAATCATGATTTCAGCCATGGTTTTACTTTTAATATTATATTCATACAATATATCCTCATTAGAAAAATAGAGATTTCCCTGATAAAATTCCATAAAATCAGGTTCTGCCTGTATTTCATGCATTACTTCATAAGTACCTCTCACTATATTAAATTCGCACAGAAAGCAGTGATCTGTTTCTAAATCCGTCATTGTTCCATAAATTCTATTGCCCTCTACTAAAAGATTATTTATAAAAGCGTTTTCCACCTCCATTGTTTGAATTTTTTCTGTTTGCAAATCATATACATCAATATAATTTATTGAATTCAAATTACTTGATATACAAAGTAAATTCAAGGCACATTCAAAATCTGTAATATTAGCTCTCCTAAAATTATATTCCTTAATTTTCCCATCAGCTAAATTTAAAGAAATCACTTTTCCATAATCCAATTTATCTGCATGTCCTTTTGGTAATAAATATAATTCATTACCCACAATCAAGGAATTTCGAAAACCATCGTAAGATATATTGGGATAATGATATGACAAGGTACTTATTTCTTGCATTTCTTCATTAAAATATTTAATCTGGGAATAATTTTTGTATTCCGTAGTAAAGATTACTCCAAAATCGTACTCCATTTGATATTCTCTTTCACAGCCGGAAAGCATTACTAAAACAAAACATACCAAAATAGCAACTGTAATTTTTCTCTTCACGTTGTCTCCTTTAGGCTCGATTATTTTGTATATGTATACAATGTAACAGTTTTACTAGAATTTACAAGTTCCATTGGATAAACTGCCACATTTCTATCTTGTGCTGTATTAGTTGAAGAAACAGTTACCCCATATATTTTTTTCTTTTTTGTTTTCCAATTATTTTTGTGCATTCCCACACCATCACTCAGTGATTCTATTACCTTTTTATCGCTCCAAACAATAGCTGCATGACCTGTTGGTATTAAATTTTTATATGCATCTGGAGTAACAAGAATCACTCCTCTCCTAGTCGGATATGGCCCAACTTCTGTTGCTGCATAGCTTGGTATAGTAGAAGAAAGTACCATTACAATTCCTAACATCAAACACAGACTTCTTTTAATTTTGTTCATACTCATAGATTATACCTGCCTTTTTTATTATATTATTTTTTACTTGACACTAATCAACCAATTTTTCACTCGAGTTCATTAATATATAATAAATATTTTTTTTTATAAAATCAAGATGTCATTTGTCATTTTTGTACAATCTATAGAAACTAATTGGCTCTAATGCATATGATACAATTTCTCGTAAATTCCCCCCTGTTTTAACAATTCCTCATGGGTTCCTGACTCTGCAATGCCATCCTCTGTGAGAACTAATATTTTTTCTGCATTTTGAATGGTGGTCAGACGATGGGCTATTACAAAAGTGGTTCTGTTCTTTGCTAACTTTTCTAAAGATTCCTGTACAATTCGTTCGCTCTCATTGTCCAATGCGGAGGCTGCTCCATCGAAAATCAATATTGGTGGATTCTTTAAAAACACTCTGGCAATGCAAAGACGCTGTTTCTGTCCACCGGACAGCTTAATGCCACGCTGACCAATATCTGTGTCATAGCCATTTGGAAAAGACATAATAAATTCATGGGCATTGGCATTCTTTGCCGCCTGAATCACTTCTTCTCTGGTGGCACCTGGCTTTCCGTATGCAATATTTTCATAAATGGAACCTGCAAATAAATATACATCCTGCTGTACTATGCCAATCTGCTTTCACAGACTCTTTAAAGTCACATGCCGTATATCATATCCGTCAATATTTATCTTTCCTCCAGTTACATCATAGAATCGTGAAATCAACGAACAAAGTGTAGTTTTTCCCACTCCTGCCTGAAAGCTTCCCATGTAGCGGTAGCTGTTTTTCTTTGCTGCCAAAAATCCTTGATTTCCCACCGCAAATTTTTCATTTTCAATGTCCTCATTGGCAAAGGATTTTACCACACGGATTCCTGCAAGATTATCTTCAATCTGCCCGTTAATATCACCAATTTTTTCTCTGTTTCTGCGAAAAGCACGGCGCATTTTTTTATTTAAAATAAATGCAAAGGCGAACATAAACGGAATTACTACAAAAGCCGCCAGTGCCAGCCACGGATTGATATTAACCAGAATAATAAAAGCTCCCGCAATTTTTAAAACGGAAAGAATCAGATTTTCCGGTCCGTGATGCAGCAATTCTGTAATATTTCTTTTGATTCCTTATAAATCAGTGTGGAGGTTACATATCTTACCACCAGCGGAATGGTGAGAGCCACTGCTGCGGAAAGTGTCGCAAAAAACATATCTGCCCAAAAGATGGAAAGGTATGGCTTATAATACCCCATCATTTTCTTTAAATTGTTTCCCATTTTAAACTCCTTGCCTTTTCTTAAAATCCTTTATTCTTCAATTCAGCTACCAATTGTACATAAAATTCTCTTATGTCAAATCCTTTAAAATTTTCCCTGTTCAAATCAATCATATCTCCATGAGAAATTCCCCGCTTTCCTTTCACCGTAAGAAACCTATAATTTTCCCCCCAGGGAAAGGACTTTTCACCCACAAGACCATCATTGTTTCCATCAAAATATTTTACAAAAAGGTGGGTAAGATTTAAGGGAAAACGTCCACCCCTTGCCACATTCAACTTAGAACCCACACTTTGATAATATACCTTTGGACTATCCATAACTTTTTCGTTCATTTTCTCACATGCCAAAGCCGTTAAATCTGTGACGGCAGCCAAAAAATCGGGATTTTCATCTCCCATCTTTTTTAGTGCCGTGTTGTATGTATTCGCTATTGCCTGTTTTTGACCTTCCGGCACTTTCGAGAGTAAATAATCGGCAAACTCACATCCACGATGAGGTGTATTAATTGTAGTAAGACTCGCCACATAATCCTCTAAACCAAGCACAGATATAGCATATCTGCTGTCTAATCCTCCCTTAGAATGAGCTATGATATTTACTTTCCCGCAAGAGGTTTCTTTTACAATACTCTTTATTCTTTCTGCCAGTTGCTGACCGCATGTTGCTACACTCGCCGCCGACTCTTGATTTCCGTAATAAATTGTAGCACCGTTTTTTTCCAATTCTTTCGGAATCCTGCCCCAATAATTGAAATAACGAAAATCTCTAAAAAATACACCATGTACCATAATAATAGGATATTTCGTTGCACAAATCTTGTTTGCAGCACGCTCCTGTCCTTTTAATATTTTGCCGTTTTCCACCTGTACTTCGGCTTCTGCAATCTGAATAATTTTTCCCAATGCAATCAAATGAGCAATAGGAATCCAGCCACACACAATACCTATCACCCTCCATTTTACCCCCAACTGTGCAGAAGTAAAATAAACTCTAAGTATACCGTTCCAAAACACAATGCACTCTGCGAAAATAATCAAACTTATATGAGAGAGCCAGTCCTTCCATGAGTCCATCTCATTTAGCACCGAAAACCGAAATATAATTGCTGATATATGAAATGCAATGATTCCAGTCATAGAAATAAGAAAAATATACAATAATTCGCAACCATTCCCACAAATACGAAGTCTTTTATTCTGTATCTTCATCGTATCAAATGCAGGTATCATATTAATTGCTGCAAAAAGCACTGCAACCACCACAATCACTACACTACTGTCATACCTTTTTGAAATCAATACCATATCTGCCATCATAACTACAACCAGTGCTCCTATAATTCTTACTGTAATCTGACCTATTCTTTTCATCGGTTTTTC
This sequence comes from Lachnospiraceae bacterium, assembly GCA_050874665.1. Taxonomy (GTDB): domain Bacteria; phylum Bacillota; class Clostridia; order Lachnospirales; family Lachnospiraceae; genus RUG11237. The sequence goes on along the minus strand of JBNMLC010000011.1, from coordinate 78,493 downwards.
CTCCCGCACCAATTATTTTTATAAACATGTTTTAAGTATAACATATTTTATATTGTTTTAGGCAATACCCAGATACAGAGAAAGGACGCAGATCTTTTCCTATATCTGAGCCCTTTTCTTGTTAAAGTTTATTTAACTTTTTTTATTTTTTTCACCAATACATAACCTGTTTTACTTCCGACTTTTATTTTTATCCACTTTCTCTTCTTTACATCTTTTACACCAGATCCCACATAAACCTTCACACTCTTTCCCTTCGAAAGTACCATAATTTTTTTTGATTTATCTGAGGCACGTTTATATAGAGCAGTTTTTGAGGTTACCTTATATTTTTTAAATCCATTCACAAGCTTAAAGGTAACTGTTTTCGTTCCCTTATAACTACCTTTTCCGGTAATCGTAATTTTACCTTTCCCTGGTTTTTTGTTATTTTTATATGAGAGTGTGTAATCGCTGCCTTTTTTTAGAACCTTTCCCTGATAGGTAATTTTCACTTTTGGCTGCACTGTTTTTCCATAGTAATACTGAGTTGGTATTTTGGTAACATGAACCTTTTTCATAGAAATTTTCTGCGATGACGGAATCGGTGTTACAGATTCTTCTGGTGCCACTGTTATAGTAGACTCTGGTGCCAACGTTGCTGTAGGTTCTAGTGTCACTGTTATGGTAGGTTCCGGGGTCGCTGTTATGGTAGGTTCCGGCGTTGCTGTTGCTGTAGGTTCCGGAGTCACCGTTACTGTAGGTTCCGGAGTCACCGTTACTGTAGGTTCCGGAGTCACCGTTACTGTAGGTTCCGGCGTTGCTGTTGCTGTAGGTTCCGGAGTTACCGTTACTGTAGGTTCCAGAGTTACCGTTACTGTAGGTTCTGGGGTTACCGTTACTGTAGGTTCCGGAGTCGCTGTCACAGGATTTTCTTTCCATTTTGCATAAATTGTAAAATTCTCCAATGCCGTACTTGAATAATCCTTTGGTTCAAAATCGCATATTTGCTTTGTAAAATCAGGATTCCGGTACCAGCCGTCAAAAAGATATCCCTCCCTATTAGGAGCTGCAAATACAATTAAATTATTTTCTATCGTAAACTCAACAGGATTTAATGCTGAATTAATTCCACCATTGAGTTCATAATTAATTGTATAGTGTATTATATCCCATTTTGGATAAACCGTAATCTCTTTTTCCAGTATATCCGTAGATGCCTCACTAATCGGTACTGTACATTCCTCATCCATATACCAGCCATCAAAAGAATAATGTTCCCTGTTATTAGGTGTAATATCTGTTGGAATGTTATCACCAGGTTTCACCTCTCTGGTAGCAACAATATTTCCTTGTTCGTCTTTATAAGAAACGGTAATAGGGCTAATTACTTTCTTTACATATTCTATAATATTAGTTAATTCATCCGGACTGCCGGCATACGCAACAAGCTTTTTCTCACTATCTATAACAGCTTGAATTGCTGGTGGATATTCTTCCTCTCCAAGTATATTCAAAAGCTGCTCATTTGCAATACCTCTTCGAGAATCCAGATCAGTATTTATTTTCGCGTCCAGATTAAAGTAATAATTTCTAATAGCTTCATACTCTCCGTCTTTAAAATGTTCCATTACTTCGTTGCCTGACGGATTGCAATTTTGCTGAACAGCATATAAAAAACGTTCCAGCCTTGCCAGTCTTGTAATAGGGGTAGGAATCTCTTTTGCTGTATACTGATGAAATGCCTTGATAAAAGGCTCCCAGCCTATGTCCTGTATTATTGTTCCGAATATATAAGTCAGTGCATCATGGTAGCTGTCATTAAATTCTCCCTCTGAATCAGTATGCCATTTATCATAATTCTTTTTATATTGTGGAAGTATTTCAGCCAGAGAAGTAACTTTTTCTCCGTTAAAATCAGCAGCTACATCTGTCGTATCCAAAACATAAAGCATTTTCGTATTTGCCCAAAATTCATCATGAAAATCCCAACCGTATTTGTAAATGATTCCTGTTTCTATATCAAAACCATTATCAAAATCGTGTCCTATTTCATGAAGCCAGCCAAAATTAACTGCATCTTTATTCATAAACAATTGTAATGCAGATATCTGATTTCCGCTTAAGTTAATGGGATTTCCAGCAATAGCTGCATATCTTAAAAATGCCGGTCGAAGATTTTCAAGTATGTTTATCTTGTCACCATAAAAAGGTGCACTTCCGGTTAAATCATAATATGCTTTATAGGCAGTCTGTAAATCATCCACCAGTTGTTGAAATTGCTCTTCAGAAATTCCAGAAACTTCTAACGATTGCGGTATCATACTCAAACGTATATTCTCTGATTCCTTAATAATTCTTTTATCTGCATCAGCATCTGTATAGGTATATTCTTTAATGCGAATATTATCAAAATAAGCCGTTCCCTTCACTCCATCCACACCGCACTGAATCCTCGTAACTCCTCTAGAAGTGGTATAAAAATATACTTGCATGGTATTCCAGCCAAAGCTTGTTGTCTGAAAATCATTCACATAATCCACCGGATATCCCATATCACTCCAAATATTAACATAAATTCCATCTTTGTACTGTTCAGATACAGAGATATCATCGCCTTTCACTCTTACCTCCATTAGGTAACTTGTATTAGGCTTCAATGTTACGTCATGTACAGCATAGCCCCATGAATAATCATTATCAAAGTTCATTTTTAATACTTTATTTCCTGAATCATTTGGGTCTTGAACTATTTCACCTGCATTCTCAAAGCTCCAATCAGCAACATTTCCTTCAAAGTCTTCTTCAAATACCCATTCAGATGCTTTTACTTCCTGCACTCCAACGGTTGTAACACAGGTGAGTGTCATTACAAATGCAACCGCCTTTGAAAAAGGCTGCTTTTTTAATCTTATGTTCATATTTATATCCCCTTATTAAATCATAAATTTTTGCAATAAGCCAAATCTAATATATTATTCTAATGATGGAATAATCGGATTCCTGTAAACGCCATTGCCATATTATATTTATCTGCGCATTCAATCACAAGGTCATCTCTCACAGAACCGCCCGGCTGTGCAATGTATTTTACTCCACTCTTATAAGCTCTTTCAATATTGTCTGAGAATGGGAAGAATGCGTCAGAGCCAAGTGTTACATCAGTATTTCCATCTAACCATGCTCTCTTTGCTTCTCTGGTAAATACCGGAGGTTTTACTTTGAAGCGTTTCTGCCATTCACCCTCACGAAGTACATCTTCGTATTCATCTCCAATGTAAACGTCTATTGCATTATCTCTGTCTGCACGTCCCAAAGAATCTACAAACTCAAGATTTAATACCTGTGGTGCCTGACGAAGATACCAGTTATCTGCTTTTTGTCCAGCCAGTCTGGTACAATGTACTCTAGACTGCTGACCTGCACCGATACCGATTGCCTGTCCGCCTTTTACATAGCATACAGAGTTAGACTGTGTATATTTTAATGTAATTAAAGAGATTTTCATGTCAATCAATGCAGCTTCTGGAATTTCCTTATTTTTAGTAACAATATTCGATAATAAATCACCGTTGATGTCCAGCTCATTTCTTCCCTGTTCGAAAGTGATTCCGTATACCTGCTTCTTTTCTAATTCTGCCGGTACATAGGCAGGGTCTATCTCAATAATATTGTAATTTCCTTTTTTCTTCTGCATTAACAGTTCCATAGCTTCCTGTGTATATCCCGGAGCAATCACACCGTCAGACACTTCTCTCTTAATTAATCTTGCAGTGTCAGCATCACAAACATCAGATAAAGCAATGAAATCACCGAAGGAAGACATTCTGTCTGCACCTCTGGCTCTTGCGTATGCACATGCCAATGGAGATAATTCTCCTAAATCGTCTACCCAGTAAATTTTTGCTAAAGTATCGTCCAATGGAAGACCTACTGCAGCACCTGCCGGAGATACATGTTTAAAAGAAGTTGCTGCCGGAAGTCCTGTTGCTTCTTTTAATTCTTTTACTAACTGCCAGCCATTGAAAGCATCTAAAAAATTAATATATCCCGGTTTCCCATTTAATACTTTTACCGGTAAATCACTTCCGTCTTCCATATAGATTTTAGATGGTTTCTGATTTGGATTACAACCATATTTTAATTGAATTTCGTTCATGCTTTTTCTCCTTTATTTGTTTTTATTGATGATTCTTGTTTCATAATTCCCTGTTGCAATGTCAATGTATCTAATAAACAAGGACACTTTGTTATCTTCATTCAAGCTTGTCCACACTAAATTAGTAAATTCATCAATATCATCTGCAATTTCTACTAATTTTGGTTCTCCCTCAAAGCTTGGAAGTGGATTTCCGTCATGCATGTATGTATGTATGAAATGACCCTCTCCGGCTACCGGATTGTCATATGTAAATGTATAACGGTTACAACAGTCAGGATTACCATTATTGCTCTTTAAAATAGACATTGCATAATCGTAGTTTCCGCCTTCTACATGCATTACACCGGAAATTCTAGGTGTATAATTTGGTGCATCCGGTTCAAATTCACGACATCTTAAAGATTGCTCAAACGTAAGTTCTTTATCCATTCCTTCATAAATTGTGTCTGTCTGATCACCATTAGTCACAATAGTTCTATTTCCTAAAACTCTTACCGGTGCATAAATAATCAAACTTGGATCTTCTAATTTTGACGGGTCAAAAGCTTCCGTGCGGATTCCCTGTCCTTCTTCCACGAACACACGGTTTCTGCTGTTTGAGCTCCTTCCCATAATAAAATATGCTGTCACTGCCTTTTTTCCGTCCTTTGACTTACCAATTACAATACCACGTCCCGGGTATGCATTGTTTTTCAGTTCCTGTTCCAATGATAACATTTCCATTTTGTACCTCCAGATTTTCTTTGTAATGAGTTTTTAGATGTGCACTATAAGGATTAGGGGAACAAAACACCCTAATCTGTGATTACACGGATTGCACCATGCGTTGCTGGTTTCCTATACAGCAAAAAGACCGCCTGAGCGCACTTATCCGTGTCTGCCCAGGCGGTCGGCTTAATCTTGTGTATACACTCCCTGTAGGTCGTCCTACGCAGGTTTCCCTGTTTCCGCCAGTCGTGTACTCTACTTATTATATTAATTGAGGTTATGGGAAATTGCAAGAAATATTTTCAGAGGGTTACCTTCCTACATTTTTCCGTCCATCACTTCTTTTTTTAAGCGATGCAGCTTTCTCATACAATGCAAAACCAGATAGACGTAAACAAGAAACATCACATACCAGAAAATAGTCAGCACTGCTTCTCCCCAGCCATATTTTAACGCTATATTTCCACTATCCGAAAAATAATGCAAAAAGTTTGGTATGACACCGCATAAAAATATTACCAGAAATGGAAGCATTCTTCCCTTTACTATTTTATCCACATGCATAACTTTAGACTCTTTGTCTGTGTATATTTCTTCCTCTTTGCCTATTTCTTTCGCATTCCTTCTAAAATAACTCCAACCGTTTACATCAAAAAGATACTCCCAGCCGGTGTCCTGATATATCTGTCTGTATTCGGCCTCCCTGCTCTTTCCGTTGCTGAAATCCAACTGATAAATGACATCTTCCGGCTCACACTTTTCAAAATAATAAAAGCATGGCAAGGCAAATCTTACAAATCGAAAGCCTCTTTTATGCTGTTCTCTCAAATAAGCTTCTTCTTCTTTATAATCTGCTATTGTAAATATGCGTATTTCTCTCTTAACTTCATTTGCTCTCATCTACACTTCTCCTTTGCCGCTGCAATATATCCTAGTGTAATATATTCATGCATAACTATAGCACACCAAAATATACCCGTCAACTCGCCCCCCAGGCTGAAATGTGAATTCTTAAATTTCAATTCCTCTGCCGTCAAACTCCGGAATGAAACTCTCCTTCGCTACATCTCCCTCCTGTAAAAAGCCATTTTCTATCCCAAGCTCTATCGCATAATCCAATAATTCTTCATACTCCTTTTCGGTCACTGTTCTGTTTAATTCCTTATATTTTCTTACATGAGGCAAAGGTGTATACTGATTCATAATGCTTATAAATATACTGTTACCATATTCTTTTATCAAATACTTTATTACCCTTTTTGAATCCTCCAGACAGCCGGGCAACAATAAATGTCTTACAATGACCCCCTTTTTCATAAGATAGCTTTCCCCTTTTTCGCTGTAATCCTGATACTCTCTCACCCCAATCGTGTGCAGTTTCGTAGCTTCATCATAAAATTCCATCTCACCTGTTTGCCGCACCATTTCTTTCAATGCTGATTTTGCCTTTTCAAAATAATCCGGTGCATGAGAGTACTTTGCACTGATTTCACTGTCCACATACTTAAAATCCGGTAGATATATATCCACATATCCCTCTAACATGCGAAGTGTGTCCACCTCTTCATATCCACTGCTGTTGTATATAACAGGAATCTCTAATCCGTTCTGCTTAGCTTTCTGTAAGGCCTCAACCACCTGCGGTACAAAATGCCCTGCGGTCACAAGATTGATATTATTCGCATTCTTTTCCTGTAACTCTATAAAAATTTCAGACAAACGTTTTATGGTAATGACTTTTCCTCCCATTCCATTTGCAATGGTATGGTTTTGACAAAAAACACAATGGAGAGCACAGCCTGAGAAAAATACTGTTCCCGAACCATGCTCCCCTGATATGCAAGGCTCTTCCCACATGTGAAGGGAAGCTCTTGCTGCTTTTATTTCTGAAGTTTGTCCTCAGATTCCGGTCTGACCGTTATCGCGGTCAGCCATACATCTGCGTGGACATAATTTACATAAATTCATCATACGCTGCTTTCCTTATAAATACTTTTCATTCATCTTAATAATACCCCTGTAAATTCCGTTCAATGCCGCAAACAGCACTCCCGCTACCGGCCAAATAATCCAAGAACTATTCCATGCATTTGTTATAAATGAAACGCCTAAATACAGTGCTGTTGCAAGACACCAGTAAACACCTGCAAAATTTCCCGCTTTTTTCTGCAATTCCTTGTTTTCCTCTGAATAGTCTTCTTCCTGCAAAAGTTTCTGAAAACTGCCCTGAATTACACTTGCCCACACAATCTGGTGCACTCCCACCGACACTGCCGCCAAAAGAACTCCGACACATACTACTTCTACAAACTCTGAAACACCCAGACCTGCCCCAATCATCAACGGAATGATTCCTACAATAATAATGCCTATTCCAATTGCTATGTTTCTCTGGAAGTTTTCTGCAAATTCTGCTTTTTTCTTAGTCACAATTCCTTTTACACCATACTGTAGTACAATTTTCTCTTTTTCCAAATACTCATATTTACTATAGGCAATACCTTCCATTACAATGATTACCGTTCCTATCGCAACCAAAAACAATAACACAGCCGTTCCAAATCCTCCAGCCATATCTTCTGTAATGGGAGCAACTCCTGTATCTTCCATTCCCCCTAATATGATAAGAGTTATTGGGGATAATATAAATAAAAGGATAGCAAGTGATAGTTTATTTGCAAATCGAAGTGTTGCTTCTAAAAATTCATTTGCTTCCTCTAAAGACACTATTTTACCTTCTTCTAGCATCTCATCCGTTTCAGACAATATTTCTTCTTCTAATTCATCCTTTAACAAATAATCCGTACTTACCCCAAACAGATTACTTATTTTTATAATCTTATCCAAATCTGGAATAGAATTTCCACTCTCCCATTTAGATACAGACTGTCTAGAAATCCCTAATTCATTTGCCAGGTCTTCTTGTGAATAATTGTTTTTCTTTCTCAGTAACGTTATTTTTTCTCCTAATATCATATGCCCATCACCTTTCTCATTTTTGATATTTTAATCTTTACTTTTCTGAAGTCCTTCTTTCCGATATCGTTACTAATATCGTACCAGAAAAATCGGTTGACAACCACCAATTGCAACTTACATTTTCATAAAAATGTGTCAACTAATGGTTGCTATCAGGCATAACGCTCTATATCATGCAGTACATCTGACTATGACAGTGCTTTCTTCGGCTCCAAAGCACCTAGAAGCAAGAACGGGATATATATTTGTACCTCAGTTCACTTTTCACATGATATCATAGTATCCGTTATTCTGCATTAGAAATTTAACAATGCGGAGCATTACGCTCCGCACTCTCCTCACACATAAATCCATCCTTTTTGCACTAACTTCTCTGCCAACACTTCTAAGAAAATTTACTTTGTCTTTTTATTGATACTTTTCCAAGTTCCATATGCTTTCGCTTTCTCTCCGCTTGCAAGCTTATAGGTTTTGTAAGCCCGAATCCTTACATAGTATTTTTTCTTTGATTTTAATTTAGAAGCTGTATATTTTTTCTTTGATTTATTTATACTAATGGTCTTTGCATTTTTGAAATTTTTCTTGGTGCTGACCTGAAGCTGATATCCATTGATATCAGATAATTTTTTCCAACTGACAACTAATGCTTTCTTTTTTGCAGAAACCTTCAAACCGGACACCTTCTTCACCTTCGGTGCTTTCACTTTATCTGGAACCTTTGTCGGTGTTGGTGTCGCCTTTACTGTCGGATTCGCAGTCGGTACTGCCGTTACCGTCGGGTTTTCTGCTTTCGTCGGCTCTGCCGTTACCATCGGGTTTTCTGCTTTCGTCGGCTCTGCCGTTACCGCCGGGTTTTCTGCTTTTGTCGGCTCTGCCGTTACCGTCGGATTTTCTGCCTTTGTCGGCTCTGCCGTTACCGTCGGGTTTTCTGTTTTCGTCGGCTCTGCCGTTACCGTCGGATTTTCTGCCTTTGTCGGCTCTGCCGTTACCGTCGGGCTTTCTGTTTTTGTCGGCTCTGCCGGCGAAACCACTCCGCCTGTGATTGTCGGTTCTGCTGTTGGTGTGATGGTGATTTCATCTTCATCGTCATCATCGTCAGGAAACGGAATTGTCACAAAATTAATGTTATTTTCCTCAGCATACTTGACTATGTTAGAATGCGGATAACTATAAATAGTAAGTTTGTCACAATTGGTAAATACCTTCTTTCCAATTTTGTATACATATGTATATATATATACTGCTTCTAATTGGGAACAATCGTAAAATGCAGAATCACCTATGGTTTTTGAAGTTTTTCCATCTTCTATCTCCACTGTTTTCAGTTCCTGACAATTATAAAAAGCTCTGTTTCCCACATATCGTACAGTCCCCGGTATTACCACGTTTTGTAATTTACAGCAATTTTCAAAAGCTGATTCTCCAATACTTGTTACACCTGCAGGAACAATAACGTTTTCCAACGCACAGCAGTTTTTAAAGGCTGAATCTCCAATCGTTGTTACGCTTGCAGGTATAGTAATACTTTTGATGGTATTGTTCTCACTTGCATCCCCCGGAACAAATGTCATATTACTAATAACCGTTACAGGCTTTCCCTCTATGGTTTCCGGAATTTCCACCTGACTCTCTGTTCCTGTATAATACACAATTTTAATGCCATCATCCAAAACTGTATACTGCCAGTCCTCTTGCGTATACACATCCTCTACATTGTCTGCAACCACATAATTAATTCCATTATTTGCCGCATAATGATGTGCATAGGTGGCATTTGTGGTATGTATCGTAAACTCTCCGCAGCCGTCAAACGCAGTATTAAAAATTTCATGTACGGTAGCAGGAATGGTGATATGTTCCAAACTGGTACAATTTTCAAAAACAGTACTTCCTATTTCTTCTGCTCCGGATAATATTACAACATCTTTTAATGCTGTACAGCCTAAAAACGCACCATCATTCACCAGCTTTACACTTCCCGGAATTTCTACGCTTTCCAAAGAAGTACAATTCTTCATAATATGTTGTCCTATATTCTTTAAGCTTTTAGGAAATTCGATGCTCCTCAAACCTGTGCAGCTTGCAAAGGCATAATCCCCTATTTCTTCCACTGTATCCGGTATTACAATGGTTTCTAAAGACTGGCAGGAGGCGAACGCACTTTGTTGAATTTCTGTTACTCCTTCCGGTATCACAATCTCCTTAAGACTCTTACAGCCACGAAAAGCACTACTACAAATCCATTCTGCTTCCTTAGGAATGGTAATTGACTTTAAGTTAGTGCATCCGGAAAATGCATTGGAATTAACGACTGGAAGTGTCATTCCTCCATGTGAATCAAAATTAACTTTTGTTTCACACTCATATGTAGTGACGCTTTCTAACTCTTCACATCCATCAAATGCAAATAAATCAAAATCTATTACCGTTTCCGGCAGTTGAATACTTCTAATATCAGAATTTTGAAATGCAGCCTTTTCTATGCCCCAAACTACTTTTCCATCGATTTTCTCAGGAACAATTAAATCCTTTTCATCGCCTTCGTAACCGCATATTTTTATTCCTTCCTGTTCTTCTCCTACCTCTTCGCCATCTTTTGGTGCTACAGCATATGATTCAACAATACAATACCACCCATCTTCTGTCAGAAAAATGCCTTCCATATAACCATATACATCTTGCGTCTTAGCCTCTGCCATTCCCCCGTTCAAAGTCCAAGCCTGCAGACACATAGCCACGGTTAATACCCCTGCTGTTACTTTTTTCCATGTTGTTCTCATAGGCAACCTCCTTCATTATTAAAAATTATTGAAATATCTCTATATAATATATAGATAATTTTACAATGCAAAAAGTTCCATCTAATCACATTATTAAATCTAATAATTTCGCCTCCATGACGAATTAGACGAACGCTCATAAAGAATCAAAAATATAATTTCAGCTCATTTGAAATTGTCATGTACCGCCTATAAGCCGAACCCTTACCGTTTAATCCATTTTCGTATTCTTTACCGGAACATACAAATCTTCAATAGCTACGCCTACTATCTGCTTTGTATTTACCATCGTTTCAAATTCAAACTGGGAGGTCTGGTAAGTCTTTTCCCCTTCCCTCTCATAAGAAAGGCTGCCGCCGCTTACCATCACTTCTTCCTCTAAATCATGGCTCATAAGCAGTATTTCACTTCCATCCAGCATTTTCAGACTAATTCTCACATGATTATCTGATATTCCCAATTCATCATATGGTACTGCTGACACGTCTGATTCCATCACCATTCCCAATGGGGTAATCTTGATACTTTTTAAAACCGCTTCTTTTCCAAGAAACGGGTATGTTGTGTCGTCAGTCCCTTCTACATTTATTTCCTCTGTTACTGTATAATCTGCGGAAAAGCTCAGACTCCACATACCTTCTACCAGCATTTCAGGTGAATCTCCATAAGGATTTCTCATAAAATCCTTAAATAACACCGTAATCTGACTGCCATCTTCTATTTCTTCGTCTGTAGACAGACTTACCACATAAATGGCTTCATTTTCTTTTTCCTCTGATACCTCCAGCAAAGAACAGTCAACGCTTCCCCCTAACAGCATATCCGTATTGTAATTACTGCCTTTTGAAAATGCCACATAATCAAAAGTAGCTTCCTTTGAAAACTCAACATTAGAAGACGCCATAATTTTCACAAGTAAATAAACATTATTACCGTCCACCACTGTCTCTTTCAATTCCAAAAACAACTCCGGTTTGCTTCCTATATGTTCTTCCTTACTCTCCACTCCCAAGTCCTGCGGAGTTGTTCCATCTTCTATATGAAAGAAACTCATAATCGTCTGCTTAAAAACAGTAAATATATTCGCATCGGCTCTGTTTACGTTAACAGAAAATAAAACAGCTACAAATAAGAGACAAATGGCAATGCGAACTACATATTTTCCCGAAAAATATTTTTTCTGCTTCTGAGGCTTTTCCTCCACTGGTAAATTCCTCAGGGTTTCGTCTACTCTCTTTCTGTATTCCTCCGGAACTTCCATGTTCTTTGATAATTCTTTTATTTTTTTATCAAATTTTGACATTATCTCACCTCGCATCACTTAATGCTTCTCTTAATTTTTTTCGTCCTCGATTCATACGAGATTTTACCGTCCCTACCGGAATCTCCAGCACTTTTGCTATTTCATGAATAGACAAATCATTATAATAATACAGAACCATTACCAACCGATACTCTTCTTGTAAATTCTGTACAATATCCCACAATTCATCGTGATAATCAATCACTGCTTCCAACATTGTATCTAACTTCTCATTGCCCGGTAAATCCATCCGTTTTCTTTTTATTTGCAGTGCTTCATTTCTAGTTATCGTTGCCATCCATGCCTTGAATTTATGCCGACTCCTTAGCTGGTCTAATTTTTCATATCCCTTTTGAATTGCATTGCAGACTGCATCTTCTGTATCCGCTTCATTTCTTAAAATCGAAAATGCAATGGCATATAATTGCTTTTCATATTCTTTTATTAGTTCACAAAATTCGTTTCTATTCATAGTATATTTCATCCTTTATCATTCATTTGCCTTAGTGCATACGACCCCTACTTAATACGATTCATATAAGACGCAAAAGGTTCCCAAAATGATAATACTTTTTTCTACTTTTTATTTTATACGCAAATTTCTCTATGTCAATCTATTTTTCCTGCCTTTAGGATTTAGCACTACTATGCAACAATTTCAACTACCATAATTTTTTTAACTTTCCTCCGTACCGTATTTCTTTCCTATCTGCTTTTTCTCTCTCACTCTGTTTTTCAAAAAAATCCCGTCCATTTATTACAATGGGCAGGATTTTTGAGTATCTTTTCTTTATACACTGATTAGGATAAATCGGAATACGTGATTTGTTTTGATAAAATATGACCAATTAAAACTTACGGATAATAGCTGTTTCCATTCTTTTTCGCATTTTTACTATAATATAATAGCATGTCAACCTCTTCTTTTGTTTTTTTATTTTGAACTGTTACACTCAATGCAGTCATCCCATCATATACATCCGTCCTTAACGATATGTTTTTATTATTCTTAGCATCTCTTGTCCAATAGTTCGCATCATAATATTCCAAATGCATGGATTTAATTTTCCAGTTCTTTTTCATCTTAATTTGCAATTTTCCTGTCAGGTTCTTTTTTTGTTTAAAAGTATAGATATTTGATTTCTCAAAGTTCTTTGTAAAATTCTTCTTTCCAATTTTAATAGATTTGAAAGGACTTTCATAATTAGTTACATTTACGGTTAATGAATATTTTTCCCCTCCATACTGGTAGGTGACCTTCGTTGTACCCACACTTTTTGGCGTAATCTCAAGCTTACTTCTGTAAGTTTTATCCTTTTTCACCGTTGCCACTTTCTTATCCGAATTTTTCAAGTTTGTTATCTTTCCGCTGCCGAAACCAACATAATAATCTTTTGGCTTAATTTTTTCTGTTTTCAAACGATTCGGAAAAAGTTTCACTTCTACCGTTTTGGAAATTTCACTATTATCTTCCGCCTGTGCCGGTATCACCGGAACAGCAGTAATTATCATTGCAAATAGTATCATAACCCCAAGCAGTTTCTTTCCAAATACCTTTTTTATTTTGCTACTCATAAGCATTTCCTCCTTTTGCACATTTTCCTATAACTTATCCCTCTATTATTAAGATACTACTGTGAAAGAAAAAGTTCCCATCAGCAAATAAAAACAAACGGTCACAATATCAGCAGTTTTTCCTTGCGTCCTTTCTCTTTTTTGCTTTACTCTCATACAGCATTAAATCTGCTGCTGAAAGCATCTGATTCAGTTCTAAATCCTCACTCCATTTATATACAGCATAGCCAATAGACAAATCAATATAATACGGTTTATCCGAACTTTGATTAAACAGTTTACTATTTAAAATAATTCGGTCACGGATTTCCTTCCCCATATTTTCATTTTTAATGACCGCAAGTGCCGCAAATTCGTCCCCCCCTATACGGCCAATGATATCTGTACTTCTTAAACTTTCTTTCAAATACAATCCTGCCTGTTTAATGGCAAAATCCCCTTCTTGATGTCCAAACTGATCATTAATTTGCTTTAAATGATCCAAATCAGCATAAATACATAAAACATAATATGCTTTTGCTCCACTCATCATTACCATCGCATTTTCCAAAAATCCTCTTCTATTGTATAGACCTGTAAGTTCATCCTTTTCTGACATCATGTTTAAGATATCATTTTTACTTTTTAATGCAGTCATTGCCTGTTCTAGCTTCGCCTGAACTTTTCTTTGCTTTTTTGTCAAATCTATAAACTGAATTGCACTTCCGATGTGCAGACTTGAACTATACATACTTGTAATATTATCTGACGTCATTTCACAAGCCAGAATTCCGTACATACGTTTTCCTGCAAATAACGTATACACCGCCATATTTTTGCAGCCTTCCCAGGAAATGATGTCCGTGAATCCATGCTCCATGTCTGCTATTATATCTGTATCCGGCTGAGATATCATACCACTTTCAATCTTTGCCACAAGACGTAAGCTCTTCGGGCACTCCCATTCTTTCATACAACTGTTTATCTTTGGCTCATCTAGCAAAAACAGATACGCATTATTTACCTGCATGAATCTTAAACGTTCCATAACACATTCATACAATTGTCTGTTATCATCAATATTTGCAATCATATCTCGCGTAATAAACGGAGTCGTCCAGATATTTCTCTGTAAATTATCTATTGTATTGTTAGTCTTAATCACTGTAATCGTTTGAATATAATCCAAAACATGAAGAAGCACACTTGCAAGTTTCGCTTTTCTAATATTATCTTTTCCCAAAAAGATAATATTTGTCATCTGGCGACAAAATTCCGTAACAAAATCATTGATTGCAAACTTTTTAGAATTTATCAGAGTATGCATTGAAACATCAATAAACTCTACATCATATTCCTTATCTTCTTCCCCAAGATGTACAGCCAATACGTGATAAAATACCCTATATATCACTTCTCGTACACTATTATCTTCTACAATGTTTATCTTATAGAGCAATGCTTTTTCGAGAACCTCATCACTGCATTTCTGCGCTATTACCTCGTCACTGTTTTCCTTTGCAATCTCCTGAAAAACTTCTTCTATCTTCTTTTCACTGCCACAAGACTCTCTATGTTTAAAGTATACCGGTACCTTGGCGGATTCTAAGTTTCCATTGCAGTACAATTCTACCGCCTTCTTCATTGCCACATAACCAAGATCATAAGAATTTTGTTCTACTGTAGTCAACGACGGAAACGCTGATTTTGCTTCCGGAATGTCATCAAATCCCGTAATTGCAATATCACTTCCGGGAATCAGCCCCCGCTTTTTACATTCCTCATACCCGGAAAGAGCCATCGTATCGTTGGCACACACTACCGCATCAATTCCCGGATTATTATCTAATATTTTTCCAAACAAAGAAGCAGAATTTGCAGAATAATCCCCATACTCTATCATTTCCTCCCGTATCTCAAATCCATGCTCTTGCATCACTTGACAATACGCTTCTAAACGTTCTCTCGCATCACGGTTATTTTCCTTAGGACCTCCTAAATAAGCAATCTTTTTACAGCCATGCCCGATCAGATGCTCCATACACTTTCTGATTCCATCACAATTATCTGATATTACGCTGGTATAATCCCCATATTCATCTCCCACAACTATAATTGGCACATTACAATCGCTAAAACGTTGAAAAAACTCCTCTTTGCTTTCTTCCATATATAAATAGAATGTGGAATATACAATAATTAAGACGTCTAATTTCCCCAATTTTGCATAATCAAATACTGCATTAAACTGAAAGAGGTATTTTTGTTCCTTATTTCCTCCTTCATAATAATATAATTCATCAAAGCAATTTGCATGTGCCCCCATAAAGAATAATGTCTGTACATCACAATCCGCTGCCCTATGAACCAGACCATTCAGTAAATCATCGGAATGAGCGGCACAAATATTTCCAATTAAAATCCCCACAGTTATTTTGCTATTATCCACCTTAACTCCTCCAACATGTAACAAAAATATATCGTACTATTATTTTTATTGTAGCATATGTAGAAATTTCAAACAACCATTTCTAAATATTATACTAGTTTTAATAACAGGTTAATCAAAATCCAATTGGTTCCTTCTCTTTCTACATTTTGTGTAACAATTCTTCCTTTATGCTTCTCTGCCATCTTTTGAAGTTTTGCAAGACCAAGTCCTCGCCCCTTCCCCTTGGTGCTAAATCCCTGTTGGAAGAACGATGCAATTTCCTGGCTGGATAAAAAAGGAGCAACATTTTCCACTGAAATTCTAAGTTCTTCCCCTTCCTGCATGACCTTAACAACAATCGTTTTCTCCTCTTGAGATGCTATGGCTTCTACGGCATTATCGTATAAAATTCCTAACATCTCAATCAATTCAAACTCGTCCATTTTCTGTTCTTTAAAATCTATGTCTACTTGATATTCTGTCGTAATCCCCTGTTCCCCCGCCTTGGAAAATTTGCTGTATAAGAACCCTCCGACAATCGGACTTTTACATATGTACAGCAATTTATTATACTTATTTTCTACCAATATCCTGTCACAGTACTTGCTCTGTAGTTCTGACAATTCCTCTATGGTCTGACAGGAATAACACATTCCCTGAAGAGCCGACAGGTGATTCTGAAATTCATGCTGACGATTTCGCACTTCCAGTATCAGTTGTTCATAGGATTCCTGACACATTTTCTGGATTCTGATTCTTTTGTCTTTTTCCTGACTAAGGTCCATAGCCTTCTTCCACTGAACTAGAGCCACTGTAAATAACACGCCAAAACTACAAAAGAAAAATACCTCTGTATTGGACAGAACAGACTTTATTTTATAAACAAAAACACCACTAATACACAAAATACCTGCCACTGCAATCATACGACCTAAAATACGGTTTTTTTCGAAAACATAGTAAAATACTTTAAGCAAATCACCTTTTTTGTAAAGTACATAACAGGCTATTAGTGTTATAATTACCCCCGGCACCTGCATCAAAGGTGATTGCAATGTAAGCATGTCTATGTATTTTTGTCCAATCGTCGAAAACACAATAACAATCACTAATTCCATCAAAAATATAATCATAACCGATGCCATCATGATTTGCAGAGCTTTTTCTGCACCTTTTTTTACGATATAATATACATATCCAAATATGAGAACATATGAAACCCACTGTGTTGCATCAATAAGAAACTCCGCATAGATATAAGTTGAAAATCCCCGGAGTATGTTGGCTAATAACAAAAATAAAACAGTTGTCTTTTCCAATTTCAGCTTTTTCTGAATAATTCCATGAACAATCAATAACAAGCTGACCATTTCAATGGTATAAACCGCCATAGATATGAAAAAGTTAAATATAGTGTTCATTTAAAAATCTCCTTTAAAAAATCTTTTTTAAGAATAGTTCCTATTTCCAACGTACCATATTCATTCTTTAACTCAATGTAACGGTTAGTACTGTCTATCGATGCAATATAATCTTTATTTACCACAACAGAACGATTGCATTTGATAAAGTTGTCCGAATCTAATTCTTTTAAGACCTGGCTATTGGATTTATAACTGATTTCTAATTCATCTTTCGTTGTTTTAATAAACATCTTTCCTGCACTACTTTTAATATAAACAATCTCCTGCATTTTCTTTGCAAAGAAAATTCCATCTTTTTTAAAATAAATATTTCTATTTTCTTCTTTGTGTTGTTCAAAGGTCAGAGCCTCGCCTAACAGCTTTGTCAGCTTTTCCTTATTGTAGGGCTTTGTTAAATATCCGTAACAATGAAGTTCCTTATACGCATGCAACTCAGGATCTCCTAGGGCAGTTAAAAATATAATCGGGGTAAATTTATACTTTTCCACCTGGCGTATACGATCCGCAAATACCATACCTGACATATCTCCAAAGCTTTCAGGCTTTAAAACAATATCCAGCAAAAAAACATCCACGGTTTTCTCAAGTGCAATTTGATATGCCTCACCTGCCTGCGTGGTTTGATACACTTCTATTTCTTTTTGCATTCCCTGAATAATGTTTACCAAAAGACTTAAATTCTCTTTTTTATCCTCTAAAATCAGTACCTTTTTCATTTGTTCCCACTCCCAATATACACAAAAAGACTCTTGCAACAAGTCCTTATAGTAAGTACGATATTTTAATTTCCTTATATCATATATACCATCTATCGACTTTGATTGCAACAGCCTTTTGTCAATTTTATTTTCTATGTTATTAGGATAAATTTTTTGGAGAGAGATGTAAAAAATTTCCCTAAAAATGATTCTCTATATATGCTCTAAACCCTTCATATGGATAAATATTCCAACCTTTAATTAACATGCTCCCCTTTCGAATCTTATGCACTCTTCTTTGCCTTATTAATAATTTCACAAAAATAATCTGCCTTAGACATTGCTTCCTTTACTTCTTCCGACTTTAAACTATATGCCTGATTTGACTTAAAGGTCGTAATTCTTCTCTTCTTGCCCTGATACCTAAATTCAAAATAAACATAACTGGTACCACCGAGTGCTCCCGGAAAATACCCTGTTTTAATTTCTGTCAAATCCGCTGCATTGATTTCCTGAAATTGCAGTGGATTCTGATTGGCAATATAGGCAATTTTTCCATTTTTTACATTTACCTTGAGAATTTCTGAACTAGAATAAAATGTTTCGCTGTTCGAGTATCCTCTTTCCGCAGAATATTTCTTTTCTGTTTTCATAGCAATCTCATCTGTAATAATACTTCCAAATAGAGCGAAATAGAACACACTGATTGCAAAAGCAATAAACAGGGTCAACACTATACTTGTAAGTACCGGACTTGCTGAATTTTTTCCAAGATAAATTCCCACGATTGATGAAATCAGTAAGATGCTTCCAATCTGCATGAAAAGAAATTTTGCATTGTACTTCTTCATAATGTCATTTCTCCTTTTCTTTTTCTTAATATATCTGCAATAAAATCCCAAAAAGTAGTTTAACACCCTTTTTTCTTTTTCTTCAACTCTTCTTTGCTCAACTATGCTATTTGGAAAATAAACTGGAGAAATTACAGTGATTCGTAATGCTCTGGTTATGTGCTAATTCTCTTCTAAAAGATACAGAGTCTGGTTATTTAATATCGTAACAGTGATTTCTTCCCCTATTTCAAGTTTTCTAAGTCTGCCACCCAAAACGTAACTTTTTGTTACTGTTTTTCCTTCTTCATCTTCATAGGATATAAGAATACTTCCACTTCCCCGCAAGGGTTTTTTCATTCCCTGATACCTTACCTTCGTTACCATAAAATTTCCTTTTTTTATTTGTCTGGCTGCAGAAATTTCCATTTGCAACCCCCATAAAAATATCATTGCAATAACAGCCAAAACTATCATTTCTTTATGGAAGCCCCCTTTCCATACCGCTGCTCCCACAAATATTGACATTCCTATTCCCAGCACGCCATTGAGAAGCATTAAAAAAATCATTTCCCCCTTACAATTTTTGTAAACATACTTTATCATTTCATCTGTTGGTTTTTGATATTTCATGCTGCATTGCCCCTTAGTTTTTATTTCAACATCTTCTAACCTATCTTATCATATACAGAAAACGTATACAAACTTTTATCTCTTCTACTCCTAAGATTATACGGATTGCTTCGTGCATGGCACTTCCACAATTCTCATAATAAAAACCGCCTGCTTTCACATCAAAAGATGCAAAAGCAAACGGTCATTGCTTCCATTAAATAAATTTTTTGATTATTTTACTTTATATTTTACAGTTTTCTTAATAACACTTTTCGTCTTGGTGTCCTTTGCGGATACGGTAATATAATAGGTTCCCTTTTTTGTAAGTTTTATAGATAAACTGTTCTTCTTGATATAAGAAGTCTTCTTCAGGGTTTTTCCTTTCAATTTTACCTGATACATATATTTTACCGTTCCCTCAGCACCTTTTGTTTTTACCTTAATCTGTTTCTTCTTTTCATTTCCGGTTACTTTTAAAGATGTAATCGAGTACTTCTTTAATACCGTATATGAATTTAATACTTTCGTGTCTTGTCTGCCTTTACCATCTCTAACGCTTACCTGAAGTGTATAATTTCCTTCTTTCTTTGGTTTAAAGGAAGCTGTATTTTTCTCACTATACTTTTGTATTACCACCGTACTTCCATTGTAGGAATAGCTAAACTGATACTCTACCTTGTTATGACCGCCTACAGCAACAGCCTGAAGTGTAACCTTATCTGACACATGTACTTTCTTCGCTTCTGGCTTTACCATCAGATTCATAATCTTTAACTCCGAAAGTTGTTCTGTCGGTTTCGGTGCTTGTGTCGGTTCCACTCCCCGGGTTGGTTTTGCTTCTTCTGTCGGTTCTACTCCCTGAGTCGGTTTTGCTTCTTCTGTCGGTTCCACTCCCTGAGTCGGTTTCGCTTCTTCTGTCGGTTCCACTCCCTGAGTCGGTTTCGCTTCTTCTGTCGGTTCCGGATTTACACTCGGACTTGGTTCTCCCCTGATAGGTGTTGGACTCAGTGTAATCGTTGGTGTTGAGATATCTGTAATCGTTGGTGTTGGAATATCCGCATTTGTCGGTGTTGGAATATCTGTTACTCCCTGTGTTGGTGTCGGTGTAGCTGCTTCTCCCATAGTAGGGGTAGGAATATCTGTTATATTCTCTTCTTCCTCCCAAATAGCATACAGCCACTGGTTAACCGAAAGATTATATATACTTTGACTATTAATAAACGTTCCATTTGTCCTTCTAGAAGACCAGCCTAAGAACTTTGCCCCTTCCTTAGTCGGAATCGGTAATTCACCATAACATTCACCATAATATACCGTCATTTCCTGAGGATACACTTCCCCACCATTGGCATCAAAATGTACTGTGTATTTCTTCACATAGTGTGCATACAAAGTCGTAAAATCATCATAATAATACATTTCTGAAGTAATTTTACGACCGCCACTATAAGCTGTGTACCACCCTGCAAATTCATATCCCTCTTTTACCGGTGTAGCCAAAGCAGGAATCATCTCGCCCACTGTACACCAAATATAATCTGCACTGTTATTTAAATCACCACCATTGGCATCATAATACACCTTTACCTGTCTCGGTGCCGGTGTGTTCGTTGGTTCCGGCGTTGGCATATTTGTTGATATTGGTGTGTCTGTCGGTCTTGGTGTGTTCGTTGGTCTTGGTGTAGCAGTTGGCGTTGGTGTAGCAGTTGGTCTTGGTGTATTCGTTGGCATTGGTGTAGCAGTTGGTCTTGGTGTATTCGTCGGTCTTAATGTATTTGTTGGCGTTGGTGTAACAGTTGCCTCTGCACCAACGTATGAAGCAGTAGTGTCATTGGTAATTCCAGATACTGTAGTTCCCTTTGGAACTAATTTGATTTCAAAACCTTCAATCGCACTGTCTTGATTCAGGCTTCCTGAAATTCCCCAATTTTTTGTCCAGCCAAGCCAGCCAATACCTCTGTTATGAGTTCGATAATAGATATCATAGTAGTCTTTTAATTCACCCTTTACATCTATTCTAATTGCTTCAATATCTTTTCCATCTCCTGATATTTCAATACACTTTTGTGTAGAGTCGCTCCAACGCTGGGCACTCCATTTGTGATCGGTATAAGCACTCACACATATGCCGGACATAAATGGTGTTTTAATCTTTAATTTTGTGACTTTTTTACTCATGCCCTCTGTTCCTGACATATTTCCATCACATACCCATCCGCTATAGTAATTGTTTCCTTCTATTGTCGAAGCATAAATCACCATACAATTATCTTGGTACAATGCATAATTAAGCCCTTTCTGCTGTGCATATTTTTGCATGGCAGAGCCTTCCTTACAATATACGGTTAATTGATTTCCACAGCCTAGTAAAACATTTCCTCCTATGGTTTTTATTGTATCCGGAACCACAATTGTTTCCAACTTTGTATAATCGCAAAATGAATCTTGTCCTAACACAGAAAAATTGGTATCTTCCGGAATGATCACATCTTCAATCCGGGTATTATTCTGACTTGTGTATATATTTTCATAAAATCCTCTCCAGCCGGTACCATCTATCTTTTCTCCCAGAAATTCTGAAGGCAGTATAATGCTGCTTCTGTTTCCTATATAAGAAGATACGGACAACTTTCCTTCGTCATACGTATATAAATACTCTCCCATCACAAAAGTGTCATATAGTTTCAAATTAGATCTGTTTTGAGCCATGCGTTCCATAGTTAAATCAAACCATTGTCTGCCTTTTCCATCGTTAGCATCATTATCGTCCCATGTCGCATCACCATAATGCCACTTACCATCAAAATAACATAACGTCCATGCATGAGGACCCATACCTTCACCGGAATACCAGTCATCCGGCTCTTTGTCAAAGTAATCTCCATTTTTATATACGGCACCGGTAATAGTTACCGCCGGTACTCCCTCTAATCGAAGCATTGCCGTAAGCAAATTAGCATATCCAAAACATACACCTTTTCCTGTCCTAAATGAATCGACTGCTTGGCTGTCTGCCCCTGCTGTATAGGTTATATGCTGCATAACCCACTGGTACAGTGCTTCATATTTCTGGTAATCATTCGTACAGCCCGCCACAATACTATCTGCTTTTGCTTTCATTTCTGCCTCATAGCTTCCTAAATAGGCGGTATCCATAAGATAAGATTGATTTTTAAGTTGATTTACCACTTTCAACTGCTTTTCTGCAAATTTATAAGCAGTATCCTTGACAAAAAAAGCCTTTCCATTTTCTACTACTACGTGAAATTGTTCACCAAAACTCCATGCACTTTCATTCTGTAAATGTGACCAAAAAGACACAATATAATGTCCGTCTTCTAAAGAGCTTAAATTTGTTGAAAACGTAAAATCCGTACGATTAACCTTATCATTTGAATACAGCGTATTATATGTTCCGACTCCATTTTTTCTATAATAAAGCACCACATTTGAGCAATTATTTCGATAAGTCACCACAGATAGTTGATTTGTATCGGGATTAATATTCATTTGTACATATCCATCCTGATTGTACGTTATTTTATTGCTCATCTTATAATAACGGTCTGTTGCAGCATATGTTTCTGCCTTGACCGGAACATACATACAAATAAGCAATATAAACTGAAAAAGGAAAATCAAACCCATAAATTGGATTTTCTTTCCCTTTCTAAGCATTACACCTGATGTCCATGATTGTGCTTTTTCTCTCATTTGTTTTTTCATTTTATCCTCCTTTGGTATATTTCTTGATATTATATCATATGTATTACATTACATGTATAAAGTGTGACAAATTTGTAAGATTTTGTGCGTTTTTTGTAATAATGACTAGAACTCTTTCATTCTCTTACTGATTTTTTCTGCAAAATCTTTATTGAGATAGATAAACATATCCTGTTCTTCCTTTGTCCACGATTCAAATATTTCATTTTCAATCCGGATAATTTTATGTACGGTATTTTGCATTAATACCTTACCTCTTTCTGTAAGGACTACATACGTATTACGCCCCATTCCCGGTGTAAGGAGGATAATTCCGTTTTTTTCCATTTTTTTTATAGCAGAATTGACCGTTGATTTTGTGAGTCCTGATTCTTTATATAAGGTACTTTGTTTACAACCGGACGGATATATATTTAGTGTATACAATATATGAAATTCACTGTCAGCCATATTCATTTTCAGTGCTGCCTCATGATATGCCGCCTCAATACGCCCCATAATATGATTGTATTCTTTAAAAGCAATCTTCATATCCACTCTTCTCCTCGTCTTTATTTTATATATATGATCAGGGTGAAAAAAACACCCCAATCATATATATGCGTATTTACGTCGATTGCACACAAGACATAATACAGAAACCACAAGTGCCAATAGCTCTGCTACAATAACTGCAAACCATATTCCGGAAGCCCCCATGAAAACCGGAAGCAGAAGCACTGAAATTATCTGGAAGATCAAGGTTCTGCAAAATGAAATACCTGCCGACGTAATGCCATCATTTAGCGCCGTAAAAAATGCTGAAACATATATATTAAAACCGGAAAGTAGAAATGATAGTGAATAAATAGAAAACGCTTTTATTGTTATTTCTAACAATTCTTTATCATAACTAACAAATATCTTGGATAATGGACTTGCCAAAAATTCAGCAATAACCGTAAGAGTAATACTTACTGCAAATATTATTTTCAGACTTTTTGTAAAGAGATTTTTCAATTCATCTTTATTGCCTGCTCCATAATGAAATCCGACAATCGGTGCGCTTCCCATAGAATAACCGATATATATTGCTAAAAATATAAAATTCACATACATGATAACACCGTATGCTACCACACCATTCGTACCTAATAATCTCATTAACTGCCAGTTATAGAGCATATTAACAATTGACAATGAAATATTTGTCATAAATTCAGACGCACCATTACCACAAGCCTTTACAATTGACTTCATATCCAGTGAAGTTTTTCCCATTCTAAGTTTACTCTTATTCGGAATTGCAAAATACACAAGCGGTATCACTCCTGCAATGCACTGACTTATGGCTGTAGCAACTGCAGCACCCTCTACTCCAAGCCTGAATGAACCAACAAGCACTGCATCAAGAACAATATTAACCACTCCCGCTGCAATGGTAATATAGAGTCCTAAGTTTGGTCGTTCTGCCGTAACCAGAAAGCTTTGAAATACATTTTGAAGCATAAACGGAACCAGCGCCCATAAAATAATTCGTCCATAGTTAACACAATAAGGCAGCATCACCTCATCTGCACCAAGAATACTGCAAATTGGTTTTAAAAACACCAGTCCTATTAGTGTAAATAATATACCAATTCCTATCAATACATATATAAGCAGCGAAAAGGTTTCATTCGCTTTTTTGCTGTCACCGACTCCAAACGTATAAGATACAAGAGCACTTCCACCTGTTCCAACCATAAACCCAACTGCTCCGAAAATCATTAGAAAAGGCATGACTATGTTCACTGCCGCAAAAGCCTCTGCACCTATATAATTTGAAATGAAAAAACCATCCACAACACCATAGACGGAAGCTAATACCATCATTATAATTGACGGAAAGGTAAACTTAAGCAGCTTTCTATAGGTAAAATGTTCTGATAATTCAATATTCACTTTTTGTTGTCCTCCTTCCATTAGGGCTTAAAAATAATGTACGAAATCGTACTTTCAAAGTATAGTACGATTTCGTACATTCGTCAAGGACAAGCTTTTATAAAATTCCTTCTTGTAATAAAATTTCTATCACCTTATTTTCTCTTTTTAACATAATTTTGTCCGCTTCTTCATAATGGCAGGAATTGTTGGTATCAACCACCCGGTCCGGTGTTACATATTCCAACGTAAATTGCTCTTCCGCCTCATAACGGTCTAAGTTTTGCTCTTGTATCGTTTTCTCGACTTTGCATAAGTAATAATAGTTATCTTGTATAAACACATCTTCATAATCGCCCTTTTGAATACGGTGAACCATTCCATATTCTTTTATTGATTGTGGAACAACTGTAAGTCCTGTTTCTTCTAGGACTTCTCTAATCAGTGCCTTCTCCCTTTGCTCACCTTGTTCGATTCCGCCACCCGGAAATTTATAATAATCATATTTCAGACTATGTATCATAGCAAGCTTTCCATCTTTGATAATAATTCCTCTGGCAGAAGGACGATAAAATGATGTCCCATTTATATCATAATCTTTTGTATCTATTTCAAATAGCATACGCATACTCTTCACTCCACTGTATTCTTTATCCTGCTTCCCCTTCTACTTCAAAGCAAGTCCGTCCTTAAATGCATTTCCTACCTTCTCGCCCAGTCCAATATATGTGTGATTTACAGGATCATATGTGATTGGTTTTAATTTTTCAGGGTCAATCTGTCCATCTGTTAAAATGCTTTCCTCTGCATTGACATTTAAAATTTCGCCAATCAAGATACCATCTTCAAAACTCTTCACCTTACATTCAAGAGCCATTGGAAGCTCATCAATGACAGGTGCATTTACATACTCACTCTTTGTTGCATGAAATCCCGCTTTTGCAAATTTATCCGGCACCTTATGTGCAGACTCCACACCTACATAGTCACATGGAACCACAGTATCCTCTGTGGCAAAGCTCACAGTAAAGGCCCCTGTCTTTGCAAGGTTCTCTGTCGTCTTATGTTCCGACATACTAATAGAAATTTCATTCATATCTGTGATGCAGCCCCAGGCAGCATTCATCGCATTAGGTACACCATTCTCATCATAAGTTCCAACAATCAGTACCGGCATTGGGTACACAAACGGCTTTGCGCCAAAATTTACTCTACTCATATTCTCAATCCTCCTTCTTTTTATTATTATATCCTATTTTTCATAAAATCCAACATGGATTTATAGTTTCTTGTAAAAAAGCTGTACATTATTTATTTTTATTGCTCATAAACTGTAAGGCTGCAACGATTCCAATTCCAATCACAAACGCAACAATATTAAAATTCGTAATGGATAAAGGTGCCACAGGTGTCTCTAAGCTTGTTGGCCCCATTACGATTGCATACAGTGAACCAATCATCAATCCGAGAATTGTATACATTGTTTTGGATCTGTGCTGATCCAAACACTTCTTAATACCTTTTACTACACTAAGTGCACCCACAATTACACCACTCCCAAATACACACAAACTAGGAAATACCGATAAATTCAAGTGTAAGAATTCCTTAATTCCTGATATAATCGGAAGATAAAGACCAAAAATCAGTAATAGGGTGGAACCCGAAATGCCTGGCAAAAACATAGCTGAAATCGCAATCATTCCAGATACAAAAATATAAATTGCCAGTGGAATGCTCAGTGAACTTAAATCTATTCCTGTGATAAAACTGGTTTGGTTGAAAAACGTAATCGCACCTACAACACCCGCACCTATAAATGCAAACACGATATTTCCCACATGCCCTATATAAGAATCTTTCTCCTGTTCAAATACTATTGGAAGAGAAGCAATAATAAAACCCATAAACAGAGAACTCACAAAATAAATATGTGCTTCAAAAGCACTGCTTAATACAAGAACCGCGGCAATCATTCCAACACCCCAGCCAATTCCAAGCTTTATTAAATATATCAATGCCTCCTTCCTCTTATCACCTTTTTCATAAACCAAATCATTAATGCTTCCTATAAATGCGTCATAGAATCCAAGTATAAATGCAATTGTCCCTCCCGAAATTCCCGGTACACTATCCGCCAATGCCATACAGATTCCATTTAAAAATTGTCTAATCATTTCAAACCTCCAAATCTTTTTTCGTAACATACTTTATTCCATAACCCTAAACAATCACATGAAACTTTCTAAACATTTTCTAAACAATGGGGTCTGCGATAACTATTGGTGTTTTTTGAAACAAAAAAACAACCACTAAAACTGCTTCTAGTAGTTGCTTTCTCTTCACATATTCAAACGATATCCGGCACCCCAGACTGTTTCAATAATCTGTGGCTGCTTTGGATCTTCCTCTATCTTTTCCCGGATTCGGTTAATATGAACCGTTACCGTTGCACTGTCTCCGACATAATCATACCCCCATATTTTTTCAAATAACTTCTCTTTCGAAAACACTATGTTCGGATTCAGCGCCAAAAATTTCAATAATTCAAATTCTCTGTGTGGAAACTTGATTTCCTCCTCACCTTTATACACTTTCCAACCCTTTGTCTGAATTCTCACATTACCAATCCTAATCTCTCGTTCCGCTATCATCTCTTCCCCAGACTCCTGTGCAATATGTGTCAGGCGTTCAAATCGTTTCAAATGTGCCTGCACCCTTGCAATCAGTTCTGCCGGATCAAACGGTTTTGTTATGTAGTCATCTGCCCCAAGTCCAAGCCCTCTGATTTTGTCAATTGTTTCTGTCTTTGCTGTTACCATCAAAATTGGGAAATTTACCTTTTCTCTTATCTCCCTGCATATATCATATCCGCTTGTACCAGGCAACATTAAATCAAGAATAAGAAGATCATATTCTCCCTTCAGTATAAGCTCTGATACTTTTCGTCCATCTGTCTTTACTTCTACTTCATAACCGCTTACCTCTAAATAATCACGCTCTAAAAGTGCTATTTCCTCGTCATCTTCTACAATCAAAATTTTAGCCATCGCAATTCTCCTCTTTCTCATGTGCCTCCGGCAAAACAATTTCTACCATAAACCCATTTTTATTATATGCCTGAATCCTTCCACCCTGCTGCTCGACAATATACTTACATACATAAAGCCCTAATCCACTTCCATCTGTTTTGCTATTTCTCGATTCATCACCTCTGTAAAACTGTTCAAATACATAGGGTAACTTGTCCTCCGATATTCCAACTCCATTATCCCTAAAATACAGATAAACTTCTCCACCTTTTTTGTCTGCTGAAACAGAAATCTGTAATTGCTTAGTATTCGCATATTTTAAACTATTCTCCAGCAGATTGTCAAAAACACGTTTCATTTGTTCTGCATCTGCCATAACCCAGTATTGTGCATTCATATTAACGATTTGTAGCTTATAATTTTTTTCTATTTCCTCCCATTGCCTTTCCTCCACATATTTATGTATCCATGATTTCATTTCTATTTTTTGCATAAAAAAAGGCATATTTCCTGTTTCCAGCTTTGAAAAAAAGAATAGCTTCTGTAAAAGTTGCTCCATATCACATGCCTTTTGATATGAAATCTGCAAGTACTGTTCTCTTTTTTCCGGTGTATTTGCAATACCATCTAACATACCCTTGATAAAACCTTTAACAGAAGTAAGTGGTGTCCGAAGATCATGGGAAATACCTGATACCATCTCTGTTCTTGCTTTTTCATATTTTTCGTTTTTCTCCATTCCTTCTTTTAAATGCTTTTGCATTTCATTAAATGTATTACATACTTCACCCAATTCATCATCTGCCTCATAACAAATTGGTTCTTCCAGATTTCCATGATTAATTCTTATTGCTGCTTGATTTAATGCATCTATTGGTTTCATAATCCTCTTTATCATTGCCTTGGTAAAAAGTTGACAGCACAATAAAAGTCCGGATATAAGAATAATTCCAGATATCACAAATACAATAATAAACATCTCAAATACGCCACGATCCATACCCCAAAGTGACAATTCTTCCGGATAATATGCAGCATATACCGTATATTTTTCACCCCCGGATGAAATGATACATCGGGCAATTGTAACACTTTCCATACTATACAGCTTTACTTTATTAGATGCAAACGTTCCTTCTTCCAATTCTTCAATACATTCCATTTCACTATGTCTGACATTAGAATATACTTCATTTTGATTGGAGTCCGACACATACAGCTCAAACTGATAATCTGACAGCTTATCACTTAATGCCTCCCATTGTTCAGGCCTTTTTTGCTGTTCTAAAAGAAGTGTTTCTACCTCATAAATATCGTCTGATAATTCTGCATTCTGTTCTATAATCCTCAATATTTCCTCTTTAAAAAGCAGAACACTAAAACCGCCAATTCCAAATAATATTAAAAGGGATATTAATACCATTGCTGTATTTGATATAAAAATTCTTTTTTTCATTGTCATAAGTCTGTCTCCTTATGCCTCTTTCGAAAAAGCCGTCCCAGACCAATAGGTAAGTAATGCTATTCCTGTACCAATTAACGCTCCGCAAATAACATCTGACGGATAATGTACGCCCACGTACAATCTGGATAATCCCATTAAGAACGCAAAAATTAATATAGGTATTCCAAGCTTTTTAGGAAGTCCACGAAACATTACAACTGCTGTTGCGAAAGAAGTTCCTGTATGTCCTGATGGAAACGAAAAGTCACTCTGTATCCCAATCAATGATGTCAAACCCGGAACAACCTCATATGGTCTTGTTCTCGCAATAACATTTTTTAATAAAACATTGTCAATTAACACTGAAATTGCAAGTGCAATAAATGACATAGCACCGACTTTTCTTGTTTTATTAGAAATCAGAAGTATCAAAGAACTTATAATCCATATAAAACCTCCATTTCCTAACGTAGTAACAAAGGTAAAAAACGGTGTCAACCACTCATTCCGAATATTGTTTTGAATCCATAATAACATATTCTCTTCCAATAACATAAGATATTGTAACATAAAATCAGCTCCTAATTATATCGTTTCTTTTATGATAAAAGCAAACGATAAATAATCTGGTAATGATTTCTAAACATTTTCTAAACAAATGAATCAACCTTTTCTGCCAGTGCAATTCCACCATCTTAAACCTTTGCTTCTTTACCGCATATCTCCCTGTGCAATATGTACCAGTCTGTCTGCAACTTCTTCCACCAGCAAAAAGGCTTTTTCCGACTCATCGCTAACCTGTTTCTGGCTTTTCCCTTGTTCTACCACCTGTCCGGTCTGCTCACGCAAACTTGCAACCAGCTCCTTCATTCTGTCTGAAGTATCACCCAGCTTGTGTGCAAATTTTTCTGTTTCTTCACTTGCTTTTAACACCTGCATAGCCATTTCTTTGGAATCTGTCTGCATTACCCCAATCTGTTCTGCCTCTTTCTTTGCTCCACCAATTTGCTCAAGCCCCTCTTCCACAGAGGAAACATTTTTCTTATTTGCGTTTTGCACCTTTTCAATTAGTTTTCCAATGTTGGAAATAATTTCCTTAATTGACTCACTTGCTTTCTTAGAATTTTCGGCCAAAACCCGAACCTCTTCCGCAACGACCGCAAATCCTTTTCCATGCTCCCCTGCTCTGGCAGCTTCGATACTTGCATTTAACGCCAGCAAATTTGTCTGCGAAGTGATATTTCCTATGGTCTGGGCAAACTCAGAAACTTCACCCATAGCAATTTTTAATCTTTCTATGGAATTTTCAGTTTCCCCCGCAGTTTCCCGCATTTTTTCCATACTCACTGCCGTATCTGTCATATATGCGATGTATTCGCCTAATTTCTCATAAGTGTCTTTAGCAATCGTGGCCATCTGCATGCTTTGCTTCCTAATATGTTCTGCACTTAAAAGGGCAGTTCTAGTTTCCTGCGTCAATTCCACTGCAAGCTGCTCATTTCCATCACAATCAAGAAGTGATTTTTCTGCAGCAATTGTAATCTGTTCATTTGTCTTTCGAAACTCTGCAATGTTTTGTTTGAAGTTGTCTGTTTCTGCTCTAAGTTCTGTAGATGCCTGATTGCATTCTTCTACAAGAACTGCCACCTTCTGCGTATCATTTAAACTCTCCAGAACCTTTCTGGCTCCTTCTGCAATTTTGACACACACAAGTGTCATAAATACATTTTCAATTAAAAATCCTGCACTCCGGCTTATGAACCACGTAAAGTTAGAATCAAATTCTATCTGTTTTACTCCCTGTGACCGCAGAAATAACGAACATACTAAAAATAGATAACTGATGACTGATGTTTTTAAAGTAAGTTTTTTATCGTAGTAAAAAATACTGAATACCATAGGAAGTGCATAGGTCATGTAAATTCCTACCGCAGCGTTACTTGCCATAATCGTAAGAAGACCACATAACGCTACAAGGGCAATGTATTTTAAAATTGTTACCGGAACACCTGCCTTATATGCCACTGTAGGTCCCATAGTCACAATCATTCCGACTCCGGTCATAATTAACAAATCTGATATTTTTGATTGAAATAATCCAATCAAAGAAAAAAACATGATTGCCGGAAATGCCAGTATCAGCCATCGCAGAATTTTTACCATATTCATTGTCACTTTTTCTTCATTTTCTTTAAAAAACTTGTAATCTCTACTCTCCATACATCTTTTCCCCCTTTGCTGCACTATCTCATATTGCAACTCCATAAATACCACGCATATCCAAGTGCGATTGCGGTAATAATTACACATACTGCTAACTGATATGTACTTGTAATATTCTGATCGTTGGCAAATGCGGCCAAAGCATTGAACACACCATGAAAAACACAACACGGTATCAAATTTTTGGTCTTTATCACAAATACTGATAGCATAAATCCAATTGCCACCGCATAGATTATTTGCATCAATGTATCTGTAAATGGTGCTCCATTCAAAATATTAATCACATGTCCTATTCCAAAAGTCAGACTCGATACCCAGATTGCCTTCTTGACAGAACGCTCCAGCAACAGTTGTAACAAATACCCCCGAAACAAAATTTCTTCTATTGTGCCTATACAAATCATAGACAACATATAAAGAAAAGTTTCTATCGGTTCATACTTGAGAATTGCACCATGCCAAAGATTTACTGTAGCAAGTACAAACATCGGAAACATATATAAGGTTTTTCTCCAGGACAATGCCATCTGCTTACCGAGTCCATATTCTGAAAGCATATTACCTTTTACCATGCCCCAAAGCAAAATAAATAATATAACACCTGAAGGTATGATTCTAAAGCCCTGTGATTCACTGTCTGCATAAATATTTTCAAATATGCTCATTACAATTAAATAAAGTGCTATACTCAGTAATGTTCCTTTTATTCCTAGTTTTCTACTGTCCATCAGCTTTTCCCCATTTCTTACTCAATTTTTAATTTTCCGCTTTTCGTATTCAAACTACTTTTTCTGCTCCAACAAGCTGCACACAAATTGTCCTAAAAAAACGCAGAACCGATTTCACCTATGTGATTTCAGCTCTGCGTCTTAGCGTCTGGCTATTTACAATTTATAACTTTTAAATTTTCTGCTTCAATTAAAAAATTTCCTTTACATTTCGGACAGAATAAAGGAAAGTTCTTAAGCACCGTATCTCTCCTAATCTGTGTCCTGGTTTTTGCTTTGCATTTGGGGCACAACACAAAAGTACCCTCGTCTTTCATATAATTTTCCATGACTCCCCTCTTTCAGTGTTCAAGTACACTTTCTCCCTGCATCAAATCGAACCATAAATTCCAACAATTGTTTATCCGAATAATCAACCTTTTGAAAATCTAAATCAACACCAAGCTCATCTGCTCTTGTAAGCTCAAATGCGGCATGTATTACCATTTCTTCTGTTATCTTTACTTTTGGCGGCATAGGCATTCTCCTTTATATAATATGTATTATATAATATGCGTTACATAATGTCAATTATATTTTAAATTCTCATTTTTAAAAATAACAAGAAGCTATTCTAGGAAATTGCTGATAAATCTTTGGAAATACCTTCAATGTCCTCTGTGCTTATCCTTTTTCTTTTGCTGCTTTAACATAAATATACGTTCGTTCTCTACCTGTTTTTGTTTTCGGCTTTTCGCCTTACATTCCCGTTTTTTCTGCTCCTGCTGTAATTTTAAAGCCTGCTGTGATTTTGTACCAATTCCAGTATCCTTCATCTGTTTTTTCACATCACGTTGCATTCTTTTGGGATTCCTTTTAAATTCCTTTACATCAGTTGCCACAGCCGGGCTGAATTTCAACCTGTAGTAGTGCTTCAAAATAAACTCATGTACCTCATAATCCTTCGGTTCAGCACCAAAAGTAAGCTTGGTTACGGATAGTTTTCCCTCTTCGATTCTTTCGAATACTCCTACCCAGAATGGTTCTTTAAAATACACTGTCAGTTTGCTGCTTACTTTGCCCATGACAATCCCTCCTTTATTAATTGAAATGAGCAAAGAACGGACAACCCGGAGAGGATTTAGACTTTTGTTTCTTTCCATTCTCATCTTTTATTTATTATCATTCTTTGTTTCTCCTTTCCGGTCAGAATATACACAAATGATTGCAAGCATAATTCCTAAACCTACAAACGGTAGTGCTGCTGAAATAAGTTCTCTCATAAAACATTTTTTCCCACAAATAACAACAAGCACAAAGCCTGATTTCTCCTCATTCATCTTTGCTCTATGTCTTAGCGTCTGGCTTTATTACCATATTCTACTTAACTTTCTTTACAAATGAAACAGTCCCTTTCGCATTGTGCCCGGTTACGGAAACTTGATAATCCCCTGACTCATCAATATTCAATGTAAAATCAATATCTGTAAGGGCGCTTCCCTCATAAATTGGCTCTGCCCCCTCCTGGCCGACAGTCACATCTACATTCCCTGTAGTCTGCAAAATTTTCACCTGTAAAATATCTCCTGAATCCAGCTCTAGCACAGCATCTTCCTGTTTATCCAGAATGGAATAATCCATTTGAAAGCTGTCGGTATTTGCAACTTTGTTTCCCTCAAAAGTACTGTCCGCCTTGCACCCTGTGAGAATTGCACATATGCAAATTGTTGTCAGCCACTTTAATACACATTTTTCTTTCATTGCTTCTCCTTTCTTCCACATGAAAATTTTCTGCAGCCCTTTGCTCCCTCATATGGTAAATCATAAGAAGCCGCCGGCATATAGGAAATTGCCGCTTTTACTGGTTTTACAAATAATCTATTCGTCACAAATACCACCTACAATATAAAAAAACACAGAGCCAATCTCAGATATGTGATCTCAGCTCTGCGTCTTAGCGTCTGGCTCGTTTATAACCTGAATTTTAAATTGTTTTACAGTAACAAGATACTTCTCTTACCTTTCAGACAAACTATGGGGTGATGATATAAAACAGTAAGTTTCCTTTTCATGTACCAGTAACTATTGAATAATTCACTGATGAACAAAATTATAAAAACCTCTGCAATTTCTGCTTTCATTGATTGCTTCTCACTCTTATTATCTTATTTAATTATATTATCATTTTTGATAATGTCAAGTAATATGATGTCAAACATTGGATATCAATATTCCTATGCACCATAGTATTCACCTGACATATTAAGAATGCCCGAATCTAAGGTCAAGACTGGTTTTAGGAAGAGTTTGACCAGCTTCATCTACAAATGATACTCTATCTGGTATTTTGATTTTATCAATATCAAACCCAGTATTTTTCAATTAAAATAAATAGAAAAGTAGCCTATCGCATAGTCACTAAACTTGAATTTACCTTTCATTCAAATTTGCTTTTGATTTTTATTTGTTTCCCCATCACTATCGCTTTTGAATCGTTTTTATGCCCAATCTCAGAAGTCTTGGCAATAGGAAGTATCGGTCCCACATAGTCCTTAACTAATTCAACAATTTCAGATTCGCATCCTACTTTTTCCATTTCTTTAAAGTTTCCAAGCAGGATACCATTTACTTTTTCAAATGCCCTTAGTTGCTGCAACTGTGCTAAATAAGTAGCCCTTTGTGCCTGAAGTCCACCTAAACTTTCAAGTAATAATATTTTCCCTTGCAATTCTGGGAAATACTTTGTTCCTGCTAGTTTAAAAAAACACCTGATGTTTCCACCAACTACTATGTCTTTCATCGCATCTCCTTGGCAAAAAGAAAATCTTGGGTTAAATAATTCATCTATTTCGTTGAACTTCTGTACAATCGCCCCAAACCATATTTTTTACTTGATACAAGACACTCTCTTTACTAGTAAGAGTATAAATTGCATTAATTATCGTTGTAAGGTCACTAAGCCCCCATAGAATCTCCTTACTTTTAACAACGGAATCAAAATCAATATATGGTAAAAGCTGATTGGCAATATCTCCACCAGAAATATCATAGATTTCACTAACATCAGAATCTTGAAACATCCTCATTAGCTCATCGGCTCTCTCTTGAGGTGTTCCTTGAAAAACGCCTCTTCATACATAGAGACAATTACTCAACACCACATCTCTTTCGTTCAATTTCAAAATTTCAACCAGTTCGTTATTCTGGTACTCATACTCTATTTCTTGCCCGTTTGAACAGGCAACAATCACTATTTTATTCATTCTATTTATCCTCTGCTATAAAAATAGGTTTTTATCAACAATAGATTTACCAGATAAATTCCAATTTTTCAAATTCTCTTACCAAAAATGTTTATCTCCACTATTTCCTAAATCATCCTAAAGAACTTCAAAGCCTCCATTATCGCATCCTCTTTTTCCTTGGGGCAAAAGAACCACTCTCGACTTCTTCCATAGCATTTTCTATATCTGCTATCTTATCATACAGTTTGTCCAGACGCTCCTGCATATCATCGTACTTATTATCATAATTAAACACTTAATTTAAAATCCTCAATTATCTTATATGTATTATTTATTACATCGCTTTTAAGCGATAAGTACAAATTCTTGTCCCCAATAATATAAAACTCATCTTTTGCTCGTGTTGCCGCAACATTCATAATATTCGGATTATCTGTTCCCATTGCCCAATTTGCAGCTCCAATACTTTTTGCATCAGCTCCCAATACCAAAAAAACAATCGGAGCCTCCTTTCCTTGAAATGTATGCACAGTTCCAACATTCGTAGGTTTACCATTATCATATCTCGTAAACCCAATTTTCTTTAATTCCTGAGACAATTGATATGCAACATTTTTAAATGGACTAATTACATATATAATATCTTCCTTTTGCTTATCTACAATGTCTGGATTTCTCATTATCATATTTTGAATTTTTTCTCTCAAAAAGATTCCTTGTTCTACAACATATTTATCTGTCGCACGTCCGCCAATATCATACCATTCAGAAATTCCATTCGCTTTTTCCCCTTGCACCATATTACCACAATAAGAAATCTTATTTGCAATATCAAACATAGGATATTTACACCTTCTATGTACCCACAACGGTATTCCTATCCAATTCTCTCTATTATAATCTTTATAAAATCCATATTGACTTACTGCGTCCATCAATGTTTGGGTCGATGCATTTTCAGACAAATATTTCTGCGATACCCCATAATATTCTCCAAGCATATTAAGAATATTAGAGTCCAATGTAAGCACAGGCTTTATCTGTAACGAATCTCCTACTGCCATAACATATTTGCTTCTGAAAATAGCACCTACACTCGCTTGTGGAAGTGCTTGCCCCGCTTCATCCACAAACAAATGACCTATTGTTTCTTTTTCCATGTTAGCACACATTCTAGAGAAACTGGCAAATGTCGAACCTATAACAGGTATAACCATATTCATCCAATTCCAGGCCTCAGATATTACCTGCTTGTGTTTTAAATAATTTTTTTGCTTACTCCATATTATATAAGCTGCTTTTATATTTTTGATATTCTCGTACAGAAATTGTTTTCTAACTTGTAAAGCTTTAATAAACAATTGTGACTGTAATTTTCTGTATTCTATATCAAACCACGGATTACTCAATTGCAATGTTTCGTAATCCAAACATAGATTAAGTTCATTGATTTTAAAGCCACTAACTTTCTCCTGTGCTTTTTCTGCCTCAACCTTTAGCCGTTGAAATTTTGATTTTTCACTTTGCTCCCATTCGTAAAATTTGGTTTGCTCCTGTTTTGACTCTGTTTCATTTTTTGT
Source organism: Lachnospiraceae bacterium (assembly GCA_050874665.1). GTDB lineage: Bacteria > Bacillota > Clostridia > Lachnospirales > Lachnospiraceae > RUG11237. The sequence continues at coordinate 41,168 of JBNMLC010000011.1, read as the reverse complement.
TATCTCTACTTGTAATTTCTTTATTTGTCGCTCCGATTCAATCAACTTTGATCTTATTGTCCCCTCATTCCCAATGATATTTTGAAGTTGGGCAGAATATATTCTATTTTTTTCTCTAAATTCTATCTTAATCTTTCTTGGCGAAAAAAATCTTGGTTTGTGAAGCTTCAAGGCATCCATACACTGAATAATGCTATTTTTTTCACATTCTATTTTCTGTAATTGCAGCTTCAAATCATTTACATCAACTTCCAAATTTTCCACTTCGCTTTGAATAACTTCTATTCTTTGCGTGTTTCTCGAAATACATTGAACTAAATTATTCTTTCTAATAATTACTTCACTATTATATTTTTTATGTTGCTTATTTATTTTAGTGAGTAATTGCTTAAATTTCATTATTTCCTGCGAAACTGTTTGAATTTTAGTCCGATAAGCATAAACTTCATCATACCGTTCCGTAAAATCCTGATATATGGCATCATTCGGTATATATTCATTCTCCAAATAATATACAACATGTTTTAACACCGTAACCAGGTATTCCATGTTTTCTTTTCTTCCACCTTCAATTGAAAACAATCCCCAAAATCTATTACTTTCTCCATTTTCTTTGATTATTAATTCCTCATGTTTACCATTTTCATCTTCAACCCACTCTGTTTCCACCTTTGAATTAGCTATATTTTTAAAATAATCCGCACGAACGATATAATCTATAAACTCCTTATCTACCTTAGCTGTCAGAGGCAATTCGTTAACAATATTCTGAACAGCACCATGATTTGAGCTTGCAACTACTATGCCCTTATCTGCTATAGATTGCGGAATAGTACCAATAGATGCATTCTTCCAATATTTCGTTGCATCAGTACCTCTTATATATTTAGAGGACAAAACTGCAATTTCATGAGCTTGTTCAACAATAAACTCAGCAAAAATGTCCTTTAGCAAAGTCGTTTTGCCTGTACCCGGTGGACCATTTACACTTTTAATCTGTTCATTATCGAATCCAATTGCTAAATTAACAGCCACCTGTTGCATCAGTGCAAGTGAAAACTTGGGATTACTTGGGAATCTCGCAATAGGATAATTTCTTGGTTGTAAAATACTGTAAAAAGCACTCGGATTAAATTTACCAGATTCCATTCGACAATCCAAATCTATATGTTTTGTAGCATTGCCCATAATATATTTATCCAAATTATGTGATTGTATATTTTTTGCTTTTTCTAAATCAGCGATAAAAAAAGAATGCAGATTTGTAGCATCCGATTCCATATTTAGTAATACCTTCATTCGGCAATTTTTAATAGAAATGTTGTTTTTTGTCAGAATTGTTAATATTACTTTATTAAAGTGTGTGCTATAATCCCTGTCCACTGGACACTCGAATAGTTCTTCAAATATCTTCTTCTTTTCTGCTTCGAAAGCCAAGAAATCAGTTTCTTTCGGTATTTTTCTAATTTTCCTTATATAGTAGCTTTCCGTTAGAAAAGTCATTTCAGCAACAAAATTAAGTTTTTTATCAAAATACAGTGCAAAGGAAAATTTATTACCTTTCGCAATTTCCTGTTCTGTTGATGCTAATTTATATTCTTTTCTTAAGAAATCCACTATTTCATCAAATGAAAAAATATCAAAATAAATAACCACTCCACCGTGTTTATATTTTTCAAGTCTTTTCTTCCTTATTTCATTCATTAACATGGAATAATAATCATCTTCTTGTAATTGTTCAAAAGTTAACATGGATTTATCTTTTAAGCTTATATCTCCCTCTGATAAATGTTCAACCATGATCCATGACTCTAATATATTGGCTTTTCTACTCATTCTAATTCTCTCCAATGCTTTATTAAAAAGTCTTTATCTTTTACAATCTTCTCTACAACTTCATCAAAAATAGCAGTTCTGGTTTTTCCATAGATTCATTATTTTTTCTTTATTTCCTTTGACACTTCTTTAATGCTCTCAAGATATGCATTTTCAATCATATACATAGGCTTATGCTCGATTGCATTGAATTCCCCTGCAAATGAAGTAAATTCCACAAATGGCTTTTCTGCATCTGCACACTGATGTATATCTGACACAGTATGTCCATGTGCTACATAATGCAGTTTATTCTAAACAACCTTAAAAAATCTAATGATTTGTTCTAGATATTTTAAATAATTCTGTTGCGTCAGCCATGCCGTATCATCTTTTACTTCTATATTCGTATCACTATCATCTGTTTAATATATGAGGATTTTTCCATATTTATTTATTCCTATTTTATACTAAACGTGACCTCTACAATCCATTAATTACTGTTGATTTAAATAAATCATATCATTATTTCAATTACTGTTCAACAAGAACTTTTCCTAAATGCAAAAGAGACTTCTCTCTCTATGGAATGAAGTCTCCTGATATATATACATCCTATGAGTAATTACTTACACCTTTTGTTTCTTTGGATATTTCTACCCTCCGGACTGGATTTGGCTTATATTTACCATCTCGTATCTGCTGAATTAGGGTGTCTTGGTTTTCCCTTAGGTAGGGTAGAAGTTCATCCACCTGCATTCCGTCCGTTCCACCTGCTCCCTTGTTTGATTTCACTCGTTTATAAGCCTTGTTGAGGTTATCCTTTCGCAAAATCAAATTCATCAGATTGTCCGTCCAATAATCTGTGATGATACCGCTCTTTTCAGCAATCTTACGGTAGTCGAACACTTCTGCATACTCTTTCTGTTCCGCAGATACCATTTGCAGATAGTCTTCCATATGAAGTTGTCTGTTCTTAAATCTACTTTCAGTTACATTCATTAGCTTGTATCTCCTAAAGTTCAGTCCTTCCCATGACGTTTGCAACCGCCTTGGTACTATGACCTCTGCTGACTTCTCACCATTCGTTGTTACTACAAGTTTCATACTCTGTTTTCACTTGCTGACGAGACCTCCCTAGGTACCACACGTTTCTTTCTCTCCATATATCTGCCACATTTACTCCAGTTAGTTCCGAGTAGTTATTGGACTTTGGTTTGTACTGCAACCTTATCCCTAACTGTAAGCCTGATGTGATTTCTGTTTGTCAGACCAAAGATTTGCCTCCACCTTCCTTCAGACCCCACCTCACGGTGGACGCCCTTGGTCTTGGCTGTATCCTTCCCACTACTAGGGCGGATTGGGGACTTTCACCCGTTAGAAACGTGCGCCGCTAGGCGCACCGCAAAAAATCGCAACATATTGCGACCAATACACTGCGATTTTTTCACATTCAATATTACATTCTTATCTACTCAACCCACTAATAACATTCCTGTCTACACAACCTATATTAAACAATCTCATCAGCAGGCTTTTCATCATTTTTCTATGCTCTTTTAGTATCTTGCACTCCACAAGCCATAACTCGCAGAAACCCTTTATTTCAAGCCTTTCCGAGCATATATGCAATTTCTATTTCTGTACTTTACTGAGCAAACATACCGTCTCCACATGTCCCGTCATTGGAAACATATCGCAAGCTCTCACCCGCTGCACTTCGTACCCTCTATCACAAAGATATCGCAGGTCCCTCGAAAGGGTAGCGGAGTCGCAGCTCACATATACCACTCCCTTTGGCTGCATCTTCACAATGGTTTCTAAACACTTTTCATCACAACCCTTGCGGGGTGGGTCTACAACAATCACATCTGCATAAATCCCTTCACTCTCATACAGTTTTGGAAGTACTTCCTCTGCTTTCCCTACGTAAAATTCAGCATTATCGATATGGTTTAATAAGGCGTTTTCCTTCGCATCCTCAATTGCCTGTGGCACAATTTCCACACCATAAACCTTTTTCGCCCTTTGTGCCAGAAACAGCGATATCGTACCGATTCCGCAATATAAGTCCCATACCGTCTCCTCACCTTTTAAATCCGCATACTCCAAAGCAGTTTCATACAACTTCTTCGTCTGCACAGGATTCACTTGATAGAAAGAAAGCGGTGAAATACGATAAGTGATATCAGCAATATTGTCCTGAATATACGTCGTTCCCCAAAGCAAAAGGACTTCCTCACCAAGAATCACATTCGTACGTTTTTCATTGATATTTAAAGTAATCGAAGTCATACCATGAATTTTAGTAAGAGCCTCAATAAGTTTTTCTGCCTTTGGAAGCTTCCTTCCGTTTATTACAAGACATACCATGATTTCACCACTAGTAAAACCAGTCCGGACAAGAATATGACGCACCAGACCTTTTCCATTTGATTCATCATATGCACTAACATTGTATTTTTTCATGTACTCAAGTACCACTTCAAGAATCGTTTCATTGATCTCAGAACCTAAATAGCACTTCCTATTTGGAATAATGTTATGAGTCCTTCCAGCATAAAAACCGGTAACAATCTCACCGGTTTTATCTGTTCCCACAGGAAATTGAGCCTTATTACGGTAATGATAAGGATCTTCCATGCCAATAATAGGCTCTAACGAAATCCCCTCAAAACCTCCAATTCGTTCTAAATTTCCTTTTACTTTTCGTTCCTTGAATTTCAACTGTGCCTGATAATCCATTGCCTGTATCTGGCAGCCGCCACACTGGCGGTACACCGGGCACTTTGGACTTACGCGGTCAGGAGACGGGGTGACAATATTTATCAGTCGGGCATAACCATAACTTTTTTTCACCTTCATTAGCTTAGCTTCTACTACATCACCAATCAATGCATCTTTAATAAAGAGCGTAAAACCCTCCACCTTGCCAATACCTTCTCCGTCCGTTCCCATATCTTCAATTGTAACTGTTACCACATCATTTTTCTTAAAATCCATACCTGCACCTAGTCGTTATAATTCGTACTCTTTCTGAAATTTGATTCAAATAAACGATTGTAACCCAGCCAGCCGTCATTGTCCGGTGCTGCGTTAAACAATTCTTTGATGGTCTGCATACGGGCATCTGTATTGTCTGCCAAATTTAGTGCCACTGCCTCTGCCAATGCCGGTTTCTTTGGAGAACCGTACTCTAATTCACCGTGATGTGCAAGAATACAATGCTTTAATTCACTTGCAAGTTTTGTTGGAAATCCTTCCATTCCACGAATGCGGTAAGCAATTTCCTCTGCACCAATCATAATATGTCCCAACAACTGACCATCATCCGTATAATCATTTACCGGAAAATCTGACAACTCCTGAGTTTTACCCACATCATGCAGCATTGCAGCAGTCAGTAGCAAATCTCTATTCAAAATAGTGTATGTTTTAGACAGATAGTCACAAAGCTTTGTAACACCTAACGAATGCTCTAGAAGCCCACCCATAAATCCATGATGAACACTTTTGGCAGCAGAGTGAAATTTGAATTTCTGAACCAGATTTTTATCTTCCACATAAAAACTCTTTAATAATTTATTTAAGTAAGGATTTTTCACCTGATCTATGTAAGCTACAAATTCCAGATACATATCCTCAATATTCTTTTCTGAAGTAGGAAGAAAATCTGCCGGATTGTATTCACCCTCAGAAACCTTGCGCACACGTTTTACATTTGCCTGCAATGCTCCCTGAAAGCTGGTAATGTCCGCCATAACTTCCACATAATCCATAACATCAAAATCATCAATTCCTGCTGAATTCGGATCCCATATTTTAGCGTCTAATGTACCTGTCTTATCCTGCAAAATCATGGTTTCATAAGGTTTTCCATTCTTCGTCACCAATGCCTGTTTATGTTTACACAAATAAATATCTGAGATTCGTTCTCCTTCTTTTAACGTTTCAATATATTTCATATCTAATCAAACCTTTCTAAACGTTGTCATTCTCGTCTATTATATCCCATTCCACACCCCATGCAAAGAATTTTTTACAAAATCCTGTGGTTGGTGACTGCAAGTCTGAACCGTTGCTATGCCCCTTTACTGCATCACCCCAAGTGTCACTTCAAATTTAACTTCCACATAGCCATCCTTCCCCGGACGCATAGCTGTGATGCTAATGAGTTGTTCCGGTTCACAGGAACTTACGATATTTTCCAATTCTCTCTGAGTGGTAACTTCATTTCCTTCCATCGCAACAATAATATCACCGCTTTGTATTCCCGCTGTCATTGCCGGTGAATCCATAGCTACACTGGTAATGCCTACACCTCTTGGCATTTTATAGGTAGCTTCATCTTCCTCGGTCACTTCTCGACTATGAATCCCAAGATATGCGATTCCTAAATTATTAGAAAGGCGCTCAATTATCCCCTTCAATTCAGAAATAGCGTACGCTGTAATCAGATTATTTTCTGAAACTGTGCTTAGTTCCCTCGTGTATATTCCAACAACTTCTCCTGCGAGATTAATCAAGACTCCGTTTCCAATGCTGCTTCCTAACATATCCGTACATATTAATGGATAACTTAAATCTTCTGTATCAGATACAACCTTTAAAGATGTGATATTTCCACTCAAGACGGAATCCGCCGTCCCCAACGGACTTCCAACTGCAAGCACTGGAGTTCCAAGATGCAAAAGCTTAGAATTTCCAAGTGTAATCACTTTAATTTTATTAAGTTCTTCCTCCGTAAATGCCTTTTTCTCTACCGCAAGAATCGCCAGACCTGTATTTCCGTCATATTTTTTCTGAACTGCCGGAACCTGCTCTCCTGTAGAAAACAGTATATTGATTTCCTCTACGCCCTCAATTACTTTCTTATCCGTGAGAATCAAAAATTCCTTTCCATTGTCTGCCACCACAATACCGGAAGCCTGTCCTTCATTTTCATACGGGTTATTTAACCAGTCCACCGTACTTCTTACTCCCACTACAGTTACAAGAGAATCCTTCACACCGTCTGCGACACTGTATATTTCACTGTAAAGTCCAATATAATCCTGCATTTCTAAATCTTTTTCCACTACATTTACAACAGGCTTCTGCGTCGGTATCGGCGTAGCCTCCTCTATCTGTGCTTCCTCCGCACCCGCCGTTTCATCCTTTGGAATTGTAATCATTCCGGCATCCTCTTCTCCATATATCCATTCCTGAAGCTTTGGTGTAAGCACAGCCATAATCACACTTGCAATTACTCCAAATACTACTGCAGCCATAACAAATCCGCCTACTTCCATAGCAATCTGCTTTCTGCTCTTTGGACGTTCCTTAATCTTCTCTTTAATAAACGAATATTCCTTTTTCTGTTCCTCTTTCATGTATTAGGCACCTGTCCTTTCCATTTTCACATTTCAAATATTAAGGCGGATTGTGGAGTACAACACACGAAGCAATCCATGTAATCACCACTTAGGGTGTTTTGCCCCTAATCCTATTAATGAAAAACACAATATGTTAAAACATTCTATCAAATACATATGAACAATTTATGAACCCTGAATGAACTTGTAATAATTCCGCCTTAGTGATTTTCTCCCTGCCACAGCCACCTGTCTGCTTCAAAAAATATTGTATAATTCCCCTTACCTATTGTATAATACAAAAGGAATTTATTTTAATTATAAACAGAAAGGCAATTTTATAAATATATGAATAAAAAATCTTTAAAAACACTTGAGTATACAAAGGTAATTGACCTTCTTGTAAACTACGCCTGCAGTGACAGTGCGAAGGCTTTATGTAGGGATTTACTTCCTATGACTGATAAGGAAGAAATTGAGCAGGCACAAAAAGAAACCTCTGATGCATTGATACGTGTCTATAAGCATGGAAGCATCTCCTTTGGCGGAGTTCATGACGTGCGCATCTCTTTAAAACGCCTGGATATCGGAAGTACACTGAGTCAGGAAGAATTATTACAGGTATGTACTCTGTTAGAAAACACGAATCGTGTAAAACAATATTCTAGAAATGAGGACTCTGAACTTACTGAGGACAGTCTGGTACCTTTATTTGATGCCTTAGAGCCACTGACACTTCTTTCTGGCGAAATTCGAAGATGTATTATCTCTGAAGACGAAATCAGTGATGATGCCTCTTCTGAATTAAAAAATATCCGCCGAAGCATGCGTAACATCAATGAACGGATTCATGCACAATTAGTTTCCATGACATCTAACACCACCACTCGCTCTTATTTACAGGAGGCGGTAATTACGCAACGAAATGGAAGGTATTGTCTTCCGGTAAAAGCAGAACACCGTTCCCAAGTATCCGGTATGATTCACGACCAGTCTTCTAGCGGTTCTACTTTCTTTATTGAACCTATGGCAGTCGTAAAATTAAATAATGATTATAAAGAATATGTGCTAAAGGAACAGGAAGAAATCCAACGGATTCTTGCCATACTAAGTGCCTCTACCGCAGAGCATATTCAAGAGATTATTGAAAACTATCATATCATGACAAAGCTTGACTTTATTTTTGCGAAAGCCCTGTTATCAAAATCCTATAACGGAAGTGAGCCTGAATTTAATACCGATGGAATAATTCATATTAAGGAAGGCCGTCACCCATTATTAGATAAACACAAAGTAGTGCCAATTACCATTCGTCTTGGAGAGGACTTTGATCTGCTGATTGTGACCGGGCCAAACACCGGAGGTAAAACCGTTTCCATAAAGACCGCCGGCTTATTTTCCCTCATGGGACAGGCGGGACTCCACATTCCCGCCACGGATCATTCCAAACTTGCTATTTTTCAGGACGTGTTTGCAGATATCGGTGACGAACAAAGTATTGAGCAGTCTTTAAGTACCTTCTCTTCCCACATGACAAATATTGTTCCGATTCTTAATTCTGCTACCAAAGACTCGCTGGTACTCTTTGACGAACTTGGAGCCGGTACCGATCCTACGGAAGGAGCCGCCCTGGCAATCTCCATTTTATCTCATCTTCATAAGATGGGAATACGCACTATGGCCACAACGCATTATAGTGAATTAAAAATATTTGCCCTTTCTACGGAAGGCGTAGAAAATGCAAGCTGTGAGTTTGATGTCGAAACACTACGCCCAACCTATCGACTTTTAATTGGAATTCCTGGAAAAAGTAATGCATTTGCTATTTCTTCCAAGTTAGGTTTGCCTGACTTTCTAATTGAAGATGCTAAAAAACAAATCAGCAAGGACGCAGAAAGCTTTGAAGATGTAATTGCAGACTTAGAATCCAGCCGAAAAACGATTGAAAAAGAGCAGGAAGAAATCAAGCAATACAAAGAGGAAATCAAAACCCTAAAGCAACGTCTAGAAAAGAAGCAGGACAATATTGACAAGCGCAGAGAGGATATCCTCAGAGAAGCAAATGAAAAAGCAAGAGAAATTTTAAGTGATGCGAAATCCTACGCTGACCAGACTATGAAGGATTTCCGTAAATTTTACGAAGAAAGCGGTACTTCTAAAGAAATGGAGAAACGTCGCCAGGACACCAAGAAGAAATTAGATGCCATCAACAATCGTCTTGCTATAAAAAATACTGCCAAGCCTTCAAAACAACACAAACCTGCCGACTTTAAAGTTGGCACCAGTGTAAAGGTTCTGAGCATGGGATTAGACGGAACGGTCAGCACCCTTCCAAATGCTAAGGGTGATTTGTATGTGCAAATGGGGATTCTACGTTCCCAAGTAAACATTAAGGACTTAGAAATTATCGCACAGCCAAAACCGGAACAAAATAAGTTCAGTCGTACCGGTTCCGGAAAAATTAAAATGTCTAAATCTGCCAGTATTTCTACAGAAATTAATTTAATCGGAAAAACCACAGATGAAGCAGTTGCATTGCTGGATAAATACTTAGACGATGCTTATCTTGCACATTTGCCAAGTGTACGAGTAGTTCATGGAAAAGGAACCGGTGCACTGCGTGCAGCCGTTCACAAGCATCTGAGACGTTTGAAATACGTAAGCTCCTTCCGCCTCGGAGAATTTGGCGAGGGTGATGCCGGTGTAACTATTGTAGAATTCAAATAGGAGGGGATTATATGGCAGCAAAACAAAAAATTCTAATTGTAGACGATGATAACAATATTGCAGAATTAATTTCATTATATTTAACAAAAGAATGCTTCGAAACCGCCATTGTAAATGACGGTGAAGAGGCTCTGACTACTTTTGATACGTTTCAGCCAAATCTGATTTTACTTGATTTAATGCTTCCGGGTATTGACGGTTATCAAGTGTGCCGGGAAATTCGTGCAAAATCCCAGGTACCCATCATTATGCTGTCTGCCAAAGGTGAAATTTTTGATAAAGTACTCGGACTAGAACTTGGTGCCGATGATTATATGATTAAACCTTTTGATTCTAAAGAAATGGTAGCCCGAGTGAAGGCTGTCCTACGCCGCTATCAGCCTGCAAAACAGGCAACGGATACGAACCCAAATATTAAAATGGTAGAATATCAGGACTTAGTCATCAATCAGACGAATTACTCTGTCGTATATATGGGAAAAACTATTGATATGCCACCTAAGGAATTAGAACTTCTCTACTTTCTCGCCGCATCACCAAATCAGGTTTTTACCAGAGAACAGCTTTTAGACCATATTTGGGGCTATGAATATGTTGGAGATACCCGTACCGTAGACGTTCACATCAAGAGACTTCGTGAAAAGATTAAGGACCATGCCAACTGGGCTCTTTCCACTGTATGGGGCATTGGCTACAAATTTGAGGTGAAATAAGATGAAGCACACACTTTACCGTAAATTTCTGTTTGCCTATCTTTTGTTTGGTTTTTTGAGTTTCTTAACCATTGCTCTCTTTACTTCTAATCTTACCTTAACTCATTTGACCAGACAAAAGGCAGATGATTTATACAAAGAAGCTACTTTAGTATCAACTCAGTATGCAAGCAGCTACTACAATAACACTATGGACTTAGACACCGTCCATGCACATTTACAGGCATTAGATACCTATATGTCTGCGCAAATCTGGATTATCAGTCCGCAGGGAGATATTATTGCCAATTCCAGACAACCGTTAGATACCGCACATACTGTAAAAATTGAGGGCTTCAATCCTACATCTAATTCCCATTCTTTTTATCATACGGGGAATTTTTACGGCATGTTTTCGGAAGATACCCTGAGTGTAATTTACCCAATCACTTCCGGAATTAATGTGAAAGGCTATATTGCACTTCACACCTCTATGACACAGATTGTCCAATCCAGAGATAGAATTTTAAATATCTCTTATATTTCTCTTTGTGCCATCTTTTTGCTGTCAACTATTATTTTGATTGTATTTACTTACATGGTATACCTTCCACTGCGAAAGATTACCGCTGCCACCAATGAATACGCTCATGGTAACTTTAAACATCAGATTTCCATTCATAAAGATGATGAAATTGGCCGTCTTGCCCATTCCTTGAACTTTATGGCAAGTGAACTGGATGCCTCAGAGGAATATCAGAAAAAGTTTATTGCAAACATTTCCCATGATTTCCGTTCTCCTCTGACTTCCATCAAAGGATATTTAGAAGCAATTCTGGACGGAACCATTCCCCCGGAAATGCAGGAGAACTATTTAAATATTGTTTTATCCGAAACTGCGCGTCTGAACAAATTAACGCAAAGTATGCTGTTGCTTAACAATTTAAATTCGAAGGAATTAATGTTAGAAAAAACTAACTTTGATATTAACAAAGTAATCAAAGATACCGCTGCTTCCTTCGGTGGTAGCTGCATGAGTAAAAATCTGTCCATTGAATTAATTTTAACTGGCCAGTCGTTATATGTATTTGCAGATATGAGCAAAATTCAGCAGGTACTATACAATTTAATTGACAATGCCATTAAATTTTCCAAAAATAATTCCAGTATCTATGTGGAAACCACAGAAAAAAGTGAAAAAGTTTTAATTTCTGTCAAAGATACCGGAATCGGAATTCCTAAGGAAAGCATCAATCAGATTTGGGACCGCTTCTATAAAATTGATACCTCACGAGGGAAAGATAAAAAAGGAACCGGCCTGGGACTTAGTATTGTAAAAGAAATTATCCAGGTACATAACGAAAATATTAACGTTGTTTCCACAGAAGGGGTGGGAACAGAGTTTATATTCACCCTGGCCAAAACAAAAGGAGTATCGGAGAATTAGTATAATTAGTATATAGAAAGAAACCGACCTTCAAGACACTTGTCCTGAAAGCCGGTTTGCATATTTTATGGCTGTTTGCCTCTTATATCATTTTTTATACTCTGATTATAGCAGATTCAGATTATAGTTTGCATACGTTTTCCGGCTGTTTTTCCAAATAAGCGTATACATTTTGAAATACAATTTCAGCCCGCCTTTTCATGGATTCCTCTGAAATAAATGCCTGATGAGGCGTAAGCAATGTATTTTTTGCATGAAGCAAAGGATAATCCCCGGGAATCGGCGGCTCCATATCAAATACATCCACGCAGGCAAATCCCAGCTCTTCTTGATTCAGCGCCTCTGCCAATGCCACATTATCTACAATCGGCCCTCTTGCACAGTTAATAAACACGGCATCTTTTTTCATTAACTTAATTTGCTCTTTACCGATAAATCCTTTTGTTTCTGCATTTAAAGGCAGATTCAAGGATATGATATCACTTTCTTTTAAGACCTCTTCTAAAGTTTTATATTCAATTCCTGCCTGTAATGCCTCTTCTGACTGACTACGGTTATAAGCAACGACTTTCGCTCCAAATGCCAAAAAAAGTTTTGCAGCTCTCAAACCGATTCTTCCAAGACCAATGATTCCCACCGTTCTGCCACTAATCTCTCTGCCGCCAATTCCGGCATTGGTTCCGCCTTTTCTTACAATATCATTGGCTTTAGCAACATTTCGGAGCGCAGCCACAGCAAATCCCAGAATCAATTCTGCCACAGTCTGGTCTGAATATCCTGCCGCATTACATACCATTACATTTTTATCTTTGCAAGCCTGCGTGTCAATATGGTCAATTCCCGTAAAAGCAACTGAAATCATATTCAGTTTATCAGCTTTTTCTATTACAGAGGCAGGATAAGGGTTGTTGGCTATCATGACAATATTACTATCTGCGGTACGCTTAAGCAACTCTTCCGAATCTGTAGTTTTTGTATTGTAATAAACAAATTCATGACCTTTTTCTATCAAGCCTGCTGCCAGAGAATCTATCACCTTTTCCTCAACGCCAATAGGCTCTAATAAACTAATTTTCATACGATTTCTTTCCTTTCTTATATAATAAATTTATAAACTGCTACTCATTAGCTAATTCCAACAACACCTCTGCCAGCACATCGGTCCCTACTGCCAATTCCGCATAATCCGTCCATTCTTCGGGACTGTGACTGATGCCGTTTTTGCTTGGTACAAACAACATAGCAGCCTTGGTAAATCTTCCCACAAACAAGGTATCATGGTAAGGTCCGCTGATTTGAAAACCAAAGGGCAATTTCTTCTCTTCACATATCCTTTGAAGCTTTGCAACAATGTTCTCATCACATGTCAAAGGCTCATCATTGTTCTCCTCTGTTATATCCACTTCCACATGCCGTTTTTTTGCAATTTGTTTTACACCATCTTTCCATGACATGATTAATTCCTGCTTCGTGTCCATGTTGCAGTCTCTTATGTCCACAGAAAAACGTACCAATCCCGGTATCACATTGATAGCTCCCGGTATTACTTCCACCCTTCCTACGGTAGCCGTATTGTACTCACTTCTGCACTCCTGTGCCAATTTTTCCAACAAAAGTGCCATCTCGCAGCTTGCCCCATAAGCATCTCTCCGATCTTTCATGTCGGTACCGCCGGCATGAGATTGACAGCCTCTTACCTCAACGGTAAAATTAGAAGGAGCACATATTTTTTTGACAATTCCAATCGCCTGCCCGTTGCGCTCTAACCGGTTATTCTGTTCAATGTGCAGTTCCACCGCCGCGTATACGTCCCCCTTCTGCTTTTTCACAGTCGAAAAATCTTCCGGCTTATAATTCAATTCTTTTAACACCTGTGCCAGAGTTTTTCCTTCATTGTCATACAGCTTTGCAGCATCTTGAAGTGTCAATTCTCCAGCCATAGCACGACTTCCCAGACAGCTCAATCCAAACCGGGTAGGTTCCTCTGAAGTATAGATTACTACTACCAGATTTCTTTTATGGCACGCTTTACTTTTTTTTATCAATCTGAGGGCTTCCATTCCACATACCACGCCTGCCATGCCGTCAAATTTGCCTGCATTTAATACCGTATCAATATGAGAGCCTGTCCAAACCGGTGCCTTTGTGGGGTCACTTCCTTCTAGTACCGCAAATATATTTCCTATGGCATCTTCTGTTACCTTTAGCCCCAGCTTTTCCATTTCTTCTTTTACATATGCCCGGTTTGCAAGCTCCGGCTCAGTAAAAAGTACCCTTGTAGTTCCATATTCCGGGGTGGAATTAAAGGCATTCATTCCTTCAATCCAGTTTTCTATTCTCTTTTCATCTGCATGTTCCAGCATATGATACCTCCCTCCATTACAATGTAACATCCCTATTACAATCCTTTGAGTAAATATATGCAAAGGGTTCCGTTCCTACTCCATATGCACATTGAGGACAATAGGGGCCGAACCACATAAAGTCTTCCTTCTTAATTCCAAGCCACGTATCGTCCATCAGATACATACCTTCACCGTTCAGGATATAAGCACCATGCTCCTGCACATGAGTTTCCACAAAAGGATGACAACCTCCCGGTTCAAACGACAAAATATGCATGTTCATATCAAAAGCAAGATCATCAACAGGCAGAAAATCTTTGATATGAACATTGCTCATTTCATCATAGATTCGAAAAGGTACTTCCTCAATATTTCCTGTCACCACATAAGGTTTTTTATCCTTATAAGGAATGAAAACCTGTTTATAAAGTAAAATTTTTGCATGATTACTTTTGGTACTAAATTCTAATCCTACTCCTGCTGGTGCAAATGCATAGCCTCCGTTTTTCATATTATATTGTTTGCCTTCTACGGTAATATCCACTTCTCCTGTCACTACATAGATAAAGCTTTCAATATTCTGTTCACTTCCAAATAATTCCGTAGTTCCTCCGTTTTTATCCGCCTCTATAATATACTGTACAAAGCTTGCTCCCATTTTAGGAGATGCCACAATACTTACCTTGCAGCCTTTGATTCCAGGAATCACATTATTTACCAGTCCCTCCTTAGGAATTACTGCCCATAATCCCGGTTTTACTACTGCTCTCGTTGACAATAAATCTTTTGGGTATCCCATTTTTCATTCCTCCTTGCATCCTAACAATTCTTTGATTACTTGAAACATTACTATTACTGCTTTTTCTAATGATTCTGGTTCTGTATATTCCTCAGGACAATGACTTCTTCCACCTATACTTGGTACAAAAAGCATTGCTGTAGGAATCTCCCTGCCTATCGGCAGGCTATCGTGCCCGGCTCCACTGTTGATTTCCTGCCAGGAATATTCGTTTTCTTGTGCTGCATTGGTCAGCATTTGCCGAAACCTTGTATTCATCTCCACCGGCTCTACAGACAAAGTTTTCTGAACTGCAAATACTGTATTTCTAGATAATATATTTTGAATTTCAAACATTACATCTTCTATATTTTTCTTTACCGGACTGCGCACATCTAAACTAAATTCCACTTTATCAGCTATGGTATTTACCGTATTTGGCATTACATTTATATATCCCACGGTAGCTACTGTTTCCGAATACTTTCTAGCACAATCTCCAATCCTTGCGATTACTTTTGCAGCCATCTCTACTGCATCTCTGCGCATATTCATAGGTGTGGTGCCTGCATGGTCTGCTCTACCATACACCGTAATCATTCTACGCTCCATTCCTACAATTGTTCTGACAATTCCCAAGTCCCGATGGTTCGCCTCTAACACCGGCCCTTGTTCTATATGTATTTCCAAAAACCCTTTAATATCTGATAAGTTTCTTTTGGCATTTCCTATTTGTTCCGGATGCAAGCCATATTTTTTCATAGCATCATAGATACTCACAGAATTTTTATCCTTTTGTTCCTTCAATTCCTCCACTGTCCACTGTCCAAGCATCGCCTTACTGGAAAAAAAGCCTCCGGAAAATCTGACCCCTTCTTCATCATTGGTGGCTATAATTTCTAAGGAATACTCCATGTCCTTGCAATCCATCAACAACTTTGCTATTTGGATTCCACACAAAATTCCGGCAATACCGTCATAGTTTCCTCCGTTTTCTACCGTATCGTAATGAGAACCTATGATATAAGTCTCTTTTCTCCTGCCTTCCTTCCGACCAATCACAGCTCCTGACTCATCAGTGCGCACCGTAAGCCCTGCTTCTTTCATCAATTCCATGATATATTCCGCTGCATCCTTTGCTTCATGAGTAAAAGGCAGCCTTGTAGTTCCCAAACTTTCCGGTTTTGAAAACGTTGATAATTTTGTTATCTGCTCCTCAATATCTTTTGCAATTTTATTCATACGTTCCCTCCTTTCCACAGGCTGTATCCTTTTTCAGACCTTGTAACACAGGCAGGCTTTATGTAATCTAAAAAACATATTTTCCATAGCCGTCCGCCGGAATGACTTTCCCATGAAAGACAGTCCTTCCTCTCACAATAGTCCGCTCTACTTTTCCCTCAAAAGATTCTCCCAAATATGGGGATATTTTACATTTTGTATATATATCACTGCTCTGGAATGTCCATTTTCTGTTTAGATCAATAATCATTAGATCCGCATCTGCTCCGGGTGCAATCACACCCTTTTTCCCATATATACCAAATCTTTTTGCCGGATTAGCTGACAACAACTTTGTCATAAGATTTAAGCTCATTCCTCTCTTGTGTACACCTTCTGTTAAAAGTACATGGACAATATTTTGTACTCCTGCGACACCGCCCCAGGCTTTCCATATGTTATTTCTTCCCCTTTCCTTTTCTTCTTCTGTACATGGAGAATGATCAGAAGTAATCATATCTACCTTCCCTTCTAACACCTTCTGCCAAAGCCTGTCCTTGCATTCTTCTTCCCGCAAAGGTGGCGCACATTTTAACAAAGGACCTTTTTCCATAAATTCATTTTGGGTAAACCAAAGATAATGCGCACACAGCTCTGCGGTAACAGAAACACCCTTTCCTTTTGCCTGTGCAATTTCGTCAAATGCCTCCGGAACTGATACGTGACAAAGATGTCCGTTTCCTCCTGACTTTTCTACCCAGAAAAGAAATCTTTTTATCGCCTCCAATTCCTGCACTTTTGGTCGTGCCTCTACCCAGGATAGGGGATCGGTTCTTCCTGATTCCTGCATTTTCCTTGCATAATATGCTGTTACCATATCATTTTCTTCATGAACTCCAATAAATTGGTTTGTACCCGCCGTATACTTTAAGCCTTCATATAAAATTGCATCATTAGCAGTCGTAAATTCCACTCCACTGTTACTCATAAATGCCTTAAAACCCACAACGCCTTTGTTGTGCATTCCGGCAAGCTCGGATAAATTGTCATCTACAAGACCGCCCCAGAAAATATAATCAATGTTGGCTTTTTCTTTTGCCTGTGCCAACTTTTCTTCAAAAGCCTTTTCATCGGTCAGTGCCGGAATACTATTAATGGGCATATCTGCCACACATGTGGTACCTCCAAATGCAGCCGCCTGAGTACCGCACCGCCAGTCCTCCCAATGACTTCGTCCAGGGTCGTTAAAATGCACATGGGCATCCAATACGCCTGCCATTACATATTTACCAGAAGCATCTATAATTTCATCTGCTTCTTCTAATTCCAATTCTTGTATAGTTATAGCCGCAATCTTTCCGTTTTTAATTCCTATGTTCCCTTTCCATGTCAAATCCTCTGTAACGATTTGACCATTTTTTATAATGGAGTCATATTTCATATTGCTTTCCTCCCCTTGCAAGTCAGCCTTTCAATACCTTTAAAGATATAAGATAGAGAAATAGTCAGAACCAGATAAATAACCGCTACAATAACCAACGGCATAAATGGTCTGTATGTGTTGCCACGGATAATATCTGCTGCATACATTAAATCTGCCAATCCCATAATGGATACCTGTGATGACTGTTTTACCATGCTGACAAATTCATTTCCCAGTGTAGGAAGTACATTTCTTAATGCCTGCGGAAGTATAATCAGCTTCATTATATTTGTATTGCTGAATCCAAGTGCCTGTGCTGCCTCTTTCTGACCACTGTCCACAGATTCTATACCGCCTCTGACAATTTCACAAATATATGCCGTACTGTTAATGGCAAGTGCCAATATTCCCGCAAACAGTCTATCAAAGGTAACCCCTCCGATTTCCATATTTGGAAAACTCACACCTATCATTGGCAGTCCATAGTAAACCATGGAAATCTGAACGAGCACAGGCGTACCTCTTACTACTTCCACATAAAAGTTAGCAATCCATCTTAAGGGTCTAATCTTACATTTCTTCATCAAAGCCATCAGAACACCACAGACAAGTCCCAGCAGGCTTGCCAGTAAAGATACCACAACGGTGACCTTAGTACCTAAAATAAGATAATGTTTATAATTTACGATTATTTTAAAAATAGAAGCCATAGACATTTTCCTTTCCTTTATATATTAAGCCATCTTATTTCGTTTCCTGCTAATCGGTTGATTCCAGTAGCCTGTGCATAAGATTTCCAATATACCTGATCCACATAAGGGAATAATTTATCTGCCCACTCTTTTGTTTTCACATATTCCTTCTTAAATTCTTCCATCATACCATTTAGTTCCCTGAGTAATGCTTTTTCGTTCACAGTAAGAATCTCTTTGTCTTTCACAACCGTTTTACCATTGATCATTACTCTCACAATAGAGCTGCCGTTTTCACAATAAACCAGATGCTTTATTAAGTCATTTCGAGGAGTAAATGCTGTTGAATTCATATCAAGAAAAACTAGATCTGCACGCATGTTTTCTGCAATTACTCCTACGTGATTATTTCTTCTGGTGCTTTTTGCACCTCCCAAGGTTGCAGCCTTTAATACATCAGAAGCCTCCGGCCATTTTGAATAATCCGGAGTTGTTACTTTGTGCAGTAAGGCACACAGCTTCATTGCTTCGAAAATACTTTGATTATCATTGCTACTCATTCCATCAGAGCCCAGTGCAATATTAATACCCGCCTCCTTTATCTTTGCATAGGGCATAATTCCGCTTCCAAGCTTTAAATTACTTGCCGGATTATGTACAATACTTGCCCCCGCTTTTGCAATCAGCTCAATATCATGATCTGTAAGCCATACGGAATGTACAATGGTTGTCCGTTCAGACAACACACCAATCTTATCCATATGCTCAATGAGCGAGCTTTGATAAAATTCTGTTCCGGTTACCTGCTGCATTTTGGTTTCCAGCACATGTGTATGTACCGGAAGATCATATTTCTCTCCTAATCTGTGCATTCCCTGAAAAAATTCATCGGTGCAGCGCTGAGGTGCTACTGGTGCTAATACTACATTGGTCATTCCGCCCGGTTTATGCCACTTCTCTACCATTTTCTCAATTAAGTCATACATTTCTTCTTTGTTCGCCGCTGGCGGATATGCATCTTTGATATCCTGAGGAAGCATATCTGCAATATAAGGTAATTTGTCCTTCCATTGCTTATCACACAAGTTTGTGGTAACACTGGCTCTCATTCCTATATCTGAATAGGCCTCCATTACTGCATCAGTGCCTTCTAACGATGCCTTAGGATACTCCGACACGTCATCCTGAACCAGTGTGACGCCATGTTTCACCATTTCTATTGCTCCAAGCATTGTTCTTAAGTAGATTAAACGCTTAGAAAAAGGGCCATACATCAATGTAGGATATGTATAAAGCATCCAAAGCTCTAATGGAAGATTGTCAAACTGTGCCTTGAACAGATTTTCATCTGAATGTAAATGTGCATTTACCAGCCCTGGAATAATCAGCTGCTCTCTTGCATCAATCACCTCATTTGCTTCTTTTTCTAAATTTTTTCCAATTTCTACTATATTATTGTCCTCAATATAAATGTCTGCCTCCTTTGGCAGATACTCCTCTCCTAAAAGCACTGTCCCGCCTTTTATTAATATTTTCATTATTAATCCCAGCTTTCTATCATTTTTATTTCTATCTCTATCAACAGTAGAATTTTTTTATATTGTTTTCTAAATTCATTGTTTCTCTTGGAAGGTTGGGTGCATAAGTACACAAACAACTTGTCTGCAGATTCAGATTACAAAGTGAATACAACATCATCAATCCTGCTTTACATGAATCCACTACCGGCACCTTAAGTTCTTTCTCTATTCGTTCTTGCAATCCGCTCATACCGGCGCAACCCAAACATATTGCCTCTGCTCCATAGGATAGCGCCTGCTTTCCCGTATTGAGAATTGCATCCTCCACTTGCTCTCTGGAGTGTTGATGAAGTTCATCCACACTCAAACCGGTACTCCAAACCCCTGCACATTTATCTCTCATGCCAAAACACTCAACTGCTTCCTGCAACATTGGCACCCATTTATGGGAGGTGGTTACAATGCCAAATTTATTTCCTATCATTGCTGCCATGTGACATGCAGCTTCTGCAATTCCCACTACTGGTTTACCAGTCAGTTCTCGAAGCATAGCTATGGACGGGTGATTGCTGAAACAGGCAATCAGATATCCATCACATTCTTCCTGCTTTTGTGCTATCATCTTTAAAATATAATAAGAACTGAGTACTTCATCTATATGTCCTTCAATGGACACTGGGCCCGCTATATTAGTTACGACCTCTAACTCTACCTCCTCCGTCAAAAGCCCTTGCAGACTTTCTTCTATCTGATTTGTCATCGCTTTCCCTGTATTGGGATTAATTACCATAAACTTCTTTTTTTTTCTGTTCAAAATAGATTGCATAGCATCCCATCCATTTCTTTTGCACATCTGTCATATATAATTTTCAGATATTTTTCTAATGCTTTATTTTCTTTTACTGTTCTTTCAAACTTTTCTCTGAATTCCTCTTGTTTAGCATTGATTTTCCTTAGTATGTCCTTTTCATCTACGGTGAGAATGTTTCCTTTTTCATAGATTTTTTTACCATTGCATAAAACCGTTTCCACAGATTCTCCATTTTCGCAATAAACCAAATGGTTCTCTAAGTTGTTTTGCGGAATAAAGTTAACATTTGATTTATCCATGATTACTATGTCCGCCGCTTTTCCCATTTCTATTGTTCCTACTTCTTTACTTCTCATTAAACTTTTAGATGCATTGGTATATACCATTTCTAATAAGCTGTAACTGTCTTGCCACCGACGGTAATCCGGATCAGTAACTTTTTGCAAAAGTCCGGCATATTTCATAGCTTCAAACATATTCTGTCCGTCATTGCTACTCATTCCGTCTGTTCCTAAAACCACATTTACACCATTTTCTTTCATTTTAAGAAGATTCATGATTCCGCTTCCCAGCTTTAAATTGCTAACCGGATTGCAAATAAGTGTGGCATTTGCTTCACTCAGCAGTTTCATGTCCTCTTCATCCATCCACACGCCATGAATCACCGAAAGGCGTTCTGACAAAAATCCTATCCTGTTTGCATGTTTTACAATAGATTCTCCATAAAACTCAGCCCCTGTACAGTACTGTATTCTAGACTCTAAGATATGGGTGTGCATAGGAAGATCATATTCTTCTGCAAGTCCCTTTGCCTGTAACAGATACTCGTCACTGCACCGTTGCGGTGCTGAAGTAGACACTACCACTTTATGTCCGGCTTTGCCATTCCATAATTTTATGATTTCCCGATATAATGCAAGATTCTGTTCCCTCTCTGGCTGTGCATTCAACTTTTGTATTAACTCCTCTGGAAATACTTCCCTGATATAAGGAATCTTATCTATATATTTCCTATCTCCTATATTAAGACCTACATTTGCCTTAATTCCCATGTCCGTATATGCCTGAAAAACTGCACTGTAACCTTCCACGGTTCCCTGTGGGCACTCTGACACGTCATCCTGCACACAGGTCACTCCATGTTTCACCATTTCTAATGCTCCAAGCATTGTCCTTAAATATATCATCTCTGAGGAAAAGGGACCGTAGGCAAGAGGCGGACAGCTATACAACATCCATATTTCCAAAGGCATATTGTCAAACATTCCTTTGAAAAAATTTTCATCAGAATGAAGGTGTGCATTTATCATTCCTGGTATCAATAACTTTTCAGAACAATCTATGACCTTTTTTCCTTCCTCTGATATGCCTTTCATTATGGCTACTATCTTTCCTTCTTTAATCAGCACATCCTGACCTTTTAGGTACTCACCTTTTCTACGCATTGTTAAAATATCTGCATTTTTTAATAACAGCATACAATCCCTTCTCTCAAATGATTTTTTTATTTTCTTTATCTGTTATTCTGCATTTGCTTTATTCATTTCAGCAGCCTGTTTGCTGTAAGTTGCCAGCCATTCGTCAATTTTTCCATTGCTCTGACATTCCTCAATTATAGTGTTGATCAGCCCAAGTAAATCATCATTTCCTTTGTTTACTGCGATTGCCTTGATACTGTCGTAAGAAACATCAGACGCATCACTCCATGTAAGATTATCATAAGCATCTACATACTGCTGTCCGACTGTTTTCTCCATACACACACCTGCCACATTGCCTGCCTGTAACTCCAGCATGGAACTTGGAATTTTGTCTAAAGAAAGCACTGTTGCTCCTGGCAGACATTCCTGAACGAAACGTTCTTCACTAGAGCCAATATTTGCTGCCACTGTAGTTCCTGCAAAATCCTCGCAGCTCTTGTATTTATCCGCATTTTCCTGTTTAATAACAATTCCTTCTTCACAAGTCATATACGCATTGGAAAAATCTACAGTTTCGCGCTGCTCATCACTTGGCGTAACACCATCAATTACCACATCCAATTTATCTGTTGCCAAAGCAGAAAGCACTGCATTAAAAACCATCGGCTCCAGTTTTAATTCCACTCCTAACCTATCTGCCAGTACTTTTGCTATTTCAATATCAATACCCACCGGATCCTGATTTCCTGTTGTAACATCTACAAAAGAATAAGGTGCATAGGAAGCATCGCAGCCTACCACAAGGACACCTTTGTCCTGAATTTCTTTTATTTTGTCGCCTACCGTATAATCTGCTGTTTCTTCTGTAGTTTCAGTAGTTTCAGTGCTTTTCTTCTCTGTAGTATTATCTTCTGTGGTTTCTTCTACGGCCTCCTTTGTGGTATCGGAGCCAGATGTACCAGTTCCACACGCTGCTAATGAAAATACCATAGTTCCAATTAATAATGATGCAACAAATTTTTTCATACTGATTTCCTCCATTTCATATTTGAATTAATGCGTAACTATTAGGTTTTGTAAGTAAGCTTACTTTATTAATACATGAAACACAAAAAGAGCAAAGTGTTTTACACTCTGCTCCTTTGCATTTATGTTAATTGTATTATATATTTTATTTTCCCCACATTCAATGTGCACAATAAACAAATTAGGGCTTTTATTTTGTTTTCTGTGCACATTTGTTTTTTTTTTAGATACGTGTATAATAAATTTAAATTGGAGGTGAATCTATGGAAAATCTTTTTACTTTAAAAAACTTGTCAAAAACTTATAACGGCGACCTTGAGGTTTTAAAGGATGTCAGTCTTTCCATAAAAGAAGGTGAAGTGGTCACTATTATCGGACCCTCTGGTTCCGGTAAAAGTACTCTGCTGCGATGCCTTAATTTATTGGAGCAACCCACATATGTTACCGAAATGAATTTTAATGGAAAAAATCTTCTCTCTTCTGATATTAATGTAAGGGAACTTCGCGAAGAAATAGGCATGGTATTTCAGAAGTTTAATCTTTTTCCAAATTATACTGTTTTAGATAATATTACGCTGGCACCCATGAAAAACTTGAAAATGTCCAAAAAAGAGGCAAAAGAACAAGCGCTTCATTATTTAGAAGAAGTAGGTTTATTAGAAAAAGCAGATTCTTACCCTGTATCTCTTTCTGGCGGTCAGCAACAACGTGTAGCCATAGCAAGAGCTCTTGCCATGCATCCTAAAATGCTTTTGTTTGATGAACCCACATCGGCTCTGGATCCTCAGATTGTCGGTGATGTTTTAGATGTTATGAAGGGTCTTGCAGATAAAGGTATGACTATGGTGGTGGTCACGCACGAAATGACCTTTGCTAAGGAAGTTTCCGACAGAGTAATATTTATGGACGGTGGATATATTATTGAAGAAGGCACATCGAATGAAATATTTACAAATCCTCAAAATCCTCGAACCAGAGCATTTCTGGCTCGTACGTTCAGTCACTAATCTATATTTAATTAAAGGAGTTGGTTATTGAATGAGTACATCTATAGATTGGCTTGCCACACAGCAGATTATCCCTAATTTTCAATGGATTGCCGGCAAAGGTGGCAAGGAAAACGTGATTACCGGTGTAAACATTATGGATAACCCGGACACCATACGTTTCCTCATTGGCGGAGAACTGATTCTTTCTACAGGGTATTTTCTGATAAATGATGATAATCTCCGTCGAAATTTTATTCATGATCTGGCAGAAAAAAAATGTGCTGGCTTAGGAATCGCCCTAAAACGTTATCTGGATAAGCTTCCCGAAACTATGATAGAGGAGGCAGAACGTTTAAATTTTCCAATTATCAGTATTCCTTTCGAACAAAATTTTGCTGAAATCAGTATGATGGTATATCGGAAAATATTAAAAGAAGAAATGTCAAATACGGAAACCGTATATCAGATGTATCGAAAACTTAATGAAATCATCATTCACGAACACTCTTTGAGAGATACCTTAAATACCATCTACCAGCTGATAGAATGTCCTGTTATCCTGACCAATAATCGGTTAGAATTTTTAGAATACTCTGATCCAATGCCGCAAGGCATTGATTTTACACAAAACCAGCTTATTTTTGACCCGGAAGAAACGGAAGATATCTTACATGACTATGATAACAAACATTTTCAAGTGACCACCAGACCTGGCGGAATCCTGTTTCCCATAAGGGATAAAGATAATTTATTGGGTTTTCTTTGTTTTGTTGAGAACACAGAAGGGTTTTCCTCAAATAAATATAATTTTGTTTTCAGCATTCTGTCTTTGCTGGCTATTGAAATCGTAAATAATACTCTAAAGCAGAAAAGTAATCTGCAAAAACACAATAACTTTATCCAAAACATTTTATCCGGTAATCTTTCGGAATTTGATATGGTATCCCAGTGTAATTTGTATGGTTTCGATTATACGAGTCCAAGAATTTGCGCCGTTATCCACCCAGAAATAGGGCTGGATAAACAATTTGAAGAAAGAGCAGCTATCCGTAAAAAGTTCGACTTCCTTATCCGGGGGCAGATTTCTCGTTCTAATCAGATTATTTATAAATTTAATTACGAAAAAAATATTATATTATTTTTCTTGTCTGGTTCCTCTTTCATTCATAATACGGAGCATATGGCAAAAGAATTTATCCGGCAGGTTGCAGAGATTATGGACGCTCAAAGCTTAAGCTACAATATTGGTGTCAGTGAATGTCTACAGGGAATCCACACAATCCAGTCCACCTTTTTAGAAGCTATGGACTCCTTACAAATTGGAAAAAAAGTTCATAGGGACAGCCATATTTTTCACTATAACGAAGATATTATTTATCATACACTTTCAAATTCTATGTCAAGTCCACACCTGAAGGACTTTTACTTAAATGCATTAAAACCGCTGATTGAATTTGACGAACAAAATAATGCTACTTTATTTGAAACCTTATATATGTATTTTAAATGTGGCTTCAACATAAAGGAAACATCCAAAGCTTTGTATATACACAGAAATACCATGGCTTCCCGGCTGGAAAAAATCAAAGAACTATTGCCCTATAATTTGTCTGATTTCAATGACTCTACAATCTTGCTGCTGAGTTTTTATGCTTATGAGCTGTTGGAAAGTCAAAATTAGACAAATAAGCAACAAATACAGTATAAGGAGAAAAATTTATGAAAAAATACGTAATAACCATAACAAGACAATTCGGAAGCTTGGGACGTCCTATTGCGCGTGAACTTGCAGATTCATTAGGTATCGAATATTATGATAGAGATATTGTGGAAAGGGTTTCTCATAAAATGAATCTTCCAGTTTCCACAATTAGTGAATCAGAAGAAAAAGCCCGTTCCCTATTTTTTAATATGAAGTATCCGTTAGGAACCGCAACTACTCCTACCCAAGATAAAATTTTTTCTGCTCAGCGGGAGGTAATATTAAATCTGGCAGAAAAGGAATCTTGCATTATCGTGGGACGTTGCTCCGACTACATACTGGAGAAAATGAAAAATCATATTAGTATCTTTATTTATGCTCCTTACGAGGCCCGCTTGGAAAACTGTGTTAACCGTCTTCATTTATCCAAACAGGAAGCTGAAAAAATGATTGTAGCTGTAGACAAGGCTAGAAATTCTTACCACCTACGCTATGCACATTATCTCCCTTATGATATCAATCACAAGGATTTACTCATTAACAGCAGTCTTTTGGGTGTGGAGGGTACTGCCAAATATCTGGCAGATTTGATACAGAAGAATTTTGAGTAAAGATTGTATGATTCACAAACGTTTCATAATGAGTATTTTGACAAGAAGAGCAACCGGATTGAAATCGGTTGCTCTTGTTTTGATTTTCTGCAATTATTTGAAATCTTAGGAGACCAAATCAATAGGTCTTTCACATAATATTTCTTTCATTGTTTTAAGTTTTTCACTCTTACCAGTGCAGTCTGTGTAATTCGCCTTCCATCTGCATATGGTCAAAGTTATTCTGGCGCAATGCTTCATATAACACAATTGCCACTGAATTAGACAAATTCAAGGAACGTATAGAATCAAGCATCGGAATTCGAATGCAAGTATCCGGATGACCCACTAAAATTTCTTCCGGTATCCCCGCACTCTCTTTTCCGAACATAATATAGCAGTCCGGTTCGTAATTCACTTCCGTATAGGTATGCTGTGCCTTTGTTGTTGCATAATAAATCTTTGCTCCCGGATTTTTTTCTAAAAATTCTTCAAAATTCACGTAACGAATTACCTCTAAATCATTCCAGTAATCCATACCGGCACGCTTGATTTCCTTTTCATTTAACTGGAATCCTAATGGTTCAATTAAGTGAAGTCTGGTACCTGTTGCAACACAAGTTCTTCCAATATTACCAGTATTGGCTGGTATCTCCGGTTGATGCAGTACAATATTTAACTTAGCCATTTTCTCTCTCCTTACGAAGCTTTTGTATAAAACGTTCTAACCTACCCAATGCAACTTTAAGGTTATCTAAAGAATAGGCATAAGAGATACGAAGAAAGCCTTCACCACAATCACCAAATGCCGTTCCCGGAACTACTGCTACCTTTTCCTCCTCGAGAAATCTGGTTGCAAATTCTTCCGATGTCATACCAAATTCTTTGATTGATGGAAAGACATAAAAGGCACCATATGGTTCAAAACACTGCAGACCCATTTCCTTAAAGCGATGCATCAGATATCTTCTTCTCTGATTATAAGCTTCACGCATCACCTTCACATCTTCATCTCCATTTTTTAAGGCATCCACAGCCGCATATTGAGAATTCGTGGGTGCACACATGATAGCAAACTGATGAATCTTCACCATTTGTTCCATAATAATATGAGGTGCACAGGCATAACCTAAGCGCCATCCTGTCATTGCATACGCCTTAGAAAAGCCATTAATTAAAATAGTTCTTTCTTTCATTCCCGGAATCGCTGCAATAGAAACATGCCCTTCCTTATAAGTCAGTTCTGAATATATTTCATCTGAAATCACAAATAAATCATGTTCTATGACTACCTGGGCAATTTCCTCTAAATCCTTTCGTTCCATAATAGCACCTGTTGGATTGTTTGGAAACGGAAGAACCAGAATCTTTGTCTTTGGTGTTATATTAGCCAACAGCTCCTCTTTCGTCAAACGAAATTCGTTTTCTTCTTTTAAATTTATAATCACAGGAACCGCATCTGCCAAAATAGCACATGGCAGATAAGACACATAACTTGGCTGCGGTATTAATACTTCATCTCCCGGATTAATCATAGCACGAAGTGCTAAATCGATTGCTTCACTTCCCCCTACGGTAATCAGCATTTCCGTCTTTGGATCGTATTCTACATTCACTCGCCGCTTTAAATATGCCGCAATTTCTTTTCGTAACTCTATCAGCCCTGCATTGGAAGTATAAAATGTCTTTCCTCTTTCTAAAGAATAAATGCCCTCATCTCTGATATGCCACGGGGTATCAAAATCCGGTTCTCCAACACCAAGAGATATGGCGTCTTTCATTTCACTTACAATATCAAAAAATTTGCGGATTCCGGAAGGTTGAATTTCTACTACTTTATCTGACAGTGGATTTCTCATGGTGTCACCAACATCCTTTCATCTTTTTCCGGTGTATCAAGTATTGTTCCGTGATCTTTGTATTTTTTCAAAATAAAATGCGTTGCCGTACTTAACACAGAGTCCAGAGTTGATAATTTATCAGATACAAACTGCGATACCTGACGAAGCGTCTTTCCTTCCAGTATTACCATTAAATCGTATCCTCCGGAAATCAAATATACAGACTGTACTTCCGGATATTTATAAATTCTCTCTGCAATAGTATCAAAACCCTGTCCACGCTGCGGTGTCACACGCACCTCAATCAAAGCAGTTACTTTTTCTGTAGAAGTCTTCGACCAGTCAATCATCGTATGATAACCGCAAATAATATTTTCCTTTTCCATCTCTGCCATTTCATTGGCAACCGCTACTTCATCCACCCCAAGCATCACTGCAAGCTCTTTTAAGTCTACACGACTGTTTTTTTCTATAAAAGTTAATATTTCCTCTCTCATGATATATCCTCCAAATTAAAATTTGATTTTATATATTTCATCTGTCTGTGGTAAATCCAGATACCTCTTTTCCTCCTGATTCAGAATAATTCTGTCATTTCCGTCGGTAATCCTTCCAATAACACTTGCCTCTATTCCTAATTTATTCAATTCCCATACCAGATTAGAACCATTATTTACTGCCATCAAAAGACTTCCTCCTGAACGGAGTGCATATGGATTTAATTCATAAAATTCACAGATTTCAATAATTTCCTGCTTTACAGGTATCTTTTTTAAATCAATTTCCAGTCCGACGCTGTGCTTTTGTGCAAATTCCCAAAGACCACCTAAAATTCCGCCCTCCGATAAATCATGCATAGCACTCACATCGGACTTAACGGCGGTGGCAGCCTCCGTAAGAACTGTCATCTCATGCTCCATTGCCTTTACCCTGTCAAGCATTGCATATGGATATCTGGTCTGTAACTCTTCCTCTTTTGCATGGACCAACAAAAGAGCTCCCTCCATTCCTATCCATTTGCTCACTACCAGTTCCTGACCTGCACAAACTTTACGTTCTTCCATACCATTGTGCCTGTCAGCCTTTCCGATTCCGGTCACGGTAAGAACAGGAACCTGCACATGCTCTGACACCCTAGTATCGCCTCCGGCTATCTCAACTTTCAATTCTCTAGCTGCTTCATTCATAGCCTGCATATATTCCTTTAACGAGGCTTCCGAAAAGGTACTTGGCAATGTCATAGAAACTGTAACAGCAACAGGTGTAGCCCCGCTGCATGCTATATTATTCCCTGCCTTATATATGGCTAAAGCTGCCATCATCTTATCAAACGCCTCATATATATTCGTAGTTACCACAATGTCCTCAAGCATTTCAAGCCGAAGCAGGGCATAATCTGCCCCAGCTTCGGCTCCTTTTAAGACTTCGCTATTCGTTTGTGTTAATTCTTTAATAATGGATCGTTTTAAAATATTGATCGGTACCTTACCGGTTTTCATCGAAACACCTTCTATATTACTGAGCAGCTTCCTGTGGCACCTCATTTGGTGAAACCTCTGTTGCTGCCTGCTGTTGTTGTTGTAACTGCTGTTGTTGCTGTTGTAGTATCTGCTGTTGCTGCTGCTGCCATAACTGCTGCTGTAATGCTGCTGCTGCATTTGGATCTGTTGCTGCCGCCGCATAGGTTGCTGCTACGGATTTTATGGTAGCTAAATCTCCTGTAGCAATCGCACCATTAATCGCTGCCACTGCATTTGGATCTGCACTTGCTGTACCTACTGTGACATACTGTGGTGACATCTGGTAGGTGCTCTTATTTACACGTTCACGGCTTACCTGTACACCATTTTCTGTTACTATTTTATAAAGTTCTGCCACATAACCGGTATGTGCTGACTGTGTTACTTTAACATAACCAATACCCTGTCCGCCATCTGCAACGATATTTGGTGCACCCGGTTCCGTTGTGCTGACTGTTACACTTTCAAAGCTTACTTTCCTGTTTACAGTATCTCTTGTTTCACATCCATAAATTGTGAAATATACTGTTTTCCCCGATGTGTATCCTTCTATGTAAATTGGATAATCTGTATCGTTGGTAAATTTCAAATCCTTCGCTGTTCCTGAAATAGCTGCATCCGCAGAACGATCCACATAATTAACAATCATAGAGTGATTATGTCTTTCGTCTACCTGTAACTCTGCTCTTAACACCGCATTATATAATGTAGAACTTACCTGGCAGATACCACCACCAAAGCTTTCTACTACCTTACCATTCAGATAAGAGCCTGCAAGATAATAACCATTTTCTTCGGTAAACGGACTTACTGTTTCATACATAGAAAAGGTATCTCCCGGATAAAGGAGTGAGCCATTGATTAACTTCGTTCCGTTCTCTACATTCGTAGAACGGGAAGCACCGGAACTTGAATAACTGGTAGAAAATGAACCAAGAACATCTTTTACCTTAGCTAATTGTTCTGCATCTCCTCGCGGTTTTTCCACTTCCACACTAACTTCAAAATCTGCAGCTTCACCTTTCCATTCCTTAGTGATAAATTCCTTTAATTTGCTGATGGTTTCTTCTTCATTTACTACAATTCCGTCTTTGCCTTCTATGACATTAAAACCACCGGAAGTTTTCTCTAATGTTGCATCTTCCGCATCCTGATTAAAGACTTCACACTTTTCCACAACCACATTGCGAAGCATTTCATCATCCACATCTAAATCAATATTATACTCAATTGGCTGATTTTCCAAATCTTTTAAAGCCTTGTATCTTTCAATAATATTCCCTTTTGTTCCGTACTCTAAAGCTTCTGTAAGTACGTCGGAATTTGCACAGGAAATGCCAAACTCTGCCCCTTTAACCTCCACATTATTATCAAACACTGTCAAGGTAATGGTCTTTTCTTTCAATTCCTCTACATATTCTTCAATTTCTTTCTTTACTTCATCTACAGTCTTTCCTGCCGCATTGATACTGCCCATATAAATGCCGTTTTTAAATACAGGCTGGCTGTTTTCTGTTGCACTTGCCTTAATTCCATACCCTGCACCGCATGCTAAGCACACAACACAGAGGAATACAGCGATTTTTTTCATTTTGCTCATAACGCTTCCCCTTCTCTAAAATAAATCACTATAAACAATTTTTTATCAATGTTATTATTTTAACATATAATTTCAAATTTTAAAAGGCACATATATACCAATATATTTGACATATTTGTCCATTTTCTGATAAACTATATCGGTATATTAGTATGTAGTATTATAACAAAGAAGCAAATAACCCTACTACCATAGATAATACTAAAACGCCTGCAATTACACCCGCAACGGTTTTTTTTGTTTTTGGATTATTCATATTAATCATGCTGTGTTCACCTCGAAATTTATTATTTATTTTATTTGATAAAAAAACTCTTTCTAGAAAGGATATTATAAACTATGTCTAGATTTTTTGCAACCTTTTTCCTTGTTATACTGATTGTTGTCTGGTACGCCTACGAGCGTGCGAAGGCCATTCGAATCGCCCGTAAAAGTTCAGAAAAATTTTGGCAACGAGAAGCTTTAGCCAACAGTACACGAAAAAAGCCAATGAACGATTTAACATTGATTACTATTCCTTTAGACCAGCTTCCCATGCAGCCTACACAAGATGAAAAGCTGCAGGAATATCAAAATTTTATTACTTTTTTATCGGAAAAGGACATTATTAATCTTACCGGCATTTCCAATACAGATTTAAAGCTTACCTACGGCGCACCTAACTTTCCGTATTTAAGCGAATGCGACCAGAATTTCACTGACCTGGTAAGAACCTTAAACCAATGGGGGAGTCGCCTTTTAGAGCTAAATCGTCCCGAGGATGCCAAAACGGTATTAGAATTTGCCATAGACTGCAAAAGCGATGTGAGCTCCACCTACCAGCTGCTTTCCTCTCTTTATGTACAGTCAAAGGAAAGTGATAAAATACTTAACTTAATAAAAACAGCCGAAACACTGGATACCTTGTTAAAAAATAACATTCTCGAAAATTTAGAGAATGCCTACATTGCTTCCGGTTCCGGCTTTGATGATATCTGATGATATCTTTAAAGATTCCTAAGTTCCTTTACATGAAAAGTTCCGGCTTCATGACTCAATGGACTTCGGTTTTCATAATCAAAAAGAATAGGCATTAACTTTTTTTCAAAGCTATCCTGCACGTCATAATGAAATATTTCTAAATGTGTCATGCGGTATAGCTGTTTTTCTTCTGTTTTTTCATAATCTGTCAAATAAATCTTTTCCTGTGCTTCTTTTTTATAAAACTGACGAATTGCTTCCTTATATTCTTCCTGGCTGTCAGCCCATTTGGGACGATTTTTTAAGTTTTCTCTAAGATATAAATCATAAAGCAGACATTCTTTCAGACACTCTATCACGTCCTCTTGCTCCTCTAATTGTGGCAGTAATTGCTCTTGTACAAATTTTAACAATATTTCGTACCTTGCCATTCTAGAATGGCTGACCTGAAACAGTTCTTTTTCTTCATAGTATTTTCCAAGACTCTCATACATCAAAAAAGCACTCCCGAAAAAAGGAAGTAAAAATTCCACGGTACGCACAAACTGCATACTATTATAATATACTTCTACCATGTCCTCTACCTGCTTTAAACGAATAATTTCATCATAGCTCAACCAGTTTGTTTTTAATACTTCATATGGTGCAAGGCTGCTGTAAACGATACCATACTCTTTCTGGACATCATATATGTATGCCCCTTTTAAAACCTTTAAAAAGCCCAACTGCAGCTGCTCCGGTCTCATTTCATAGACTTCATCAAAGGAGTGGGAAAAGCTTTGATATCCTTCGTATGGCAGACCTGCAATCAAATCCAGATGCTGATGAATATTTCCCTTTTGTTTGATAAACAATACATTTTTCTTTAACTTTTCAAAAGTTGTTTTCCTGTGAATGGCAGAAATTGTCTGTTCATTTACAGACTGTACGCCGATTTCTAACTGTACCAGTCCTGGCCGGAGTGTACTTAAGAAATGCAATTCCTCTTCATTTAAAATATCCGCCGAAATCTCAAAATGAAAATTAGTGATACCATTGTCATACTTTTTAATGATCTGGAAGATACCCATCGTATGTTTGCGAGAACAATTAAAGGTTCTATCCACAAATTTCACCTGTGGAACTTTATGTTCTATAAAAAACAATAATTCCTTTTCCACCAGCTCAAGACTTCGAAAACGGACACTCTTATCCACAGAAGACAGACAATACGCACATGAATATGGACACCCTCTGCTGCTTTCATAATAAATAATTCTGTTTTCAAAATCGTTTAAGTCCTCATAGGCAAATGTTAAATCATCCATAGAAACAAGCTCTCTGTCAGGATTCGAATAAATGGTTCCCTCCTGGACATAAGTTAATCCACAAATATCCTTTAATTTTATTTGTTTATCCACATAAAAGGAAACTAATTCACGAAAAGTAACTTCTCCTTCTCCACGTATAATTCCTTTTACCCACGGATTTTCTTTTAAAAACTGTTCCGATAAATAAGTAACTTCCGGTCCTCCAAGCCAGATTTCCGTTTGTGGAAGCATCTTTTTAATATCTGCAAGTATGCCACGAATAAAATCGACATTCCAAATATAGCAGGACAATGCCAATACATCGGGATGTTCCAGATAAATATCCTGTATCACCGCCTCACGTTTATGATTTATTGTATATTCTTTTAGTTTTACATTATCTTTGTATTCTTTCAGATTTGCTCTTAGTGAATAAACAGCAAGATTAGAATGAATATATTTTGCATTGATTGCCGTTAACAATACTTTCATAAGAAATGTCATGCTCTCCTTTTTGTTCTTTTATTTGCATTTTAAGATTACAGTGTCAAAGGGTCTGATTCCGCCTGTCCTTGCACAAGGGCTGAAAGTGGCCTTTTGACACTGTAATCATTTTAACCGAAAAAACACACCCGCACAAGGCGGGTGTGTGTATATTATTTCTTTATTTCTTTTTCAGTTCAAAGTAAGTAGCAATTGCTGTTGCATTTGCAGTACCTAATCTCTTTTGTCCTGCATCGCTGTTCAGTACAGCATAATCATTGCTTCCGGATAAATATCCCTCTTCTATTAAAATCGCCGGTACCCCTTTTGCTACGGTATTTCTAATGACTGCATAATAATCTAAGCCACTTTCACCACGAACTGTCTTCACACCTTTGTTTTTCATTCCTACTTTTACAAGTTCAGACATGACAAGGTTACCCATTCGTGCCGTAGGTGCACTGTAATTCGGTGACAGAGAAACATAAACTTCTGAACCATTTGCTGCGGTTGATTTGCTTGCAAGCATGTTACAATGAATACTTACAAAGAAATCTGCTTTATAGTTTGCAGCAATCTGACTTCTTTCAATCAGCGTCGGATAAGTATCTGCTGTTCTTGTCATAATTACTTTTACATTGTTATATGTTTCTAATTCTGCCTTTGCATACTGTGCAATCTTTAAATTAATATTCTTTTCATATACACCATTATAGCTGGTTCCCGGATCACTTCCGCCATGCCCTGGATCTAATACAATAATAATTTCACTGACTGTAACTCTACAGGTTGCCGTCATACCATTACTTGCTTTTGCAGTGATGGTACAAGTACCAAGTTTTTTACCTGTAACAAGACCTGTATTGGTTACTGTAGCTACCTTCTTATTAGAAGATTTCCATGTGATTGTTTTATCTGTTGCATTTGCAGGTAATATATTCGCATATAACTGGATGGAACCATCTGTTTTAATATTTGCTTCTGTAGTATTTAACGTAATAGATGAAATCGCTGTGTACGAAATCTGTGCATAAGCACCCTGAACTCCGCCTGTCACAGCATATACTCTGAAATATGTCGTTGAGTTAGAAGCAAGGCTTGCAACATAGCTGTTGGATTTCACTTCTTTTGCCAAACGATATCCTGACTTCTTTTCAGAAGAAACGTAAATCTGATAACTGTCAGCATAGCTGTATTTATTCCAGGTAAGTTTTACTTTTCCTGCACCAGAACCTGTTACCTTCAAGTTCTTAACTGCAGGTGGTTTTGCCACGATAGCCTTCGGTGTGCTGAACTCACCTTCATAGTTATTAATCAGACCACAGACTTTATAATAATATTTTTTACCCGTCTGTGCATTTTTATCTGTGTAAGCCAATTTCTTAGTTCTTCCAATTGGTGTGTATTCACCGTTTTTCTTCGTAGAACGATAAATACGATAACTGTCAGCACCAGATGCCTGATTCCATGTAAGTCTGTTTGCTGTTGCAGTTCTGTTAGATAACTTTAATCCTTCCACTGCTTTTGTTACGGCAACTCCGGACATCACTCTTTCTTTTCCTTTTACATTATCCCTATAAGGTATTAATTTATAGTAATATTTCACACCACCCTTGACACCAGTGTCTAAGAATGTTGTAGTAAAGAATGTTCCGAGTTTTTTATAACCACCGACTTCTTTTTTAGAACGATAAAGGACATATTTGTTTGCACCGGTTACCTTTTTCCATTTAACATATAACTGATTATAATCCTGACTTGTAACTGTCAGAGATGACGTTGCGGCAGGTACGGCCTTTGTATTTGTAACCCGGCTGTAACCGCTGGCATATTTTCCGTATACCGCATTTACTTTATAAAAGTATTTCTGATTTGTCTTTAAATTCTTATCAATATAACTCGTAGTTTTGCTGGTACCAATCTTGGTATATCCGGAATTTTTGGATGTGGAACGGTACACCTCATACTTCTGTGCACCTGTTACCTGACTCCAGGTTATTTTTATACTGTTATAACTCTTACTGGCTGCTGTTATATTCACCGGTGTGGTAATCATTGGCTGTGCACTGGCTGCACTGCTCATAATACCTGCACCTGTAATATTATTTCCCACCTTGTAGGCTTCTACTTTATAATAATAAGTGGTTCCTGTAGCCAGCCCGGTATCCTGATATGTGCACACATTTACATCTGTACTTCCTACTTTGACATAACCACTATCCTGCTTTGTAGAGCGGTAAATATTGTATCCGCTTGCACCATCTACTTGTGCAAAAGTAATCTGGTTCGTATTATAATTTTTGCTGACTGCCTTGATACTCTTTGATGCCGGCATAATATAAACCATCTGACAGTCTGTATCACCATAAAATTTTTCCACCGTGTTTCCTGTATTTCTTTCCAAATACGCTACCACTTTATATGTATATATTTTAGAGGCATCATGATCGGTTGTGAAAATATTACTATGTACAATTTTTTCATAGTTATCTTCAACAACTGTTCCATTTACAATATAGCTTCTTGTTACGGCATAAGCAGAAGCTCCGTCTACAGCATCCCATGTAATCGTAACGTTATCACCATTAGA
The DNA here is from genome assembly GCA_050874665.1 of Lachnospiraceae bacterium. Taxonomy (GTDB): domain Bacteria; phylum Bacillota; class Clostridia; order Lachnospirales; family Lachnospiraceae; genus RUG11237. The sequence continues at coordinate 4,332 of JBNMLC010000011.1, read as the reverse complement.
CAGGGCTTTTACGTTTTTCGTATTGCCGTATGTTGTATGTGTATATCCTACTAAAGAACTTAATTCACCTTTTTCGTCAGCCACTTTATACCAATAGGTACGATATGGCTCTAAACCACTGTCCACATAACTAAGACCTTTGATTCCGGTAGCAATACATTCAAAATCCTTATCCGAAGGTCTAGATGGCGTAGCTTCATTCAAACTACCTGCAGCACGCCATATTTGATAACTTTCCGCACCCGCAATAGCTGACCATGTAACCTCAATACTTTCGTAAGATTTAGATTCCACAGACTGACTCGTGGTTGCTGCGCTACTTGTTATAGTAGCCATCACATTCAAGGTTATCAGCATTGCCAATGCACAGAAAACTGCCGTTGCCTTCCCTGCTTTGTTCCTGCCAAAACCTTTACGTTTTAAAAATAATCGCATCTGATTCCCCTACTTTCTTTCATTTTCGTGAATAATTCCACTAATTTCTTTCGTTTCTAAGTATAGGATAAGCATGACATTTTTACAATATGTAAATCCGAAAAAAAGCTTAAGAATTTTTTAACATTTTTTACATATTTTTCCTTACCAGCCAAGAACCCTACCATAAAGGTCTTCGTACTTCTTAGCTGCCGTATTCCATGAAAAGTCTTTTTCCATTCCTCGAACCGCCATATGATTCCACTTATCACGCATATCATAGTATACACGCTTTGCATAATTAACAGTATCCAACAATTCCTGACCATTGTAATTATAGAATGAGAATCCGGTTCCCTTTTCTTCAAACTCATTAAATGGCTCAACAGTGTCACGCAGTCCACCTGTTTCACGGACAATCGGTACCGTTCCGTAGCGCAGAGAGATCAACTGTGTCAGACCGCAAGGTTCAAACAGAGATGGCAGTAAAATTGCATCGGAAGCTGCATATATTCTATGTGCCAATCTTTCAGAGAAATAAATATTTGCAGAAACACGGTCACCCAGCTTCCACTGGTAATGCTGGAAGAAGCTTTCATATTCAGACTCTCCTGTTCCAAGAACTACCAACTGTACATTCTCATCTACAATTCCATCCATTGCCCATTTTACCAGGTCAAGTCCCTTCTGATTTGTAAGACGGGATACAATACCGATCATAAATTTATTATCATCAATCGGCAGTCCCAATTCTGCCTGCAAGGCACGTTTGCTAAATATCTTTTTATCAAATGTTTTGGCATTATAATGAATTGAAATATTAGGATCTGTTTCCGGATTATATTCATCATAGTCAATGCCGTTTACTATACCACAAAGGGAATGGTTTTTATAACGCAATAAACCATCTAATCCTTCTCCATAAAATCCTGACTGTATTTCTCCAGCATAAGTGTCACTTACCGTAGTAACATAGTCTGCATACACAATACCACCCTTTAACATATTCGCATCTTTATCATATCCTCTGGTGTATCCCATATCATATTCGGAAAATGAATAATCCGGTAATCCTGTAATGTATTTAAATGTCTTGATATCCCATACACCCTGAAATTTCAGATTGTGTATCGTCATAATCACTTTGGTTCCCCAGAAAAATCCATTTTCTCTATAAAGGGTACGCAAATATACCGGCACTAAACCTGTCTGCCAGTCATGACAGTGAATAATATCCGGTTTAAAGTTAATTACCGGTAAGATTGCCAATGCTGCTTTTGAAAAAAATGTAAATTTTTCAATATCATAACGGATATCTCCATATGGCTTTTCTCCGCCAAAATACTGTTCGTTATCAATAAAATAGTAGGTTACTCCCTGATATACGTATTTCATAATTCCCACATATACATTATTCTGCATATGTCCCATATCCATATAAAAATGATGTACATACTCAAAGTTCTGTCTGTATTTCCACGGTATCGCAGTATAATTCGGAATTACCACTCTTACATCGTATTCTGCCTTGTTAAATGACTTTGGCAGGGCACCAACTACATCTGCCAAACCTCCTGTTTTTATAAAGGGTACACTCTCTGATGCCACAAACAATATTTTTTTCATACATATCCTCCTCACGAAATAAATAGTCTATAGATTATCTTATACGATTTTGTTAATTTATTCAAGTTGATTTTCTGAATGCAAAAACAGGAACCACCCTGTCGGGTAAGCTCCTGTTTTGCAATTACATTTTTATAGCTTATTATTTTAAATTATTATTTCAAATAAGGTCCGTCAATTTCAGAGCCAATAGCTCCTGTTATACTTCCCTTACCGGTGTCAAGAACATATACTCTCATATTTCCTTTACCCGGTGCAGCGATGGTAAGTGTTCCACCTTCGCCTATTGTCTGTACATCACCTGATACCGCATCCACATAAGTTCCTCCCGGAAGATTTGAGAATGTTGCACCATCGGTAAGAGCAACACATACAAAACTGTCAATTCCAACCTGGTCATTTGTATAACGGCGTTTGTATGCTAAACTTCCATTCACATTTTCTGTAGAATACTGACCTTTTCTTAATGCCGGAATAGCTGCTCTAATCTTATTCAGTCTCTGAATATGTTTTACTAATGGGTAATTTAATGTATTGGCAATTTCACCGGAAGCATTGGTATATTCACCAAAATCTGTTGCCGTTACGCTTCCTTCCAAATGGTCACCATAATAAGCACGTCCTGAACTTTCCAATGGACTTCCATAGTCATCAATCTGCATTCCCTTTTTAAATTCAATTTCACTTCCATAATAGATACATGGTATTCCACGGAAGGTAAACATAAGGTTCAGATTTTCTGCCCAAGCCTGTGTACCACCGGCATATCTTTGTCTAAGACCGCCATCATTGTTCGGACCATAATCGTGAGAATCTACATACATAACATTCCACGTAGAATCATTAAACGCTGAATCTTCCTGTTTTGCAACACCAAACGCAGCGTTTGCATTTGCAAACTGATGATGCATATAGAAGTCAATCATACCCATTCCTGAGAATTTTGAATAATCCGGTTTGTGGTAATTATTTCCATCCAAAAATGCATTTGTACTAGTCGGCTGATTTTCCACAGTCTGATCTTCATATAACTGATAAGCTGCTGCTTCATTATGTAAAGTTGCCTCTAAGGTCTTATCACTTCTCCAGCCGTAATCTTTGCTTTCTTTCCATGTATAGAATGGAACAGAAATTGCAGGTTTATTATCATTCCATACTTCATTTCTAAGCACGCACGCTTCTCCAAACATGAAGAAGTCATCACCTCCGGCTTCCTGAAAGAATGGCAGGAATCCATTGTTAAAGCTTAGTCTGGAAACGTGTTTTACCGTATCAATTCGGAATGCATCTACACCCATATTGATGTAATTTACATAACAATTCTTTAAGTATTCTGTTACAACAGGATTTTCCGTATTTAAATCCACACAGTTAGCTCCCATCTGAGCTGTTTGAACTGTATAACCTTCCCACTGCAGTGATTTTTCATGGTGATAAATACGCTCCGTATCCATTGCATCCTCTTTCATTGCGTTCATTCTTGATTCGCCCACCTGCGAAGACATAAGATCATCCACCACTCCCTTAGATTTTCCGAAATCAGTCAATGTCATAGCGGTTTCTTCTCTTGCTAAATCCGCAATGTTATCGCTTCTTGTATACAATGGATATAAGTTTTCTTCCCCATATTCACTACTATGATTTACAACAATATCCTGAATGATTTTGATTCCCTTTTCATGACAGGCATCAATCAAATCCTGATAAGTTACACCTTCGGATTCATACCTCACATCAACTACAGCATGGTTGATTGCATGATATCCATGATGATCATAATTTGATGCATTTTTTACTACTGGTGTAATCCATAAAGCAGTAAAACCTAACGCTTTAATGTAATCGAGTTTTTCAATCAATCCTTTAAAGTCTCCGCGCCAACCCGGATCACTTGCCGGATTCACCCCTGAATCTGTGGAATCTCTCCAGGTAGATACATTATTGCTTGGATCCCCATCATAGAATCGTGTCGTCATTACAAAGTAAATCGTTTCATCTCTGAAATCCCAGTCAACATCTCTAGGTATCGGAGTTGGTGTTGGAAGACTCGGGTCTCTGGTTGGTCTTGGCGTGCTGGTCGGTCTTGGTGTGCTGGTTGGACCCGGCGTTGGTGTCGGACCACTTGGATCGATATCAGACCATTTGTTGTCTTTATACCAATGCTCTCCCTCTTTTACACCTTCTAAGTCTCCTGTTTCTTTATCTCCATTGCAGTTAAATAACATATTTGCACTGGTTGCACCTTCTATTGTATAGGTATACCAGTTATTTCCTTCTGCTGTCATGGCAACT
>JBNMLC010000010.1:0-105361 GCA_050874665.1 Lachnospiraceae bacterium | reverse complement strand
GTTGTTTTCAGAGATAATCTGTCGAATTTGTTCCTTTGCAACTGCCATAAAAAATACTCCTTTTCGATAAGAATTGTCATATCTGTATTCTTACCAAAAAGGAGTCATTTTTTACCAGAAACACAAAATATTTTACACTACTCGTTATGGTGATAAGCTACTGGATAACCTCGTTGATGTAAATGCACAACTTACAATTTGTAGAGATTTTGTCAAGTTCATGAATCTTTCTGTTCATCTTTCGAAAAAGATAGGGTACCCCTGATAAATGCTTACCATAGTTATTCTTCAGTATAAATAACAAAACGGCACCCACAGGAGCCGTTTAGGTTACGGTTTTCTCAGGTTTCCGTACCCCATTCGTTATAAAAAGCATAATTATTCCGATAGAACGTCAAATGCTTTTGGTATGACAGAAAAAACTACTTAATAAATTATTAAATAATTGACATAAACCATTCTACCGTCTTTGGATCATAGTGGGAGAAAAACAGGCTTTCGCCGTTGTCTAATGCCTCGATAGCGGTCATATCTTCTGCTGACAGTGTAAAATCAAAGAGCTCAAAGTTTTGCTGCATACGGTTTTTATGAACAGACTTTGGAATAACAACCACATCACTTTGCAATAAAAAACGAAGTGCGGTCTGCGCGGCGGTTTTACCGTATTTTGCGCCAATCTTAGTCAGAACAGGATTGGTGAACATATCCTTTCGACCTTCTGCAAAAGGTCCCCAGGATTCAATCTGGCAACCGTATTTTTGCAGGTATTCTTTTGCAACTTTTTGCTGTTGAAATACATGCGTTTCAATCTGGTTTACGGCAGGCTTTACTTTTGCAAAATGTTCGATGTCTAGATAGCGGTCTGGTCCAAAGTTTGAAACACCGATAGCACGTATTTTCCCAGCTTCATAAAAATCTTCCATTGCCCGGTAAGTTCCGTAATAATCCCCAAAAGGCTGATGAATCAGCAATAAATCGAGATAATCAGTATGCAATTTCTTCATGGATTCTTCGATGGAAGCTTTTGCCTTTTCATACCCTGCATTTGTAATCCAAACCTTTGTAGTGAGGAAAAACTCTTCTCTTGGGAGCTTACATTCTGTCAGTGCAGCACCGACTCCTTCTTCATTATAATAGGCTTGTGCAGTGTCAATACTGCGATACCCTATTTCAATTGCATCTAATACACAGCGTTTCGTATCTTCTGGTGGTGTCTGATAGACACCATATCCAAGCTTTGGCATTTTAATTCCATTATTTAATGTTACATATTCCATTGTAATTACCTCCAATTCTTTGAAATATAAATCTTTTTGCTGTTTTTACTTTACTTTATTTTTGCTTGGAAGTACACTATAAATATTGAAAATCACTTTTCATAAAATGAAAACTGAAAACGTCATATGATAGTAGAATATTTTTAAGGGGGAATTATGTGTTAAATTTAGAAGAATTGGAGCAGTTGATTGCATTCGCCGATTGTGGCACCTTGTCAAAGGTGGCAGAAGCATTTCATATCTCCACACCATCGATTACCCGTTCTATGAAAAATCTGGAGGAAAGCTTTGGTGTATCACTTTTTCACCGCAGTAAAAACAGAATTGAATTGAATGAAACAGGGGTGCTTGCCGTAACCTGTGCAAGAAAACTTTTACAGGAAGCAAGTCAAATAGTTTCACAGGTACGTGCTTTTGATGAACGTCAGAAAACCATTGTGGTAAAATCCTGTGCTCCGGCACCGCTATGGGAGCTATTAAAAAAGCTTGGTACCAGCCATCCGGCTATGACCATTTCTTCTGGCATCTGTCAAAACGAAGAGGTGCTGGAGTTTTTGGAACAGGATACCTGTGATATTGCGATTCTTCCATTTGCGGTTTCTATGCTAAATTGGACGGTAAAAGAATTTATGAAAGAACAATTATTTGTCTGTATACCATCGGAGCACGAACTTGCAAAACATTCTAAAGTACATTGGGGGGATCTTAACGGTTTCAATTTTCTCTTGCGTTCTGAATTAGGTTTTTGGGATACACTTTGCCGTGAAAAAATGCCGGCTTCCAAATTTTTAGTGCAAACGGATGAGTCGGTGTTTGAGGAAATTGTTAGGGCATCTTCCCTGCCGTGCTTTGTCACAGACTATATTGTAAATCGTGACAGCATTTATCCGAACCGAGTAAATATACCAATTATAGATGAAAGTGCAAATGTGACATTTTATCTTGTCAGTCGGTGTTGATTTATCTTTATGGTACAAAGCTTCACCTACTCCAAAGCTTGATTAGTGTTTCAAGGAGTTGTGAAAAATTTGATGTGTGTAGAGTCTGGCTTTGAATATAAACCTAAGTTCAATTTTCCAACAATCGAAGCATTTGAAAAGTTCTTAAAAGAGGCAGAGAATTGACAAAAGATATCCTTTGCAATGGAAAAGAATGGGAGCAGTGGCTTTTATTATAATTATAAGTGAATACTTGTAAATCAGAGTAAATTATGGTTAAAAACCATCGACATCTGACTGTATACACGTTATAATTAGAATAATCTAATAAAGAAACAATAGTATCATTGCCGAATGACTAAGCAGAAATGGCCGCATAGATGTGAACGTGGTGGAACGCATGTTGAAGGAGTATAGGGCACTGGCTGATTTTGGGAGAGTGGGGAGAGGAGAAAGAATGTGATTAGAACGAAAAGGTTTCAGTTAGTCAAATTTGATGTAAAATATGCAGAGGATTTGTATGAATTATGGGGGGATTTTGAAGTAATCAAGTATACCTATATGCCCCAAATGCATTCCACGGATGAATGTGTTAAAAAAATAGAAATGTTTATAGAGTACACGGATAAGCAGTGGACGAACAATTTTATTATTTTATTGGATAACAAGGCAATTGGAATAGTTGGAGCACCAGTCATAGATGAGTCACAGCCTGTTTTGGGTTTATATTATCAATTGGCAAGGAACTATTGGGGCAATGGATATATCAGTGAGGCTGTCATGGCATTGAAAGATTATATAATGAAACTATTTCCACAAGCAAAAATTCATGCAGAAGTGGTAGCAAGGAATCATGCCAGCATAAAAATATTAAAGAAAATCGGTTTCAAAGAGGTAGAAGTAGAGGTAGGGGGTTTTGCACTGAATGGCTTAAAACTCGATTTACATAAATTTGAAAGTACGGTTTGAGAAAATTCCAGAGGGGCAAAAAGAACAGCAGAATTTGTGGGGGGATAAATGAGATTCAAATAATGAAGGAGTATGTATAAATGGGCATAGAATGCAGTATAAAATATAGATTGGAAAGAAGTATTAAGTAAATTTCACGATTAGCGGGGGGAAAATATATGAGGATTGAAACAAGTCGTTTGTATCTACGAGAAATGAATATTGATGATTATGATGCCCTTTATGCGGTATTAGATGATTCAGATATTAGGCAGCATTATCCATATACTTTTGATGAAAAAAGAGTGAGAAACTGGATAGAAAAAAATATAGAAAGATATAGAATTTTTGGATTTGGTTTGTGGGCAGTTTGCTTAAAAGAAACAGGAGAAATGATTGGTGATTGTGGACTTACAATGCAAAACATCGGTGGAGTCATAAAACCGGAGATTGGATATCATATTCGAAGGAATATGCAACGAAAGGGTTATGCAAGAGAAGCAGCTTCTGCAGTAAGGGATTGGACATTTGAGAATATGCCATTCAATGAGCTTTTTTCATATATGAAGTATACAAACGAACCATCTGCAAAAACGGCTGTCTCCTGGGGCTGCCATCAGGTAGATGAATTTGAAGATGAAGTAAATGTGATAACAAAGGTGTTTGCGATTACAAGAAAAGAGTGGCAAGCTTTGAAAGCCTCTCAAAACGCACAGCTTTGAAAAAAATAAAAACGTCAAGATAAAATACTTGACATTCTTGTTTTTTTAGTGTATTCTATCCTAGGTGATGCAAATGGAAAGATTTGTTGAGCAGGCTTTATTGTATGATTTCTATGGAGAACTGCTTACCAAAAATCAGAAGAATGTTTATGAAGATGTAGTATTAAACGATTATTCACTGAGTGAAGTGGCAGAAGAAAGAGGAATCAGCAGACAGGGTGTTCATGATTTGATTAAACGTACCAACAAAACCCTTATGGAATATGAAGAGAAACTTCATTTAGTAGAAAAGTTTCTACATATCAAAGAAAAGGTACATCAGATTCAGGAAACTGTCGAAAAGGCAGAAACCATAGAGAAGCATCAGCTGATTGAAAGGATAGAAATGATTTCGAATGAAATTTTGGAGGAATTATAGGAATGGCATTTGACAGCTTAACAGACAAACTTCAAAATGTGTTTAAGAAGCTTCGGGGCAAGGGACGACTTACGGAAGAAGATGTAAAGCTTGCTTTGAAAGAAGTCAAAATGGCACTTCTTGAGGCAGATGTTAACTTTAAGGTAGTAAAGAAATTTGTCAAAAGTGTGCAGGAGCGTGCGGTAGGGCAGGACGTTATGAATGGCCTGAATCCGGGACAGATGGTAATTAAGATTGTAAATGAAGAATTGGTCAATCTTATGGGATCTGAAACTACGGAGATTGCACTGCAGCCGGGAAAAGCCACCACAGTTATTATGATGGTCGGACTGCAGGGTGCAGGTAAGACAACCACAGCTGCAAAGCTTGCAGGCAAATTCAAACAAAAGGGTAAGAAGCCTTTGCTGGTAGCTTGTGATATCTATCGTCCGGCGGCTATCAAACAGTTACAGATTAATGCGGAAAAAGTAAATGTAGATATGTTTACTATGGGAGATAACCATAAACCGGTTAATATTGTGAAAGCTGCTATGGAGCATGCCGAAAAAAATGGAAACAATCTGATTATTATTGATACGGCAGGTCGGCTTCACATCGATGAAGACATGATGCAGGAATTAGTTGAAATCAGAGAAGCGGTAGAGGTTCACCAGACTGTTTTAGTTGTGGATGCCATGACAGGTCAGGATGCAGTAAATGTAGCAGAAACCTTTAATGAAAAGATTGGCATTGACGGAGTGATTCTTACAAAGTTAGATGGTGATACCAGAGGTGGAGCGGCACTTTCTATCAGAGAAGTTACTGGAAAGCCGATTTTCTATGCCGCAACAGGTGAGAAACTTACCGATTTAGAACAGTTTTATCCGGATAGAATGGCATCAAGAATTCTTGGTATGGGCGATGTCATGAGTCTGATAGAAAAAGCCCAGGCGGAAATCGATGATGAAAAAGCCAGGGAAATGGAAGAGCGATTTAAGAAAAATCAGTTTGATTTTAATGATTACTTAGAGAGCATGAGCCAGATGAAGAAAATGGGCGGTCTGGCAAGTATTATGAATATGATTCCGGGTATGGGAACACAGATGAAAAATGTGGACACAGAACAGGGAGAAAAGGCGATGGCTAAGACAGAAGCAATTATTCTTTCTATGACACCGCAAGAAAGAGCAAATCCTGATTTATTAAACCCTTCCAGAAAGCGCCGAATTGCAAATGGTGCAGGAATCGATATCAGCGAAGTGAATCGCTTTGTAAAGCAGTTTGAACAGACAAAGAAAATGATGAAACAGCTCCCGGGAATGATGGGAGGATTTGGTGGTAAAAGAGGTAAGTTTAAACTTCCTTTTTAACATAAATGCAAATTAACCTAAGGAGGTGAAATGAAATGGCAGTAAAAATCAGATTAAGAAGAATGGGACAGAAGAAGGCTCCTTTTTATAGAATTATTGTAGCTGACTCAAGATCTCCAAGAGATGGTAAATTCATCGAAGAAATCGGTACTTACGATCCTACTAAGGATCCAAGCGAATTCCACGTAAACGAAGAATTAGCTAAAAAATGGTTAGCAAATGGTGCTCAGCCAACAGAAGTTGTAGGTAAGATTTTTAAGTTAGCTGGAATCGAAAAATAATTTACGGATTACTAGTGGGAGGTACGCAGATGAAAGAATTAGTTGAAGTTATAGCAAAATCACTAGTTGATGATCCGAAAGAAGTTGTGGTATATGAAAAAGAGAAAGATGGAAACATTGTTCTCGAATTACATGTAGCACAGGAAGACATGGGAAAAGTCATTGGAAAGCAAGGACGTATCGCAAAAGCCATCCGTGCAGTAGTTAAAGCAGCAGCTTCAAAAGAAGAAAAAAAAGTTATTGTAGATATTGTGCAGTAATTTTAAGGCATGTTCTTTGGGACATGCCTTTTGTAAATATGTTGGCGGCAAGTGTTTGTTCCACTATTGGCGTCCCGCCATTCAATACATATATTATCATTTAACAAATAAAACGTAAGGAGAATATGTATGCAAGATTTACTTCAGGTAGGTGCCATTACTTCCACGCATGGGATTCGTGGAGAGGTAAAAGTATTTCCTACTACTGATGATGTGAACCGATTTAAAAAATTGAAAGAAGTAGTGTTGGATACCGGAAAAGAACAGATTACGTTACAAATACAGGGTGTAAAATTTTTCAAACAATTTGTAATCTTAAAATTCAAGGGAATTGACAACATTAATGATATAGAGAAATATAAAAGATGTCCATTGTACGTCACCAGAGAAAATGCGGTAAAGTTAGAAAAAGATGAATACTTTATTGCAGATATTTTAGGCAGCAGTGTAGAAGATGAAGATGGAAAGCTTCTTGGCACATTAAAAGATGTGATTGTTACTGGAGCAAATGATGTATATGTGGTAGAAAATGAAGAAGGAAAAGAGATGCTCTTTCCGGCAATCAAAGAGTGCGTGCTAAAGGTAGACGTGGAACACAGTAGAATTACAGTGCATATTATGCCGGGACTTTTAGATTAGGAGTTTTTATGAATTATTATATATTGACGTTGTTTCCGGAAATGGTGATGGCTGGACTAAATACAAGCATTATCGGAAGAGCAAAAGAAAAAGGCTTGCTTTCTATTGAGGCTGTGAATATCAGAGATTTTACCGAAAACAAACATAACAGAGTAGATGATTATCCTTATGGAGGAGGTGCAGGCATGGTAATGCAGGCACAGCCTGTTTATGACGCTTATTGCCATGTGAAAGAAAAAATCGGAAAAAAGCCAAGAGTTCTTTATATGACACCTCAGGGAAAAACATTTCATCAAACTATGGCAGAAGAATTTGCCAAAGAGGAAGAGCTGGTCTTTTTGTGTGGGCATTATGAGGGAATAGATGAGAGAGTGTTGGACGAAATTGTTACAGATTATGTATCTATTGGCGATTATGTGCTGACTGGCGGAGAACTCCCGGCAATGGTCATGATTGATGCCATTTCAAGACTTTTAAAAGACGTGCTTCACAATGACACTTCGGCAGAGTTTGAGTCTTTTCATGATAATTTGTTAGAGTATCCACAGTATAGCAGACCTGAAACCTGGAATGGAAAAAAGGTGCCGGAAGTGCTTTTGTCCGGACATCATGCCAATATTGAGAAATGGCGAAGGGAGCAGTCCATTATGCGTACGGTGGAATGGCGGCCGGATTTAATGGAACATGCGGTTCTTTCAAAAAAAGAGAAGATATTTTTGGAAAATTATCTGGAAGAAAGAAAAAAAGACTTGCACTAGAACGTCCCTTTATGATATAATCTTAAATGTTGTGAGAAAAAGAGATGGTCCTCTGTTACGATAATGAGAATAAGTATTAAGAACATCCAAAATGATAGGAGGCACACAATGAACGCAATTATTAAAGAAATTGAAACAGCTCAGTTAAAAGCAAACGTGGATGAATTTAGCATTGGTGATACTGTAAGAGTACATGCTAAAATCAAAGAAGGAAACCGTGAAAGAATTCAGGTGTTCGAAGGAACTGTTTTGAAAAGACAGGGCGGAAGCACAAGAGAAACATTCACAGTTCGTAAATTTTCTAACGGTGTAGGCGTAGAAAAGACATGGCCTTTACATTCACCAAACGTAGAGAAAATCGAAGTAGTAAGAAAAGGTAAAGTTAGACGTGCTAAATTGAACTACTTAAGAGAACGTATCGGTAAGAAAGCTAAGGTTAAAGAATTAGTGAAATAATGAAAAACAGAAAGGAACAAGGCAATGTATCTTGTTCCTTTTTCCTATGCTTGAATAAATGATTTTAGAATGGAAAGGTGCAGATAGCAATGAGCAGAGCCAGCGTAAATAGAAGACGGCGCAGACAAAAAAGGCGGGAAGCCATGGATTTTAATCTGATAAAAAATATTCTTTCATGGTTTTTTCAGATTGTGCTTGTAATTGGAATCGCATTTGTACTGGTATATTTTGTAGGAGAAAAGACAAGTGTTATTGGGGCTTCTATGGAGCCGACCTTATATAATAAAAACGAAGTGATTATAAATAAATTTATTTATAAATTGACAGACCCGAAACGGGGTGATGTTGTAGTATTTCGACCAAACGGAAATAAAAATACACATTTTACGATTAAAAGAGTGGTTGGGCTTCCGGGAGAAACGGTAAAAATTGATTCCGGAAAATTATACATTGATGGTGAAGAAATAGAAAGTGAATATATTACAGAGGGAATTGAAGACGCAGGAATTGCGGCGGATTCCATATTGTTAGGAGAAGAAGAATACTTTGTACTTGGAGATAATTTACCAAACAGCGAAGACAGCCGTTTTGCTAATATTGGAAATGTTGACAAACAAGATATGGAAGGCAAAGTATGGTTTCGAGTTTCTCCATTCAAAGAAATAGGTTTTGTAAAGTAAAGGAGAAAAAAGATGCATTTTCAGTGGTATCCGGGACATATGACAAAGGCAAAAAGAATGATGGAGGAAAATATCAAGCTGATTGACTTGATTATTGAATTAGTAGATGCCAGAGTTCCGCTTAGCAGTCGTAATCCTGAAATAGATAATCTTGGAAAGAATAAGTTCCGCCTGGTACTTTTAAATAAATCAGATCTTGCAGATGAACGTTATAATGAGGCATGGATGACATACTTTAAGGAAAAGGGTTATTATGTTGTGAAGGTAAATGCAAGGAATGGAAATGGCATAAAGCAGGTGAACGCAGCGGTAATGGAGGTATGTAAGGAGAAAATTGAGCGTGACAGAAAACGTGGAATTTTGAATCGTCCGGTGCGTGCTATGGTGGTAGGAATCCCAAATGTTGGGAAATCCACATTTATTAATTCTTTTGCAGGAAAGGCATGTACAAAAACCGGAAATAAGCCGGGTGTGACGAAAGGAAAGCAGTGGATTAAACTGAATAAGAATGTAGAATTACTTGATACACCGGGAATCTTATGGCCAAAATTTGAGGATCAGACAGTAGGATTACGACTTGCCTTTATTGGCTCTATAAAAGACGAAATTCTAAATGTAGAAGAACTTGCACTGGAGTTGATTAAATTTTTAAAGGAAAATTATCCGGGTGTTTTAGCAAAGCGCTATGAATTAGATGAGGTAGAAAATAATACGCAAATTCTGGGTGCGATTGCGAAAAACAGAGGTTGTGTGGCAAAGGGAGAAGAGATTGATTATGCGAAAACTGCTACACTGTTGATTGATGACTTTAGAAGTGGACGTTTAGGAAGAATAACACTTGAATTTCCGGCAAAAGAGGAATAAAATATAATATGCGCACATTGATAAAAAATAAAGGCGGTAAAATAAATGGGAAATGAAGAACAGAATAAGAAAGAAAATATTGGAGGAGTAAAGGGAATTTTACGTGAAGCGTTTAGCGTGCTGATTTATCTTGCAATAGTATTTGTACTTACTTATCTAGTGGTGGAATTTGTAGGTCAAAGAACTGTGGTTAGCGGCAGTTCTATGGAAACAACATTAACTGATGGTGATAATCTGATTGTTGATAAGCTTTCCTACCGTTTTAAGGAGCCGGAACGATTCGATATCATTGTTTTTAAATTTCAACATGCAGAAGATACTTATTATATTAAGCGTATTATCGGACTTCCGAGAGAAACCGTACAGATTGACGAAAATGGTACCATTTTTATTGACGGAAATAAGCTGGAAGAAAATTATGGAAATGAAGTAATGAGAGATTCAGGTCTTGCAGAAGAACCGTTTACTCTGGGCGAAGATGAGTACTTTGTCTTAGGAGATAACAGAAACGGAAGTTGTGATAGCAGAGATCCTTCTGTAGCAGCAGTATCCGAAGATTGGATTTTAGGCAGGGCATGGGTGCGTATTTGGCCGTTATCCGATTTTGAAATATTAAAGCATCAGTAGAGAGGTAGATTATGGCAAAAAAGATAAATGAAATAAAGGCAGAATTACAGGCAGCGACGTTTGAAATGCTGCCTTTCTTTATGGAAGAATATAAGGAAGACGAACGGGCAGGTGTCAAAGCATTAGTTCGTAAGGCAGAGCAGGAAATTGTGAAAAGAAAAGCAGAATTAGAAAGACTTCAGGCTATGCAGGTGTATGAAAGGGAGTACCAAATGTATGAATATATCTGTGGTATTGACGAGGCGGGAAGAGGACCATTAGCTGGTCCGGTAGTAGCCGGTGCTGTAATACTCCCAAAAGAAACAAAGATTCTTTATTTGAATGATTCTAAAAAGCTGAGTGCTGCCAAAAGAGATGAATTATATGATGAAATTAAGGAAAAGGCTGTTGCGTTAAGCGTAGGGATTGTCTCACCGGAGCGTATTGATGAAATCAATATTTTACAGGCAACTTATGAAGCTATGAGAAATGCAATTAAGAAATTAGAGAGAACACCCGATATATTATTAAATGATGCAGTAACAATACCTGATATCAGCATAAAGCAAGTGCCGATAATTAAAGGAGATGCCAAAAGTGTTTCTATTGCGGCAGCAAGTATTATTGCGAAAGTTACCAGAGATAGGATTATGTTAGATTATGATAAAGTTTATCCGGAATACGGATTCGCTGGGCATAAGGGGTATGGTTCGGCAACTCATATTGAAGCAATCAAAAAGTATGGAGCCTGTCCAATTCATCGGAAAACGTTTCTTGGAAATTTTATAAAATAAAATAGATGCGAAAGTGGGGTGTTTGTATTGGACTTTGGTAAAATAGGGAATCATTACAAGGGTTATAATAATGTAGGAGAAAATCCAGCTATTGATACAAACACCGTCGGGAAGGTGCCGGAACACGACTTAAGTGAACTCGCTCCGGGAAAAGTTTTTGCAGGGGAAGTTGTGTCTGTCGGAAAAGACAAGGTTCTTTTGAAATTAGATCATGGTCAGACTATTCAAGCAGGAGTAACTGGTGATATCCAATTGACGCAGGGACAAATGTTAGCTTTTGTTGTGAAGAGTAATACCGGAAAAAAACTGGCAATTAAACCCATGTTTGATGTGAATATACAGAATTCGTCTGTGTTAAAGGCCTTAGAAAATGCAGGGCTACCAGTGAATCCTAAAAATGCAGAGCTGTTGAATTTGTTAATGAGTGAACAACTTCCCATTGATAAGGAAACAATTACAAAGCTTTTACGTCAAATAGCACTTTATCCGGATACAGATATGAAAACATTAGTACAGCTACAGAAAATGGGAATTCCAGTAACCGAGGAAAATATTGCAAAATTAGAAAGTTATCAAAACCACGAATATCGTCTGGCAAATGAGGTTTCTAACGTTGCAGAGGATATTTCTAAGCTTATGGGCAGAAATTCTTCAGAACAAGAAAGTCCATTAGAGATATTTGAACATATAGCAGATATTATACTAGAAGAGGAATCTGTGGAAAAAGGAAATTATAGTTACCAGGAAAACGGGAAAGAAGTCCTATATCGAGAAAAGGATGCTGCCGCCTATCAGGGTGGTCCTGTGCTATATGATAATTTAAAAAACGAAGCATTATTGCACAACAATGCTCAGAATCTCACTGACATTCAGAAACAGGCACTAGAGCATATTGAAACAGTGATGGAACGCTTCCAGGGACAGGAGTCAGAACTGAATCATATTGTGGAAGGCTTAAAAAGTCTAAATCAAGAGGCAGAAGAAGTTATTCATGTCCTTGAAGAAGAGGTGAAGAACGCAGAGGTGAAAAACAGCCTGCCAAAGAAGCAGGATATGCTGTCAAAATTATATGCTGCTTTTGAAATGTACGAAGCCGCAGAAAAATCTATGGAAGCTGCCAAAACGGCAGTGAATACACAAGAATATGAACTGCCGGAACAACCGGGGGGATATGGGCAGATGACAAAGCAGCACAGTGAAATATTACAACAGTTACAACTCATCGGAAACTTGCAGGAAAATGAAAGATTTGAGCTGGCACAAAAAGTTCAGAATGCAACTGGTGATATAGAACTCGCCATGCGGGTGAAAAACGGTGATATGAAGGCAGAAAGTTTGCTATCTACTATCAGACAATTGGTGCAGCAGCTACAACAAGAGGGGAATACAGGAGTTGACACACCACAAAGGGAGAAAATGGCAGCTATGAGAGAATTATTACACAGCAAAGAATTTCAGACTGTGGTAAAAGCTGCTATTGAAGAACAATTGTTGTTAAAGCCAGAACAATTAAATAAAGAAAACGTACAAGAATATTATCAAAAACTCAATCAGAAAATGCTTCAATTTACAGAGATGATTCATCAGTTGGGCAAAGAAGATACTTCCACCATGAAAAATACCAATGCAATCCGTCAGAATATAGAATATATCAATCAGCTTAATCAGTTATATTCTTATATACAGCTTCCGGTAAAGCTTACAAATCAGAATGTACACAGTGAACTGTATGTGCTGACAAAGAAAAAAAAGCTGCGGGAACATGGGAGTGCTTTTACGGCGTTATTACATCTGGATATGGAAGTATTAGGCAGTATGGATATTTATATTACGATGGAGAAGAAAAAGGTAAGTGCCCGTTTTTATTTACAGCAAGAAGATATCGCAGAATTTTTAAAAGAGCGTAGCGAGGTGTTGATAAAGCAGTTGGAGGAAAAAGGCTTTCTTGTGAAAGCCGAATTTGAAAAGAAGCCGGAAGAAAAGGATTTGTCGGAAGAATTTACAGGTGCACAAGGTGGCGAACACATGGTAAGTAAATATTCATTTGATATAAGGACGTGATGTTATGAGTGAATATCAGTACTATTTTAAAGAAAATAAAAAAGTAAAAAAGGCAGTGGCTTTATCCTATGAAGCAGGGGAAAAGGCGCCAAAGATTATAGCAACCGGCAAAGGGGAGCTGGCAGAAAAAATTATAAAAAAAGCAAATGAGTCAGACGTACCGGTACATAAGGATGAAAAATTGGCAGATACGTTGTCTAAATTAGAAATTGGTGACTTTATTCCGCAGGAACTGTATGAAATTGTGGCAGAAATTCTTGTGTTTGTAGACGATATGGAAAAATTGAAGGGAAAATTAGATGGACAATAAGCGTAATATTGGAGCAGTCTATGAAGAAAAGGCTGCAAAATATTTAAAGGAAAAAGGGTATGTAATCGTAACCAAAAATTTCAGATGCAGGATGGGGGAAATTGATTTGATAGCAAGGAAAGACACAGTCCTTGTATTTGTAGAAGTGAAGTACCGTAAGACAGCTTCTTTCGGATATCCCGAAGAGGCTGTTTCTTTTTCTAAACAGAAAACAATTAGAAAAGTGGCAGAATATTTTTTGCTAAGCGAGCAGTTGTCGTTAGATACAGAATGCAGATTTGATGTGATTGCTGTTTTGAACGAAAAAATAAGACATATTGAGAATGCTTTTTAATATTATGGGAGGATTGGAAAATGAAATATGATTTTATCTATAAAAATGAAGAAAAGGTTATGACATTATGTGAGAAAGAAGGAGTGCCTTTTCTGCAATTTAATGCGTTGAAGGAATCCGGTCTGGTAGTTCATGGCTTTTCGACCAGAATGGGCGGGGTAAGTGAAGGAATTTACACGTCTATGAATTTGAGCTATACAAGGGGAGATAAGAAAGAAGCAGTGACAGAAAACTTTTTAAGGTTTGCAAAGGCATTAGAGGTTTCTGCGGATGCTTATGTGTTCTCGGATCAGACACATACTACAAATATTCGTGTAGTAACAGAGGAAGACAGAGGAAAAGGTTTTACTAAGCCGAGGGATTATCAGGATATTGACGGTCTGGTGACAAACGTAAGAGGTTTAGTGTTATCTACTTTTTATGCGGATTGTGTGCCACTATATTTTGTAGATATGAAGCAGAAGGCAATTGGTTTATCTCATTCTGGTTGGAAGGGAACCGTGGGAGAAATAGGAAGAAAAACAATAGAGGTTATGTCCAAAGAATATGGTTCTAAACCAGAAAATATCCTTGTGGGAATAGCTCCTTCTATCTGCAGAGAGTGTTATGAAGTCAGTGAAGATGTGGCAGTTGAATTTCAAAAAATATTTCCAAAAGAAGAGCATGGAAAAATTATGGATAAGAAAGAGCATGGAAAATATCAGTTAGATTTATGGGAGTGTAATAAAAGAATTTTATTGCGTGCGGGAATACCGGAAAAAAATATAAGCGTAACTAATATCTGCACCTGCTGTAATAGTGAACTATTATTTTCACATCGTGCCAGCCAGGGAAAAAGGGGAAATCTTGGAGCATTTTTGATGTTAAAATAAAAAACTTGTAGTAAATCGAAGCTTTATTGCGTTCTAATAGTAAGACGTCGAAATATAAGGGGAGAAAAGCATGCTTTTATTTTTAAATATGTTAGATACCAAAGAAGAAAAAGATAAGTTTGTGTACCTCTATGAAACTTATCGTGATATGATGTGGTACTGTGCCAATGAAGTACTAAAAGATAAGGAACTGGCAGAAGATGCGGTTCAGGAAGCCTTTTTGGCATTGACACGTCATTTAGATAAGGTAGACGACCATAAGGAAGGGCGCACAAAAAAATTCTTAAAAACAATTGTAAAAAGCAAAGCAATTGATATCATTCGAAAAAGAAAGGAGGCAGAGGTGCCGTTTCATGAGGCGGCGGAGGAATATTTATTAGAAGCACCCACCGATATTCTAAATGAATTGATTGAAAAGGAAAGTATGGAAAGAATTAAGGCTGCAATTATGAAGTTAGATGACACTTACCGACTGGTGTTCGAATTTAAACTGGTACATCAATTGTCAGATAGTGATATTGGAAATATATTAGGGATTTCTGCTAAGACAGCGAATGTAAGATATTTCAGGGCAAGAAAAAAGCTTCAGGAAATGTTAATGGAGGGTGTTAAAAATGGATAAGGCGGAAGCAATATTAAAAGAATGTCTGGATGAGATTTTAGAGGAAGAAATTATGTTGATTCCGGAAAATGCAGAACTTAAGAGGCTGCATAAGTTTTCGAGGTATTTTGAAAGAAACATGGAGAATATGATAAAGCAGAACAAGAAAAGAAAAGTATTCAGAGTGTATAAAGCGTTTGGAGCCTGTGCCGCCGTATTTGTGTTAGGAATTATTGCAGTTAAGCAGTGGTCTCCCTTGCATCAGCGAAATTCAATAAGTTATGAAGAAAAGGTGCAGGAAAGTGCAGAGATGAGCGAGGAATCCGTGGCAGATGCAGCTACAGATACCTATGATGCAAGCGAGGGGGAAATGAGCTTAGGAGATTCTTCTTGGGAAAAATCGGGTTATGGTGATGAAATAAATGTAGCAGGCATAAAAGCAGTGCCGGTGGGATTAAAAATTACCGCAGATTTTCAACAAAAAAACGGCAGAATATTATACCAGCAGCTTCAGAACAACTCAGATCATACGATACAGTTTATGGAAGGAAGTTATATGCTAGAAGTATGGAAGGAGGATGGCTGGTATGTGATGGAAACGAACGAAGATGGCCGAGTATATGAACTTGCGGCGGGAAGTCGGTATGCAGGCGATATTCTATTAGAAAGTCAACTCTATCCGGAAGAAAAATATCGTGTATTACTCATGATTGATGGTGAAATGAAAGGATATGTATTTCAGGTAGAAGAATAAGAAGGAGGGATTATATGAAGAATAAAAAATCGATAACCGGTGTGGCTATGTTTTTGACAGTACTAATGCTGACAGGCTGTGGAAGCAGTGAAACTTATAAAAATGCTTCTGTAACAGAGGGGATATCAGAGGAATACGAAGAGATGGATTCTTATGAAGCGGATACTGCACAGGGGTATGATAATACAGCAGGAAGTGAAGCAAAGACGATAGAACAAAATGCAGAAAAAACAGACGAGTCAGTTTCAACTAACCGAAAATTAATTAAAACAATTGAGCTGGAATTAGAAACGTTGGAGTATGAAAAGACAGTAGCATTTTTAGAAAAAACGGTAGGAGAATGTGGAGGATATATAGAAAATTCAGAGTTAGAGGGCAACAGCATTTATAGCAGTTACTCCCTTCGTTATGGAAGCTTTACGGTGAGGATTCCGAAAGACAAGACAGATAATTTTGTGCAGGGACTGGATGAAAATACTACAGTACGAAGAAAAAATGAGAGTACGGAAGATATTACGTTACAATATGTTGATACGGAAAGCCATAAAGAAGCTTTAAAAGTGGAACAGGAAAGATTAATGACAATTTTAGAACAGGCGGAAACAGTGGAGGAGATTATTTCATTAGAATCAAGACTTTCAGAAGTACGTTATGAACTGGGAAAATATGAATCCACACTAAGAACATATGATAATTTGGTGGATTATGCGACAATTCGGATACAGATTAATGAGGTAGAGGAAGTGTCACAGCCACAAAAGCAGACCGCTATGGACAGAATGGCCACAGGCTTTAAAGAAAGTGTGAAAAGCATAGGAAAGAGTATACGAGAATTCATAATTGCATTGGTAATTGATATTCCATACATAATTGTTTGGGCAATTATAATAGCAGCAGTGGTATTTCTGGTGCGTGTGATAAAAAAACGAAGAAAAAAGAAAAAAGCAAATCCAACAAATTCGTGACAACAAACAAAAAAAATGATAAAATAAATGTCATATGATGTTATGAAGGAACGAACAAAGGGAAGCGGGAATGGACAAAGTGAGTAAAACAAATTATGAAATCAAAGAAGGAAATTATAAAGAACGTGGAATTGTAACTTATCATAAAGGGATACAATTGACGGTGGCAGCTAAAAATGTAAAGTCACTGGTACTACTTCTTTATAGAAAAGAAACATTTGAAAAGACTGCAGAATTGGAACTCCCGCTTCAATATAAAAAAGGAACGCTGTACAGTTATTATATTGAAGGAATTGACTTTCAAAAGAATTTGTATCAAATTAAAATAAACGGAAACGTATATACTGACCCATACGCAAAGGATCTTAAGGGAAGAGAAGTATGGGGCAAAAAGCGAAAAGAAGAAGAAATCTATTGCGGTTTTTATGATGAAACATACGACTGGAAAGAAGATGTAAAACTTAGATATCAGACGTGGGAACTGATTCTTTATAAAATACATGTCAGAGGATTTACAAAGCATAAAACATCAAAGGTAAGGCATAAGGGCACTTTTCTTGGAATTACGGAAAAGATACCATATTTAAAAGAATTGGGAGTGAATGCGATTGAGGTTATGCCTGCGTATGAGTTCGAAGAAGTGATGGAACGGGAAAATTATTATAAACCTGCTTATCTGGTCGATGTTGCTGAAGAAATGAAAAACACAGACGTTTTAAATTACTGGGGATACGGCAAGGGAAACTATTTTGTGCCAAAAGCCTCTTACGCTGCCACGAAAAATCCGCAGAAAGAATGGAAAGATACCATTAAAGAGTTACACAAACATGGACTGGAAGTGATTATGGAATTTTCATTTGAACAACATGAAGATCAAAATATGATGATTGATTGTGTGAAATACTGGGTGGAGGAGTATCACATTGATGGTGTTCATTTATATGGAGCGAATCTTCCGATTTCATTATTGGCGCAGCATCCACTGTTGTCAGAAATAAAAATTCTGCAAAACTATCAGGATACTGGTGCAGTTTATAAGGAAGATGAAATACCGGAAATGAAAAATCTTATGGAATATAATGACGGATTTGAAGGGTGTGCCAGAAGATTATTGAAAGGTGATGCGGGACAAATTAGTGATTTTGCATATCGAAACCGAAAAAATGAGGAACAGCAGGGAGTAGTTAATTTTATTGCAAATCATGACGGATTTACGTTATATGATAGTGTTTCATATGAAAAAAAGCATAATGAGGAAAATAATGAAGCAGGGAAAGATGGAAATAATTACAATTATACATGGAATTGTGGTGTAGAAGGTGCTACAAGGAAGAAAAAGATTTTAGAACTTCGAAAAAAACAGATAAAAAATGCGTTTGTTATGGTCTTACTTAGTCAGGGAACACCGTTGATTTTAGGTGGAGATGAATTTTGCAATAGTCAGAAGGGAAATAATAATCCATATTGCCAGGACAATGAAATTTCATGGCTGTTGTGGAAGAAAAATGCATTTGAAAAGGAAATCTATGATTTTGTAAAACATTTAATAGCCTTCCGTAAAAAGCATCCTATTTTAAACGGCTCGGTGCGCCTTAGGGTAATGGACTATTTAGCCTGCGGTTATCCGGATATTTCTTATCATGGAAAGATGGCGTGGACACCGTATTTTGAAGATGACAGCAGATATGTGGGAATTATGTATTGTGGAAATTATGCCTGCATAGACAAGAATGAATGTGATGATTTCTTTTATATTGCATACAATCTTCATTGGGAAAGCCAAGTACTGGCATTGCCGAATTTACCGAAAGGAAAGAAATGGTTTGTGGTGGCAGATACTTCAAAAGATGCTGAAAATGACTGGTTTGAGGAAGGAAGCGAACAGTTATTGGAAGAACAAAAGGGAGTGACAGTTTCTCCACGCTCCATTATAATACTTCAGGGAAAGAAAATGAAAGATAAATCAGAACAGAGGTGACATCAATGAACGTATGGGGACATTTCAAAACAATTACAAAACATAAACTGATGGTGATGAAATATTGTTTCCGTGTTGGGTTATATAAACAGGGACTTTTACATGATTTATCCAAATATTCTCCCACAGAATTCATCCCCGGTTGTAAGTATTATCAAGGCAACAGAAGTCCGAATAATGCAGAACGTGAGGCAAATGGAGTTTCTCTTGCGTGGCTTCATCACAAGGGAAGAAACAAACATCATTATGAATATTGGATTGATTATGGAGCAGGTGAGAAGAAAGAAATGCAGGGAATGAAAATTCCCAACCGCTATATGATAGAAATGTTTTGTGACCGTGTGGCGGCATCGAAAAATTATAACGGGTGTAATTATACAGATGCCTCTCCCTGGGAATATTATGAACATGGAAAAGAATATGCAATTCTTCATAAGGAAAGCAGGGCATTGTTAGAAAAACTTTTGCTCATGCTGAAAGAAGAAGGAGAAGAGAAAACGTTTGCATATATTAAAGAAAATATTAAGAAATAGTGAATCCAAAGAATTACTTAAAAATACTTAAAAATGGGGCATATCACATGGCGTGACAGCCCCATTGCTAACTTTATAGGAAATAGGAAATTTTATAAAGCGAACTAATTAGGGTAAACTAACTGTTCCTCTGTAATATGATACAATACATCATCTAAGTATCTTTTAGCAAGATAGTTTGCCATAGGGAGATTCATGTCCAGATAGTTTCCACAGTCTTTTGCACTGGCACCCGGAACAGCACCTTCAAAATCGCGGATGAATTCAAACATGTCTGTCAAAAGCGGCAAGATATCTTTAGAAGAGTAGTCGCCCGCTAACAGAAGATAAAAACCTGTACGACATCCCATAGGACCGAAATAAACTATTTTGTTGCCATAATCTTTGTGATTTCTAAGATACGTAGCTGCCAGATGTTCGATGGTATGTATCTCGGCAGTATTCATGACAGGCTCGCTGTTTGGCTTAGTCATGCGGATATCAAAAGTTGTAATTGTATCACCGCCAAAGTTGTCTTTTCTGGATACATACACACCTTTAAGTAATTTTACATGATCAATTGTAAAACTTGTTATTTTTTCCATAAAATAAAAACCTCCTTACCAGGAACTTTAAGTCTATAACATTCTAGCATAATATGTACCAAATGCAAAGAGGTTTTTGGCAAAGTAAATATTAGCTACAGTAGTGCTGTGTAATATAATGGTCAAGGCGAGCTGAAACTAAAGAGCCCAGTTCAACAGAAACGAAACAAGTTCCTCCGATTAATGTAACTGCTGCTAAAATCATTCCAAAAGTTGTCATTTTAATCACCAAATCCTTTCTAAAACACGAAACATCTGTAAAGGTGTGTACTTGGCACGCACTTTATAGAATAAAGAAAGGGGACAGCTCACCTAAGAACCGACCCCCTTGTCATCTTTTTAACAATATCAATGCTATCACTAAAAGAAGCAGAATACAATAGATTTCACAAGAAAAATAAAAATTTGTAAAAAATATAAAAAAATAATAAAGAAAACGAAATAAATTAAGCAGAATGTTCAAATGGGTTGACTAGGGAAAAAAGCAGTGCTAAAATTTTGATAGAAGTTGATAAGGAAAGTAGAGGGATAGGTATGACGACAGAAGAATTAAAAAAATTAGATGAATTTGTAAAAGTGCTTGATATGCAAGAAGAGATTTTGCAATTTACACATTTTACCAATGAAGATGCATGGGAATTGGGAAATATTATGGCGTTAGAGGCAAAGAAGAGAAATCTTCCGGTGGTTATACGTATTGAGTTAAATAATGGATTTTGCGTATTCCAGTATGCCGGAGATGGCACTACACCAAGAAATCAGTTGTGGTTGGAACGAAAGATTAATACAGTTAAATTAATGGAAAAAAGTAGTTTGAATTTTTACGCATCTTTAAGAAAAGCAGAACAAAGTATGGAAGATGTTTTTCTGGATGAAAAAGTATATGCCTGTTGCGGGGGAGCATTCCCAATCCGCATTGAAGATGCCGGCGTACTGGGAACCATTGCAGTTTCCGGCTTGAACCATGTTGGAGATCATGATTTTATTATAAAATGTGTCAGCAAATATCTTCATGCAGATGAGGTACCTAGAATTAAAGAGAATATGTAATCTGTTTCATGTCCTCTGGAAGAGGAGCAGTAAATTCCAGTGGAATTCCGGTAATAGGGTGTGAAAAGGTAAGACGGCAGGAGTGGAGAGCCTGCCGTTTTATTATGGAATAATCCGGATTATACAGGTAATCTCCAATTAAAGGGTAGCCAATGTGTTTCATATGTACACGAATCTGGTGGGTACGTCCTGTTTCTAATTGTAATTTAAGGAGAGAATGTGTTTTTGAGCAGGCAATACGCTGGTAATGGGTAATTGCACGTTCCCCGTGTTCGTAGTCCACGATTCGTTCTATCGCAGAATCACATTTTCTTCCGATAGGAGCATCAATGGTACCGGACATAGGAGTGATGCCGGATACAATTGCCATGTATTCGCGGTGAATTTGACGCTTACTCACCATGACGGAGAGGATTGCTGAACTTAAACTGTTTTTAGCTATGATAGTTAGTCCGGTAGTATCTCTGTCAAGACGATTAATGCAGCGAAAAACAAAGGGAGAGCTTTCCTTTTGATAATAATATGCCACACCATTTGCCAGAGAATTTTCGTAGTTATGCATGGAAGGGTGGATTGGAGTATCGGCGGGTTTGTTTAGAACGAGAATATCCTCATCTTCGTATACGATGGATAATTCCATGAGAACAGGAATAATCTTTTCCGATGCTGCAGGTTCCATGATAGTAACTGTGAGAACATCGTTTTCCTGCAGAAGATATTTTGTGTTTTGATGCTTGTGATTTACTAAGATTCCATCAAAATGTGTTTTTAATCCTGATATGATATGACGAGAAAAGCCATGTGATTTCAAAAAGAAATCAATGGCTTTTCCTGCATCATGTTCCGTTATATGATAATGAAAAGTACGATTCATAAATTTAATTCCCTATTGTGTTAATTAAAGTACCAATTCCCTCAATTTCGCAACATACTTCATCTCCGGGCTGTAAAAATTTTGGTGGCTGGAATCCCATACCAACACCAGAGGGAGTACCGGTGGAGATGATAGTGCCGGCTTTTAATGTCATTCCCTGTGATAACTCACTGATAATATGTGGAATCGTATAAATCATGTGAGCAGTGCTGCTGCTTTGACGAAGTTCTCCGTTCACATAGCACTTAATAGAAACATCTAATGGAAGCGGCATTTCATCAGCAGTTGTTATGTATGGTCCTAACGGTGCAAAACCATCAAAGCTTTTGCCAAAGTACCATTGCGTATGCTTTTTTTGAATATTTCGTGCACTGATATCATTTAAAATAGTATACCCGAAAACGTATTTTTCTGCATCTTCCTCGGAAACATTTTTGGCATCTTTTCCAATAATGACAGCCAGCTCTGCCTCGTAATCAAGCGAATCTACTATATTAGAATAGCTTGGGATTGTTTCGCCGCAAGCAGTAGTCTCATTGACACGCTTAGAAAAATAAATTGGATAAGCTTCTTTACTGGAGAAAGTATTCGGTTCATACTTGTCTGCTTCCTCTTTGTGTTCCTTATAGTTAATCCCAAGACAGATAATATCTTGCGGTGGATTAGGAATCGGTGCACATAATTTTACGGAAGTTAAGGGAATCGTTGGAATCTCCAGTGCTGTCTGTGCCAGATGAAGGCGCTCAAATTCTGCCGGTGTCAATTGTTTAATGACTGATATAATATCCTTGTAGTCAATATCAAGAATAGAAAGCGGAATAATTGCGTTTTTTGTTTTGTGTAACATACCTATCTGAGGTATATCATCGGTTAGGGTCATATAAGATAATAGTTTCATTTTTATTACGCTCCGTTTAATTTGTCTTAAATATTATATAACTTATAACTTGGGAATACAAGAAAAAAATCAAAAATATCTAATCGACAGCGTTGTTAGAGAATGAAAATAGATATCCCTAGAGATATTCTGGATTGATAGAGGCAGTGATAGCATACCATCTCGGGATAATGATAAAAAATCATCAATAAGAGTTAAATGAGAAAATGTATTAATATATATATTGACATATTTTTGAAACTCATTAGAATGTAGTTTGAATCTTGAAAGGGTATTCATATAATATGGACGTACGGTAAAAGAAAAACAGAAAATAATGCCGTATGTCATTTTTTAGGGCAAAGGTTAGTTACACACAACCAAAGTTAGTAGTAATGAAACAAAACGCCATAAAATGAAAATGGGATAACGTTGAATGCCTGGAAAAGAAATCAAACAAGAAAGGAAGGACACAATGAACAAAAAAAATGAAAATCCATTGATGGACATATTTGTCTATGTGGATGAAAAGAAACAGGTTATTTTTTCTGTGGTATGTTCCATTATTTCGGTTATTGCAGGCTTTGTTCCGTATATTGCGTGTGCGATGTTAGTGAATAGTCTGCTGAAGGGACAATTACAGGCAAAAACCATTTATATATGGGGAGGTAGTGCCGTTTGTGGCTATCTGATTAAAACATGGATGTTTATGTTGGCGTCCCGTTGCTCACATAAGATGGCTTATAGTGTAATGGCAAAGATCAGAACTATGATGGCGAAAAAGTTATTAACTGTTTCCTTAGGTGATGTGAAGAAAAAAACGGCTGGTGAGTATAAACAGATTATTATGGATGAAATCGAACATTTAGAGTATCCGTTAGCTCATATGATACCAGAGTTGACTTCGAATATACTGGGATTTGTATTAGTATTGCTACTTGTTTTTGTGAATAGCTGGCAGTTAGGATTAGCTGCAGTTGGCACGCTGGCAGTTGGTTTTGTTATATACGGAATGATGATGGCTGGTAGTGATGTAATGGGAATCTTTAAGAAATATACATCTGACAGTGAACATATGTCAGGAGCTATGGTGGAATATGTAAAGGGAATGGAGGTAATCAAGGCTTATGGACAGACAGCCTCCTCTATGGAAAAATTCTCCTCTGCAGTTCTTACGTTCCGGGATTCTATGAAAAAGTGGTTTGCACATTGCTATCCGTACATAGCCGGATTTTATGTGGTAACTCCTAATAGCTTACTGTTTGTTCTTCCCGTGGGGGCGCTTTTGCTTTCAAAAGGAATTATTGACCTTTCTTCCTTTGTTTTTTGTATGTTTTTAGCGTTTGGAGTGGCAGAACCATTGATTAAAATGGTGGAATTTGCAGATCAGATTATGGCAATCAACACTACAATGACGAAAGTAAATGAATTTATGGCAATGGAAGATTTACCAGAAGGAAGAATGGACATTGCATCAGCAGATGTTTTAGAAATGAAGAACGTGAACTTTGGATATGATGATAAGCAGGTATTAAAAAATATTAGCTTTCGCGTAAAGAAAGGCCAACGAATTGCTTTCGTAGGTGCTTCCGGATCGGGAAAATCAACGATTGCAAAATTATTGGTTCGCTTTTATGACCCACAGGACGGGGCAGTATTGTTGAATGGGCAGGATATCCGAAACACTTCCATGAAAGAACTTATGGATCAAGTGAGTTATGTTACACAGGATAATTTTTTAATAGATGCCTCTGTTTTCGATAATATTAAAATCGGCAATGAAAATGCTACAAAAGAGCAGGTGATAGAAGCTGCAAAGAAAGCAGGCTGCCACCAGTTTATTATGGAATTTGCAGATGGTTATGATACGAGTGTAGGTGGCGTTGGCGGAAGAATGTCCGGAGGACAGAAGC
Organism: Lachnospiraceae bacterium; assembly: GCA_050874665.1. Lineage (GTDB taxonomy): Bacteria > Bacillota > Clostridia > Lachnospirales > Lachnospiraceae > RUG11237. Next base: position 80,665 of record JBNMLC010000010.1, on the reverse strand, counting down.
AAAGAATTGCCATTGCAAGAACTATATTAAAGGAAGCGCCGATTGTCATTTTGGATGAGGCGACAGCGTTTATGGACCCGGAAAATGAGAATCTTGTGCAGAATTCTATGGAAGCACTTACAAAGGATAAGACACTGATTATGATTGCGCACAGATTACAGACGGTGGTTAACTGTGATTGTATCTATGTAATGAATCAGGGAGAAATTGTGGCAAGCGGTTCCCATGAAGAATTATTGAAGAATTGTGAAATATATATAAATATGTGGAAGCATAACGAAGGAATGGAGGTGTGATGCAATATGATTCAATTAGTGAAAAATTTTATGAAATTGTGTAAGGAAAAAAGCAGGCAAATAAAGATTAGTGTGGTATTCGGCTTTTTTGACGGCATATTTGAAGCATTTCCCTTCTATGCCATTTTCTATTTCTTCCTTCGTTTATCTCAGGAAAAATTTGTGGCAGAGAACCTTACTGTAAAAGATGCGCTTGTTTTGGCAGCAATCCTGTTCGTGGGTGTCCTGGGAAGATGGATTATGAAATATTTGGTATATACATTTCAGAGTGTAGCCAGTTATGATGCTGTTGCAGATGCCAGATTGGATGTGGGTGATCATTTAAAGAAGGTTCCTATGGGCTTTTTTACTTCTAATACGGTAGGAAATACAGTGACTACATTAACAGATGATATGCATTTTATGGAACAAAATGCAGCAAACATACTGGAAAAAACAGTGAATGGCTGTATTAATGTTTTTGTCTTAACAATTTGTATGTTCTATTTTGATCTCCGTATGGGTGCAGCGTTTTTTGTTGGAGCACTGATTTCTCTTTGGATTATAGGAACCATGCAGAAGAAAGGTGCAAAAATTTCTACCAGTTTAAAAGAGAGCCAGATGGAAGTGAACAATAAGATGATAGAGTATATTAATGGAATTACTCTTTATAAACTGTTTCCACGCGCCACAAATTTATGTGAGGATATGGAAGGAGTATTTGAAAATCTTGGAACCGCTTCCTTTCGCTTAGAAAAGTCATTTATCGGTAAAAATTTCTGTTACCTTTTAGTGGAACGTCTGATATGCGGAATTATTGTCATTGCAGCTTCTTTTTTGGCACTTGCCGGGGATTTAGATGCAGTAAAAGCGATTGTATTGCTTATTGCCACCTTCGTATTGTATAAACCGTTAGAAAATCTGGGAGCTATTTCGGGATTAATTCGTATGATGGATATTTCTATGAAACGAATTAATAAGATGGAAGAACTTCCTGTAATGAACGGAGAAGGAAAAACGGTTGACTCATATCAAATTCAGATGGAACATGTTGCTTTTTCTTATGAAGAGACACAGGAAAATGCGATTAATGATGTGACGGTTACAATTCCTTCAAATAAAATGACCGCGATTGTGGGACCTTCGGGCTGCGGAAAGACAACAATTACCAGACTGATCGCGAGATTTTTTGATGTAGACAAAGGAAGTATCACTATTGGTGGTGTCAATGTGAAAGAAATTGATCCGGAGGATTTATATAAGTATTTCAGCATTGTATTTCAGGATGTTTTTTTGTTCCATGATTCTATTGAAAATAATATAAAATTTGGAAGAACAAATGCGACGCATGAAGAAGTAGTGGAAGCTGCAAAAAAAGCCTGCTGCCATGAATTTATTGAAAAGCTTCCAAATGGTTATCAGACAATAGTTGGAGAAGACGGAAGTAATCTTTCCGGAGGTGAAAAACAGAGAATATCTATGGCAAGAGCAATTCTGAAAGACGCACCAATTATTATTCTGGATGAAGCAACTTCGAGTGTGGATCCTGAAAATGAGTGGATGATGGTGCAGGCGATTGATGAATTGGTAAAGGGTAAGACTGTAATTATGATTGCTCATAAAATGCGTACTATTATGAATGCAGACCAAATTATTGTAATGGAAAAGGGAAGTATTCATGGATTGGGAACACATAGTGAACTATTAGAAAAAGATTCTATATACAAGAAGTTCTGGGAAACAAGACAAAATGCCGCTAATTGGAAGATTTAAGACAGTTTTCCAATGTAGCAGAAAATAAATCAATAAGAAAAGGAGAAATAACTATGGATATATCAAACGTACAAGATAAGAAGAAAGGCCTTGCCGGAAAGGATTTAATTACAATTGGTATTTACACGGCACTTTATATAGTAGCTTTATTTGTGGCGTGTGTGGTTAATGTTACACCAATTACATTTATGTTTTATCCGGCAGCGGGGGCTCTCCTCGGAGCAACTTTTTATATTATGCTGGCAATGAAAGTGAAAAAGTTTGGAGCAGTAATCATTTGGGGCGTTATTGTGGGAATGCTGTTTGCCGTTTTGGGAATGCCTATCGCATGCCCGTTTATGATTCTGGGAGCAGTGATTGCACAGTTTATTGTTAAATCAACAAATTATGAGAGCTTTTGGGCAGATACGATTGGCTTTGTGATTGTGTCAGTTTGCTCTGTTGGTGGTTATTTGCAGTTGTTTGTTACTACAGATACCTATCTGGCAGAAGCTTCTAACAGAGGATTGTCAGAAGAATTTGTAAACGGACTTGCAGATTGTGCTTCCATACCATTTCTGTTTCTTATCATTGCTGTTACAGCAGTTTGTGCAGTACTTGGCTGTCTTTTTGCAAAGGTGATTTTGAAAAAGCATTTAAAAAAGGCAGGAGTAATGTAATATGAAAAAAATAAAGCTGGATGTAAGGACAAAATTTATTATTATTTTGTTCTCCAGTATTGTGGTGTTTGCATTATATTCTAGTGTATTAGAAACAGCACTTGTATTGCTGATTACGTTTTTACATATTATGTCAGTAAAAAACCTAAAAGCAATGAAACTTTTTACGATATATATGCTTTTCTTAGTTCTGCAGTATACGCTGCTTCCGGTTTTAAACGGTACGTTAGCGATGATGCTGAATATATTTGTTGTGGTATTTAGGAGGCTGTTTCCTTGTGTTATGGCGGGAAGACTGCTTTTATCTACGACCACAGTTTCCGAGCTGTTAAGCGGTTTGCAGCGAATGAAGGTTCCTAGAAAATTAACCGTACCATTAGCTGTAACATTGCGGTACATTCCTGCAATTAAAGAGGAGTGCGGACATATACATGATGCAATGCTTTTAAGAAAAGTAAAAAAGAACAAAAATATTTTTTTACGAATAACAAATCTGGTGGAAAGTTATTATGTTCCACTGTTGGTATCGGCGGCAGAAATGTCAGAAGAACTTTCTGCTGCGGCGATTACCAGAGGAATTGAAAATCCTGGAAAGCGTACAGTGTTATATCCGACCCATTTTAAAGGAGTGGACTATCTAGTAATGCTATTGCTGGTTCTCTTAGTAGCAGTAGCTCTGTGCGAGAAATATGCATGGAAGGGGATTCTGCTATGGTGAGAGTAGAGAATATATCATTTCGATATAATGAAAGTGAAGAAGTTCGTGAAATTATAACATCGGTCAACCTTGAGGTGAAGCCGGGAGAGTGTATTCTTTTGTGTGGGCGAAGTGGCTGCGGAAAAAGTACACTTTTAAAGTTGATGAACGGAGTGATTCCGCATTTAGAAAGTGGTAGTATCCAGGGAAAAGTATTGGTGGATCATCAAAAAGTAGCAGATGTTCCTATGTATGTTCTTGCGAAAAAAATCGGAACTGTTTTCCAAAATCCAAAGTCTCAGTTTTTCAATTTGGATTCAGACAGTGAGCTTTCTTTTGAATTAGAGAATGTAGGAATGAAGCCAGAAGATATTTTTGCACGAATGAATGAAGTGACAGAAGAATTAGAAATACATCATTTACGCAAACGGAATATTTTTGCCATGTCAGGAGGCGAAAAGCAGCTTTTGGCAATCGCAGCCGTATACTGTGGAAATCCGGATATTTATATTTTGGATGAACCTACAGCGAATCTGGATTATTTGGGCACATTGAAGCTGAAGAAGCTTTTAGAAAAATTGAAAAAGCAGGGAAAAACCATTATTATTGCGGAACATCGATTGTGGTATTTGAATGGTCTGGTGGATCATGTGTATTATATGCAGCAGGGAACAATAACGGAACAATTTAAGGGAGAAGAGTTTTTTGCTTTGCCGAATGAAAAAAGAATTTCTTTAGGCTTACGGCAATTAACGGAACGAACCTTATCTGAACGCTTGAAGGGACGGCGGGGAAAGTATGATTTTGTCTGCAGTAATCTAAGCGTTTGCTTTGAAAAAAGAAAGATACTGGATTCGTTGACTTTCAAAGCCAGAAAAGGAGAAATTATTGGAATTGTTGGAGAAAATGGGGCGGGAAAATCTACATTTTGCAGAACTATCTGTGGTCTTGTTTCAAAAACAGCCGGACAATTTCAATTTGAAGGCGGGAGTTGGAACGAAAAGCAGAGAAGGGCAAAAAGCTTTTTTGTTATGCAGGATGTAAATCATCAGCTTTTCTCGGATAGCGTATACAATGAATGCTTAGAGAGTATGGAAGAAGAGGATGAAAATCAGATAAGAAATATTCTTAAAAGAATGGGTTTGGAAGGAATGGAAATGCAGCATCCTATGGCACTTTCCGGAGGACAAAAGCAGAGGTTAGCTATTGCTACCGGACTTTTATCCGGGCGATTAGTGTATCTTTTTGATGAACCGAGCAGTGGACTTGATTATGAATCAATGCTGAAAGTCAAAGAAATTATGGAAGAGCTGGCACAAAACGGTGCTATTATTTTATTGATTACCCATGATATGGAATTACTGGATTTAGTATGTGATCGGTGTGTATATTTGGAAAAGGGAAAAATCACAGAAATTTTTAGAGAAGATTGCTTTAGCACACTGGTAAAAAAAATGCTATTGGGAACTTGCAAATAGCAGACGAAAGATAGCTTGTTTCAATAATTAAATATGGATATACATTATTACAAAACTTAGCTCTGGAGAAATTCGGGGCTAAGTTTTGTGCTTTTAACAAACAATTAAAAATAAAAACAAAAACAAAGCCTATGATGAGTAAAATTATCAGTAAAATAAAAACTATTGACCGAATATTCTGAATAAGTATATAATGGGAATGCAATAAATATTGTAACAAAAGTAACATAAATGTAATAAAAAAGTAAAAAAGGAGTGCATTATGAAAACGAAATGGATACAGTATGAGCATTCGGCAGAAAACCCGAAGCATAGAATTTTTTGCTTTCCTTACGCAGGAGGAAGTGCATTGTTTTATGCGAAATGGTATAAACATATTTCAAGTCATGTGGATGTTTTTCCTATTCAGCTTCCGGGAAGAGAAAGCCGTATGAAAGAGAAACCTATCAGAGATATGAATGAGGCATTAGAAAGAATAATACGCCATATAGAACCCCTTTTGACAGAAAATTATTCGTTTGTTGGTCACAGTATGGGAAGTATTATGGCATATGAAGTGGCAAAAAGGCTTGCACAGAAAAAGTGTAAAATGCCTGAAAGAATCTATATATCAGGAGCATTACCTCCGGATTTACTTGGACAGTCTGAAAAAATTCATGAGATGAGTGACGAGGATTTTTGTAATCGCTTGATGGGGTATGATAATCTTCAGCCTGATATGTTAGAACACGAGGAATTTTACAAATTCTTTTTACCGATTATCCGGGCGGATTTTGAGATGATAGAAACCTACAAGCCAATGGGATATTGGAAAATGCCTTGTGATGTGACTATATTGTCGGGAACGGAAGATCCTTTTGTACCGATTGAAAATCTAGAACAATGGGATAGGTATTGTGAAAAGAAACCGGACATTGTTACTTTTTCTGGAAATCATTTTTTCTTAAAGGAACATGTAGAAGAAGTGTGCGGAATTATAAACGAAAATATGAAGGGACCGAATTATGTGTATAAATAGAATATTTACGGATATTGTAACAGCAGCAGACAGGTATAAAGACAACATTGCAGTACAGGAGAATCAAAACGTCTATACATATGCAGAAATTTTAAAATTGGTAAAGGAAAGGGCGGAAAAACTGCAACAGTTGGGAATAGATGATAGTTCCATTGTGGGATTATGCAGGCAGCGTTCGGTAAATTTGATTATCGATATGCTTGCCTTGATGAAAATCGGAGCAGTATATGTTCCTATCGATGCGGAATATCCCTCTTATCGCATCAAAAGAATTATAGAAGAAGCAGGATGCAGTAAGGTAATATGGGATACAGGAATAGAAACAAGAGAAAAAAGTAAAAAACGTACAGAAAAAGACAGTTGCTATATACTGTTTACCTCAGGATCGAGTGGAGTACCAAAGGGAGTGGTGAGCTCCTGTGAGGGCGTTTATAATGTGCTAAAAGGTGGACAAAAGAAAATACGTATTCATGCAGGAGATAAGATACTTTTTAAAACATCGGTAAGTTTTGCCTTTTCCATTTATGAAATTTTTTGGCCGCTATTAAATGGTGCATGTATCGTGGTAGTGAAACCAAAGGAAGAAAAAAATCCTGCTAATCTTATAAATTATATAGAAAAATATAAGATTCAGGTTTTGACCATTGTGCCTTCTATGTTGCGTATGCTAAATAAACAGAATAAAGAAAAATTGAAAAGTCTTAAGAAGGTTCTTTGTGCAGGAGAGGTATTGAGTCAGAAGGTGGTAAATGATTTCCTGCACAAGTATAACTGCAGGTTATTTAATCTGTATGGTATGACAGAAGCCAGTGGTTACATTTGTGCATATGAATGTCATATTCAGGATGAGCAGGCAACAGTCCCGGTGGGAACAGTGCTAGAAAACGTGGCATATAAGATTATCGATGAAACCGGGAAACAGGTTACAGAAGGAGAAAGTGGAGAATTTTGTTTGGGCGAAACCACGATGTTTTTAAAATATCATGATGGAAGGAACAGGAATTTTCTTCCTAAGGAGAATGACGTTCGTTTTTGGAAAACAGGAGATTTAGTGAAAGAAGAAAACGGAATTTTGTATTACCGTGGCAGAAAAGACAATTTAGTAAAGATTCGTGGAAATCGCGTTGAATTAGAAGAAGTAGAACGAATGGCAGAGCAAATTGACAGTGTAGAAAAGGCCGCTGCCGTTTGCTATGGAGATACGGAAAAGAAAATTGGACTTATTATTACGGCACAAGAAGAAAACTCACAAGCCAAAATACGAAGGGAGTTATCGGAAAGGCTTCCGGGTTATATGCAGCCATCGAAGATTAAAGTGGTGGAAAGCATTCCCATCTTACATAATGGAAAGAAAGATCGCAGAAGCTTGTTAGATTTATTTCGAAATTTACAGGGACAAAAAGATACCAATCTGGTCAGAGGAGTAAATGATCTGCAGAAGTATTTACTGTTTATATTTGATGAGGCATTAGATGAAAACGCAGATATGACCCACACCTTTTTTGAACTGGGCGGAAATTCTTTAGGAACTATCCAGATTTTGCAGGCAATTTACCAGGTTTGTGGAGTAGAACTTTCCGTAGAAGAATTTATGAATAACTCCTCAGTAGAGAAGCTGGAAGTATTAATCAGACAAAAGAGAAAAGAAGAGAGTTTGAAAGAACAGACAAAACAAGAAGAGATAGGCTCCGTATTTCCGATGACGGATATTCAACGTTCTTATTTATTTGATCGAAGAATGGATGATGAAAACACAGGAATTGTAACATCGGGCTACAAAGAATTACAGTGCATAAATTTTGATAGAGAATCCTTTTTGCAAGCTTTGGAGTTACTGGTGAAACATCATGAAGTACTGCGCTCCGTATTTCATAAAAATGGAATCCAGGAAATCATGCAAGACATAACTATACCAGTAGAAGAAATGGATATTTCCGATAAAAAAGTTTCAGAGGAAATAATCAGCTCAAGAAGAAAGATGATAGACAGCCGTCTGGATTTTGAAAAAGGACCACTGTTTCAAGTCAAAATTTTATATACGGGAAAGAAAGAAGCGACAATACAGCTATACTTTGATGCTATGCTCCTAGATGGAATGAGTATAGAACTTATTTTGAAGGACTTGAACAGGCTTTACAATGACAATACTGTTTCGCTGCAAAAGGGGCACAGACACTATGGTGAGTACCAGAGATATTTAGAAGAGAGAAGGAAAACGGCAGCGTATGAAAAGGCAAAGCTATTTTGGGAGGAACGCAGAAAAATACTTCCTGAAAATATAGAGCTTCCTACCAAAGAATGGAAGGGAAGAGCCACTGGAGCACAGGAATATTTAGAGATTACACAGGAAGACTGGAAACATATAAAAGCGTTGGCAAAAGAAAATGGAGTGACAGAGTTTGTTGTTGTTTTAACATTGTTGGGAACTTCTTTGCGGACACTCACCAGACAAAAACAATTTACGATATGTGTGCCGGAAAGTGATCGGCCAACAAACGGAGAGTACGAAAATGTAGCAGGAGTATTTTCGAATTTTATGCTTTTTGCAATCAATACGGAAGAAAATACATTGAAAGAGGCACTTGTAAGGAATCAGAGACAGCTTTGGGAATTAAAGAAGTATCATATTTTTTCCGGGACAGAAAATCTTAGGGAATATGGAAAGCAAAGTGGAGAACTGGGCAGTGGAATAATGCCGGTAGTATTTACCTCTCTGTTGATGGAATCCTTACCTGCATCACTGCGAAAAGTATATTCGGAGTCCCACAGCAGTAATATTCCTTTAGAGATTATTTTAGAAGAGGTAGATGAAAATATCCGGATTTCATTTAACTATGTAAAAGAATGGTTGGAACAAGGATATGTGAAAAGATTGAAAGAGCAGATGGTACATTTTGTGAATCTTGTGGCGAAAAATCAGCAGTCTATAAATGAACGCCTGCTCATATCTATGCCAGAAGAGGATAAAAGAATATGGGAGCAGGTAAATCATACTGAAAAAAGGCTGCATTTGGAACAAATTAATACACGCCTTGCAGAAGCATTTGAAACCTACAAGGATTTTATTGCATTAGAGGATATGGAAAGGCAGGTTACCTATGGAGAACTGCAGCAACTTGTATGGCAAGGGTGTCAGTGTATAAAGAATGCAATGAAACAGTCTGCTGTAAAAAAAGCACCGATTGGTATCTATATGAAGAAAGGTATGGAACAAATTGTTGCAGTACTTTCCTGTGTGTATCTGGGAATTCCATATGTGCCAATAGAGGAAGAAGCACCGATCAAACGGTTGCTTGATGCATGTAAAAATGCTAACGTTTCCATCCTGATTTGTAGTGAAGAAAAGAAAAAAGAGGTTGCAGGCGAGTTTGCTGCGATACTAACGGAAAAGGAATTGTCTGAAGCAGATGCGATTCCTTGTAAGCCGGAAAAAACTACAAAAGACAGTATTTTAACAATTATCCATACTTCTGGTTCTACCGGAAATCCAAAGGCAGTGTTAGTTACTCAGGGAGGGGTTTTAAACAGTATTGTATTTACAGTAGAAAAGTTCCATATCACAAATAAGGATGCAGCAATCGGGCTTACGAACTTGGCTCATGATATGGCAATGTTTGATATTTATGGAATGCTGCTATATGGTGGCAAACTGGTACTTCCAACGCATGAAAAGAGAAAGGACCCTATCCATTGGATGGAATTAATGAAAAAGGCTGGAGTAACCATCTGGAATTCGGTGCCTGCAATGATGGAGATGTATAAGGTAGCTATGGAACAAAACAAATTTGTATCCAAGGTTTCCTTACGCCTTGCAATTCATGGAGGAGATTATTTAAAACCAGAGGTAGTGTCTTTTATATGGAAAGAATTTCCGGCCTGTAAGGTAGTTAATGTAGGGGGTCCTACAGAAACCACACTTTGGAATATATATCATGAGGTTACAGCAAAAGATGTGGAATGTGGCGTGATTCCGTATGGAAGGCCTATTGACAACACGAAATACTATGTTATGAACAAGAATTTAGAGGAAATTTCCTTTGGAGTTACTGGCTATCTGTATGCAAGTGGTGCAGGCATCACAAAGGGTTATCTGGGAGATGATGAAAAAACAAAGGAAAAGTATGTTCTGCATCCTGAAACGGGAGTGAGAATGTACAATACGGGAGATTTAGGAAAGTATCTTCCAGATGGTGAGATTGTATTTATGGGAAGAGAAGATGCCCAGGTAAAAATTAACGGAAAACGTATCGAAATAGAGGAGATTCGAAATATCTTACAAAAACATGAGGGAATTTTGGACTGTAATGTTATTGCAGATATTGAGAAAAATCAAATTTTAGCTTTTTATACGGCGAATAGTGACATAGATGCCAGAGAATTGAAAGAATATATGATGATGTATTTACCACTTTATATGATTCCGGGGCAGTTTATGAGACTGAATGCCTTCCCACTCACAGAGAACGGAAAAATAGATCGCAGACGGCTACTGAGCATGGCAAAAGACAGCTCTTTGAAGAATACCAAAGAAGAAGAGCAATTAACACAAGAAGAGCAAAAAATGAAAGCGTTGTTTGATCAGGTGTTAGGCTGTACTGATTATGGAAAAGAGGAGTCATTTCTGCTTGCAGGGGGCGACTCATTGAAAGCAATTCAATTAGTGCAGGCAATCAGTCGTGAATATGAAATAGAACTGGGAATCAGTCAATTTTTTATGCATTCGTCTGTAAAAGAAATTACAGAATTTGTGAAAGAAAGAAAAAATGACAAGGAAGATATTATCTGTTGTGAAACCAGTCAGGATAAGTGGGAACCCTTTGGATTAAGCGAATTACAGCAGGCATATCTGGTGGGCAGAAAGACAGAGATGGATTTAGGCTGTATCTCTACTCATGGATATTTAGAGATGGAGTGTCAGGATTATGATCATGAAAAGCTAGAGCGAGTGTTGCGCAGACTTGTTAAACGACATGATATGCTTCGTTGTGTGATTTCTTATGATGGAACGCAGCGGTTTGTAAAAGATATTCCGGAATTTTCAGTTCCGTTGACGGATTTGCGTGGAGTGTCTTTGGAGGAACAGGAAGCATATATGCTTTCCGTCAGAGAAAAAATGATTCAGTATCAGCTTGATTTAGAATCCATTCCATTGGTTCGAGTACAAACCAGTCTGATAGGGGAGAAACATGCGATTGTACATATTTATTTTGATACAATCATCATAGATGGATATAGCTATGAAATTTTATATGATGAATTGGAACAGCTATATGAAGATGAAAATAGAAAGCTGCCAGAAATCAAGGTGACTTTTAAGGATTATATTCATTATAAGGAGCAATTGAAAAACAGTGCAAAATACAAAAGAGCAAAGGAATATTGGATGAATCGGATTGCCTCTTTGCCGGAAGCAGTAACACTTCCATTGCTTAAGAACCCTGATGAAATTAAAGAAATTCAAGGGGTCATAAAAGAATGTAAACTGAGTGCATCGCGCTGGTTGTCTTTACAGCAGAAAGCAAGGAAAAGAGGAATTACCCCTTTTATCATTTTATTTACTGCGTTTTCCGAGGTATTGGCACGTTGGAACAGCAAGAAAAAATTCCTGCTTAGTATCCCTGAATTTGATCGTCCGCTATTTCATGAGGATATTGAACATGTCGTGGGAGAGTGTTCTACATTTTTGTTATTTGAGGTAGAATCCCACCCAGAGGAAACCTTTGAGGAGACGTGTATCAGAAACCAAAAACAATTATGGGAAATTAAGGACAACAATAGTTTCAGTGGAATGGAGGTGCTTCGTGAAGTATATAAATATCAAAATAGTTATGGAAGCGCATTAGTTCCGATTGTGTTTTCTTCTATTCTTGATTTGCCTCAGGCAGCCAGAAAAATCTTCCGAACAAAATATACGGAAACACATACCAGCCAGGTGTGGATTGATATTGATGCACAAAGATGTAATGATGAAATACAGTTCAACTGGAATTGTGTGAAAGGATTATTTGATGAAGCCATGCTAGATGACATGGTAAAGCTGCAAATGGAATTGCTTAATAAGGTAGCGGATTCAGAAGAAATGTGGAACATACCACAAGAAATAGCATTGCCTGACAGGGATAAAAGAATTATACATAGATATGCATTGCAGGAAAGAAAAATCGCAGCGGAAAATATACAAACACGAATAAAAGAAGCATTTCAGGCAGGTGGAGAAACTATTTTCTTAGCAGTAGAAGAAGAACAATTGAGTTTCCGGCAAGTGGAAGAACGAGTATTGGATAAAATGCATTATATGTATGAACAGGGAGTAAGAGAACGGGATTTTGTAGCAGTCGTCCTGGGAAAATCAGTAGAGCAGGTAGTATGTACCCTGGCTATCGTAGGACTGGGTGCAATCTATGTACCTTTTGAAGAAGAGGTTCCAAAGAAACGCTTTGATGGTTGTATGGAACATATTGGCTGTCAGTATGCTTTTATTGCCGAGGAGCGAAAAAAGGAGCTGAGCGAGAATTTACATGTGCTTGACGAAAAGAAGTATGAAGGAAAAAGAGGGTGCTATGGAAATAGTAGTCAGGAAGATTTGCTTACAATTATTCATACTTCCGGCTCTACCGGTAATCCAAAAGCAGTTATGGTTCCACAGAAGGGAGTAATCAATTGCATTGACGATACGTTGGAGCACTTTAACATAGGAAAAAGAGATGCAGCAATTGCACTTACCAATCTGTCTCACGACATGTCAATGTTTGATTTGTTTGGAATGTTATTTGCAGGTGGAAAAATAGTAATGCCGAGAGAAAAGCATGTAAAAGATCCTGTGTATTGGATTCAACTCATTCAGAAATATCAGGTAACTATATGGAATTCAGTACCAGCCATGCTGCAGATGTTGAATCAAGTATTAAATCAAGAACATAGTAAGGAACTGGGCACAATCAGGCGTGTATTTACAGGTGGTGACTATATTCCGGCAGTTATGCTTGGGGAACTTAAAAATAAACTTCCGAATGCAGAAATGATTTCTGTAGGCGGGCCTACAGAAACCACACTTTGGAACATTTATCACGAAGTGACCGAAGAAGACTTGAAAAAAGGAAAGATTCCTTACGGAAGACCGATTTCTAATAATGCATATAGTATACGAGATGAGCATTTGCGTGAAGTACCTGTCGGTGTTACCGGGGTCATGTATTGTACCGGAGTGGGTGTGACTAAGGGATATTATAACGATGAAAAAACTACAAAAGAGAAATATATTCTGGATGAACATGGTGCCAGAATGTATTGTACCGGAGATTTGGGACGTTATTTGCCAAATGGCGAGATTGAATTTATGGGAAGAAATGATTTGCAGATTAAGGTCAACGGAAAACGAATCGAATTAAATGAGATTGAGCATGCCATGTCAGAATATCCGGGAGTGGAAACAGCAGTGGCAAAGGTTTCCGACGATAAAAAGCAAATATATGGTTATTACATGGCAAAAGAAGAAATCAGTACGGAAAGAATGCAGCAGTTTTTAAAAGATGCGTTACCGGTCTATATGATACCGAAAGCGTTTATGAAGCTGGAGGTGCTGCCTTTGAGCAGAACAAATAAAATTGACAGAAATGCATTGCCTACACCTCATATGAACACAAAGAGGCGGAAGGGTGAACTTTCGGAAACGGAAGAAAAAGTATTAGAAATTGCTAAGGAAATATTAAAACAGGAAAGTATTCAAATAGAAGATAACTTTTTCCTGGCAGGAGGAGATTCGTTGTTAGCCATCTGCTTTTGTAAGAAACTACAGGATTTCTTTCAGAACGATTACGGATTGTCAGAGTTATTTGAAAATCCTCAATTAAGTAAGTTAGCAGAGCTTATGGAGCAAAAGGATAAAAAGCAAAATTCCGGTATATCAATTGGAACCTACCAGGGTCGAACGGATATGGCACAATACCAGAAAGAGGAGATTGAATATGTGGGAGAACTCTCATATGCACAGGAGGGCATTTATCTCTATGATATGTTCCATGATACCAGTCAGTTTACGTTGACAGGAATGTGTAAAATCATGGGCAAGCTGCAGGAAGAAACTTTAAAGGCAGCAATACAGGATGCCATTGACAAATTCGATGTACTTCGTACGGAATATACAACCGATGATGAGTTTGAGCCTATTGCTGTAGTACACAAAAAAGGCAGGTTAAATTACAAAAAGCGAATCATTGATGCTTCACAGTATGAAATAGAGTTAGAAAAATTAAAAGATAAAAAACTCTCTCTGCAAGATGGCATGAATTTGTCAGAATTTGAATTATGGGAAATAGGAAAAGAAAAATACCAGTTGGTTGTCTCCTTGCATCATATTATCAGCGATCAGGCATCGTTTCAGATTTTGATAAAAACCATAGAGGATTGTTACCTGAAACGTGAACAAAAAATACATAAAAAATCCGATGAGATAAAACGTTTCTGCGATTATGCACATTGGGAAAGAAAAGAGTCTGACCTGGAGGAAAGCAGGAAGTTTTGGAGTGACTATTTAAAAGGCGTAACCATTTCGAATATAGAAGGCTATAAGAAGATGGATTATACTTCACAATCAGGAAAAACGGTAACAATCTCCCTGACAAAAGAAGAAATTTGCCGTATGAAAGAGTACTTTAAACAGATGGGAGTTACCACCTACATAGGTTGCTTTACACTTTATACTCAGTTTTTGCATCAGATAACAAAGGATCCATGTATTGCAATCGGAACACCGGTTTCTGTGAGACACTTTTACGAGATGGGAGACACTATGGGACTATTTGTAAACGAAACAGTCTTCGTAAGTCGAAAATGTGACAACATCAAAGAGGCGTTTGCAGAGAATAGAGCGGGAATATCAAATGCAATCATGCATTCAAAATTACCATTTGAAAAAGTGTGTGAACTTTGCGCAATAGAAGAAAAAAATCTGCCGTTCCATTTTCACTTTAATTTTTTGGAAGAACAGGAAAATGGCAGTGTACAGGAATTGAAGATACAGTCGTTTGAATACGTCAAGGATACGATGCAGCATAATTTTGGATTGTTTGTGGAAATACGAGAAGAAGAATTAGTTATGCAATTTACTTATAAAAGCACGTATTTAGATACACAGACAGTACAAAAATTGGCAGAACAATTTAAAGTATTTATAGAAAGGGAAGTGAATTAGTGTTGAAAAGCTTTGGAGAACTCTGGAAGGAGAGTGTTATAAAATACGGGCCGAATATAGCTGTTTCAGATGAACACACACAATATACTTATCAGCAGGTAAATGAGTATTTAGAAATGATACATGGATATTTGGCAAAAAGAAAGATAGTGTCCGGAGAAAGAGTCGCTATTGAAACAGTAAACAAAGCACAAACCTGGATTTTTATATTGGCAATTCTTACCTATGGGTGCAGTTATGTACCCATAGACAGGGAATATCCTGAAAATAGAAAGAAATTTATGAGAGAGGATAGCAAGGCAGCTTGTTTTCTGTCAGAAAAAGATTGTGAAAAAATTCTCAAAGATGGAGAAGGTTCGCTGAAATTTACCGTAAGAGATAGCTTGAACTCTCCTGCATATGTGATTTATACCTCAGGCACAACAGGAATACCCAAAGGTGTTGAACTATATCAGGAAGAATTATTAAATTTGTGCAACTGGTATATAGATACGGTTGGGTTAGAAGCTGAAAGTAAGGTTTTGTCATTAAATGCCCTGTCATTTGACGCATCTGTAAAAAACTTATTTGCACCGTTATTGGTGGGAGCAAGGGTGATTATGAATGTTGAAAATCCAAGGGATATTTATTCTGTTGTGAAAGCGATAGAAAAACATCAGCCAACGCATGTAAATGGAACGCCCAGTCTGCTTCAATTGCTTTTGGAGGAGGACAGAGAGAATGGATACCAGGCCTTTTCTTCGACAGAATGTATTATTACGGGAGGAGAAGCCTTCAAAAAGGCTGAATTGGCTGAATTATATAAAAACAAACACATAAAAATTGTAAATGTGTACGGTCCTACAGAATGTACAAGTGTATCAAGCTTTCATGTGGTAAACGAAAAAGAACTTTTGGACAAAGAAAGTGAAATTCCAATAGGAAGAGCAATTCCTAAGAAAGAACTTTATGTAGTAAATGAAAAAGGTGAGCTTTGTGCCACAAATGAAAAAGGTGAATTATATATCAGCGGTATAGGAATAGCAAAAGGATATATAAATGCAGAAACGAAAACAAGAGAAAAATTCGTACAATTTCAAGGAAGATATGTTTATAAAAGTGGAGATTTGTGCTATCACAACGATGAAGGAAATTTATATTACTGTGGACGGATTGATCAGCAGATTAAATTAAATGGATATCGCATTGAGTTAGAAGAGATTGCAAGCCAAATTGAAAAGCTTGAGCAGGTGAAAACTTGTAGCTGTTTGTTTGTGAACGACACGATTGTAGCTTGTTATTGTGAAAAAGAACAAATTACGGAAGAAGAAATTAAGAAGTCATTAAGAACAAATTTGCCGGAATATATGATACCAAAACAGTTTGTAGTAGTATCCTCCATACCTGTTACAGAGCGGGGAAAGGCAGATATTCCTGAATTAACCAGATATGTAGAACAGCATGTATTTACAGTACAAGAAACAAAGGAACAGGCAAAAGAAAACAAGATACAAAGCAGGATTGCAGCGATATGGAAAAAGCTGTTGTGTCTTCCGGTAATTGATGAGAAGGATAACTTTTTTGATATTGGCGGAAATTCCTTAAAGCTATTCAAAATGGGAAAAATGCTGGAAAAGGAATTTTCCATAAGGATTGAGCCGGTGTATTTGATGGAATTATCCAGTATAAAGAAAGTAACAGAGTTTATTGAGAGCCAAATAGAAGTATTAGATTTAGGAGGTGTATAAGAATGGCAGAAGACGAAATTGCAATAATAGGAATGGCAGGAAGATTTCCGGAATCAGAAACCTTAGAGGAATTCTGGAATCATCTGATGGAGGGAAAAGATTTAATATCCAGAAATCAGAAAATAATTGAAAAAAACGGCTATGCAAGAGTTGGTGCCTATGGAAAAGTGAAGGATCAATACGGGTTTGATGCAGAGTTTTTTAAAATGAATGAGAAGGAAGCCATAGAAACAGACCCGCAAGAGAGAATGCTGTTGCAGCTTGTATATGAGGCACTGGAAAATGCAGCAGTAGTGGTTCAGGGAGAGAACAGGATTGGCATTATTTGCGGAGCAAAGGAAAATGAATATGCGTTAAAACGATATTATCAGAGTGGATTAGAGCAAATAGAAAAGGAAACTGCAAAGGTGTATCTAGGTGCATCTTTGGTTACCAAAATAGCGTATAAACTTAATTTGCAAGGACCAAGCATTCAAGTAAAAGCAAGCTGTGCTACTGCATTAGCTGCAGTTCATGAAGCGTGTAAAATGCTGTTGGATGGCCAGACGGATATTATGGTAGCAGGCGGTATCAATCTTTCGCTGGAAAATGAATATTATACGCATATGGAAGGGGGAATAACTTCAAAGGATGGCGTGGTTAGAGCCTTTAGCAAGGAAGCAAATGGCTGTGTTCCGGGAGATGGAGCCGGAGTATTTGTACTAAAAAGGCTTGCAGATGCCATTCAGGATAAAGACCAGATTATAGCAGTGATTAAAGGCAGTGCCTTCCAAAATGACGGAAGTCAGAAAATGGGCTTTTCAGCTCCAAGCAGAGAAGCAGAGAAGAGGACAATACTTGAAGCGTTAAAGGTGTCCCATGTAATGCCAAAAGAGCTTTGTTATGTGGAAAGTCATGGTACAGCTACAAGGCTGGGAGATATGGTGGAAATAGCCGCATTAAAAGAAGTATTCAAAGAAAATCCTCACTTAGTGATTGGTGCAATAAAAAATAACATAGGGCATCTAAATTATGCGGCTGGTGCCGCAGGTCTGGCTAAGACTGCACTGATATTACATAACAAGCAGATACCGCCGGTTATAAATGTAGATGAAGTAAATGAAGCAATGACGGGTGGAAACCTTGTTCTTAACAAGGAGCCTATTGTCTTGGAAACGGAGGAAAAAACAGTTTATGCAGGTGTAAGCAGCTTTGGCATTGGTGGAAACAATGTACATATGATTTTAAGAAATTTTCCTAAAACAGAAAAAGAAAAGAAATACGGAAGATACCTACTGCTTTTTTCTGCCAAGACAAAAGAGAGCTTAGAGGCATACGAACATAAGATGGAAAACTATCTGCAGAACACAAAAGATACGTTGGAAGACATTCAATATACATTGGCATATGGAAGAAATCACTACCCTTTTCGAAGCTATTGGATTGTAGCAGAACAGGAAACCGGAAGAACAGTAGAAGAAACAGGCCATTGTGTGGAAGAAGGGTACAATGGTGGTAAAGAATTCTGCCTGGAAAACAGCACATTAGAGCAACTGCAAATGGCAGGAAAGGCTTATATTCATGGTAGCAATATAGTCTGGAACAGGGAAAGCAGTGAGAACGTTTGTAAAGTCAGTCTGCCATCTTATTGTTTTCAAAAGAAGGAATACAATCTTTTTGCAGAAGAAGTGCAGGAAGAAGAAAAAAACATGGAAACAAAGCAAAGTGTAAATGTGGAGAGTGGCGTATTAAAAATTTTAAATGAGGTAGTTGGAAGCAGGGTAACACCAGAAAACCAATTAGAAGAATTTGGAATTGATTCTTTGGCGTTTGTACTAGTGAGTTCAAAAATACAAAGTGCATTTCAAGTAGAACTTAGTGTAATGGATTTGTATGAATTTGACACAGTGCAGGATATGATAGAAGAAATTCACAGGCTTCGAAGAGAGGAAGGATTCGAAGTAGAGCAGGAACAAGAAGAAGATATAGAAAAAGACAACAATATTGAAGACTTGTTTGCCTTATTTGAATAGGAAGGAGAAAGAAATGAATCCATTTGTAGAACGATTACAGCAGTTGGATGAGGAGAATAGAAAACGTTTTTTGCATCTGCTGGAAAAAGAAGGAGAAAAATATCAGGTATATCCATTGTCTGCAGAACAGGAACGCATGTGGTTCCTGGCAAAAAGTGCAGGAAATAACTCATATTACAACATGGTATACACATTAGAATTTGGGAAAGAAGTATCGGAAGAAATACTGCGTCAGGCAATTAGGCAGGTAGTCGATGAAAATGAGATGTTACATACGGTTGTATTTGAATGGGAAGAAAGAGTTTATCAATGTGTATTGAAGAATTACTCTCTGCATATTGCTACAAAAACGGTAAAACAAGAAGAATATGAAGAAAGCTGCAAACAGCTTATTGGAGAAGAGAAGCAAACAGGATTTAACTTAGAAAATGAAATCCCTATTCGCTGTTCTATTCTACAGAGCGATGATGCAAAGAAGATAGTGATTACATTGCATCATATGTTTGCTGATGGCTGGTCTATGGGGCTGATTGCTAAAAGGATACAACAGATTTGCGAAGCAGCATGGAGTGGTACAAATGACGACAAGGAAAGACAGGGAAGCTATTATAGATATATCAAATGGCAGAAGGCAAAGGATTTCACAGAAGATAAGAAATATTGGCTGAAAAGACTGGACAAAACAAGAAAGTATATCAAGTTTCCGACAGATTATAAACGTGAAAAGAACGATTCGTTTGCCGGAGATTATGTGGCAGAATTTCTAGGAACTGAATTTAGTGATACGATACGAAACTTTGCACAGAAGAAAAAGATTTCTGTATTTAGTTTGTTTATGACTGCGTATCAACTGATGCTTATGAAAGTATCCAACCAAAAAGATGTGACAGTGGGAACACCGGTATTTAACAGAACACGAGAGGAATTTCAGAGCATTGTGGGCTGCTTTGCCAATACAGTAGCTGTTTCCTATGAGGTTGCTAAAGAAGCGAGTCTGGAAGAAACTTTGAAACAAGTACACAAATCCGTATTAGAGGCAATGAAACATCAATCTCTTCCTTTTGAGCAGGTCGTAGAATTGCTTAGCGTGGAGAGAAAAAGTGGATATACTCCGATTTATCAGACGGTGTTCAATTTAGAAAGCGAAACGGTCTTTGGCAATCAGAGCAAAAACAAAACACAACTGCCTATGAAGATGGAAATACCGGAGGATGCATCTAAGGTGCAGTTTGATTTGATATGCAGTGTGATGGAAAAAGAGAAAGAATATCAGATTGGTCTGGCTTATAAAACGGCATTATTCAAAAAAGAAACCATAAAAGAAATGCTGGAGATTTATGTAACCGCTTTGTATCATCTTATGGAACATGAGATGATTACAGTAGACGAATTGATGGGACGGCTTTCAAAAAAGAAATTTTTATGCTATGAAGAAAAACAGACAGGTAAAATCAGAGAAATTTTGGAAGAACATTTTCCAGAGCATTTTTTCGATGTAACGTATTTGGATTTTAACTATCTGATTTCATATACAGGAATTGAAAAAATTAAGAAATGTGAAATAGAAAATCTGCTTTCTGAATATGGGAAGGAAGACATTGTATTGGTACATTCGGTTTCTAACCATATGTTGTCAGATGAGAATACGAATCAGCAACTGATAAAAATGGCTATGGAAAAAGAGCATTGTCAGTTGGAGAAATCGAGTGCACAAAGAAAAGCTATGGTATGGGCGGACAGGGTAGAAAAGAAGCAAACGGAAGAAGAGGAGGTAACAGGAGAACCCTCTTTGCTTTCAGGAGGAACTCTTGAGGAAATTCCATATCAGGTGTTACGGGATTTGTTGCTGAAATCATCGGACGAAAAAGATAAGAGAAAAATTCATACCATACAATTTGGAGATAAAAGGAAAACATTTGATTATGAATCCTTACGCGAGGCTGCTATAAATATCGCAGCGAATCTGCAGGAGAAAAAGATAGGAAAAGGAAGCTTTGTTGTATTGCAGCTTCCGCAGTTAGACGAATTTATAAAGGTGTTTTGGGGCTGTCAGATGGCAGGAGCCGTTACGATACCATTAGGAATTCCGCAGGAAAGTATTTATCGTGAGGGAGAAGCTTCCACAAATAAGGTATGGAATGTCTGTAAATTGTTACAGAATGCTGTTATGGTAGCGGGAGAAAAAGAAATTAATCAGATGAAGCAGTATGGAGAACGGATTGGAGAACCTTTGACTGTGGATGCCGTGCTTCTTGCAAAAGATTTAATTGAGAAAAAGAATGAAGGGTATCAGGAAACGGAACTGAAAGAAAATGATATTGCCTTGATGTTGTTTACTTCAGGAAGTACAGGGATACCAAAAGGCGTCAAATTAAGTCATCGTAATATTATCAAACGCTCACAAAGTACCACACAGCGGTATAACTTTACCGAAAAAGAAATATCCCTTAACTGGATGCCATTGGATCATGTAGGCGGAATTGTGATGTACCATATATTAGATGTGTATAATCATGCAGAACAGATTCAGGTGGAAACGAAAGAAATTTTAAGAGAACCACTAAAATGGCTGCAGTTGTTGGATGAATTCAGAGTGAGCAGAACCTGGGCTCCTAATTTTGCTTATGGCTTGCTTATGGAACAGGCAGAAAAAATTCCTGAGTTAGATGTGGATTTGTCCTGCTGCAAGTTTATATTAAATGGAGGAGAAGCAATTAACTTTACTGCCTGTGATCAATTCCTTCGAGCCTTAGCTTGCAAAGGACTCTCCTACAGTTCCATGAAGCCGTCCTGGGGAATGACGGAAACCAGTTCCGGAATTTTATTTTCGGATCGTTTTGGTCAGGTGCTTTATAAGAAATCAGTTGCGGTTGGAACTCCGAATAAGGGTGTACAGGCAAAAATAGTAGACGATGAAAATAACCTTGTACCTCAAGGAAAGATTGGACGACTGCTGGTTGCCGGAGAAACTATTAATCAGGGTTATTTTAAAAATGAAGAAGAAAATCGTAAATGTTTTACGGAAGACGGCTGGTTTGATACTGGTGATTATGCCAATATTATTGATGGAGAAATAATAATAACAGGAAGAAATAAAGATATTGTTATTGTGAACGGAGTAAATATCACATGCCTGGAAGTGGAAAAGGCTTTGGAAGAGGTAGAAGGTGTTATGAGCGGCGGAATTGCCTGCTGTGCCATAAAAAACGAAGAAGTAATTAATGATAAGGTTTTGATTTGTTATTCTAAAACCGAGGAGAGTAGAAAATCACCTCAAAAAGTTATTTCTGAAATGCAGCAAATTCTTATGCGGCAATTTAGTATGTTTGCAGATGAGTTTGTAGGACTAGAAGAGGAGGAAATGCCTCGTACTGCTATTGGAAAAATTGATAAAAAAGTATTGATAAAAAAATATGAGCAGGGAGAGATATCCGGTTTCCAGAGAGAAACAAGAAATTCACTTTTAGAGTGTATCTATCGCATAGAAAAGCGAGAGGTGGAATTACCTTCAGAGTCTAAGAATAAGTCAAAGAAAGAAACAGAGTATGTAGCTATCACTTTAGATGCGACAAGAAAAACGGAAGAAAATTTGTACCGTATTTGTGAGATTGCCAGAGAATATGAAGGGGCAATGACAAAACTTGTATTGCTAATCGTATGTGACATAAAAGAAAAGGCTTTGTGGAGCATGGTAAAAGGATATTTGCCATCACTTTCTCTGGAACAGGGGAATATTAAAACAATTCTTGTGGTTACGGATAACATATGCGGAAGCTATGAGGCAGAATATACGGCAAGAGAACATAGATATAAAACAAACAGTACGGTATTCTATCAAAAGGGAAGGCGTTATCTGGAAGAATTGCGTAGGTTTGTACCTGAACAGGCCAGTGCCTGGAAGACAAAGTGGAATGAGGGCGTAACCGTTCTTATAGGCGGACTGGGTGGCATTGGAAAGCTTGTCTGTGAGGCAATGCTAAAGAATACCAATACAAATCTTGTTCTGGTGGGAAAATCGAACCTCACAAAAGTGCACGAAAAGCAGAAAATTTTTGAACAATTGCAGACTTTAGGAACAGTAAACTATGAACAGGCAGATGCAACCGAGGCAAACAGTATTCTGGAAGTTTTAGAAAAAATAGAACAAAAATATGGAACAGTAAAGAATATCATGGATTTAGTGGGAGATGTATCAGCGGCAGAGCATTGGAAAAGGAAAGAGGATTATTACATCAAAAACATGTCTGCAGGACAGCTTTCAGAAAATATGCAGGTACGTGTAAATACAATAGAAGACATCAAACGTTTTTTGCAGAACAAAACAGGAAGACATGTGTATGTATTATCTAGTATTACGGCATTCTATGGAGGAATTTCCTTTGGCAGTTACGGTGCAGTTTCGTCCCAATTGTTTTATGAAACAGAACTGCCAGAACAGAACCAATATACGGTGGTGGCATGTAGCAAATGGAGAGATATAGGAATGAGTCAGGGGGAAGGAGAAGAACAGTATATGTTCAGCCAGCGTTTGGGCTTTGATATTCTGGAAGGAGAAGAGGCAATTTATTATTTACTGCGTCTATTTGCAGAAGAAACCTCGCCTCTAATCTATGGTCTGGATGCTATGAATTATCAGATTGCAAAGGTTATTGATATGGAACCGGAAATGGCAGGATTTATTCCGGTACAGGATGAAGAAGTAGCGAGTACAGAAAACGCAGACAACGGGTGGATTGAACATAAGATGTCTTGTATTTGGAAAAGTGTCTTGAAAAATGAAAATATCAAAAAAGATGAAAAATTCTTTGAGGTTGGTGGAAATTCTTTGAAAAGTATATATTTAATCGGAAAAATTAATGAAGAATTTCAAGTTGATATTTCCGTTGTTGATTTATTTGAAAATGCAACTATTAAACAATTATCAAATTATATTTCTACGATGGTAGAAGGAAAAAAAGAAGATACAATAACAGTATTTGACTTATAGTTAGGAGGAAAAAATGTATCAGGATATTGCTATTATAGGAGTTAGTATGAGATTGCCTCAGGCAAATAATATGGAAAGCTTACATGAAAATCTCAGTAATAAGAAAGATTGTGTAAGAAAAGTTCCAAAGGAACGAAAAGAACTTTTGAAGTTAGAGGATGATAAAGAGTATTTAGAGGTTGGCTATATAGATGACATCGAATATTTTGACCACGGCTTTTTTAACATTCCTTCCATGGAAGCAGATGTTATGTGTATAGAACAAAGATTTTCGTTAGAAATGGCTGCAGAGGCTATTTATGATGCAGGCTATAGTCTGGAGAGTTTTCGAGGAAAGAACTGTGCGGTCTATGTGTCAACTACGGATAATGAATATAAATTATTGGCTGGGCAGGATTCTGGTGCTGCGTACACAGGAAATCTAAAGTCATTAACGGCTGGAAAAGTATGCTATCATCTGGATTTGCATGGTCCGAATGTAACAGTAGATTCTGCATGTTCCTCCTCTTTGGTGGCATTGCATGAGGGCTGTATGAAGCTGGTTTCAGAAGAATCGGATTATGCTTTGGTAGGCGGTTTGTCCGTAAATATTTATATTCCTGAGTTTGAAGATAAGGACTTTAATAATCTGGGTGTGATATCTAAAGGTGGCAGAAGTTATTCATTTGATGCAAAAGCTCAGGGAACCGGAATGGGCGAAGGAGGCGGATTTGTATTACTAAAGAGGTATCAAGAGGCTCTTCGGGATAAAGATCATATTTATGGTGTAATCAAAGGAAGTGCCATCAATTCAGATGGTTTCAGAGGAAGCAGTCTTACGGCACCAAGTGCACAGGGACAAAAGGAAGCTATTATAAAGGCATGGGAGAGAGCTGGAATTAGCGGAAAAGATGTAACGGAAATAGAAGCGCATGGAACTGGTACGTTGATTGGAGATCCGATTGAAGTGGAGGGATTACAGTCAAGTTTTGAAGAAAGTGATATGGAGTCCCGAAAAGTATACTTGTCGGCATTAAAATCAAGTATAGGGCATTTAGGAGCTGCTGCGGGTATTGCATCTGTATTAAAATGCGTCACACAGTTTCAGGAAGATGTAACTTATCCAATTGTTCATTTTGAAAAGCCAAATCCCTATATTCATTTTGAAGAAACAAATTTAATCCCTACCAAGGAAATAAAACACTGGAATAGGAATGATAGAAGAATTGTGGGTATCAATTCTTTTGGATTTAGCGGAACAAATGCACATGTGGTCATTGAAAACTATAGAGGGCAGGAAAACGAAAAGAAAGAAAGTCTACTGCCGCTTATTTTGAAATTAAGTGCAAAAAGTGAAGAATCCTTTGAGAACAATGCCAAAGCAATTGCTGACTATTTGGAAAAGAGCAAAGAAAATATAGATGATATCTTGTTTACGTTGAACACAGGAAGAGATGATTATGTATATCGTGCCTGTGTGGTGGGAAACAGTAAAGAAGAATTGTGTCAGCGTGTAAGAAGCATAAAGCCTAAAACTGCAGGGGAAGCAAAAAAAACAGCAGTGATAATTTCTATGCCAAAGGATGTGACGATGGAGCAGTGTCGAAGAGATGTGGAGCAGTATCGTGCATTGGAACAGGCAAACATAAAGGTAGATTATCTGCTGGCAGATGAATACGGAAAATATATTGCAAAGATTGCAAAAGAAGAAAAAATACCGGAAAATGAAGAAATTGAGAATACGCTTAGAAAATTGAGAGAAACATATAATCCAAAGCCTACCGAGGATATTATAAGAAAACTGAAGGAACAGCATTCGTTAGTGGCCGTGTATTTCCATGATACCGGAGAAAAAATAGCCAGTGACGAGAAATGCAGGGTGATTTTGGCAATAGATTCACGAGAACAGATGATAAAGGAACTGTATGAAGAAGGTGTAAAGGTTTCGTTTGCAGGGCTATATGAGGGAGAAAACGTGCACAGGGTATCGGCTCCGGCCTATTGTTTTGCTAAAAGGAAACATTGGATTTATCCAACGCATAAATTCTCTGTATTAGGGATTACAGATACTTTAGAAGAGAAAAAAGAAGAGAAAAAGGATAAGATTGAGGATACGGAAAAATTCAAAGAAGAATTGAAAAAACTATGGGAAGATATTCTGGAAGAGGAAGTAGAAGAGGATAGTGACTTCTTTGATTTGGGCGGTAATTCACTAACAGGAATGATGCTGGTAGAAGAAATTGCGAAACGGTATGATATACATGTAGAATTTGAAGATGTATATGATTATGGAACCTTAAAAGAATTTGGAGAATTTTTACTTGAGAAAAATCAGGAAATGCAGCAGGAGCAGAAAACAGAGGTAAAAGCAGAAGAAACAGCAAAGGTTCAAGAGCATACGGGAAAATTCTTATTGAATTCAGCTCAGAAAATGATTTATCAGACCTGTAAAGAATATCCGGAAAATAGTGCATGGAATCTTTGCATGAGTATTGGGATCAAAGGAGCATTGGATATCGAGAGAATTTCCCAGGCAGTACAAAAAATGATTGATCGAAACGAGTGTTACCGGACGATCTTTTATGAAGAAGAGGGAGAAATATATCAGGAGGTTCTTTCAGAGTATCCATACGATGTAAAGGTGATGGAAGGTGTAGGAGAAAATCGGGAAGAACGCTATCAATGGTGTAAGAGGGCAATTGATGAAAAGTCTAATATAACAATACCGTTTATTAATCAAGTCCCTATGTGTATAGAAATATACAAGTATGATACACAGGATTATATCTTGTATATTGGAGTTTCTCATCTGATTTCAGATGGCTCTTCTTTGAGTATTATCATCAATGATTTAAACCGATATTATTCAGGGGAACAAAATTCAGAAGAAAATATACTGCAGCTTTATGATTATTGTTTATATCAGAGTGATCTCACTCATACGGAGCAGGGAAGAAAGCAGAGGCAGTACTGGGAAAATTATCTGAAGGATTTGCCTGCAACTTTGGATTATCCATATCAGCATTATGAATTGGCTGAGGGTGAGTATATAGGACAATCCAGGGCATTTGCGGTAGAAGAGAGCCTGTATAAAAAAATAGGAAAGGTATGTAAAGAACTACGCATTTCCCTGTTTACATATACAATGCTGGCATATCATATCCTGCTTGCCAAAAATACAAAGAAAAAAGATGTATATTGTACGGTTGCGACGGCCAACAGACGCGAAGGCAAAAATCAGGAAATCAGTGGTTGTCTGGCAGATTGTATTATTTTCCGCTCAGTGTTTAAGGAAAAACAAACGATTAAGGAAGCATTAGAAAATCTTTCTAAAGGAGTAAAAGAGGGATTGGATAATCAGGAATATCCATTTTATGATTTAATGTGGGAGCTAAGAAAGGAAGAGCCTCGTTTTATGGAGCAGTGGGGTGAGTTTTTCATGGCATTCCAGAATTATAAGAGTAGTGATTTGTGTTTCGAAGATCTGCAGCTTTGCGAAGAAATAATTGATAAGAGAGGATGTAAGACAAACTTTTCTTTATGCATTTCTGAAAATGGAAAGTGTATGTATGGAGGAGTAGAATATAACAATCAGCTTTTTGACGAAAAAGCAGTAGACAGTTTTATGAAAGAGTATCTGGCACTTTTAGATAAACTTTCTGAAAGCTTAGATGAAACAATTGATAATTTCATAGGATAAATTGTAAACTCTCAATATAGAAAGAAATATCTTCTGCAGACAACATTTGGTATGCAGGGGATATTTCTTTTTGACATACAGAAAAACAGTAAGACTGTCCGGTATGGGAAAAACAGGTAAAGTCATTTGCATAAGGAAGGGCATAGCTGTTAATGTCTTTTAAGTCTTGAGTAATTCCGGTTCCTTTATATTTCAGGTAAGCTTCCTTTCGAGTCCAAAGGGTGGTCAAGGCAATACTGCGTTCCTGGGCAGATGCAAGCTGTTCTAAATGTAAAAGTTCATCTTTAGAGCAGACGTATTTACAGAAATCCAAAGAGTAAGGAATCAAGCCTTCAATATCGATACCTATAGGAGCGGAAGAGATTGCACATGCCACAGCCAAAGAAGTATGACTCATATTAAAATGAATGGAAGGCTGGTTTTCTAAAAATGGTTTTCCATGAGCTGCATAGCAAAACTTCAAATGAGAACAGTCTAAGTCAGGATACTGCTGTTGCAATCCAAAAAGAAGCAGGGCGTATACCAGAGCACAATTCTTTTGATCTTCAAATTTTCGATAACGCTGGAATTTTTCCTGACGATTTTTTGGCATAAAAGAATAAATTTTAGAAACAAGATGATGGGATATTTCGGATAAATGGTCAAATATGTATATCATTTCAGCTACCTCTCAGTAATGGCTATTTATTAAACAAAAGCTTATCATAGAGGTATGAGAAAGTCAATTGTGTCGAAGGGAAAAATGTTTTGACATTTGACGAAACAGGAACATTTGTGCTAATATAGGTCAATATGGCTTTTTATACCAAAAAGAAGGAAAGGGACGAGATTATGGCAAAACAGACATCGTATGATGCGCATAATATTTCCGTATTGGAAGGGCTGGAAGCGGTAAGAAAACGCCCTGGAATGTATATCGGAAGTGTAACAACCAAAGGATTAAATCATTTAATTTATGAAATTGTGGACAATTCTGTAGACGAACATCTGGCAGGATTTTGTGACAGAATTGAAGTGACGTTAGAGAAAGATGGGTCAGCCACAATTGCGGATAACGGGCGCGGAATTCCGGTGGATATGCATGAAAAGGGAATCAGTGCAGAACGTCTGGTATTTACCACACTTCATGCGGGAGGTAAATTCGATAATTCTGTATACAAAACAAGCGGTGGCCTTCATGGGGTAGGCTCTTCGGTTGTGAATGCATTATCTAATTATCTCGATATTAAAATAAAACGTGATGGATTTATTCATCATGATCGTTACGAAAAGGGAAATCCCGTCATTGAATTAGAAAACGGACTGTTGCCTAAGCTTGGAAAAACAAAGGAAACAGGAACGATTGTTAATTTTTTACCGGACAACACTATCTTTGAGAAAACGAGATTCAAGGCAGAGGAAATAAAATCAAGGCTTCATGAAACGGCATACTTAAACCCAAAACTTACCATATGTTTTCGTGACAATCGTCAGGCAGAGCCTGAAATGATTGAATACCATGAAGAAGATGGAATCGTGGGCTTTGTAAAAGACATAAATAGAAAAAGCGAAGCAATTCATGATGTGATATATTTTAAAGGAGAAAGCGAAGGAATTACGGTAGAAGCAGCATTTCAGTTTGTAAACGAATTTCATGAGAATGTGTTAGGCTTCTGTAATAATAT
The DNA here is from genome assembly GCA_050874665.1 of Lachnospiraceae bacterium. Classification (GTDB taxonomy): domain Bacteria; phylum Bacillota; class Clostridia; order Lachnospirales; family Lachnospiraceae; genus RUG11237. The sequence goes on along the minus strand of JBNMLC010000010.1, from coordinate 51,506 downwards.
CTATAATGCAGAAGGCGGAACACACCTGACAGGTTTTAAAACAGTGTTTACAACAGTGATTAATTCATATGCCAGAGAATTGGGGATTCTCAAAGACAAAGATGCTAATTTTACAGGTGCAGATATTCGAAACGGTATGACTGCGGTAGTGTCAATTAAGCATCCGGATCCGAGATTTGAAGGGCAGACTAAGACAAAATTAGATAATCAGGATGCAGCAAAAGCTGTCAATAAGGTGACGGGTGAAGAAATTACAAGATACTTTGATCGTAACTTAGAAGTACTAAAAAGTGTAATCTCTTGTGCAGAAAAGGCAGCTAAAATCAGAAAGACAGAAGAAAAAGCAAAGACAAATATGTTGTCTAAGCCAAAATTTTCCTTTGATTCTAACGGCAAGCTGGCCAACTGTGAAAGCAGGGATGCGTCCCGTTGTGAAATCTTTATTGTGGAGGGAGATTCAGCGGGCGGCTCTGCAAAAACTGCAAGGAACAGAGAATTTCAGGCAATTCTTCCTATTCGTGGTAAGATTTTGAATGTAGAAAAGGCAAGTATGGACAAAGTGTTAGCGAATGCAGAGATTAAGACGATGATTAATGCATTTGGCTGCGGTTTTTCTGAAGGCTATGGAAATGATTTTGACATTACCAGGCTTCGTTATAATAAAATCATTATTATGGCAGATGCCGATGTGGACGGAGCTCATATTTGTACGTTGCTACTAACTTTATTTTACAGGTTTATGCCTGAGTTAATCTATGAAGGGCATGTGTTCATTGCAATGCCGCCACTGTACAAGGCAATGCCGGCAAAGGGGGAAGAAGAGTATCTTTATGATGATAAAGCATTAGAAAAATATCGTAAAAAGCAAAAGGGCAGTTTTACTTTGCAGCGCTACAAAGGCTTAGGTGAGATGGATGCAGACCAGTTGTGGGAAACTACGCTGAATCCGGAAAGCAGAATTTTGAAACAGGTAGAAATTGAGGACGCAAGAATGGCATCTGATGTGACGGAAATGTTGATGGGGACAGAAGTTCCGCCAAGAAAAGCTTTTATTTATGAACATGCTCAAGATGCGGAGTTAGATGTTTAGGAGGAAAGAAAGATGGAAGAACAGATTATAAAAACCGAATACTCCGACGTAATGCAGAAATCATACATTGATTATGCCATGAGTGTTATTATTGCAAGAGCACTTCCGGATGTACGTGATGGTTTAAAACCGGTGCAAAGAAGAACCTTATATGATATGCATGAATTGGGAATACGTTTTGATAAGCCATATCGAAAATGCGCACGTATCGTAGGTGATACTATGGGTAAATATCATCCGCATGGAGATAGCTCTATTTATGATGCATTGGTGGTAATGGCACAAGAGTTTAAAAAGGGACAGCCGTTAGTGGATGGCCACGGAAATTTTGGCTCCATTGAAGGTGATGGAGCTGCTGCCATGCGTTATACAGAAGCACGTTTACAAAAAATTACACAGGAAGTATTTTTGGCAGATTTAGATAAAAATGTAGTGGATTTTGCTCCAAACTTTGATGAAACAGAAAAAGAACCTACGGTGCTTCCGGTTAAGGTACCAAATCTTTTGTTAAATGGTGCAGAGGGAATTGCAGTTGGAATGGCTACGAGCATTCCGCCTCATAATTTAGAGGAAATTATTGAAGCAGAGAAAGCGTTTTTAAAGAATCCCGATATCACCACAGAAGAGTTGATGCAGTATATTCAGGGACCGGATTTCCCAACCGGTGGTATTGTGGTAAATAAAGATGAATTGTTGGAAATTTATAAGACCGGTGTAGGAAAAATTAAGCTTCGTGGTAAAGTAGATGTAGAACAGGTAAAAGGCGGAAAAGAACGTATTGTTATTACGGAAATCCCATATACTATGGTCGGTGCTAATATCGGAAAGTTTTTAAACGATATTGGAAATCTGGTGGAAACCAGAAAAGCACCTGATATTGTGGATATTTCCAATCAGTCCTCGAAAGATGGTATTCGCATTGTATTGGAATTAAAAAAGAATGCAGATACAAATCAGATTATTAATATGCTTTATAAAAAGACAAAGCTAGAGGATACGTTTGGAATGAATATGCTGGCTGTGGCTGACGGAAAACCGGAAACAATGGGACTTCGCACGGTAATAGAGCATCATTTAGATTTTCAATATGAGATTACTACCAGAAAGTATAAAACACTCTTAGAAAAGGAATTAGATAAAAAGGAAATACAAGAGGGTTTGATTAAGGCATGTGATGTCATTGATTTGATTATTGAAATTCTTCGTGGAAGTAAAAATATTAAGGAAGCGAAGGCATGCCTTGTATCGGGAGATGCAGGGAATATCAAATTTAAATCGCAGGCTTCCAAAAAAGCAGCAGAACAATTGAAATTTACAGAACGTCAGGCAACAGCAATTTTAGAAATGCGTCTTTATAAACTCATTGGATTGGAAATAGAAGCGTTGCTGAAAGAACATGAAACGACGCTGCTTCATATTGCTAAGTATGAGGAAATATTAAGCAATCATAGTGTTATGACAAAAGTAATCCAAAAAGAGTTAGATGACATTAAAAAGGCATATGCAAAACCGCGAAAAACAGTGATTGAAAATGGAGTAGAAGCTGTTTACGAAGAAAAGAAAATAGAGGAACAGGAAGTCGTATTTTTGATGGACCGTTTTGGCTATGCAAAGACAATTGACATTACGGTATATGAACGAAATAAAGAAACAGCAGACGCTGAAAATAAATATATATTTAACTGTATGAATACAGATAAAATATGTTTATTTACAGACAAGGGAAATATGCATACAGTAAAAGTGGTCGATTTACCATTTGGAAAATTGAGGGATAAAGGAATTCCGGTGGATAATGTAAGTAATTATAACAGCACGGAGGAACAAATTATATTTGTGGCTCCTTTGAAAACCTTAAATGATAAATACCTGATTTTTACTACAAAGTATGGTATGATGAAAAAGGTGTTAGGAACTGAATTTGAGGTTTCAAAGCGGACGATAGCTGCCACAAAATTAAACGAAGGCGATGAAATCAGCACGATTCTTACAGAACCATTGCTGTTGATTTCGGAAGGAATGAGCGTGTCGGAGATTCCTAAAAATACAAACAACATTGTCTTACAGACGAAGAATGGCATTTTCTTGAGATTTGCGTCTATAGAAATACCGGAGAAAAAGCGTGGTGCAGTGGGTGTACGTGCCATAAAGCTTGTAGGGGCAGATGAAGTAGAACAAGCCTACATTTTTGACGAAAATGAAACATATACTATAAAATATAATAAGAAAGAAGTTACACTTTCCAGATTAAAAAAAGCAGGACGTGATACTAAGGGAAGTAAGTACCGGGGCTAAGGAGGAAATAAGATGCGAGTAATAGCGGGCACAGCAAGAAGACTTCAATTAAAAACGCTAGAAGGCAAGGATACCAGACCAACCACAGACAGAATAAAAGAAACGCTATTTAATATTTTACAATATGATTTAGAAGACACCACGTTTCTTGACTTGTTCAGTGGGAGTGGTGGCATTGGAATTGAGGCATTGAGCAGAGGCGCAAGAAGGGCATGGTTTGTAGAAAATAATCCTAAGGCGGTAACATGTATTAAAGATAATTTACAGACAACAAAGTTGATGGACAAGGCGGAAATCATGAATGTAGATTATCTGGGGGCTTTGAAACGATTAGAAGGGCAGAAGGCTATGGGCTTTATTTTTATGGATCCTCCTTATAATCATGAATTTGAGCAGGAAGCACTTAGATATCTGTCCGATTCATCTTTGGTGAATGAGCAGACAGTAATTATTATAGAGGCTTCTCTGGAAACGGATTTTTCTTTTATAGAAGATGAAAAATTACCATTTGAAGTAGTAAGATATAAAAAATACAAAACAAACATGCATGTATTTGTGCAGAGAAAAGAGGATTGATATGGCAAGAGCATTATACTCGGGAAGTTTTGATCCGGTAACATTTGGTCATATAGACATTATTAAGCGGGCAGCTAATATATTTGATGAGGTTGTAGTGGCTGTTTTAAATAATAAGGCGAAAAATCCATTGTTTTCTGTAGAAGAACGTGTTAATATGTTAGAGGAAACCACAAAAGATTTAAAGAACGTAAAAATTACATCTTTTAGTGGATTGCTGGTAGATTTTGCAAAAGAAGAAAATATCAATGTAATTGTCCGTGGGCTTCGGGCAGTTACTGATTTTGAATATGAACTTCAGATGGCGCAGACAAATCATGAATTGCTGCCGGAAGTAGATACCATGTTTTTGACAACAAGTATTTTATACTCATACGTCAGTTCTACGATTGTGCGGGAGGTTGCATCTTATCACGGTGATGTGTCTCACTTTGTGCCGGAATGTATTGCACAAAAGCTATACAGTAAATACGAAGAAATACAAAAACTACAAGTCAGCAAAGACGAAAAATAGAGGGAAAACAAAAAAGGAGATGTCTTGTTATGAATAGCAAAATAGAGCAGATTATTGACGAAATACAAGAATACATAGACAGTTGTAAATATCAGCCGTTATCAAATACTAAGATTGTGGTATCAAAAGATGAAATGGATGAATTGTTGCGGGAACTTCGTATGAAAACACCGGAGGAAATCAAACGTTATCAGAAAATTATCAGCAACAGAGATGCTATTATGGAAGATGCAAAGACAAAAGCAGAAGCAATGCTTAGAGAAGCAACGATTCAAACAAATGAGCTGGTAAGTGAACATGAGATTATGCAGCAGGCATATGCCCAGGCAAACGATATTATTGCCCAGGCAACAGAAAAAGCACAGATGATTTTAGATAATGCAACGAAAGATGCCAATGAAATCCGTATCGGGGCAATACAGTATACGGATGAGATGTTAGGAAGCCTGCACAATATCATAACACATGCGGTAGATTCTGCCAGTGCAAAATATGATAATCTCATTTTGGATTTAAAACGTACTTGTGATATCGTTGATACCAACCGGGCATCATTGTCCGCTACAGATGAACAGGCGGTCACAGAAGAAAAGGCAGATACAGCAGATATGCCGGAGAAGGACGCATAGGGGAAAAATATCAAAATAGAATGAAATAAACATTGTGGGAAGAGCTTACAATTTAGTAAACTCTTCCTGTTTTTATTGTAAAAAAGTATGTAAAAGTACGAGAGTGAGAAGAAGGGACATAGCCGTCTGGATTAGCTTTGAGATGAAATAGGAGCCAAACGGAAGATGAGAGTCTTTTATCATACTGTAGGTTTGTGTTAAGCCTGATAAACCGCCAAAGACACAAAGGGGAATTGCAAAAAGAAAACGTAGTTGCAAAGGAAAATCCTGTATGGTAATGTAATTAATTCCGGTGGTAATTTCAATCACACCGGTAAGTATAGCAAGCACAGGCGCAGAAAGCGACAGGGAAAGTAACATACCTGAAATGATGGAGAAGAGTATAATATATCCCCCAAGTTTGGTGATTTGTGTGAAGCTGTCCATGATTGCAATATCTACAATTTCAAAATCAAGCTTTTTGTAAGGCGTGGGTGGAAGTGCTTCTGAAATATTGTGTTTTTGTTTTCGGCGAAATAGTGGCTGGGTAAATAAGGCAAAAATGATAGGTGAGCCGTAAATAATTAAAATAATATAGGGAAGCAGTTCGGGTGTATCAAGACAGGAAACAGTTAAAAAACTGCTGATAAACATGGGACTTAAATTATTACAAAAGGTAAGGAGATAACTGGCTTCTTCATAGCTGAGCTGCTGATGGTGATATAATTCAGAAACAAGCTTTGCGCCCATAGGATAGCCGCATAAAAAACCTGTGATAACGACAAAGGTTCCGGATTTACTCAGCTTAAAAAATTTATGAAAAAATGTTGCAAATAAAAAAGTAAGGCAGGAGATGGCATTTAATTCAATTAAAAGCTTAGAGATAATCATAAAAGGAAGCAGGGTAGGGAGAAGTACTTTAAACCACAGCATTAAACCGGAACGGGCAGAAGAAACAGCATTTTCCGGTGAAGCTAAAAGAAAAAGAAAAATAATAATGATTATAGAGGTGAATAAAAATTTCCGGATTTTCATACAACATCTACCTGCAGATAAATCTAGTTAGTTTTATTTATATGAATGCATTATGGTAACTATGAATAAAAAAATGGGAATAACAAAGCCAGGTGTTACATAAAATATAAAGATGCCATGGAGAATATTTGCGTGTGAAAAAGGGAAAAAGAGTTCATTTAATTGCGAAAATTGTGATTTTAAGTGTCCTTGCCATTTTGATTTTGTTTCAACAGGAAGAAATGCTTCTTAGAGGAAGATATTCCTGGGTAGAGAAAAATCTCAATGAGGAAGAGGATTATCGGGAAAATGGAGTGAGTGATGGTATACTTATGTATGCCATAGAACATGAATTGAAAGGTCAGAAGCTGGCAGAGTTTATAACCGACAGTTTCTTTTATGAAAAAAGTCATGGGGAGGTGTTAGTTGAAGCGAACGTGATGGAAAGCTTAAAAGAGGACAATGATGTAAAATATATACGGGAAAATTGTGGAGAGGCTTATAATGAGCTGCTGGATAGCAATCGTGCTATTTGGGCAGATGTAATATATTTTCCGGTACCGGAATCAAGCTGGGATGAAGATATGACGGTAAGCTTTGAAAATTCATGGAAGTTTGAGAGGACGTTTGGGGGAAAACGATACCATGAGGGATGCGATATTATGGCAGATGAAAATGAACGTGGGGTATATCCGGTGATTAGCATGAGTGATGGTGTTGTAGAGAAGAAAGGCTGGCTTACGAAAGGAGGGTATCGGATTGGGATTCGTGCAAAGTCTGGTGCATATTTTTATTATGCTCATTTAGAGTCTTATGCTGATTTAGAAGAAGGAGACAGTGTAAAGGCCGGACAGCTTTTGGGATTTATGGGGGACAGTGGCTATGGTGAGGAGGGAACGACAGGAAAATTTGATGTTCACCTTCATGTAGGAATTTATATCAAGACAGAGAATGAAGAAGAACTTAGTATAAATCCATATCCGGTATTAAAGTATTTGCAGGAGCGAAAGCTGAAGGTAGATTTTGGAATAGAATAAAAAACTTTTGATATAACAAAAATTTTAGAAAATTAATAGGCACTAAAGAAAGAAGTGTGGTATAATTTTATGTAGAGAATTCGTGCCTGCCGAGAGGCAGAGTATGGCAGAAAAGCCATATAATTTAAGTGAAAACATTGGAGTGGTTAAGATGGACATACAATTATGGAGAGAGATTTTAAATCCTTATGAGCTTGCGGTAGAAGAATTAAAGGTCAAATTTAACCATAATATCAGAGAACACAGAGAAAAGGGTCTGTATTCTCCGATTGAGCAAGTTTTAGGACGTGTAAAAACAGTTACAAGTATTATAGAAAAGGCGACAAAGAAACATATTCAGATGAACCGGATTGAAGAAGAAATCGAGGATATTGCAGGAATTCGCCTGATATGCCAGTTTGTAGAAGATATTTACGCAATTGCAGATATGATTAAACAACGTGATGACATGCAGGTGAAAAGCATTAAAGATTATATAGCGAATCGAAAAGACAGCGGTTATCAAAGTTATCATATGATTGTAATGTATAAGATTCAGACGTTGAACGGACCGAAAACGATACCGGTAGAAATACAGATTCGTACACTGGCTATGAATTTCTGGGCAACGATTGAACATTCGCTGCAATATAAATATCGCGAAAATATGCCGGAATATATTAAGGACAGTTTAAGTGGGGCTGCGACAGCGGTAATTGTGCTGGATAAAGAGATGTCTGCAGTAAGAAGCGAAATCATGGATGCACAGAATTCTTTCCGCATTAAAGCAAATGTGGTAGCTTCGATATTGAATACGATGCAGAATTTGTATAAGGTTGCAAATGAACGGGAACTTGCGAAAATACAAGACGAGTTTTATCGCATTTATGAGGAAGATGATTTAGAACAGTTGAACAGATTTGAACGGGAAATCGATTTGATTGCTGAGGGATATAAAGTGCAGGGCATAAACCACGCATTGAATTAAGAAAGGAACAGCATATGCAGATTAGACTAGATAAGTTTCTCGCAGATGCCAAGGTAGGAAGCCGAAGCGAGGTAAAAGAATACATAAAAAAAGGACGTATTCGTATTAATGATGCAATTGCACAAAAAGCAGAGATGAAGATAGACACGCAAAAAGATCTGGTTTATTTTGACCAGGAAAGAGTGCGGGAAAAAGGGTTTGTGTATTATATGCTGAATAAGCCAAAAGGTGTGGTAAGTGCCACGACGGATAGAATGGACACAACAGTAGTGGATTTATTAAAAGAAGAAAAATACTGTGAAGAATTGTTTCCGGTAGGCAGGCTGGATAAAGATACAGAGGGGTTACTTTTGCTGACCAATGATGGTGTGCTTGCTCATAATCTGCTCTCACCCAAAAAACATGTAGAAAAAGTATATTATGCTCTGATTAAAGGGTATGTAGACGAGGAAGATGTTACTGCTTTTAGGGAAGGTCTGGACATAGGGGAAAAGAAAAACACTATGCCTTCAGACCTTCATATTTTGAAATCAGGAGAGATTTCAGAGGTTGAAATTACCATTTGCGAGGGAAAGTTCCATCAAGTAAAGAGAATGTTTCAGGCTGTATCTAAGGAAGTGATATATTTAAAAAGAATTTCCATGGGAAACCTTCTGTTAGATAGGAGATTACAGCCAGGAGAGTACAGGCATCTGACAAAGACAGAAATGGAACTGTTAAAACGCTGAAAACGAAAACAAAAGGAAATAGCAGAGGATACCGATTATGAATAAAGGATTTTTACCTGTCAGCCGCATGGAAATGGAAGCACAGGGACTAAAACAACTTGATTTTGTATACATTATAGGGGATGCCTATGTAGATCATCCCTCCTTTGGACATGCTATCATCAGCAGAGTTTTAGAGGCGAATGGATATACCGTAGGAATCATTTCACAGCCTGACTGGAAACGAAAAGAAAGCATCGCAGAATTTGGGAAGCCGAGGCTTGGATTTATTGTAACTGCAGGAAATATGGATTCTATGGTAAACCACTATTCCGTTTCGAAGAAGCGGCGTGTGACAGATGCATATACACCGGGAGGGATTATGGGAAAAAGACCGGATTACGCTACGGTAGTGTATTGTAATCTGATTCGACAAACTTATAAGAAAATTCCTGTTATTATCGGAGGTATTGAGGCTTCCTTAAGGAGACTGGCGCATTATGATTATTGGTCAAATTCGATGAAACGCTCGATTTTACTGGATTCTAGTGCAGATCTTCTGCTTTATGGTATGGGAGAAAAATCTATTGTAGAAGTTGCAGATGCTTTAAATAGTGGAATTGATATCAAGGATGTCACATTTGTTGATGGAACCGTGTATAAGACAGACAGCTTGGAAAGTGTGTATGATGCCATAACGCTTCCTTCTTATACGGAGCTGAAAGCAGATAAAAAAGCATATGCGGAAAGCTTTTATACACAGTATTGTAACACAGATCCGTTTGTTGCAAAGAGGTTAGTCGAGCCTTACAAGGAAAAGCAGTATGTGGTGCAAAACCCTCCGGCAAAGCCTTTAACACAAAGTGAAATGGATCATGTGTATTCACTTGCGTATATGAGAACTTATCACCCTTCCTATGAAGCGGCAGGAGGAGTGCCGGCAATTGCGGAGGTAAAATTCAGCCTTGTGAGCAATCGGGGATGCTTTGGAGGCTGCAGCTTTTGTGCTTTGACATTTCATCAGGGAAGAATTATTCAGACGAGAAGTCACGAATCCTTGTTGGCAGAAGCGGAAAAGATTATCTGGGATAAAGATTTTAAGGGATATATTCATGATGTGGGCGGACCTACTGCAAATTTTAGACATATGGCGTGTAAAAAACAGGCAGAACATGGTGCATGCCCGAATAAACAATGCCTTTTTCCAAAGCCTTGCAGCAATTTAAAAGTGGATCATAAAGATTATCTAGAATTGTTAAAAAAGCTGCGTGAATTACCAAAGGTAAAAAAAGTGTTTGTACGTTCCGGTATTCGCTTTGACTATCTGATGGCAGATAAAAATGATGAATTTTTTTATGAATTATGCAATCATCATGTCAGCGGTCAGTTAAAGGTGGCTCCAGAGCATATTTCAGATAATGTTTTGAAATATATGGGAAAGCCGGAAAATTCAGTGTATGAAGCGTTTCAGAAAAAATATAAAAAAATTAATGAACGAATTGGAAAAAAACAGTATCTGGTACCGTATTTGATGTCGTCGCATCCGGGTTCTACGATAAAAGAGGCGGTAGAGTTGGCAGAATATTTGAGAGATTTAGGTTATATGCCGGAACAGGTTCAGGATTTCTATCCGACTCCGTCCACGTTGTCTACCTGTATGTATTATACAGGATATGATCCGAGAACCATGAAACCGGTGTACACTCCAAAGAATCCGCACGAAAAAGCAATGCAGAGAGCGTTAATTCAATATAGAAATCCCAAAAATTATGAGTTAGTTAAGGAAGCGCTTACCATTGCAGGAAGAACAGATTTAATAGGATTTGATAAAAAATGTCTGATTCGCCCAAGAAACATAGCAAATAGCTATAACGCAAAAGGAAAAAAGGACGATAAAAGCAAAGGCAGGGATAAGAAAGAGTATCAAAATATTCGTAATAGTCAGAAAAAAAAGACGATTCGAAATGTTCATAAAAAGAAAAAGTAGGTGGAAATATGAAAATTGCAGTTGTGACAGGAGCTTCTTCAGGAATGGGCAGAGAGTTTGTATTGTCGATTGATAAGAAGTATTATAAAGTATTAGATGAAATCTGGGTTCTAGCGAGACGAAAAGAGCGCTTAGAAGAACTACAGCACAAGGTGAAAACAAAATTACGAATTTTCACTGTGGATTTATTACAACAGGAGAGTTACAATCAATATACAGAAAGTCTGGAAAAATATAATCCTGTGGTTGGCATTCTTGTGAATTCTTCGGGATTTGGAAAAATTGGAAACTTTTCTCAAATTAGCAGAGAAAGTAATTTATCCATGATAGAATTAAATTGTCAGGCATTGACAAAAGTTACTTATGATACGCTGCCTTTTATGAAAAAAGGAGGAAGAATTATTAATCTTGCTTCTAGTGCAGCGTTCCTTCCGCAGCCGGGGTTTGCGGTATATGCAGCAAGTAAATCCTATGTTTTAAGCTTTTCGAAAGCGTTAAAATATGAATTGGCACATCGTGGAATTTATGTTACGGCAGTGTGTCCCGGACCGGTAAAAACAGAATTTTTTGATATTGCAGAAGAAAAGAGTCAGATTGCGTTGTATAAAAAGCTGGTTATGGCGAATCCGGTAAAAGTGGTGGAAAAAGCCATGCGTGATGCTAGGTACGGAAAAACAATCTCTGTTTATGGTCTGTTGATGCAGGCTTTTGAAATCCTCTGTAAAGTAGTGCCTCACGAGTTGATTTTGAAATTATTACAGATTACTCCTTCCGATGAAGAACAAAAAAATGAAACAGAGGGGAGAATACCATGCAAAAAATAGCAAAAGGGAATTATGGTTATTTAAAATCCCAACGAAAGATAGAAACAGTGAAATCTGTTGTTTTGTTTGCTTTGTCTGCCATGATTTTTGTTTTGGGGTATCTTACGACACATACGAAGGCGAACCTTCTTACCATAGTGGCGGTAGTATCTGTATTACCGGCAGCAAAACAATTGACAACAACAGTTCTTTTCTATAAATATCGTTCCGGAAGCAGAGAAATGTATGAAAAAATTAAAAAAAATGCAACGGAAGTTACCTCTGTGTATGATGTTGTGATTACTGCTTATGATAAAATCGGAGAACTTCTTCATGTTGCTATTTTAGGAAAAACAATTATCGGATATAGCGAAAAGGAACCGATAGATGAGAGGTACTTTGCAAACTATATAAAAGAAGTGCTTGAAAAGAATGGATACAAAGGGATTTCCGTGAAAATTTTCCGAAATGGAGAAAGCTATCTCGAAAGATTGCAGGAAATGCAAAAAAACTTAAATGGCGACAGAAAAATAGGACAGGAGCAGCAAATAGCGGAAGTGATTAAAGCAGTTTCTATTTAAAAATAAAAGGACACAGTATATGAAAGAAATTATCGTAAAAGAAAATGAGGCAGAACAAAGACTTGATAAGCTGTTAGGTAAATATCTGAATAAAGCTCCCAAAAGTTTTATTTATAAAATGCTCCGGAAGAAAAATATTACACTAAACGACAAGAAAGCCGATGGAAATGAAAAAACAAAGGTTGGAGATTTGGTGAAGATATATTTAAGTGATGAGACTTTTGAAAAGTTCAGTGAGCCAGTCAGAGTGCTCCAGATACATAAAAAAAATAACAATAAGAAAAAATTAGACATTATATATGAAGACGAGCACATTCTTTTGGTTAATAAGGCAAGTGGCATGCTGGTACAAAAGGCAAAAATACAGGATTATTCCTTGAATGATGCAATTTTGGAATATTTACTGGAAAAAGGTGATGTGACGCAGGAAACATTGAAAACCTTTAAACCGTCCATATGCAATCGAATCGATCGGAATACCAGCGGACTGGTGGCAGCAGGAAAATCTCTTTGCGGTTTGCAGAAGTTGTCGGAATTATTTAAAGAGCGTTCACTTCACAAATATTATCTTTGCTACGTGGCCGGAGCGGTAGAAGAAAGGAAAAGAGTAAGAGGTTATCTTTGGAAAAATGAAACAACGAATCAGGTAGAAATTTATGCAAGAGAACGTGAGGGTGCGAAACCTATTGAAACCGAGTATTCTCCAATTGCAAAGGGTGTGCACACTACACTGTTGGAGGTGGAATTGGTGACAGGAAGAACCCATCAAATCAGGGCGCATCTTGCATCCGTAGGACACCCTATTATAGGAGATATGAAATACGGAAATAAGAATTTGAATGATAAATATAAAAAAGAGTGCCATATTTCTTCCCAGTTACTTCATGCATATCGCATTGAGTTTCCAAAAATGGAGGGAAAATTAGCATATTTATCAGAACGGGAATTTGTGGCAGAACCGCCAAAAGAATTTAAAATAATGGAAAAGTACAGGTGAGAAGATGGCAACATGGAGTTCGAGGGGCTTACGAGGCTCTACACTAGAAGAGATGATTAATAGAACGAATGAAAAGTATCAAGAAGCGAATCTTGCGGTGATTCAGAAAATCCCGACTCCCATTACCCCGATTTCTATAGATAAGGAAACCAGGCATATTACCCTTGCTTACTTTGAACAAAAGAGTACCGTAGATTATATTGGAGCAGTGCAGGGAATTCCGGTTTGCTTTGATGCTAAGGAATGTACCACAGATACCTTTCCGATGCAGAATATACATGAACATCAGTTTGAATTTATGACAGAATATGAGCGTCAGGGGGGAATTACCTTTTTGATTTTGTATTATTCTCACAGAAATCTTCTTTATTATTTGAAGTATCAAAAATTGAAAGAATTTTATGAAAGAATGGAACAAGGTGGAAGAAAAAGTTTCCGCTTAGAGGAACTGTCAAAAGAGTATGTTATTCAACCTAAGGGGGGAATTCTGGTTCCTTATTTAGACAGTATCCAGCAGGATTTAGTGGAAAGGGAAGAAATATCTTGACATCTTTCGTAGTTGACTATATAATTATGGAAGTTTAGTATAGTAGCAAGTTAACGAATTAACGATTTACCACGCTAAAGCGATAAATGGAGGATAGAAGATACATGGAAAACAGATTACTACACACACCGGAAGGCGTAAGGGACATTTATAATTCAGAATGCGAGAGAAAACAGGTTCTTCAGGGAAAACTGTTTGGTGTCTTAAAGCAGTATGGTTATCAGGCGATAGAAACACCCACATTTGAATATTTTGATGTTTTCTCCAGAGAAGTTGGTACGACAGCTTCTAAGGAGTTATTTAAATTTTTTGACAGAGAAGGGAATACTCTGGTAATGCGCCCGGATTTTACGCCGTCTATTGCCCGTTCTGCAGCAAAATATTATCAGGACGAAGATATGCCGATTCGCTTTGGCTATATGGGAAATACATATATTAATCATCACAGTCTTCAGGGAAGATTGAAGGAAACGACACAACTGGGAGCTGAATTAATAGGTGATGACAGCGTAGGTGCCGATGCAGAAATCGTGGCATTAATGATTCGATGCTTAAAGACTGCCGGGCTAAAGGAATTTCAGGTTAGCATTGGACACATTGACTTTTTTAATGGGCTTATGGAAGAAGCAAAGCTGGAGGAAGATGTAGAACTAGAACTTAGAGAATTGATTTCTAATAAGAATCATTTTGGTATCGAAGAATTATTGGCGGAACACAATATTCCAAAAGACGTCAAGATTTGTCTGGAAAAAACACCGGAATTTTTTGGCTCTGTCAGTATGTTAGAGGAAGCAAAAAAGCTTACGAAAAACGAAAAGTCCCAAAAGGCATTAGAACGTCTGGAGGCTATTTACGAAGCTTTAAAGATATATGGAGTGGAAAATTATATTACCTTTGATCTTGGAATGGTTAGCAAATATAAATATTATACGGGTGTAATCTTAAAAGCTTATACTTATGGAGTAGGAGAAGCACTCATTACCGGAGGACGCTATGATGGTCTGCTAAAGCATTTTGGAAAAGATTCAGCGGCTATTGGCTGCGTATTATTGGTGAATCAGCTAATGTCAGCACTCTCAAGACAGAAAATTGAAATACCTACCATAAAGGATATGCTGCTTTGTGTATACGAAGACGACAGCGAAGCAGAGGCAGTTCAATACGCCGAAAAGCTGCGTACAGAGGAAGGAAGAAAGGTAGCACTTTTAAGAAAAGGTGGAAGCGATTTAGCGGCTTGCAGGGCATACGGAGAAAGACATGGCTTTTCTGAAGTGATTTATCTAAAACAGAGTACGTGTACAAAATTATAGAGGAGAAAAGAAGATGAGATATTTAACATTTGCATTAGGTAAGGGACGTCTTGCCAAGACGACGTTAGAAATGTTCGAAAAAATTGGTATTACTTGTGAAGAAATGAAGGACAAAGATTCTAGAAAACTGATTTTTGTGAATGAAGAGTTAAAGTTAAAATTCTTTTTGGCAAAAGGACCGGATGTGCCAACCTATGTGGAATATGGTGCTGCTGATATTGGTATTGTAGGAAAAGATACTATTTTAGAAGAAGGCAGAAAAATGTACGAAGTGCTAGACTTAGGTTTTGGAAAATGTAAAATGTGCGTTTGTGGGCCTGCAGAAGCGAAAGATTTATTACAGCATCACGAGTTAATCCGTGTGGCAACCAAATATCCTAATATTGCGAAGGATTATTTTTACAATAAAAAACACCAGACGGTAGAGATTATCAAGTTAAATGGTTCTATTGAGTTAGCACCAATTGTAGGTCTGTCAGAAGTGATTGTGGATATCGTGGAAACAGGAACTACGCTGAGAGAGAACGGTCTGACTGTGTTGGAGGAAGTCTGCCCTCTTTCTGCAAGAATGGTAGTAAACCAGGTCAGCATGAAAATGGAAAATGAACGAATTACAAAAATCATTAATGATTTGAAAAAAATTTTATAAGGATAGAAAGGCAGGAGAACCTTATGAGAATCATAAAGCTAGAAGAAGAAACAAAGAAAAACATATTAGAAGATTTATTAAAAAGAAGTCCAAACAGCTATGGAGAATTTGAAAGCAGAGTAACAGATATTGTAAACAATGTCAAAACAAACGGTGACAAAGCCTTGTTTGAGTACACAGAAAAGTTTGATGGAGTAAAGATATGTTCTGACTGCATTAAAGTAACGGAAGAAGAAGTGAAAGAAGCTTATGAAGAAGTAAGCGATGAATTATTGGGAATTATTCGAAAGGCTTTGAAAAACATTGAAAGTTATCATGCTATGCAACGTCAGCAGAGCTGGTTCCACTCAACTCCGATGGGAACGATTTTAGGACAAAAAGTGACACCGTTAGAAAAAGTAGGCGTGTATGTTCCGGGTGGAAAAGCGGTATATCCATCTTCCGTACTTATGAATATTATGCCGGCAAAGGTAGCCGGAGTGGACAGAATTATTATGACAACACCTCCGGGAAAAGACGGAAAAGTATGTGCAACGACTCTGGTGGCTGCGACGGAAGCAGGGGCAACAGAGGTATATAAGGTTGGTGGTGCTCAGGCAATTGCAGCTTTGGCATACGGAACAGAGAGTATTCCAAAGGTCGATAAAATTGTAGGACCTGGTAACATATATGTGGCACTTGCAAAGAAAGCTGTGTATGGACATGTAAGCATTGATTCTATTGCAGGACCTAGCGAAATTCTTGTTATTGCTGATGAAACAGCAAATCCAAGATTTGTAGCAGCAGATTTGCTTTCGCAGGCAGAGCATGATGAAATGGCATCTGCGATTTTGATTACAACAAGTAAAGAATTGGCAGAAAAAGTTTCCGCTGAAGCAGATAAATTTACAGCACAATTATCACGAAAAGAAATTATTCAAAAATCATTGGATAATTATGGATATATTCTGGTAGCGGATACTATGGAGGAAGCCATTGCGGCTGCAAATGACATTGCATCAGAACACTTAGAAATTCAAACCAAAGATCCATATAATGTAATGACAAAGATTCGCAATGCAGGAGCAATTTTTATTGGAGAATATAGTTCTGAGCCATTAGGGGATTATTTTGCAGGACCAAACCATGTTCTGCCAACCAATGGTACAGCGAAATTCTTCTCACCATTAAGTGTAGATGACTTTATTAAAAAATCCAGTATTATTTCATACTCCAGAGAAGCTTTAGAACCGATACATCAGGATATCATCAAATTTGCAGAAGCAGAACAGTTAACCGCACATGCAAATTCTATCAAAGTAAGATTTGAAGATTAGATAAAGGGGAACTATAATTATATGGAAAGAACGGCGAAAGTAACAAGAAAAACAAAGGAAACAGATATCACGATTGAATTGAATTTAGACGGCAGTGGGAATGCAACGATTGATACCGGTATTGGATTTTTTGATCACATGCTGGAAGGATTTGCGAAACATGGCTTTTTTGACCTTAATTGTTCTGTGAAGGGTGATTTGATTGTAGATTGCCACCACACGATTGAGGACACCGGAATTGCTTTAGGAACAGCAATAAAAGAAGCATTGAAAGACAAAAAAGGAATACGACGTTTTGGACAGCGATATCTGCCAATGGATGAAACATTGATGCTTTGCGCCATTGACCTGTCTGGAAGACCTTATTTGGTGTTTGATATGGACTTTTCTGTGGAACGGGTAGGATATTTTGATACGGAAATGGTAAAAGAATTTTTCTATGCAATTTCATATGGCGCAGGTATGAATTTACACTTGAAATTGATTCACGGAAGCAATAACCACCATATAATTGAAGCAGCATTTAAAGCCTTTGCGAAGGCTTTGGACGAGGCAAGTATGTATGATGAACGAATTAATGATGTACTTTCTACGAAAGGAACACTTTAAGCATAAGGAGATAGCAAAATGAAAAATAGGAAAAAGTTAGTTCCATGTATATATCTTCGCGAAGGAATGGCCGTGACCGGATTTGGTGATTTAGGTACAGAAGGTGATGGAGATGCTGTTAGTCTTGCAAAATATTATTCTGATGCGGGTGCAGATGAATTAATTGTATTTGATTTTTCGGATTCCGATGAGGCACATGAAAATGCGATTGGAATTTTAAGGGAAATTGCAAAAGCAGTGGAAATACCTATTATTGCCGGAGGTAATGTAAAACGCGTAGAGGACGTGAAAAAACTACTGTATGCAGGGGCAACTAAGGCAATGTTAAATTTTGCAAAGCAGAGCAATATTGATTTGACGGAGGAAGTGTCAAAGCGTTTTGGCAAGGAAAAAATTGCAGTTTCTATTGACAATGTAGCAGAAATTACGGATAATAAATTTCTCGTTGAAACATATGCAGAAGAGATTGTATTTGTGAAGGTTGCAGAAGAGAAGTTGATTCGAGAAGCAGCAGAAGCTACGTTTCTCCCAATATTGCCTGTGTGGAGCTCTAGTAAAGAAGCAGATATAAAACACATTCTTGCTATTGAAAATGTAAGTGGAATTTGTGCAGACCAAATCAATGGGGCAGATGTAGATTTTATGCAGTTAAAACAAGAATGCAAAGAGGCAGGTATCTCTATGTGCGTGTTTGAAAGCTCCATGCAGTGGTCAGACTTTAAATTAAATTCTGATGGTATGATTCCGGTTATTGTGCAGGATTATATTACGGACGAGGTGTTGATGCTGGCATATATGAATGAAGAGGCATTCAAACATACGGTTGCTACGGGAAGAATGACTTATTATAGTAGAAGCAGACAGGAATTGTGGGTAAAAGGTCTTACATCGGGGCATTTCCAATATGTAAAGTCCTTAACTGCGGATTGCGATTTGGATACGATTCTTGCTAAGGTATCCCAAGTTGGAGCTGCCTGTCATACAGGAAACAGAACTTGTTTCTTTCATAAGCTGATAGAAAAAGAAGGAAGCGTAAGTAATCCATTGAAAGTTTTCGAGGAAGTATATCAGGTTATTGCGGATCGTAAGGAAAATCCGAAAGAGGGTTCTTATACAAACTATTTATTTGACAAAGGAATTGACAAAATATTAAAAAAAGTAGGAGAAGAAGCAACTGAAATAGTCATTGCTGCGAAAAATCCTGATCCGGAAGAAATTAAATATGAGGTTTCGGATTTCCTCTATCATGTCATGGTTCTTATGGTAGAAAAAAATGTTACATGGTCGGATATCACGAAGGAACTTGCAAACAGATAATCTGTAGAAGGTGTCATTTTGGGTAAAACAAATGAAGTAATTCAAAAAATAAATGAAAAATATGCAAAAATGAGCAAAGGGCAAAAAAAGCTGGCGGATTATATCATAGAAAATTATGATAAAGCTGCGTTTCTAACGGCGGCTAAACTTGGTGCAGTGGTATCTGTCAGTGAGTCCACTGTGGTACGTTTTGCAATGAATTTAGGATATCAAGGTTATCCGGATTTTCAAAAAGCGTTGGAGGAAATGGTAAGAAACAGGCTAAATTCCATTCAACGTATGGAAGTAGCATATGGAAGAATTAGCCAGTCAGAGATTTTAAGCACAGTGTTACAGTCAGATGCAGAAAAGATTAAGCTTACCTTGGAAAATATAGATGAGAACGCTTTTGAAACAGCCATTGATATATTGATGAATGCTAGAAATATTTATGTTCTGGGCATTCGAAGCTGTATGCCGCTTGCAAATTTTCTAAGCTTTTATCTCAATATGATATTTGATAATGTGCGCCTGATTCATACAAGCAGTCCGAGTGAAATTTTTGAACAAATGATTCGGATTGGTGAAGAAGATGCTATTATTGGAATTAGTTTTCCAAGATATTCTATGCGTACGTTAAAGGCGATGGAATTTGCAAATAACAGAAATGCAAAAGTAATTACGCTGACGGATAGCGTTCATTCTCCGATGAATTTGTATTCTTCCTGCAATCTGATTGCAAGGAGCGACATGGCTTCAATTGTAGATTCGCTGGTGGCCCCGTTGAGCGTCATCAATGCTTTGGTAGTTGCCTTGTGTATGAAAAAGCAGAAAGAAGTTGTGAATACATTGGAAACATTAGAAAAAATCTGGGATGAATATCAGGTATACAGCAACGATGAAATTAATTTCGTAGAAGATAAAATAGTATTAAAAGATCCTTATATGGAGAATGAAACATGAAAAAAATTATTGTAATTGGCGGTGGAGCAGCCGGAATGCTTGCTGCTATAGAAGCGGCCAGAAATGGTGCGTTGGTTACTCTGTACGAAAAAAACGAAAAACTTGGAAGAAAGCTTTTTATTACAGGAAAAGGGCGATGCAATCTGACAAATGCCTGTGATATGGAGGATTTGCAGAAAAGTGTAATGAAAAATCATAAATTTCTCTATAGTGCATTTCAGAATTTTAACAATTGGGAAACAATTGGCTTTTTTGAGGATTTAGGAATGCCTACAAAGATTGAGCGGGGAAACAGGGTATTTCCAACTTCAGACCATTCCTCGGACGTGATAAAAGCATTAGAGAGGGAACTAAAACAGCAAGGAGTTACAATTTACCTTAAAGAAAAGGTGAAAAATATGATAGCACAGGAAGGCGTAGTGAAAGGTGTTATATTAGAAGATGGCAGAAAGGATATGGCAGATGCGGTAATTATCGCAACGGGTGGTCTGTCCTATCAGCTTACAGGCTCTACGGGTGATGGTTTCCGCTTTGCAAAAAATTTAGGCCACAAGGTGACAGAGTTGTCTCCGGCATTGGTTCCCATGACAGTCAAGGAAGAATGGGTTTTAAGATTACAGGGACTTTCTTTGCGTAATGTAAGAGTTACCATTAAAAATAAAAAAAAGGTACTGTATGAAGAATTTGGGGAAATGCTGTTTACTCATTATGGCGTAAGCGGCCCTTTGATTCTAAGTGCCAGCAGCGTAATCCTTGATGAGTTAAAGAGAGAACCTCTGAAATTACAGATTGATTTAAAACCGGCATTGTCTCACGAACAACTAGATGATAGGATTCTTCGTGATTTTGAACAAGATAAAAACAAACAATTTAAAAATGTATTGGGGAATTTACTGCCCTCTAAGATGATACCGGTTATAATTGAATTAAGTGGTATTCCACCGGAAAAGAAAGTAAATGAAATCAATAAAAAAGAGCGTAGAAGGCTGTTGGAATTGATGAAAGGATTATCTATGACAATAACCGGTGTCAGAGGATATGACGAAGCAATTATTACCAGAGGCGGCGTAGATGTAAAAGAAATCAATCCGTCTACAATGGAATCTAAAATTATAAAAAATTTATATTTTGCCGGAGAAGTACTTGATGTGGATGCACTTACTGGCGGATTTAATTTGCAGATAGCCTGGTCTACGGCTATGGCGGCGGCGCGTGCCGCTTCCGCAGATAGCGTTGTGGAATTTAGATAGAAAAAGGAGAAAGAGAATGGCATACAGTATTGCAATTGATGGACCTGCAGGTGCGGGAAAAAGTACCATCGCAAAAAAAATCGCAAAGGAATTATCTTATATTTATGTGGACACAGGTGCTATGTATCGTGCCATGGCATTGTTTTTTTTAAGAGCAAAGATAAAACCGGAAGAGGAAGAAAAGATAAGCGAAGAATGTAAAAATGCAGACATTACAATTGAATATAAAGATGGGGAACAGCAGGTAATTTTAAATGGCGAAAATGTAAATGGTCTGATTCGAACAGAAGAAGTTGGAAATATGGCATCGGCAACCTCTGTCAATGGTAATGTACGAAAAAAAATGGTGGAATTACAACAGCAATTAGCCAAAAAAGCGGACGTGATTATGGACGGCAGAGATATTGGAACGAAGGTTCTTCCGAATGCTCAGCTAAAAGTATATCTCACTGCCAGTGCAAGAACACGCGCAGAGCGCCGCTATAAAGAATTGCAGGAAAAAAATGTTGCCTGTGATATAGAAACAATAGAAAAAGATATCGTGGAGAGAGATTACCGGGATATGCACAGAGAAAATTCTCCTTTGATGCAGGCTGAGGATGCAATACTTGTCGATTCATCTAATATGAATGCAGACGAGGTGGCAGAACATATTATTCAGCTTTTTAAACAGAAAATCAAGCTTTAAGAAGAATAGGAGCGACACATGGAAGTAAAACTGGCGAAAAATGCAGGCTTTTGTTTTGGTGTGAAAAGAGCCGTCGATACAGTATATGAACAGGTGGGAACCGGGAAAAAGATATATACACTGGGTCCGATTATTCACAATGAAGAAGTTGTAAAAGATTTAGAAGAAAAAGGTGTACAGGTATTAGAATCCGAGGAAGATTTAGAGCTGGTGAAAGATGGAACTGTAATTATTCGTTCTCATGGTGTGCCGAAACATGTATATGAAAACATAAAACGGCAAAAACTTGAATATGTAGATGCAACCTGTCCGTTTGTCAGAAAAATTCACAAAATTGTGGAAGAAGAGAGCACAAAGGGAAATACTATTTTAATTATAGGAAATGAAAAGCACCCGGAAGTGGCCGGAATCCGAGGCTGGAGTAATTCAGAGGCATATGTGATAAATACAGTCGAGGAAGCCATGAAATTTGACGTTCCGGTGGAAAAAAAGTTATGTATTGTATCTCAAACGACATTTAATTACAATAAATTTCAAGAATTAGTTGAAATTATTTCGAAAAAGAGGTATGATATAATTGTTTTAAATACGATTTGCAATGCAACAGAAGAACGCCAGCAGGAGGCAAAGGAAATTGCAAAGAATGTGGATGCCATGATTGTAATCGGGGGCAGACACAGTTCGAATACGCAAAAGTTATTTGAAATATGTAAAAAAGAATGTGAAAATACTTACTATATACAGACACTTGTTGATTTAGATTTTGACAGACTAAAGACAGTTGGCAGCGTAGGTATTACCGCAGGGGCATCCACCCCAAAGAATATTATTGAGGAGGTTCAATGTAAATGTCAGAATTAAGTTTTGGAGAAATGTTAGAGGAGTTCGATAAGACAATCAGAACTGGAGAAAAAGTGGAAGGAACTGTAATAAGCGTAAAAGAAGATGAAATCATCTTAAATATAGGTTACAAAGCAGACGGTATTATTACAAGAAACGAGTACACAAACACACCTAATGTTGACTTGACCACTATGGTTCAGGTTGGCGAAAAGATGGAAGCTAAGGTTTTAAAAGTAAACGACGGAGAAGGTCAGGTACTTTTAACTTACAAACGTCTTGCAGCTGATAAGGCAAACGAAAGATTAGAAGAAGCTTTCAATAACAAAGAAGTATTAAAAGCAAAAGTTGCTCAGGTATTAGATGGTGGCTTAAGCGTAGTTGTAGATGAAGCAAGAGTATTTATTCCTGCAAGCTTAGTTTCAGATACTTATGAAAAGAATTTAGAAAAATATGCAGATCAGGAAATTGAATTTGTAATTAGTGAATTTAATCCAAAGAGAAGAAGAATCATTGGAGACCGCAAGCAGTTAATCGTTGCTGAAAAAGCTGAAAAGCAGAAAGAATTATTTGCAAAGATTTCTGTAGGAGATACAGTAGAAGGTGTTGTTAAGAACGTAACAGACTTCGGTGCATTTATTGACTTAGGCGGAGCAGACGGATTACTTCACATTTCAGAAATGTCCTGGGGCAGAGTGGAAAATCCAAAGAAAGTATTTAAGGTTGGAGAAAGTGTAAAAGTTTTAATTAAAGATATTGCTGGAGATAAGATTGCACTTAGCATGAAATTCCCAGAAGCAAATCCGTGGAACAATGCCGCTGAAAAATATGCAGTTGGCACTGTAGTAAAAGGAAAAGTTGCAAGAATGACAGATTTCGGTGCATTTATTGAATTAGAAGCAGGTGTAGATGCATTATTACATGTATCACAGATTTCAAGAGTTCATGTTGAAAAGCCGGCAGACTTCTTAAAAATCGGTCAGGAAATCGAAGCTAAGGTTGTAGATTTCAACGAAGAAGAAAAGAAAATCAGCTTAAGCATGAAAGTATTAGAGCCAGAAGCAACACCGGAAGAAGCAACAGAAGAATAATCTGATTTTTGGGATAATTCGGATAAACAAAGGGGCGGTTTTTACATGGCAATGGACTACGAAGGCTTCAAAAAGAGTGTTTATAATCTGACAAAGATTGACCTGAGCTCCTATAAGGAAAAGCAGATGAAGCGTAGAATTGATACGCTGATTGCCAAGAATGGAATTGTTGGTTATGATAATTATGTGAATGCACTACAGACGGATAAAGAACTGTTTGAGGGCTTTGTAAATTATTTAACAATCAATGTATCAGAGTTTTACAGAAATCCGGAACAATGGGAAATTCTGGATAAAGACGTTTTTCCAAATCTTATCAGTAGATATGGTAAAAATCTGAAAATCTGGAGTGCTGCGTGTTCGACAGGAGATGAACCGTATTCATTAGTTATGGCATTATCAAGACATCTTCCGTTAAGTAATATTAAAATTATTGCAACGGACATTGATAAGCAGGTCATTGCAAAAGCAAAGGTTGGTTTATACAATGAGAAGAGTATTGCAAATGTTCCAAGTGATTTGAAACAAAAATACTTTACTAAGCTTGGTATGTCATATCAGATTTCAAATGAGATTAAGAGCCGTGTGGAATTTAAAGAGCACAATTTGCTGAAAGATTCCTATCCGTCGGATTGTCATCTGATTGTATGTCGTAATGTTTTGATTTATTTTACAGAAGAAGCAAAACAGGACATTTATAAGATGTTTAATCAGGCGTTAAGTAGCAAAGGCCTTCTATTCATTGGAAGTACGGAGCAAATTATGAATTACAAAGAATTAAATTATGACAGATATAAATCATTTTTCTATCAGAAGTCTAATTAATAACGAAAAGCACGCTATATGCGTGCTTTTTTGTTGTCGTTTATGATTTTAACATATAGTTTAAGATATGCTCTATATAAGAGTTCATTTTGGAAGAATCGTTCAAATTGCTTTCACAGGCTTCAAAATATAGGATTTTATCAAAATAATCAATTTTAAAGTAGGGAGAAATGATTTCTTTGAACTGAGGAAGAAAAATTCCTGTTTTTCGGCTGTAACAGTTGGCTGCTTTTGCGCGTGTACGGAAATTTTTATCTACATAAAAAGCAACACTTTTGTGGATTGCAGTGTCCTCAGCAGGAAGATAATAGTAGTTTTTATAATCTGAATAAAAATATTTCAATTCGCCAGTGTAGGCTTTCATACGAAGACTGCATTTATTTTTAGTAACACTTAAAAAGAAATCCTGTTTTGAAAAACTGACTCTTTTAGGTAAAGGTGAGGAGAGTGTAAAGTGGAAAATAACTTCTTTTCCTTCTGTTCCGTGATATGATTTATAATCAGATATTTCATAACTGTGAAACGTATAATTTGAGGCTGTGAAATCACGAAAGGCCAGCATGGAAGAAAGCTGAAACAGTCCATTCATGTCGTCGTGATTATGAAGAAGTAAAAGCTGTTGTGCCTCTTTTGAGGGCGTGGATAGAAAGTTTTGATAAACACGGATTAGTTCTCCACCGTTGTAAAGGTCATCACGTTGGATTCCTAAGTAGGTTTCTATTGTTTTTTGTTTTAAATTTTCTAATTTCAGCATGGATTTTACAGGAGAAAGAATCTTGTATAAGTCAATGCTCTCTATTGCATCAAAATCATAAGGCAGATGATAGTGACTGCATTTTTGCGAAAGGTAAGGAATATCAAAGCCTGCGCCATTATAATGAATCAGAGTATCATAATTTTTCATGAAATCAAAAAAAGCAGAAAGCAAAGTTAATTCTTCATGGATAGTTTCAGCGAACCACTGTCGGATTATCGGCTGCTCATTTTCAAAATACAGACATCCGATTAAGTATAAAGAAGAAGCTTTTGCGGAAAATCCTGTAGTTTCTATATCAAAAAATAAAAGCTTGGATAAATTAAAATGTTCCTTTAGAAAATCCGGTATAGGGTAAGTAGAAGGCGTTGTAATTATCTTCATATGGTCACTCCTCTTAAAATGTTTTCTTACTTTAGTATAAAACATTTTTTTGTAATTTTATAGTTTTTTTTGGGGAACAAATGTAGTAATTTATTGAAAAAAATAGTACAATAGAGATGTCTATACAGTTGAAGGATAATATACAGAAAGAAGGTTAGAACATGGGATTATCAACATTTAAAGGCGGAATACACCCGTATGATGGAAAGAATTTATCCAAGGATAAACCAATCAAGGAAATTCTTCCAAAGGGTGACTTAATCTATCCGTTATCCCAGCATATTGGGGCACCGGCGACACCAATTGTAGAAAAGGGGCAACATGTGCTGGAAGGACAAAAAATAGCCGAAGCAGGGGGATTTGTGTCTGCACCAATTTATGCCAGTGTGTCAGGAACTGTGAAGGCAATTGAGCCAAGGAGAGTGATGGTGGGGGACAATGTGATGTCTATCGTAATCGAAAACGATGGAAAATATGAAACCGTTGAATATCCTAAGCACAAACCTTATACAGAACTTACAAAAGATGAAATCAGAGAAATCATCAAGGAAGCCGGAATTGTGGGTATGGGCGGTGCAGGATTCCCTACACATGTAAAACTTTCTCCGAAGGAACCGGAAAAGATTGATTATGTGGTGGCAAACTGTGCTGAATGTGAGCCTTATTTGACATCTGATTATCGCAGAATGCTGGAAGAACCGGAAAAATTAGTAGAGGGTCTGAAAATCATTTTAAGACTCTTTGACAATGCCAAAGGAATTCTGGCTGTTGAGGACAATAAGAGGGATTGTATTGAACTATTAGAGAAACTTACGGAAAAGGAAGAACGAATTACTGTAAAACCATTGAAAACGAAGTATCCGCAGGGGGCGGAACGCCAGTTGATTTATGCGTCTACCGGACGAAAAATCAATTCTAAAATGCTTCCGGCAGATGCCGGCTGTGTGGTGAATAATGTAGATACGATTGTGGCAGTCTACCACGCAGTAGTAGAGGGAAAACCTTTAATGCACAGAATTGTAACAGTGACTGGAGATGCCATTGCAGATCCTAGAAATTTTATTGTGCGTGTTGGTACCAACTATGCGGAACTGATTGAAGAGGCCGGAGGGTTTAAAAAAGAGCCTGCGAAAATGATTTCCGGTGGCCCGATGATGGGGTTTGCTATCTTTGATATTCAGATTCCGGTAACAAAGACATCTTCTGCATTATTGTGTCTTACAGAAGACGAGGTGGCAAAATATGAGCCTACGGCATGCATTAATTGTGGTAAATGTGTCGAAGTGTGTCCGGGACGTATCGTTCCTGCCAGATTAGCTGATTATGCAGAGCATTCAGAAGAAGAAAAGTTTGTAAAAAATAATGGAATGGAATGCTGTGAATGTGGATGCTGCAGTTTTATCTGTCCGGCAAAAAGACCGCTTACACAGTCTATTAAGTCTATGAGAAAAATGGTTCTTGCAAACCGTAAAAAATAAAAGAAGAGGTGAATATTGTGAGTGATTTAAAACATGTTTCATCATCACCACATATTAGAAGTAAAATAACAACATCTAATATTATGTTGATGGTAATAATAGCGTTACTTCCTGCCACGGCAGTCGGTATCTGGAATTTTGGGGTCAGTGCACTGATGAACGTGGTAGTTTGTACAGGAACGGCAGTGCTGACAGAATTTATATATGAAAAATTAATGCATAAAAAAGTAACGATTGGTGATTATAGTGCGGCACTAACCGGGCTTTTGCTTGCATTAAATCTACCACCCAAAGCAGCATGGTGGATGGGAGCATTGGGAAGTATTTTTGCCATTGTTGTGGTAAAACAGATTTTTGGTGGTCTAGGTCAGAATTTTATGAATCCGGCATTGGCTGCAAGATGTTTTCTGTTGATTTCTTTCACTGGAAGAATGACGGATTTTACATATGATGGCATTTCTACAGCAACACCACTTGCAGTATTAAAAAATGGTGAGAGTGTTAATTTGTTGGATATGGTTTTGGGTCGTACAGCAGGAACCATTGGTGAAACCAGTGCTGTTGCACTGCTAATGGGGGCAGCATTTCTTCTTATTATGGGAGTAATCGACTTAAAGATACCTGCAAGCTATATCTTATCCTTCGTTGTTTTCATTATAATTTTCGGAGGACATGGATTTGACTTATCCTATGTGGTAGCACATTTAGCAGGCGGCGGTTTGATGTTAGGAGCTTTCTTTATGGCAACAGATTACGTTACTTCACCGATTACTGCAAAGGGACAGATAGTATATGGTATAATTCTGGGTGTGTTGACTGGTATTTTCCGTTTATTTGGCGGTTCGGCAGAAGGTGTTTCCTATGCAATTATTTTCGGTAATCTGTTGGTTCCTTTGATTGACAGAGTAACAATGCCGAAGCCATTTGGACCAGAAAAAAAGGAGGTAAGGGGAAATGAATAAAATAGTAAAAGATGCACTTGTATTAACCGCTATTACAATGATTTCCGGCTTAGCTCTTGGCGGCGTCTATGAAATTACCAAAGAACCTATTGCAAAGCAGGAAGAGCTGACAAAGCAGGAGGCATATAAGACAGTACTTTCAGATGCAGCTAGTTTTGAAGAACTTGAAATAGAGGGAACGAACGGAACAGATATCCCGGCAGCCGCAGGCTACTCCGCACAGGAAGTTACAGGTGCAGTTGCAGCACTGGATGCTTCGGGAAAGCAAATTGGATATGTATATACTATTGTGACAAGTGAAGGTTATGGTGGAGATATTTCCTTTACTATGGGAATGTTAAGTGACGGAACCGTAACAGGAATTGAAATGCTTTCAATCAGTGAAACAGCCGGTCTTGGTATGAAGGCTGCGGAAGACGCATTTAAATCTCAGTATGCTGGGAAAAAGACGGATAAATTCGAATATACTAAGACAGGTGCCACAGCAGAGAACCAAATTGATGCCATTAGTGGGGCAACCATTACTACAAATGCAGTTACTAACGGAGTAAATGCAGGCATCGAATATTTTAAAGCAACAAAAGGAGGCAACTAAAATGAATAAATATATGGAACGTTTATTTAATGGTTTGATCAAAGAAAACCCGACCTTTGTTTTGATGCTTGGTATGTGTCCTACTTTGGCGGTTACTACATCTGCCATGAACGGACTTGGTATGGGACTTACTACGACTGTGGTATTGGTTATGTCGAATCTTATTATTTCCTTACTGCGTAAGGTGATTCCGGATAAAGTCAGAATTCCGGCATACATTGTCATTATTGCAAGCTTTGTTACTTTAGTAGAGCTGTTACTGGAAGGATATATACCGGGTCTTTACTCAGCACTTGGTATTTATATTCCATTAATCGTTGTTAACTGTATTATTTTAGGACGTGCGGAATCGTATGCATCGAAGAATGGTCCAATAGAATCTATTTTTGATGGACTTGGTATGGGGCTTGGATTTACATTAGGACTTACATGTATCGGTATTGTGCGGGAACTTCTTGGTGCAGGTCAGATTTTTGGCGCCCAGATTCTCCCTTCTGCCTATGAAGGAATTACCATTTTTATTCTGGCACCTGGAGCTTTCTTTGTTCTTGCGGGTTTAACAGCAATACAGAATCAGGTAAGAAATAAAAAAGGCACAAAAGCACCTGTCAGCCGATGCAGCGAGGGTTGTATGTCATGTCAGAATACAGGGTGTACAGGAAAAATAGAAGGGGAGGCAAAGTAAATGACAGAATTAATTTTAATAGCAATTGGATCTGCATTGGTAAATAATGTGGTATTAAGTCAATTTCTTGGACTTTGTCCATTCCTTGGGGTATCGAAAAAGATTGATACAGCCGCTGGTATGGGTGGAGCAATTATCTTCGTTTTGACAATTTCTTCTGCGGTTACAAGTCTGATTTATACATTTGTTTTAGAAAAAGCAGGACTTACTTATTTAAAAACTATTGTATTTATTCTTGTAATTGCGGCATTGGTTCAGTTTGTAGAAATGTTTTTGAAAAAATCCATGCCTGCGTTATACCAGTCTTTGGGAGTGTACCTTCCATTGATTACTACAAACTGTGCAGTATTGGGTGTGGCAATTACAAATGTACAGAAAGAATATAATTTTGTAGAAGGCGTTGTAAATGGATTTGCGACAGCGGTAGGATTCACAATTTCTATTGTGATTCTTGCGGGTTTAAGAGAACGTATGGAGTATAATGATGTGCCAAAATCATTTCAAGGTATGCCGATTGTTCTTGTGACAGCAGGTCTTATGGCGATTGCATTCTTTGGATTTTCAGGACTAATATAGGAGGGTGCGAGTATGAATATAACCGGAATTATTATGGCAGCAGTGATTGTTGCAGTGATTGGACTTATACTTGGACTTTTCCTTGGCGTGGCAGGTGAAAAATTCAAAGTAGAAGTAGATGAGAGAGAAATAGCGGTAAGAGCCGAACTGCCGGGAAACAATTGTGGTGGCTGTGGATATGCAGGCTGTGATGGGCTTGCTGCAGCAATCGTAAAAGGTGAGGCAGAAGTAACAGGGTGTCCGGTAGGCGGAGATGCTTGTGCTAAAAAAATTGGTGAAATCATGGGAGTGGCAGCAGGAGAAGGAAAGCCTATGACAGCTTTTGTAAAATGTGCAGGAAGCTGTGATAAGACCAAAACAGATTATGAGTATTACGGTATAGAGGACTGTAAAATGCTCAGCTTTGTGCCTAACGGTGGCCCTAAAACATGTAATTATGGCTGTCTTGGATTTGGCTCTTGTGTAAAGGTGTGTCCATTTGATGCAATTCATATTGTGGACGGAGTAGCGAAAGTAGATTCTGAAAAATGTAAAGCATGTAAGAAGTGTATTGCAGAATGTCCAAAGAATCTGATAGAGCTGGTACCGAAAACAACAAATCATCTGGTACAATGTAGTTCAAAGGACAGAGGTGTAGAAGTAAAAAAAGGCTGTCAGGTAGGTTGTATCGGCTGTAAGATGTGTGAAAAAGTATGTGAATTTGGAGCAATTACCGTAACCGATAATGTGGCACATATTAATCCGGAAAAATGTACAAACTGCGGTAAATGTGCAGAAAAGTGTCCGGTAAAGATTATTTTATAGTCGGGTAAATAAAAAATGAAAAAAATATATATGAAAGTGATGATTATTTTTTCCATTGCCGTCTGCATTCTTTCAGGATGCAGTATAAAAAAAGATTATAGTGAACAAAAGCTTTTCTTTGATACTATAATTACAATCAATATATACGATACCAATGATAAGGCAGTCATGGAAGACTGCCTGGCTCTTTGTGATAACTATGAGAATATGTTGAGTAAGACGGTAGAAGGCAGCGATATATGGAATGTTAATCATGCAAACGGTGAATGGATAGAAGTGTCACAAGAAACTGCAGAGCTTTTGCAGGAATCAGTTAGATATTCCGAACTTACAGATGGAATGTTCGATGTTACTATTGCACCACTAACACAAGTTTGGCATGTGAATGATAATGATGGAGAAATACCATCGCAAAATGAAATAGAAGAAGCAAAGAGCCATGTCAATTACCAACTGTTAGAGATAGATGGTAATAGAGTTCGTTTACAAGATACGAAGGCACAGATTGATCTGGGAGGAATTGCGAAGGGATTTATAGCAGATAAATTAGAAGAATTAATGCTTTCTCATGGCATAAAGTCAGCTATGATTGATTTGGGCGGAAATATTAAGGTAATCGGCAGTAAGAAAAATGGTAATGCATGGAATGTTGGAATACAAAAGCCTTTTGCTGACAGAAACACAGTGATTGGAAGTGTAAAAGTAAAAGATAAAACGGTGGTATCTTCGGGAATATACGAAAGATACTTTGAGTATGACGGAAAAATCTATCATCATATTATTGACAAAACAACGGGTGCACCTTCAGAAAGTGATTTAGAAGCAGTTACTATTATCGGAGACTCCTCCACTATGGCAGACGCACTGAGTACCTCTTGTGTGCTTTTAGGAAGCGAAAAGGGAATGGAATTAATTGAAAATATAGATGGAATAGAGGCTGTATTTATAAAAAGAGACGGCAGCGTGATAGAAAGTAAAGGTGCTGAAATGCTTCCAATGGGCTGAATAGGTCTAATAATACAAGATTTGCAGTAGAAAAATTAATACGGATATGTTATAATCTAAAACAATAGAAAGTTCCTGGTGGGCTTTCTATTGTTTTGCGTATATGAAAATTATAGATTGGAGAGAAATTATGCTTTTTAATTCCTTATCATTTGCGATTTTTCTGCCTATTGTATTTTTGATTTACTGGGCAGTTCCTCATAAAGTAAGGTGGGTAATCCTGCTGGTTTCGAGTTATTATTTCTATATGAGTTGGAATGTAAAATATGTGATTCTGATTTTGTTTACCACATTTATTTCCTATGCCTGCGCCCTTGCACTAGAACGGGCAGAGGGAGCAAAAAAGAAAAAAATTCTTATGGTATCTACGATGGTAGCAAGCTTAGGCTGCCTGTTCTTTTTTAAATATTTTAATTTTGCCAGTGAAAGCATCGCAAATGTATTGAATCTATTTTCCATAAAGATTCATCCCGTTACATTGCATCTTTTACTTCCGGTGGGGATATCTTTTTACACATTCCAGACACTTGGATATGTGATAGACGTATATCGGGGAGAGGTGAAAGCAGAAAAGAATTTTGGAAAATATGCCACGTTTATTTCATTTTTTCCGCAGCTTGTGGCAGGGCCGATTGAGCGAACTAAGAATTTAATGCCCCAGATCGTAGAAGAACATAAGTTTGATTACGATAAGGCAGCTTGTGGAATGCGGTTAATGGCATGGGGATTTTTTAAGAAAATGGTGATTGCCGATACATTGGCAACGTCTGTAGACACAGTATATGACTCGCTTCACGTATTTCATGGGTTCCCGCTGTTAGCAGCCTCATTATTGTTTTCAATACAGATTTATTGTGATTTCTCGGGATATTCAGATATTGCGATTGGAACGGCAAAACTATTTGGCATTGACTTGATGCAGAATTTTAACAGTCCTTACTTTGCTGTCTCGGTAAGAGATTTCTGGGCAAGATGGCATATTTCACTGACAAGCTGGTTTCGGGATTATTTGTATATTCCATTAGGAGGAAACCGTGTCAGCAAAGCGAGAAATACGTTTAATGTTTTAGTGACATTTCTTGGAAGTGGTTTGTGGCATGGGGCAAATTGGACGTATGTTATATGGGGAGGGATTCATGGGATTGCTCAGGCATTGCAGAATCTTTTATTTAAGAAGAAAAGAGCAGTAAAAGAAGAAAAAAGAGGATTGAAATGGTGGATTTTTGTGTTTTTGACCTTTTGTTTTGCTTCTTTTGCATGGATATTCTTCCGGGCAGAAACACTTAGCGATGCTTTTTATGTACTTGCTCATATGTTCGATGGAATAGGAAATCCTATGCAGTATGTCAGTCAGATTGATGTATATCTTGGAATGGATAAACTGACATTATTAGGACTAACAGTGAGTATAGCCCTTTTAGCTGTATATGATTATATTTCTTTAAAAAAAGATGTGCTTGTGTGGGTTGGAGAGAGAAAAAAAGTAATTCGCTGGTGCATTTATGTATTGTTTATTTTATTCTTGATATTTAATATTCCAATAACATCAGGACAAGAATTTATTTATTTTCAATTTTAAGAAAGGGAGGCTGGCAATGAGAAAGTTTATAAAAAATGTCATTATATTTCTGCTCATTATGGCAATGATTCTTATACCAATGACAGGTGTGTTTTTTGTAAAGATAGCACCACAGTATTCAGAAGGCTATAATGCGTCCCTTTTAGATAAAACACAGCGTTTAAAGAGTATAGAAGAACCGAAAATTGTGCTGATTGGAAATTCGAATGTATCCTTTGGATTTCAATCAGAGCTGATAGAAGAAGCTTTTGGAATGCCTGTAGTAAATATGGGACTGCATGGAGGGCTTGATAATGCTTTTCATGAAAATATGGCTAAAATAAATGTACAAAAAGGTGACATTTATGTAATTTGCCATCATACTTTTGCAGATGATGGAAAAATAGACGATATAGAACTGGCATGGATTACGTTGGAAAATCATACAGAGCTTTGGAGGCTGGTGAACAAACAGGATATTACTTCTATGTGCATGGGACTTCCTACTTATATGAAAAAGGCTTCTGTGATTTGGGGACTTGGATTAATTAGCAAGGAAGCGGCAAAAAACTATAATGCAGAAACAGATGCGTGTTATTCTAGGAGTGCGTTCAATAAATATGGAGATGTGGCATATCCAAGAGAGCAGGGTACATTTGAGTTTAAAGAACAGTCTTTGCCGGAAATCAATGATACATGCATAAATCGTCTAAATGAATTAAACGATTACTTGACGGAGAGGGGAGCTACTATGGTGGTAGCAGGTTATCCGATTGGAAAAGGGAAATACACTCCGCCAGAAAAAGAGTTTGTGCTCTTTCAGGAAGAATTAGCACAACGATTGGATTGTCCGGTTATATCAGACTATAGAGATTATTTTTTTGATTATGAGTATTTTTATAATTCCTTTTTACACCTTACTACAGAAGGGGCAAAATTGAGAACGGAGCAACTGATAGAGGATTTGAAAGGGTATGGACTGTAAGTGAAAATAAAGTGAAAACACAACAGCTTAGTGTGAGCTGATAGAAAAAGGGCTTGACAATTTCGACAGGATTGCTTATAGTAAGTACCATAATAGTACTAAAAAGAGAAGGAGAAAGAAAAATGTCAATGTTAAATGTACGTCATCATTATTATTATTATTTTCCATAGGGAGCTTATGAAATTATTTCATGGGCTTCCTATTAGTGGTGATGCCCATGAATGACGTACGAACATTTTGCTGAATCCGGTATATAGAGTCGAAGTCATCTGGTGCATTGCCAGGTGACTTTTTTGTGTTCAATGGAAAATAAAGAAAAGAGGAAGAAAAATGAAACGAGTACTAGTGATAGGTGGAAGCTATTTTGTTGGAAGAGCAATTACAAAAGAATTACAAAAGAATGGATACGAAGTGACTTTATTGAATCGTGGGAGTAAGCTGATAGAAGGAACAAATCAGTTATCTTGTGACCGAGATGATGAAAATGCAATGAAGTCAATGTTAGCCGGGAAAATATTCGATTACATAGTAGACGTTTCCGGGTTAAATAAGAAACAGGTACAGACAGTGTGCGATTCTATTCATATGCAGAATTTAAAAAATGTGGTATTTATCAGTTCTAGTGCGGTATATGACGTGGAACATTTAAAGGCTGGATTTAGCGAACAGAGTCGGCTTAAGAAAAATAAATTTTGGGGTCAGTATGGTACAGATAAAATAGAAGCGGAACGTATCTACTGTCAGTGTATGGAGAAACATCAGGTTCCTCTAACCATATTAAGACCACCTTACATTTACGGAGAAGAAAATTATGTGCAAAGAGAAAGCTTTGTTTTTGAACATATTTTGCAAAAAAGACCGGTCATTATTCCGGCATCTAACAAAAAATTACAATTTATATATGCCAAAGATTTAGCAGTCATTGTCCGAAAAATGTTAGAACGGAAAAACAGTGGGAATGAAGTGTATAATGTGGGAAACAGGGAGGCTGTGACAGCAAAAGAATGGATTCAGCTTTGTGCACGGGCAATGGGAAAACAGGCAGAAATCATAAACTTTGACAATAAAAAATATGAGAAAGGTGCAAAAGAATTTTTCCCATTCCACGAGTATGACAACGTACTGAATGTTGATAAAATACATCAGGTGCTGGAGATAGAGGAAACGGACATGCTTACCGGGTTAGAAAATGCATACCAGTGGTTTGTAAGAGAAAGATTACAAATCCCATGGAAAGAAGGAGTAAGAAAGACAGAAACAGAGATTTTAAAGATGGTCGAGCTGTAAATAACAGGAATACATTTTGTGTCAAAAGGTCATTCTTCCACCCTTGTGCAAGCGCAGGTGAAATCAGACCTTTTGACACGGTAATCATAAGATTATGCCTGATAATTTTCGATATTCTTAGAGATTTTAAGAGTAGCATAAATTTCAGCATAGCTTCTAGGTGACAAGTCTTCAATATAATTGGTAGTAAAATTCTTGCTACATCCCCTTTTTTTCACTATGTCTACAGCCTTGTTGTATGCAATAGCAGCGGAAATCTCATTGTCGTAAATACCGATGAGATAATCGCCATGAAGATGCAGTTTTGCTTTAAAACGTTGCATTCCTTCTTCTAAAAACAAAGATACACCATAGTACTGGTTGATTACGGTGATATTTTCATAGCGGTAATCGGAAGCATTTCCATTGTTAAAAATGTAATCCTTTCCGCATACGGCATAGTTTTTGATACCGTAGCGTGACAGGATATTTACCTGCATACCATAATCTGCAACAAAAAGATGCCCTTTTCTACGCATAATTTTGTGACTGGAGTAGTAGAATAAATCATCTGTGTCAAAGATGAGATAATCTTTCTTAGAAAAGTAATAGTAAAAATATTTTTTCTTTAGATAAATCGGCGTTTTAAAATACATTCCCGTATCGCGAAAATTAAGTAGAATTACATATTTTTCAAAAGATATGGTAAAAACATCAGAATAGTCCTCCACAAAACAATGAGAGGACATTATATTGCATGCTTCCGCATATGCTGTGTGTGCAGTCCATTCTGTAGGAAAACTTCCAAGACTGATATGTTTATTTTGAAATGTAAAAGAAGAACGGTAGTAAACAGTTCCGTCTTTTTTGACTGCTTTATAAACTCCTGGTAACATAACATACTCCTTATGGTTAAGAACTTTATTGTTTCTTTAGTTTACTATAAGTAGCGAAAAGTTTCTAGCATAATGAGAGAAATAATGCATAAAATATGAAAAAAATTCATTTATGAGAAAAGAATGAATAATATTCATAAAAACTGTAAAAAATATGTAATAAAAATTCAGAAAGGAAGTAATCGTAAACGAAAAAAATATTGGTAATTATAAAAGAATTTTTTGCTTGAAAATTATTAAAAATGCATAAGCATATAAAAATAAAGAAAAAGTAAGTGGGGTACATTTCCCAAAAATAACCAAATCGTATTGACAGAAAGGGAAGTGTTCCGTATATTAAAACAAGTATCTCAAATGCACTAAGCAGAAATTGGCTGCATAGCAGGAATGAACAGGATTGATAGAGAGTTGAATTCCTGATGACCAAAAATAAGCTGTAAGTAATACTGTTACAGCGGAAAGGAATGCGAGGTAGAGATATGCAGGAAATTTACAAAGTCTTCCAGAAGGTTTGGGGGATTATAAGCAATGTTTCCAAGAAGGCTTATAGAAATTGTGCGGTACTTATGACAGGAGCAGCAGTGATAGCACTGATATCTTTTAATTCGAAGGAATTTGGAGGTTCTGGTAAAAATAAGTCAGCCACAATGAAACCACAAGGTTCGGGAATACTGGTAAAGACAGTAGAAAGCAGTGATGAGGAACTGCTTTTGCAGACAGAAGAAATTGTAAGCGTTTCCGTAAGAGATACCGAGGGTTTTGTCCGTGAATCCGGGCAAATAGAATACAAGCAGAGTAAAGAAAGAGAAATCACACCGGCCGAGCCGGAAGTAACAGCTACAGCAGTGCCGACACCGACACCTGCACCAAAAGCAGAAATGGCATGCATTAGTAATGCAGCGGTCTGGACGGAGCAAAGCTATCAGGTACTTTTAAGAATTGTGGAGGCAGAGGCATCTGGAGAAGGAATTGAGGGTAAGAAGCTGGTGGCCAATGTAATTATAAACAGAGTAAATCACCCTTCATTTCCCAATACTGTTGAGGAAGTAGTATTTCAAAAATCAGGGGGTCACGCACAATTTTCCCCGACGATGGATGGAAGATTTGAGAGTGTTCAAATCAGCAGTGAAACGGTAGAGGCTGTGGATATGGTGCTTGCAGGAGAGGATAATTCTCAGGGTGCATTATTTTTTTCAGCACGTTCTAAGGCAGATCCGGATAATATGAGTTGGTTTGATAAAAATTTAAAATGGCTGTTTGCTTATGGTGGACATGAATTTTATACATTACCATAAGTTTACACAGAAATTAAAAATGTGATAATCTTTTTCTTGTTTCAATAGATAATCTATGATATACTAAGCCATAGCGGTGTATGTAGAAGTACAGAAACCTTAGTTTATAAAAGAAAAGGATGAAGAAGATGGAATTGTTATACAAAAGTACAAGAAGTAATTCAGAACCTGTAACAGCTTCAAAGGCTATTTTGAAAGGTTTGGCAGACGATGGAGGTTTATTTGTTCCTACAAGTATTCCGAAATTAGGTGTTACCATTGAGGAACTTTCTAAAATGGATTATAAGCAGACAGCCTATGAAGTGATGAAGCTGTTTTTGACAGATTTTACAGAGGACGAGTTAAAAACATGTATTAATAATGCATATGATTCTAAATTTGACACCAAAGAGATTGCACCATTGGTAAAGGCAGAAGATGCTTATTATTTAGAATTATTCCACGGTGCAACTATTGCATTTAAAGATATGGCATTATCCATTTTGCCACATTTAATGACTACAGCAGCTAAGAAAAATGACGTAAAAAATGATATTGTTATTTTGACTGCAACTTCAGGTGATACAGGAAAAGCTGCTTTGGCAGGATTTGCTGAAGTAAAAGGAACCAAAATTATTGTATTCTATCCAAAGAATGGTGTAAGCCCTGTACAGGAAAAACAGATGGTTACACAGAAGGGTGATAATACATTTGTTGTTGGAATTAAAGGAAACTTTGACGATGCACAGAGCGGAGTGAAGGCTATCTTTGGCGATAAAGAGTTGGCAGGAGTAATGGATCAGGCAGGATTCCAGTTCTCATCAGCAAACTCTATCAATATTGGACGTTTAGTGCCACAGGTAGTTTACTATGTATATGCATATGCTAAAATGGTTGCCAACAACGAAATCAAAAATGGTGAAGAAATCAATGTGGTAGTACCAACAGGAAACTTCGGAAACATTTTAGCAGCATTCTATGCTAAAAATATGGGAATTCCGATTGCGAAGCTTATTTGTGCTTCAAACGATAATAAAGTACTGTATGATTTCTTTTCTACAGGCTGTTACAATAAGAACAGAGATTTTATCTTAACCACATCTCCGTCTATGGATATTTTGATTTCCAGCAACTTAGAGAGATTGATTTATCGTATTGCCGGAAATGATGCAGAGAAGAATGCTGAATTTATGAAGGCATTAACAGAGAATGGTAAGTATGAAATCACAGCCGAAATGAAGGCTCAGTTAGCTGATTTCTACGGAAATTATGCAACAGAAAAGGAAACAGCAGATGTCATTAAAGAAGTTTACGATGCTGCAAATTATGTATTAGATACACACACAGCAGTAGCAGCAAAAGTATACAAAAAATACAAAGCTGATACAAATGATACAAGAAAAACTGTAATTGCAAGTACAGCAAGTCCATACAAGTTTGCAAGAGCGGTAATGTCTGCAATTGATTCAAAGTATGAAGGTATGGAAGACTTTGCGTTAATTGATGAACTTACAAAAATTTCCGGTGTGGCAGAGCCAAATGCAATCAAAGAAATTCGTTCTGCAAAAGTATTACATGATACTGTATGCGAAGTAAATGAAATGAAAGATGTTGTAAAGAAATTCCTTGGAATTTAAATAGGGCGGACATAATAAAATAAGCTGCAGTTTTTACGGATGGAAAACCGTGAAACTGCAGCTTTCAATGTATAATCATAATCCATTTTAGATTAGATTTAAATATTGGCAATAACAAAATTAACCGTACCAAAGGAAAAACTAATCGGTATACAATATACTGTTGTTGAAAAATCAAGTTCGCAAGTATCTTCTAAAGGTGGTTCTAACATAAGCTCTAATTGCATATCGTTCGAAGCATTGACGGTAAACAGTCCATTGTGAAGATTTAAAAAATCGCAAATAGAGGCCTGTACATATTCGTCAAATTCGGTAAATTCTTCCTGTGCATATCTAGAAGCCATTCCGATAAATGTTTCTTCAGAAGCATATACAGCGGAACAGGCAGAAAACGAACCAGTGATATTTTGGGAAAAATACTTTAAATTCGTTGGTTCTGTCATAATAAATTCCTTGTATGGCGTAAAGTCACTTCCGATAAAACGGGTAATATTATTAAACAGAAGAGTAAGATATTTCATAAAAACAGGTGCATGATCTAACTGGGTTAAGTTATAAAAATCATTGATTAATATATTTATTTTTGTGGTCTGTAATAAGGTCAGGCTATCTAAATCATCTAATTTGTAATTTGCTTTGAACTCATTTAGTGCGTGTGTACAGTCTGCCTTAGTAAGAGCTTTATTATCTATTAATACTTTACATAATAATTCGTAATCATTATGCTGTAGAGCGAGGAGCTTTTCCATTTCTACTTCATTCATATAGCCACATTCTACTACAAGTTCCCCAAAACGTTTATCATTTGTTGTCTGTAAAATGTGAATCTGTTCTACCTGTTCTTCAGTAAGATAACCATAACGGACTGCAAGCTCCCCGATTTTTTTATGTATTTTCTGAACCTCCTGAATCCCTTCCGTCAATTGTGCAGGCGTTACAAGGTTCTGGTTTAACAAATAATTGCCAAAAAATTGTGAAAACATTTATACCCCCCCTTTTATCTTCGCCTCGAGTACATGTTGAATCTGATTGTTATCCAAAGGTTTCTGTATAAAATCTTTCGCTCCTGCTTTTAAGGCCTCCTTTAAATTTTGCTGTGTTCCTACAGATGATGTCATAACGATATGAGCCGAAGCATCAAAAGCAATAATTTCCTTTACGGCTGAGATTCCATCTTTCACCGGCATAACAATATCTAAAAATACAATATCAGGTTTTTC
The DNA here is from genome assembly GCA_050874665.1 of Lachnospiraceae bacterium. GTDB lineage: Bacteria > Bacillota > Clostridia > Lachnospirales > Lachnospiraceae > RUG11237. Next base: position 10,867 of record JBNMLC010000010.1, on the reverse strand, counting down.
TTCTTTGTATGTATCAATAGCTTTTTGACCGTCAGCGGCCTCTAAAATCTGTGTACACCCAATGGAAAGAAGAAAATCCTTCAGTTTTTTACGAGCCAGAATGGAATCGTCACAAATTAAAATCTTGATAGTTTCTAATGTCATATTCTTTCCTCCTTGATTTGGGCAAATTGCATTTACTTACCCTGCGTAATCTAGTTACATTTTACTATATATTTTGTGCGTTTTCAATAAAAATATAGGGAGAAGTATTGAAAAATCGTGATAAGTGCTATATACTTATGCTGTTTTTAAGAAAGAGGAGGAAGCAAAATGAAGAAAGAAGAGATAGTAAAACATATTGACCATACAATGTTAAAACCAATGGCAGATTGGAAAAGTATAGAACAACTCTGTAAAGAGGCAATTACTTTTCAAACAGCTTCGGTCTGTATTCCGTCCTGCTATATTAAAAGAGTGAAAGAAACATTTCAGGATAAAATAAATATTTGTACAGTAGTCGGATTTCCATTGGGATATTGCAATACGCAGGCAAAGTTAGCAGAAACAAAACAGGCGCTTGCGGAGGGCGCTTCGGAAATTGACATGGTAATCAATATCTGTGATGTAAAAAATAAGGATTTTGAAAAAATAGAAAACGAAATTCGTGCATTAAAGGAGTGCTGCGAAGATAAAATACTTAAGGTGATTATTGAAACTTGTTATCTGACACAAGAAGAAAAAATAAAAATGTGTCAAGTAGTGACAAACGCAGGAGCCGATTATATCAAAACTTCAACAGGTTTTGGAAGTGGTGGTGCAACAATGGAAGATGTATTGTTAATGAAAAAATATATTGGCCCTAAAGTGAAGATAAAAGCAGCAGGTGGTATAAAAAGCGTGAAAGATATGGAAGAATTTTTGGCGGCAGGCTGTGAGCGTTTAGGTACAAGTTCCGGAATTGCACTTCTTCAAGGCAAAGAATCAGGAGGCTATGAATCATGATAAGGGATAGAATTGAACAATTGCGAGAACGAATGAAACAACAAAAAATCGACTTGTATTATATTCCTACAGCCGATTTCCATCAGTCGGAATATGTAGGGGAGTATTTTAAATGCAGGGAGTATATGAGTGGCTTTACGGGTTCGGCAGGAAGTCTGGTAGTGACGAAAGAAGAGGCATGTCTTTTTACCGATGGAAGATATCATATACAGGCGGAACATGAATTGGAAGATACGGGGATTCATTTGTTTAAATGTGGAGAAGCAAACATTCCAACAGAAGAAGAATATATAGAAGTATATATGGAAAAACACGATACGTTAGGGTTTGATGGAAGAGTAGTACCTGCTTCTTTTATAGAAGCTTTGTTAGAAAAAGCAAAATGCTCTAATGTAAAAATGAATTATCAAAATGACCTTATCGATGAAATATGGTCGATGCGGCCAGCCATATCGAAAGAAAAAATTTTTGCATTAGAAGCATGGCAGACAGGAGAAAGCACATTAGATAAGATAAAAAGAATAAGAAGTGAGATGAAAAAAGAGGGTGCACAGGTACATGTGATAGCTTCTCTGGATGATATTGCGTGGATATTTAATTTGCGAGGAAATGATGTAAGATATAATCCTGTATTTTTAGCTTTTGCGCTCATTACAGAAGATAAAGTTTGTCTTTATACAGCAAAAGAAGCAGTCGATGAATCGGTCAGAATATATTTAAGAGAAAATAATATAATCTGCAGAAGTTATGAAGAAATCTATAAAGATGTGGCGATAATTGGAGAGGACAATACTGTTTTACTGGATAAAAAAAACATAAATTATGCCCTGTTTCAAAGTATCCCTAAAAAATGCGTGATTAAAAACCGTATGAATCCATCCACGAAAATGAAAGCGGTGAAAAATGAAACAGAAATTACGAATACAAGAAAGGCTCATATAAAAGATGGATTGGCAGTTACTAGATTTATTCATTATGTAAAATGTAATGCAGGTACAGGTATTACAGAATATGAGGCACAAAATTATCTGGAACAATTGCGAAAGAATACAGAGAATTGTTTTGATTTGAGTTTTGAAACTATTTCAGCTTATGGTGCAAACGCAGCTATGATGCATTATAGTGCAAAACAAGACAATAGTGCAGTAATAGAAAAGAAAGGATTTCTCTTGGTGGATTCCGGAGGACAGTACAAAGAGGGAACAACAGATGTAACAAGAACTATTGTAACGGGTAGTCTGACGCCTGAAATGAAAAAACATTACACATTGACACTGGTGGGAATGCTGCGGCTTATGAATGCACGTTTTTTGTATGGTTGTACAGGAAGAAATCTGGATATTCTTGCGAGAGGCCCATTATGGGAACACCTCGTAGATTATCGTTGTGGAACCGGACATGGGGTAGGACACATTTTGAACGTTCACGAAGGGCCGAATGCATTTCGATGGAAGCAAAGTAAAATACTGCCGGAGTGTGTCTTAGAAGAAGGAATGATTACTACAGATGAACCGGGAGTTTATCTTGAAAATCAGTATGGTATAAGAATAGAGAATGAATTGCTGTGTGTAAAAGATGTACAAAACGAGTGGGGGCAGTTTATGAAGTTTGAGTGCCTTACTTTTGTGCCGGTAGATCGAGAGGCAATAGATACTGCTTACATGGAAAGCAGGGATATTAAACTGCTAAATGCATATCAAAAGTTGGTATACGAAAAACTGGCACCACATATGAGCGTGAAAGAGCAGGAATGGCTGGCAGAATATACCAAAGAAATTCATATGGAAACGTGTGAATCATCAGAAGAGTTATATTAAATTTATATAAAAAGACGCAAAAAATGGTAGGGATTATTGACAAATTTCAAAAAAAATGCGATAATCATGAGCAAATGGTGGGCATAGCTGGGGGATTTTCAGTATGGCTTTCCACTTTTTAAATTTTAAAAGTGAAATATAAAATCATGAAGGAGGACACAAAATGTCAACAAAAGCTTATTATCCAATTTCTGAAATTGGTGCAGGAAAACCGGGTTTTTCAAAAACACGTTCTATTATCGAAGCTGCTTTCTACGGAAATAACGTAGTAAAAGTAAATACTTTAAAGGAAGCTTATGAATTAGCTAAAAATTCACCTGGAACAATTGTTACAGATATGCCTGTAAAAGATGGTGAAACCTTTGGTCTTGAAAAAGATGCAAAAGTATTATTATTCAATGATGGAGCAGTAACAGGACGTTATGCGGCAGCTCGTCGTATCAAAGGCGAACCGGGTGTAGATGAAGTTAAGCTTGATAAAGTAGTTATGGATGCAGTCTATGAAACACGTTGGAAAACAATGTATCATGCAGAATGTTTCGTAGGTCTTGATCCTGAATTTATGGTAAAAGCTCATCTTCTGATTCCGGAAGGAGAAGAAAACATTCTTTATAACTGGATGATTAACTTCCAGTACATGTCAGATGAGTATGTTAAAATGTACAAAACTTCCAGACCGGTTGGAGATGGAAAAGAACCGGATATTTATATTTTCTCAGATCCACAGTGGGCTCCACATGATGCACCAGATGTTGATTATAGTTGCTTAAGTGATCCACTTACACTTTGCTATTTTGATACAAACGAAAACTGTGCAGCAATTCTTGGTATGAGATATTTCGGTGAACATAAGAAAGGTACACTTACAATGGCTTGGGCTCTTGCTAACAGAAATGGTTATGCATCCTGTCATGGTGGACAGAAAGAATACTCATTAGAAGGCGGAAAGAAGTTCGTTGCATCTGTATACGGATTATCAGGATCAGGTAAATCTACATTGACACATGCAAAACATGATGGAAAATATGATGCATTTGGTGGTATCAAAGTTCTTCATGATGATGCATTTATTATCAATACAGATACATGTGCTTCTGTAGCATTAGAACCAACATATTTTGATAAGACAGCAGATTATCCTACAGGATGTCCTGATAATGAATATTTATTAACAGCACAGAACTGTTCTGCAACATTAGATGAAAACGGTAAACTTCAGTTAGTTACAGAAGATATCAGAAATGGTAATGGACGTGCTATTAAATCTAAATTATGGTCACCAAACCGTGTAGATAAGATTGATGCTCCTGTAAATGCAATTTTCTGGATTATGAAAGATCCTACAATTCCACCAGTAGTTAAGTTAAAAGGTGCTGCATTAGCTTCTGTAATGGGTGCTACACTTGCAACAAAGACTTCTACTGCAGAACGTGTTGCAGCAGGTACAGACTTAAATGCATTAAGAATTGTTCCTTATGCTAACCCATTTAGAACATACCCATTAGTAAATGATTATGAAAAGTTCAAGAAGTTAGTAGAAGAAAAGAATGTAGATTGCTACATTGTAAACACAGGTGACTTCATGGGTCATAAGTGTCAGAAAGAAGATACTTTAGGAATTCTTGAAACAATCGTTGAAGGAAAAGCTAAATTTGAAAAATGGGGCAACTTCGAAGATATTGAAATCATGTACGATTGGCAGGGCAAGACAGGTGACTTTACACCAGACTTAAATGATCCGGAATATGTGAAAGCATTAAAGGCTGCTATGCAGAACCGTGTAAATGCTGTAGAAGGATTTGCAAAGAATAAAGAAGGATATGATAAACTTCCAGAAGAAGCATTAGAAGCTCTTAAGAAAGTTGTTTCAGAAGTATAATTATTCTGAAAATATCAGATAAATTCAGGAATCACCGTGTTCTATGGAACACGGTGATTTTGTATATAGAACCATTCTTTGGAATTTGTCAAGATATATATGTACAGAGAATTAAATTTAAATTTTGTGAGATATAGAGAAATATTACATTTTCTTTACGAGTTTAGAATTAATGCTTGAAAATCAGCATATACTAAGGTATAATCAAAACATGAATAGTTCCTGAGGTGTTCGATGCTCCTGCTATTTTGAACCTACATTTACGTTTATGGGATTCCTATATTGCAAATTGGAAGTCAAGCCGTCATTGTGCAGCGGAAGACGGAAGAAATGTTGCGGTTACCCACCTAGCTCTGCTAGGCGTCAAAGTGCAGGAAACGGCATTTTGGGTTATTAAAATGGGAAGCAATTTGCTTCCCATTTTTTACTCTATAGGAAAGAGATATCTTGCTGAGAATAGGGAGGCAAAAAATTGAAATTTAGTGATATGAAAGATGAACGAATCCGAAAAAAGTGTATTGCAATTGTTTTGTGTATGTTGTTATTGGGTATTATGGTAGTAGTAGCGGTCAATAGCAATAAAAATCACAACGAGGAGGGAGAATACATTACATCGGAAGATGCTTCCAGACTCCTGCAATATATCACCGACAAAACCTTTGAAGATGATTTCTGGAATGGTAACAAATACGTTACTGTTGCTAAGGGAAGAGAAATATACAGTCAGTTATGCGGCAGTGCAGCAGTGTATCCGATTACAGGTAAAGGGGAAAAGAAAAAGCTGACAGAGACAGAATGGTTTACCATATATATGGCATGTGTTGAGAAGCTTAAAATGTCTGAACTGGTGTATGAGGCAGATTATACGATTATTGCACAAGCCTCTGAAGCAGAACAGGAAAATAAGGTTTACACAGAAAAGGGCTTAGTAGAGTATCAAGGAATAGATATATCAAAAGAAAAATACAAAAACAATAAATACCTGATGTATGATAAAGTTATGATTTATAAAATCACTGAAAATAAAGAAGATGCAATTGTAAAAAATGTCTGGCTGGAGAAATGCAAAGATAATGTGCTTTTGATTTACACTATGGACGGCTATGTGGAATTAACTGATGTGCCGTTAGAGGAAGATATAAATGAATCTATTGGAGACATCACTGTTGGAAATGGAAAGGTAAAAAATGTTGCCTTAAAAAAGGATTTGATTCACGGTAAAGTGTTATCCTTAAGTGAAGATGGAATTGAAATTGAGGGTTATGGAAAACTTGCATATGATGAAGGATTTTCAATTTATAGAACATATGCAGAACTTTCGGTTGGCGGAAAAAGGGATTTGGTAGTAGGCTATGATTTGGCAGAGTTTGTAGTAGGCGATGGAAAACTATGTGCAGCTTTAGTTAGAAAAACACCGGATATGCAGAATATCAGGGTTTTAATTAAAAGTACCGGATATGCAGATATTTTCCATGATAAAGTGGAACTTCAAGTGACCGAAGATGCTCTGGTAAAATATGGAGATACCGAAGAAAAACTGGCAGCCGGAGATACGTTGGAACTGACTGTCGATTGTGAAAAGATGAAAGAGGGCAGAGTATATGTGACACCGGTAAACAGTACCGGAAGGATAACATTGACGTCTATAGAACGAGCTTGTGGGAAACCGTCTTATCGCGGAAAATTTGAGATTACGAAAATGAACGGAAAAATGCTTGTTGTCAATGAAGTATTGTTAGAGGAATATTTATATGATGTGGTTCCTAGTGAGATGCCTCAGAATTATGGTATTGAAGCTTTGAAAACACAGGCGGTATGTGCAAGAAGTTATGCTTATAATCAAATCTTGTATAATGGATATGCACAGTATGGGGCACATGTGGATGATAGTGTAAGCTATCAGGTGTATCACAACATAGAGGCGAATGAAGATGCAACCAGAGCTGTAAAGGAAACATGCGGTGAGGTGGCAGTTTATAATGATGAAGTTATCGATGCATACTATTATTCAACGTCGTGTGGAGTAACTACAGATGCCGGAATCTGGGATTCGGCGGAAGAAAAACCATATATTACGAGTCATACGGTTAATGAAAACAGAGAGTATCTGGATTTAACCACAGAGGAGGCATTTAGCGACTTTATTAAGAATAAAACATATCCTGCTTACGATAGCGATGTACAATGGTACCGTTGGAGCACCAGAGTTACGTTGCAACAGTTAAAGAGAAATATTGATCATAACATGATGAGCCGATACGAGGCTAATCATGATAACATTCTCACGCGTAACGAGGATGGCGTATATGAAAGCGTTCCTATTGACACTGTGGGTACAATAAAGTCAATTAATATAACAAAGCGTGGCAAGGGCGGGGTTGCCACGGAGATGATTATTAAGGGAAGTAAAAATACGGTAAAAGTGCTGACGGAATATAATATCCGTTTATTTCTGGCACCTGTGAATACAAATTTAAAGAGAAATGATGGAACGTATGTAGACAGTCTATCTATGCTGCCAAGTGCATATACCACAGTACTTCCTGTAATGGATGAAGAAGATAATGAAACGATAGTGGCATATGAAATGTCCGGTGGTGGTTATGGTCATGGTGCGGGAATGAGTCAGAATGGAGCGAAATCTATGGCAGCAAAAGGAAAAACCTACGAAGAGATTCTGAAATTTTTCTACGAGGGAATCCAGTTGAAAAAATTATATTAAATCGGGTGATAAATATGCTGTTAAAGTTATTAAGACTATATGAAAAAATTCAAAATTTTACGAATGAGTTAAACGAAAAACATGTAAGTGCATATGCAGCCAAAACAGCATATTTTATTATGTTATCTTTTATACCATGTATGATGCTTTTGTTTACGTTAATTCAATTTACCTCCCTACATAAATCGGATGTCTTGTCACTTTTTGTAGATGTGTTTCCGTCCTCCATTGATCCATTGGTTATTTCTATTGTAGATGAAATATACGGAAAATCCAGTACGGTAATTTCTATATCTGCCATTGTGGTTTTATGGACGGCAGGAAAGGGAGTCACAGCTATTATTCAAGGACTCAATTCTGTTTTTGATGTGAAGGAAACCAGAAACTACCTGATGCTACGTGCGTATGGTGCGTTTTATACGATTCTGATTATTTTGGCTATTTTATTACTGCTGATTTTGGTAGTATTTGGAAATAAGATTCAGGCACTTTTGGTTGTTAAGATTCCTTTGGTCGGTAATATTACAGGTGCGATTTTAAGAAATAGATATGTAATCACAGTGTTGTTTTTGGCGTTGCTTTTTGCAGTAATCTATCATTTTATGCCAAATACTAAAATGCAATTTAAATTCCAACTCCCAGGAGCAGCGTTCACAGCAATTGCCTGGTCATTATTCTCCTTTGCCTTTTCTGTGTATGTAGATTATTTCAGCAATATGAGCAATATGTATGGCAGCCTTACGACGTTGATTATTGTAATGCTTTGGTTATATATGTGTATGTATATTATGCTGATTGGTGCAGAAATCAATGCTATGCTGGTGGAAAAAAAGCAGATATACAGGCAAGAATGAAAAAACTTGCAAGTTATCAGGATTTATATTATGATGATAAAAGAACTGAAACGAAAAGGAGAATTCATGTGAGTAAGATAGCAGTTATTACGGATAGTAATAGTGGAATTACGCAGGAAGAGGCGAAAACATTGGGAATTACGGTTCTTCCAATGCCATTTAATATTAATGACGAAACATTTCTTGAAGATATAGACTTAACCCAAGAGCAATTTTATGAAAAATTAACGGAAGGTTCAAATATTTCTACATCACAACCATCTATTGAAAGCGTTACTTCCTTGTGGAATGAAATGTTAAAGGAATATGAGCAGATTGTACATATTCCTATGTCAAGCGGATTGAGCGGTTCTTGTCAGACTGCCATGATGCTGGCGCAGGAATATGAGGGAAAGGTATTTGTTGTGGACAACCAGAGAATTTCCGTTACGCAGCGTCAGTCAGCAATAGATGCCCGGGCACTGGTTCAAAAAGGAAAAAGTGGTGAGGAAATTAAGAAGTTATTAGAAGACACCAGATTTGATTCAAGTATATATATTACAGTAGATACTTTAAAATATTTAAAAAAAGGCGGACGCATTACTCCGGCAGCAGCGGCATTGGGAACATTGCTAAAAATCAAACCGGTCCTGCAGATTCAGGGAGAAAAATTGGATGCATTCTCAAAAGCACGTACTATGAAGCAGGCTAAAGTAACCATGATAAATGCGATTAAAAACGACCTTGCTACAAGATTCTGTCCGGAGGGTGGAAATAAGGGAATTAAGCTTCAGATTGCATATACTAAGAACATTGAAGCTGCATTAGAATTTAAAGAAGAAGTGGAAAAAGAATTTCCGGGGGTTCCGATACATATGGATCCGTTATCCTTAAGCGTATCCTGCCATATCGGACCAGGTGCTTTAGCTTTGGCTTGCACGAAGGATATTGTATCATAAGAACAGAGAAAAGCTTGGGATAGGACAGGGTCAGCCGAAAGGCTGGCTCTAATTTTTGGCTCTATGTCAAGTTTTGGGGTGTGATTCTTTGAATCGCGCCCCATTACTGGATTTGGAGCTGTTTTTATATTTGGTGTGATTTGTTATGATTTAGGGCATGGAAAACAAACCCTCAAGCGCCCATCTGAAAATTAATTAGTTACCATTAGTATTCGTGTCCTGAAATGTTCAAAGTTTCTTATACCGTACGAAGTTCGCTTTAGGACCTTGATTTTATTATTGAATCCTTCGGTTGGTCCGTTTGATATGTGAGAATATTTGTAAGCATTCAGGATGTATTTGCTCCAGTTTCGATAGGTTTTTGCGCACTTTTCGAACTCTGGAATATCGGAACTTTCTGCTTCTTTTATCCAATCCCAAAAGTCTGTTCGCTGTTCGGAGTATTTGGGATTCTGGCAGATTTCGTAGAACTTTTCTTTTAGATAGTGGGCTTTCCGTAGATCATCATTGTACAAAAGCATCAGATCGCATTCCCGCTTTTTCTCATTGCTCAAACGATGGTAGCGGGTTAAAATCAGCCTTCTACTATGCTTGAAGTATTTTCGTAGCTTTTTAGGCATTGATTTTTGAAGCCTTTTCCGAACGGATTCGATTGCCCATCCGGTTTGCCTTGTGAAATGATATTTGTCAATCACAATCTTAGCATTAGGAAAATATATTTGCGCGACGTCTACATAAGGTTGCCACATATCACAAACAAAAAATTTTACCCTTAAACGATCCTTTTTAGAAAATGAATAAAAGTATTGTGTCAAACATTGATGGCTTCTGCCGGGGAGAATATCAAGAACTCTGTGTTTTATGGGATTAACAAGAATGCATTGATACTTTTCATTACCGGCATTGCCTTTAAATTCGTCAATCGAAAGAACTTCGGGCAGCTTCATTTTTGGAAAGTGAATTGTGTCAAGAATTCGATTTACGGTTGCAGTAGAAACATTTGCTCTGCGAGCGATTGTGGTAATGTTTTGCTGTTCATGAAAACAATCGGCGATAAAGGCAGTCAATCGATTTGTTCTATGAAGATAGCGTGGCAAAAAGGAATAATTCTCGTAGAATTTCTTGCCACAGGAGCAGACGTATCTGCGTTTTCGAAGAACAAGAAAACAGTGTTTTGTCTGAAAAGGAAGATCCTTAACCGTTTGTAGCCGATAGTCATGAATTCTTTTGGTAATTGAGCCGCAAGACGGACAAGTCTGTGGTGAAGGCCTGGTTTCGATGAAAACTTTAACAAAAAAATCGGCATGAACAACTTTTTTTATAAAAACATCTTTAATGTTTAAGAGATTGTTGCTACAATAACTATACATCTTTGATGTACCTCCAAGTGTGTTGTTTGGTAGACGGTTGCGCTTGGGGGTTTTTCTTTTATCATAACAAAAAATGTTGGGATAACAAACATCAAATATAATTCGTTACCCCAACATTTATTTTAGAGCCTAATTTTTTGCCCGTTAGACACCGCAATGTATTGAAAATTGCAAGAATTTTTTAGAAAAAAATTTGATTTTGTAAATATTAGACAACAAAACCAAATAGAACCCCATAAGAGTTTTGTATATTTTTAACTATAATACCATTCCTAACCCCTCCCAAGAAGCGACTAAGGAATT
>JBNMLC010000009.1:0-105923 GCA_050874665.1 Lachnospiraceae bacterium | reverse complement strand
CCTTTATCTCTTTTACGCTTACCCCTTTTTCTATCAATTCATGAGGAATTTCCACTCTTTCTATTCTGTAATGTTCTTTTACATTTTTTTTGAAATAATCTCCTTCCCCACACTCCACAAGTTCTATATTAACAAAATTCTTCATATAATATATTTGATATCCCTCTGTTGGTTCTGCAAACACACCTCCTCTACCTGTCATTATAATTTCCCTTTCTCTATCTATCACCCACCAAAACGGACGTACTGGTTTATTTATTGCCAGTTGAGTAAAACCAATAGAATTAAAATACTCCCTATCTTCTTCTCTAATTCTTTCACTTACAAATGCCATAATACATTTCCTCCTTGTTTTTTGCTTTGTTCTCTTTATGCTATTTCTTTTCGTTTACAATTTTAGCAACTCGTAAACTTATCTATAATTGAACATTTCAATTTGCAGATAAATTTACGATTAGAATATCAATGGACGTTATTGCTTACATTCGTACCTCTACCTGCATTTCGATTGTACTTGTATTACCCACTGCCTCTTTCGCGGTCGCTGTCAGTATATCATAAACTGCCTGTACTCCGTTTGCTCCGGTATGATAGATTTCTTGCAACTGTGCTTTGGGTATGCCGTTAATGGTTTTAATGGTATCATTTTTTTCAATTGCATGTAATCTGTTGCGGCAAATACTTTTGTAGCATCTACAGCTTTCGTTTCTATACCCCTCTCTGGTTCATATCCAAAACATCTTGCTGTCAAAAACATTTTCATATATCAAAGCCTTTATCTCTTTTACACGCACCTCTTTTTCTATCAATTCATGAGGAATTTCCACCCTTTCTCTTCTATAATGCTTTTTTACATTTTTTGAAATAATGTCCTTCCCCCTACTCCACAAGTTCTATATTAACAAAATTTTTCCTTAATTCCTTCACCAACAAATGTCATAATTTTCTCCCCTTTTATACATTTAAATATTGCTCTTCTCCTATATTACTCACAAGCTGCAGTATTACATTTCTCTCACTATTTTGACACATTTATATACTATTCTACATTTTATTATTTTATCTTCTCCATATGTTTTCTATTATATGGCATTCGTTTAATTATTACAACTATTTAACATTTTTATATTTGCATAAAAAAACTGCCGGACTATTTGCTTTTTCACAAATAGCCCGACAGCTTTTCCATATATTACTTCATATCTTATATTTATTTTTCTCTTCAGGAACTTCCGGAGTAATACTGTTCTTTATGTCAGTTCTAGTGATATAACAACTATTGTCTTTCCAGAACCTCCGGAGTAATACTGTTTTTTATGTCTGAGCTTTGTACCCATACTTTTGTAGAAAATCCACCGGCCAGTATTGCTCCTGCCAAAAATATAGATACTATAACATTTTTCTTTCCCATTCTCTTAGCAAACTACTCTAACTTTAAGCACACCTTCCGCAGCTTTCAGTTCATCTAATACTGCATCTGTTGCAGCAGCTTCTAGGTCAAGTAAAGAATATGCATAATCACCACGGCTTACATTCACCATGTTTGCAATATTAATATCAGCATTACCAAAAATATTTGTAATCTTACTGATGGTATTCTTAATGTTCTTATGACATACTGCAACACGGCTTGCGCTTGCACATACACCCATGTCACATGCAGGGTAATTTACGGAATTCTTGATGTTTCCGTTTTCCATGTAGTCCATGATTTCTTCTACCGCCATAATTGCACAGTTGTCTTCGGACTCTGCTGTTGATGCTCCAAGATGTGGTGTTAAGATAACGCCTTCCTTGCCTGCTGTAGTTGGGTTTGCAAAATCAGATACATACTTGCGAACCTTGCCTTCTGCCAATGCAGCTACCATATCTTCTTCATTTACAAGCAAATCTCTTGCAAAGTTTAATACGATAACACCATCTTTCATCATATCAATAGCTTCCTTATTAATCATCTGCTTTGTAGAATCTAATAATGGTACATGTACTGTGATGAAATCACATTCTTTATAAATGTCATTTACATCAGATACATGCTTAATATCTCTGGATAAGTTCCATGCTGCCTTCACAGAAATATATGGGTCATAACCATATACTTCCATTCCTAAATGCTTTGCAGCATTCGCAACTAATACACCGATGGCTCCAAGTCCGATTACACCGAGTTTTTTACCTTTAATTTCTGTTCCGGCAAATTTACTCTTAGCCTTCTCTGCTGCCTTTCCTATATTTTCATCAGAAGCATTTTCTTTACACCATTCGATGCCGCCTAAGATATCTCTGGACGCTAATAACATACCTGCAATTACAATTTCCTTTACACCGTTTGCATTCGCTCCGGGAGTATTAAATACTACAATACCCTTTTCTGCACATTTATCTAACGGAATATTGTTAACACCAGCTCCGGCTCTTGCCACTGCACAAAGGTTATCCGATAATTCCATATCATGCATTGCTGCACTTCTTACTAAAATAGCTGATGCTTCATTTACATCTTCTGTTTTTGCATAATCTCCTGTAAATAAGTCAAGTCCACAGGCTGCAATTGGGTTTAGGCAATTATATTTATACATTTTATGCATTCTCCTTTTCAAATTTCTTCATGAATTCAACCAATTTTTCAACACCTTCGATTGGCATTGCGTTGTAGATACTTGCACGCATACCACCTACTGTTCTGTGTCCTTTTAAGTTCTCGAATCCTGCTTCTTTTGCTTCTTTTACAAATTTAGCATCCATGTCAGCATCACCTGTTACAAATGGTACATTCATCAAAGAACGATCTTCCTTACGAACAGTTCCTTTGAATAACTTGCTTTCGTCTAAGAAATCATAAAGGATTTTTGCTTTCTTTTCGTTCAGCTCTTTCATCTTTTCTAAGCCGCCCATTTTCTTTAACCATTTAAATACCTTACCACAGATATATATATTGTATGCTGGCGGTGTATTGTATAAGCTGCCTGCATCTGCATGTGTCTTATATTTTAACATGGTAGGTGTACCTTCTAATACATCATCTGTAATTAAATCTTCACGAATGATTACGATTACCATACCTGCAGGTCCCACGTTCTTTTGAACTCCACCGTAGATAATTCCGTATTTACTTACATCTACAGGTTCTGATAAGAAACAGGAAGAAACGTCAGCTACTAAAGTTTTTCCCTTTGTATTTGGAAGTGTTTTAAACTTTGTTCCATAAATTGTGTTGTTTTCACAAATGTAAACATAATCTGCATCTTCTGAAATTGGTAAATCAGAGCAATCAGGAATATATGAGAATGTTTCATCTTCGGAAGAAGCAATCTTATTTGCCTTACCATATTTAGAAGCTTCCTGCCATGCTTTCTTAGCCCACTGACCTGTTACGATGTAATCAGCCACCTTATTCTTCATTAAGTTCATTGGAATCATTGCAAACTGTTGGGATGCACCACCCTGTAAGAACAATACCTTGTAATTGTCAGGAATATTCATTAAATCACGAATATCCTGTTCTGCTGTCTGAATGATTTCTTCGAAAGCTTTGGAACGATGACTCATTTCCATTACAGACATTCCTGTTCCGTTGTAATCAAGCATTTCTGCTGCTGCTTCCTTTAACACTTCTTCTGGTAAAACTGCTGGTCCTGCTGAGAAATTATATACTCTGCTCATTTTTTATTTTCCTCCTAAAAATGTATCTTTATTTTTATTATTTCATGTCCGATTCATCAAATACTTCTTCAATCGCTGCTGCCGGTGGTACCATTGGGAATACCTTATCATCGCTGTCGATGACACAATCTAACACAACCGGTCTCTTCGACTGCAATGCTTTTTGTAAAGCCTCCTCTAGTTCTTCCTTACTTGTCACTCTATAAGCTTCACACCCCAGACCCTCCGAGACTTTCACAAAATCCACCTGGTCGTTTAATACGGTGTGGGAGTAACGTTCTCCGTAAAACAAGGTCTGCCACTGACGTACCATACCAAGTACATGATTGTTTAAAACAATCTGAATAATCGGAATCTGATATCTGGATGCTGTGGCAAGTTCATTCATATTCATACGGAAACAGCCATCGCCCGCAATATTGACTACTGTTTTTTCCGGATTTCCCACTTTTGCTCCGATACATGCTCCTAAACCATATCCCATAGTTCCAAGACCACCGGATGAAAGAAATGTACGTGGAGCTGTATATTTATAATACTGTGCTGCCCACATCTGATGCTGACCTACATCTGTCGTAATAATTGCCTGACCTTTTGTTGCTTCATAAAGTTTTTCAATTATATAAGGTCCTGTCAGGGTTTCTTTATTATATGTCAACGGATATTTGTTCATCATATCCTTAATGTGGTCTGTCCATTCCTTATTTTCATGCTGACTCATACGATCACATAATTCCCGTAAAATCACTTTGGCATCGCCTACAAGACAGGCATCTACCAGCACATTTTTATTAATTTCTGCGGCATCTACATCGATCTGTACAATTTTTGCATTTTTAGCAAATTTCTGTACATTTCCAGTAACTCTGTCGCTGAAGCGTGCGCCGATTACCACAAGCAAATCACATTCGGTAACACCGTAGTTTGCTGTCTTGGTTCCATGCATGCCCAGCATTCCGGTATATAAAGCATCTGTTCCGTCAAATGCCCCCTTGCCCATTAAGCTGTCACAAACCGGTGCATCTAATTTCTTTGCAAATTCATTTACCTCTTTTGCAGCATCCGAAATAATTGCTCCACCACCTACAAAGATATAAGGCTTCTTTGCTTCACTGATAAAGTCAAGCACCTTTTTCATATCTTCCGGATTTTTCAACGGCTTACGTTCCACTGCCTCCGGTGTTTCTTTTATGTACTCTGTGGCTGCACCGGTAACATCTTTCGTAATATCCACAAGAACCGGTCCCGGTCTTCCAGTCTTCGCAATTATAAATGCCTTACGAATCGTCTTTGCCAGATCGTTGATATTTTTTACAATAAAATTATGTTTTGTGATAGGCATTGTTACACCTACAATATCAATTTCCTGGAAAGAATCTTTTCCCAGAAGCGGAACCCCCACATTACAGGTGATTGCCACCATTGGAACAGAATCCATATATGCGGTGGCAATTCCTGTAACCAGATTAGTTGCTCCCGGTCCGCTCGTAGCAAGGCAGACACCTACCTTGCCTGTGGAACGGGCATAACCATCTGCTGCATGGGATGCACCCTGTTCATGTGAAGTAAGTATATGTTTAATTTCTTCATGTTTATATAATGCATCATAGATATTTAAAATCGCTCCACCCGGATAACCAAAAACAGTATCAACGCCCTGCTCTTTTAAACATTCTACAACGATTTCTGAACCTGTTAACTGCATCTTCTTCCCTCACTTTATTTTTTCGGTAACTCTAAGATAGCCCCTCTATTAGCAGACGTAACCAATTCTGCATAACGCTTTAAGTAACCTGTTGTAACCTTTGGCTCTCTTGGCTGCCATTTTGCACGTCTTTTCTCTAATTCTTCATCAGAAATAACAAAGTCAAGCTTATTGTTTGGAATATCAATCTTAATGATATCGCCTTCTTCCACAAGAGCGATATTTCCACCTACAGCAGCCTCCGGTGAAACATGACCAATGGAAGCCCCTCTGGAAGCTCCTGAGAATCGTCCATCTGTAATTAACGCTACAGAGGAACCCAGTCCCATACCTGCGATAGCTGAAGTAGGATTTAACATTTCCCTCATACCAGGGCCACCCTTTGGTCCTTCATAACGAATCACTACAACATCGCCTTCCACAATCTTTCCGCCTTTAATGGCTGCAATGGCATCTTCTTCACAGTCAAACACTCTTGCCGGTCCCTCATGTACCATCATTTCAGGTGCTACCGCAGAACGTTTTACTACTGCTGTATCTGGTGCCAGATTACCACGAAGCACTGCAATTCCACCTGTCTGACTGTATGGATTTTCAATTGGACGAATAACTTCCGGATTCTTGTTTACACAACCCTCAATATTCTCTCCTACGGTCTTTCCGGTTACTGTCATGCAATCCGTATGAAGCAGTCCCTTCTTATTTAATTCATTCATGACAGCATATACTCCGCCTGCTTCATTTAATTCCTCAATATATGTATGTCCTGCCGGAGCTAAATGGCAGAGGTTCGGAGTCTTTGCTGAGATTTCATTGGCAATATCTAAATCTATCTCAATACCAGCCTCATGAGCGATGGCCGGTAAATGGAGCATACTGTTTGTAGAACAGCCTAATGCCATATCTACAGTCAGTGCATTGCGGAATGCATTTTCTGTCATAATATCTCTTGGACGAATATTCTTCTCCAACATTTCCATAACCTTCATACCTGCTTCTTTTGCAAGGCGGATACGCTGAGAATACACTGCCGGAATTGTTCCATTGCCTTTTAAGCCCATACCAAGCACTTCTGTTAAACAGTTCATACTGTTTGCTGTATACATACCTGAACAGGAACCGCAAGTAGGACATGCATTTTCTTCAAATTCCAGTACATCTTCTTGAGTCATAGTACCTGCTGCATAGGAGCCTACTGCTTCGAACATACTAGACAATGAAGTCTTGCATCCTTTTACCTTACCTGCAAGCATTGGTCCACCGCTGACAAATACAGTAGGAATATTTAATCTTGCTGCTGCCATTAACAAACCAGGTACATTCTTATCACAATTCGGAACCATAACAAGCGCATCAAACTGATGTGCCATAGCCATACATTCCGTAGAATCGCAAATCAAATCTCTCGTTACCAAAGAGTATTTCATTCCTGTGTGTCCCATAGCAATACCGTCACATACGGCAATTGCCGGGAACATGACCGGTGTACCACCTGCCATTGCAACACCCATTTTTACTGCATTTACAATTTTATCTATATTCATATGTCCCGGAACGATTTCATTGTAAGAACTTACGATACCAATCAATGGTCTGTTCATTTCTTCTTTTGTCATTCCCAACGCATTAAATAATGATCTGTGCGGAGCCTGCTGCATTCCCTTTGTTACTGCATCACTTCTCATCTTTTTCTCTCCTTTTCCATTAAATTCTTTCTGCCAGTAAATCCCCCATCTTGTCACAGCCAACCTGTGTACATCCGTCTGCCATAATGTCGATGGTTCTATATCCGTCCGCCAATACCTTCTTTACTGCATTTTCGATAGCATCTGCTTCTTCTGATAAATCAAAAGAATAGCGTAGCATCATTGCTGCTGAAAGGATAGTTGCGATTGGATTAGCAATATTCTTTCCTGCAATATCAGGAGCAGAACCGTGGCTTGGTTCATACAGTCCAAACTTTGTTTCATTTAAGCTTGCAGAGCTTAACATTCCGATGGAGCCTGTTACCATGCTAGCCTCGTCTGAAAGAATATCACCGAACATATTTTCTGTTAAAATAACATCAAACTGTCTTGGATCTTTTACTAACTGCATAGCACAATTATCCACTAACATATGTTCATAAGTTACTTCCGGATAATCCTTGGCAACTTCTTCTACTACCTTTCTCCAAAGTCTGGAAGAATCTAATACATTTGCCTTGTCAACGCTGGTTACTTTTTTCTTACGTTTCATGGCAATATCAAAACCGCGAATTGCGATTCTTCTGATTTCATTTTCATCGTATGTAAGGGAATCATATGCTTTCATAACACCGTTTTCTTCCACCGTCTTACGTTCTCCAAAGTAAAGACCTCCAGTCAGTTCACGCATAATCACCATATCAAATCCATCTCCGATCACTTCATCTTTCAATGGACATGCTCCCTTTAATTCTTTATATAATACGGCTGGTCTTACATTTGCGAATAAGTTTAACGCTTTACGAATCCTTAACAGTCCTGCTTCCGGTCTTAATTCCGGCGGAAGTTTGTACCATGAAGAAGTCGTTGTATCACCGCCAATGGAACCCATCAGTACCGCGTCACTGCTTTTTGCAGCCTCAATAGCTTCATCTGTCAGTGGCACGCCATGTACATCAATAGATGCTCCACCCATTAGAATTTCAGTATATTCAAATTTGTGACCAAATTTTACTCCTACTGCATCTAAGACTTTCTTTGCTTCGTTTACTATTTCCGGACCAATTCCGTCACCAGAAATAACGCCAACCTTGTAATTCATGTTATCCATCCTTTCAGCTATATTTTTACTGTTACAAATGTTCCATAAAAAAGTATAAAATTCTACAGTTTAAGCCATACTTAATATAATATAACAAATGAACAGAGTTTTCAATCATTATTTTTCATTCTTGGTGACTGTTTCAGGATGGATGTTGACACAGACAGTCATTTCCGTAAGTTTTTTATCGTACCAAATTTATAAAGAAAAAGAAAGAACAACGTATGCCTTTAATGCACACATTGCTCTTTCCCTTTATTTATGGACTGTAATCTTAATAAGTAAATAACTGTGCCCAGTAATTTGTTCCTTTTGCATTCTGATAATGACCTACACCGATTTTTGTAAATTTAGAATTTAGAATGTTGGCTCTGTGACCTTCACTATTCATCCAGGCATTTACAACTGCTTCCGGCGAAGTCTGTCCCCATGCAATATTTTCTCCGGCACCGCTATATGTCACACCCTGCTCTTTTAATGCTGTACTAAATCCGCTGCCGTCAGGTCTTGTATGGGAAAATGATTTTTCAATTTCTTTCGCACGAACAGTCGCCGCTGCTTCTATTGTTTTATCTAATGTTAATTCTTTCAGTCCCGCTTTTGCTCTTTCTACATTCACAAGCTCTACCACTCGTTTTGTATACGCTGCAGTCTGAGTATCCTCTTTCTCTTCTGTTCCCGGTGTTTCCGTTTCCGGTGTTTCCGGAAGATTGTTGTCTGGAATAATAACATCTGGAATACAGCTATTCCAATTGCAATTTCCAAACTCTTTTTCCAACTTTGAAAGAACATCTTTTAAGTTGTTTTTGCTGCTTACCGTTCCACCAACGATAATACAATTATCTTTTTGTAACTGTTCGCAAACAGATTTTTGTGCACTTGCCTGTGAAAGAAGTGGTGAACCTGTTGCTGCCACAATCGCTGCGGCTGTCAATGCAAATAATGATAGTTTTCTCATGTTTACCTCCTTTTAGTTGCATCTCGGTTACAAAAGGTATGGTAACATGAATCTCTGAGAGAATCCACCGGTAATATATGGATAAGAACTCAGCGCCAAAACTCCCCTGCAAAAGCAAAAAGACACCCTGACGGTGTCCTTTTGCTTTTTATTTGATTTTATTTAATCTGCAGCTCCTGCTTTTTCAACCTGAACAATCGCATCTTTCTTCATTGGAATACGGCAGTTTTTATTATTACCGAATTCTACAATGACAGTGTCGTCTGTAATATCAATTACAATTCCATAAAATCCACTCGTTGTAAGAACACTGTCACCGATGGCCAGTTCTGAAAGCATCAAATTCAATCTTTTCTGTTCCTTTTTCTGTGGACGTACCATAATTAAGTACATACCACCCACAATAAGAACAATATAAGCCACCATAATCAAAGTAAAAGATGAGCCTCCCTGCTGTGCTCCTAAAATCATCTGCATAGTTTTTCCTCCTGTTGCTGCAATTATTTTATTTTTCAAAATTTTCTATTTCTTATTCTACACAACTATAGATATTTCTTCAAGTATTTTCTTTTATTTTTCGCCCTGCTCCATTCCCTCAAGCTTATTTTTCTTATACTCAGCAAATCTTCCCTGTTCAATGGAATCTCTGATTTCCTCCATCATGTTATTGTAAAAATACAGATTATGCATTACACACAAACGCATTCCCAACATTTCTTTTGCCTTAAGCAAATGTCTGATGTATGCTCTGCTGTACTTTTGGCAGGCAGGACAGCCACAGCCCTCCTCAATAGGCTTACCATCTAACTCATATTTGGCATTAAATAAATTGAGTTTTCCATGATTGGTGTATACATGACCATGTCTGCCATTTCTGCTTGGATATACACAGTCAAAGAAATCCACTCCACGCTCTACCGCTTCTAAAATATTGGCAGGTGTTCCCACGCCCATAAGATATGTCGGCTTTTCTTCCGGAAGATATGGTACAACTGCTTCAATGGTGCGATACATTTCCGCATGGGATTCCCCCACCGCCAGACCGCCAATCGCATAACCATCTAAATCCAGCTCGGAAATTCGCTTTGCATGGTCAATTCGAATGTCTTCAAAACAACCACCCTGATTAATTCCAAACAACATTTGCTTTTTGTTAATTGTGTCTTCTAAGCCGTTCAGTCTTTGCATTTCCTTTTTACAGCGTTCTAACCATCTTGTAGTTCTGGCTACTGAATTTTGCATATATGTTCTGGATTCCAGACTTGGCGGACATTCATCAAATGCCATAGCAATGGTGGAAGCAAGATTAGACTGAATCTGCATACTTTCTTCCGGCCCCATAAATATCTTTCTTCCATCCACATGAGAGTTAAAATACACACCCTCTTCCTTGATTTTTCGAAGGCCTGCCAGTGAAAACACCTGAAATCCGCCGGAATCTGTCAATATCGGCTTATCCCAGACCATAAATTTGTGCAGACCTCCCATCGCTTTTACCACTTTATCTCCCGGCCTTACATGTAAATGGTATGTATTGGATAACTCTACCTGTGTCTTTAAGCTCTGTAAATCTTCTGTAGATACCGCGCCCTTAATCGCCGCTGCCGTACCCACATTCATAAATACAGGAGTTTCAATCACGCCATGCACTGTGTGAAATTGTCCTCTTTTCGCATTTCCATCTTTTTTTAATAGTTTATACATGATTTATCCTCGTTTAATCTTCCATTTTTTTATTTTTTAATTTATTTTTCTTTGTCTTTAAATCTTCTTCAATGTATTTTCTTATATCCCGCAAAGCTTCTTTATATTTCATGGAGGAAGCAGACGGATGTGCTTTCAAAAGTTCTGCCTTTAAAATACCATAATTTTTACTGTATTCCCGATATTCCTCCAGCTTGTCTTTTAAATGGTAATAGGATTCCAGTTTATCCGGTGCGTTCTCAAGTATTTCTTCCTTGTAGTCTTCGATTCGCTCTATGAAACGCTCTTTTTTCTGGCTGGCTGCTTTCAATAATACTTCTTTCTTTTCTGCTGCCATCTCTAAGAACTCTTCCTGCATTTCCTCTAATTCCTTGCGCATAGCTGTCATTTTCTCTAACATCTTCCGCAAATCCAGAGCGGCTTTTACAGAGGCTATCGTATCTGACACAAATACAACACTAACCACTGCTACCAGAACATATTCTAATACATGCGGAATTTGAAACAAAACTCTCTCGATAGGTTTATGTATCACTTCTGTCAAAAACAAGGTCAAAAATCCCCATGCAATAGATGATGACAGACAGATTACACCTTTGAACTGAAATTTTTGATTGCTATAATCCCAATATTTCACTTTAAAAATACTCTCCATTGCCAATCCGACAACTAATTCCAAAAATGTTGCTGCTACCATACCGGCAAAATATGTTGCAATCAGATTTCCTTCAAAAGGAATGGAGGCAAACAGCATAATGATTGCACCCGATGCATAAATTGGCAGAATCGGTCCTCTTAAAAAACCACGGTTAACAAATTTTCGTTTTCGTATTGAAACATATGTAGTTTCAAATATCCACCCAAAAAAGCCATATATAAAAAATAGCAGAATCCAGTCTGCCACACTATATTGATACATGTTCTCTTCTCCCTTTTCCAACAAATCCACGAAAGCATCATGCTATAGTATATATTATACTGGGAACTCTTGCAAGTCTTAAAAAAATTGTTTATACTTATTTTAGTATGTTTAGACAATAAAAATGATTTATTTTAAGGAGGCATTATGTCAGGTTCAATATATGGAAAACATTTTAGCATTGCTACTTGGGGAGAATCCCACGGCAAAGGGATTGGAGTCGTGGTAGATGGCTGTCCGGCAGGTCTTTCCCTTTGTGAAGAAGATATTCAGAAATTTTTAGACCGTCGTAAACCAGGTCAATCTAAATTTACCACGCAGAGAAATGAGTCAGATTCCGTTCAGATTCTATCCGGTGTCTTTGAGGGAAAAACAACCGGAACCCCCATTTCAATGATTGTTTTTAACGAAACTCAGCGTTCTCAGGATTACAGTGAAATTGCCAATTATTACCGTCCGGGACATGCGGATCTTACCTATGACTTAAAATACGGTTTTCGCGATTACCGTGGCGGCGGACGTTCCTCCGGGCGTGAAACCATTGGTCGTGTGGCTGCCGGTGCTATCGCCATTAAGATTTTAAATCAACTGGGTATCGATTTATTTGCTTATACGAAAGCAATTGGTCCGGTTCGCTGCAGCGAATCTAATTTCAATCGTACTGAGATACAAAATAATAAACTATATATGCCGGATGCAGAAGCTGCCGCACAAGCTTCCGACTATTTAGCCGAATGTATCAATGAGAATAATTCTTCCGGCGGCATTGTGGAGTGTATTGTAAAGCATATGCCTGCAGGTGTCGGCGAACCTGCTTTTGAAAAGCTAAGTGCAAATCTGGCAAAAGCCATCTTCTCTATCGGTGCTGTAAAGGGATTTGAAATCGGTGATGGTTTTGATGTAGCAACGGCAACCGGACTTACCAACAACGATAACTACAATGCCGTAGGCAGTTCTATTCAAAAGCTGACCAACCACTCCGGTGGTATTTTAGGCGGCATCAGTGACGGCACCGATATCATTTTGCGTGCTGCTTTCAAGCCGACTCCTTCTATCGCCCATACCCAGCAGACAGTAAATAAGCAGGGCGAAACTATTGAAATCAGTATTAAAGGACGCCATGATCCTATTATTGTACCTCGTGCTGTAGTGGTGGTTGAATCCATGACTGCCCTTTGCATTCTTGATATGCTTTTTGAAAGTATGACATCAAAGATGGACGATATTGAAAAGTTTTTCCGTTAGAACTGCTACAGATTCCTACTTTTGTTATCGAAAAACAAGCCGAAATATGTTTTCCATATTTCGGCTTGTTTTGAACATTATTATATCATTTACTATTCATACTGTGGCAAATCTACGTCAACACTGCCACTTTCTTTGACTGCTTCATTAAATTCTGATTTATTATAATATTTTTCTTTCCACAAAATGCTTTGCAGCTTATCACAGTCTCTAAATATTTCTTGTCCTATTGCTTCTATATTATCTGACATTTTTACATAAGTTAGATTTTGACATTTTATAAACGCCCAGCGTCTTATCTTTACTACACTATCCGGTATTTCAATACTCTTTAGACTGCTGCATTCAGCAAATGCAAAACTATCCAGTAATTCAACGCTGTCAGGTATTGTTATGTATTCCAAACTGCTACAATATCTAAAAGCATCCTGATAAATGGCCTTTACAGTATTCGGTAATGTTACACTTTTTAAGCTGCTGCAATAGCTAAATGTACTATTTCCAATTGCTTTTACACCATACGGTATTTTAATACTCTCTAAGCTTGTACACTCATAAAAAGCAGTACTGCCAATCTCTGACACTTTTTTAGGAATCGTAATCTGTTTCAGACTAGAACATTTTGCAAATGCTCCACTTTCAATGCTTGTAACACTATCCGGAATTACAATATCTGCCAGACTAACACAAGAAGCAAATATACTGTCTGGAAGAGTTGTAATACTATTAGGAAGTTTTATCTTCTCTAGACTTGTACAGCCAGAGAATGTGGATTTTCCTATGCTAACAACGCTGTCTGGAATATTCATATGAGCTAATTTGGTACATCCTAAAAATAATTCATCCTCTAAAGCAGAAATATTTTCAGGAAGATCCATCTTTTCTAAGCTTGTGCAGTATGAAAAAGCACCTGCTCCAATCGTTGTAACGCCCGTTGGAATATCCAAAGCCTGCAAACTCTTACAGCCTGAGAATGCACTTGCTTCCATACTTACCACTGTTTTAGGAATACGAACACTTTCCAGTTTCTCACATCCCTTAAATGTTCCTTCTGCAATACTTGTGTTGTTTTCCGGAATCTGAATTTCTACCAGATTTGAACATTTTGCAAACGCTTCACTTTCAATACTAGTAACTGATTCCGGAATTGTGATTTGATTCAAATTGCTACAGGATTCAAATGCTCTAGCTCCAATACTTGTAACACTAGTTGGTATTGCTACCTTCTTTAAATTAGTGCATTTTGAAAATGAGTCTCTTGTAATTCGTTTCACACCATTTGGAATTGTAATACTTTCTAAGTTAGTACATCCCTGAAAACCTTCCGCTTCTATTGATTTTAAGTTTGATGGTAATTCAATATGCTTTAAACTGATACAATCCTTAAATGCTTCAAATTCAATTGTCGTAACAGTAGACGGAATTTCTACATTTTCCAAGCTTTCGCACCATTCAAAACAATGCTGTGATATTCTAGTAACGCCATTTGGAATTGTAATACTTTCCAGACTTTTACAGCTCCAAAATGCCTTTTTTTCAATGATATAGATTTTTTCAGGTAACTGTATATTTTTTATACTGGAACAATTGTAAAAAATACCTTGAGAAAGTTTTAAAATACGTTCCGGAATATTTACCGTTGTCAATTTTTCACAATTCATAAAGGCATACTGTCCGATTGATGTGATATTATTTGAAAGTTTTGCACTTTCTAAATTTTTACAATCTTCAAATGCATAATTTCCAATTGAAACCACACTTTCCGGAAGTTCAATACTTGTCATATTATTCAAGTTCCAGAAGGCTTCTGCGCCAATCTCAGTGATAATATAATTTTTTCCTTCATATTCAAAGGTAGACGGAATCACAACATCACCTGAATAAGAAATCCCAACCATGTTTCTATTATTTTTTGTCAAAGTAAATTTTTCCAACTCCGGTGCCGGTGTTACTGTCGCTGCCGGTGTTACTGTTGCCACTGGTGTTACTGTTGCTACTGGTGTTACCTCCGAAATCAGCTTTGTAATTTGCTGATTCTTAATTCCCCAAACACCTGCTTCCAGCATATAATTGGCACCGTTTTTACTATCCCATGTTCCATTTCCGTTATTGAAACATACGGTTGCCGAAGTATTATTTTCCAAAGTTATTACATATTTCCAATGGTAGCCTGATTTTTCATCATTCGCTTCCATGCAGACTCCCGGAACAGTTGTCCAGTTTCCGTTCGCAACTTTATAATGAATATAGGCATTGCCAAAGCTCTGATTATCATAATATACTGTTATTGTTTTTTTGTCTGTAGGTATTGGTGTCAGCGTCACGCCTGGTGTTATTGTTAACATTGGTGTAACTGTCACCTCTGAAGTTAACTTTGCACTTTGTTGATTTTTAATTCCCCAAACACCTGCTTCTACTGTATAATTTGAACCATTTTTACTATCCCATGTTCCGTTTCCATTATTAAAGCATACCTTTGTTGATGTATTTGTGCCTAAAGGTATTACATATTTCCAGCTATACCCCTTCTGCTCGCTGCTTGCTTCCATACGCACTCCGGGAGCGGTTGTCCATTCTCCATTTACACCCATGTAATGAATATAAGCATTCTTAAAATCACTATTGTAATAGAAAACAGTTGCCGTTTTGTCACCTGTTGGTGTCATTGTCGGTGTCGCTATCGGTGTTTCTGTCGGCGCCACTGTCGATGTTGCTGTCGGCGCCACTGTCGGTGTTGCTGTCGGCGCCACTGTCGATGTTGCTGTCGGCGCTACTGTCGATGTTGCTGTCGGCGCCACTGTCAGTGTTTCTGTTGGAAATACTCCGGTGCTTAACTTTGTAAGCTGTTGATTTTTAATTCCCCAGACACCCGCTTCCATTGTATAGTTTTTGCCGTTTCTGCTGTCCCAGCTTCCACTTCCGTTGTTAAAGCATACCGTCGTATTTACAGCCTCACCCAGACTTACTTTATATTTCCATCGATACCCCGGCATGTCCGTGGCCTGCTCCATTTTCACACCCGGTACTGTAGTCCATGCTCCGTTTCCTGTTTTATAATGCATATATGCATCTGAATAAGAATTATTATAATAGATAACTACCTCTTTGTTGGCAGTTGGTGTTGTTGTAGGTGTTTCCGTCACTGCAACTGTTGGGACTTGCGTCGGATTTGTCGTTGCTATTGGTGTGATTGTTACGTTTGACTCAACTAAATTTACTTTTCCATCTTTTACACCATAGGAACCTGCATGCACCGTATAGTTAGCGCCATTACAACTATCCCAATTTCCACTTCCATTGTTAAAGCACACTTGTGTATTACTATTATTTCCTAAACTAATAACAGCTTTCCACTGATATCCGTTTTGTTCCGAACTCTTTTCCATTTTTTTCCCTGGAACCGTAGTCCATGAACCATTCTCGGTCTTATAATGAATATAAGCCTGTTCCCAAGAAGTACTATAATATACTGTCACGGTTTTGTTGGTTTCTGCTTTAGTTTCTATTCCTGTGCCAGAAAATAAACCCATTATCATAGCAGCAACTAAGAAAAATGCAAAAACCTTTTTTACTTTTTTCATAATGTCATTTCTCCTTTTCTTTTTGTTAATACATGTGCTTACAGTGTCAAAAGATCTTGCTTTCACCTTTGCTTGCGCAAGAGTGGAAGCATGACCTTATGACACGCCCAGATATAAGCATAAAAGTGGAGCGTAAGCCTCACGATATGCGAATATTGGGAGGATTGTGGGAGTGCAACGCACCAAGCAATCCGTGTAATCACCGATTAGGGGGTATTTTGACTCCCTTATCTATATGTGTAATAAAATCCCAGAAATTAGTGTAACACCTGTTTTTCCTTTTCTTCAACAATTCTTTGCTAAACTATGTTATTTGGGAAATAAACTAGAAAAAAGTAACAGAAAAAAAGCTTTCTGGCTGTAATTCTGCTCAGAAAGCTTTTTATTCCCTTATCTTGATGTTATTTTGTAACTACCCTGCCAGCTACTGCTCTTCTCCCGCCATCTGACGTTCCTGAGCCTCAATCATTTTCTTGACCATATAGCCACCGACAGAACCATTCTGCTTAGAAGTTAAGTTTCCGTTATACCCGTCGGTAAGTGGAACACCTAATTCGTTAGCAACCTCATACTTAAACTTATCCAATGCGCCCTTTGCTTCCGGAACTTCAACTCTGTTACTTCTAGACATAATAAACTCCTCCATTCTGCTATCGCAGGACTGCGCTCCCGCTGATAACTGTTTGTTGTTGTTTGTTACATTTCTAGTATGTGCAAATTCCGAAAGCATAATCAGGTAATTTCTGACAGATTATTTCACTGTTACATTCACTATATTGCTCCAGTCACTGTAAATCTTTTTAGAACCTACTTTCTTATAAGAACGCATCTTTACATAATATATTTTATTACTCTTTAATTTTTTAATCGTTTTTGTTGTTGTTTTAGCCTTTGAAATCGTTACTACCTTTCTGCTGCTCTTTGCAAAATTTTGTTTTGTAGCATAATAGATTTCATAACCGGTTGCCGTCTTGTCTTTTTTCCATTTTAACTTCATGGCTTTTGCAGAAGTACTAGTAACAGTGGACAACTGCGGTTTCACAGGTGCTATATAGAAATATACTGTCTTTTTACCTGTATAATTTCCTATACCTGTAATAACTGCTTTTGCCTTACCAGGCTTCTTGTTCGCACTATAGGTAACTGTGTAGTCCCTGCTTACAGCCATTCCTGCAGTTCCGTTTGTTATTTTTAATACAGGTGCAATTGCCTTGCCTGTGTAAATCTGGTTTGCAATTTTAGCAACTTTTACCTTAGATATATTCTGTGGAACAATGTTAAAGGTTATGGTTTTTGTTCCATTATAGTTACCTTTTCCCTTAATTGTTACTGTTGCTGTACCAGCATTGGCATTATTTGTGTAAGCTACTGTATAATCAGTATCCTTTACTAAGGTCTTTCCTAAATCTGTCATTGTCACTGCCGGAGTAACTTTTTCTCCTGTATATGAAACGTCATTTATCTTGGTTACTTGTGCACTATTGATATCTCTTGCCACAATTTTGAAAGTAACAGTTCTTGTTCCGGCATAGTTACCTATACCTGTTATAATAACTTTTCCAGTTCCCATACTTATATTATTCTCATAAGAAACTGTATATTCTACATCTTTTAAGAGCTCAATATTATTGTATTTTACCTTAACCTCTGGCTTTATTTCATTTCCGCTAAAGGCAATCGCATTCTGACCCACCAAAGAAACTGTAGCACGACTAACATCCATAGCAGTTTCTACTACATTAACTCTAAATGTTATTTTTTGCTTTGTCACCGTAGATTCTGCCACAAGATTAACAGTTCCTACACTATTTGCATGAACCGTACATATGTAGGTATCCTCTGATACTCTGACTGATGCAACTTTTTCGTTAGTTGTTGTCCAATTAAACAATTCTGTAGAATCTCCGCAATCTAATATAATATCTAAATCTTTTTTATTTATCATACTAACAATTGCATTTTTTTCCAGTTTATGCCCTTCACCATCTGTTATTAACACAGTTTCCAGCGGAATTGCTGTTTTTAACTGCATAGTAGCTTTTAACTTATCATTAATACTTGCTGTTATCGTCACTGTTTCTTGTGAATACTTTAATCCGGTTATCTTACCATTTTCATCTACACTAATAACATCTGGTGCTGAACTCTCAAATTTTATTATATCCGATGTATCTTCTGGTATTACCTGCGTCTGTAAAACATAACTATCACCCACAGCAAGTACCATTTTTTCATCTGTTTCTTTTAATTTTAAATCCGTAGCCGGAATCAAAATATTAATTTCAACTGTGGTAAGACGGTTTGTCTGTAAATCTCTCAACTGTACTGATATTCTTCCCTTAGTCTGCGGTTCTAAAGTAAGAGTTCCCTCATTGTACAATCCAGATTTAACTTTTACAATTTTTTCCTCGTCATCTCCAATAATACTCCACTGAAAATCATCATTTGAAGGAATTTTATTCTTGCCTAACAGCTTAGCTGTCAAAACAATATTTTGACCTTTATTGACTGAAATTGTTGTTGAAGAAACATCCTGCTCTCCACTGTAAACTGCAACACTCTCAGCCTCCACTGCTTCTGCACAAGTAAAGGAACGAGTTGCAATCGCACTGGATAAATATTTTCCTTTTACGGTTACTTTTGCAATCCCTGTCGTTGCTTTTACCAAAACTTTACACTCACGTCCTACATATTCCTTATACTCTGTCTTAGACGAATCATTCGGATCTAAGAATACTACCTTATCATCTGCAGAAGTCCATGTTAATTCTTCGCTTTCATCAGCCCCTGCATTTGCCTTAGCCTGAAATGTATAAATATGACCTTCTACACCTGCACCTGACATATCTGTTGCAATTGTTAATGATTCTGCTGCCGCTAATACTTTAATTTCTACATTCGCTGAAATTCCTGAATTTACTGCTCTTGCTGTAAGTGTTGCCGTACCACTTGCCACCGGTGTTACATAACCGCTTTGATCTACTGTAAATACCTTTTCGTCGGAAGATTCCCAAGTCCATTCATCGTTACTTTTATTACCATCTTCTGTCTGAAGAATTGCGTTATACTTATTTTCTCCATTTGACTGATTGATAGCAATTTCATCTTTGCTTACCACTTGAGCATTGGTATCACTTCCTTTGGTAATCGTAATCTTCGTTGCTGGTTTAAAAGTTTCAACTGTAACAGCATATTTAATACTAAGTTCTTCTCTTGATGAAGTTGGTGTTTCTTTTGCTGAACATGTAATATAAGTAGTTCCTGAACGAACTGCTTTTAGTTCGCCATCGCTACTAACCTCCACAATATTTCTATCCGCTGAAGTCCACTCTACTGCATCGGTTGTGGCACATACATATTTTTTCTTTTCATCAAATTTTCCTCGAAAAATAGCCTTTAATTTAACTTTAAAACCTTCAGTCAACGTAATTCCAGTATTAGCAATCTCTGTACTATTATTTTCCAAATCATCAATTGACGCCATTTTGGTTTTTGCTTCTAAGTATTTATAATTATCTTCATTTTCAAGCACATTATAATTTTTTATTGTTCTTTCAAAAATACTATAGTTGTTTTCTTTACAAATACCAATCTGCGATACCGGTGCTAAAACCATCAAATTGTAAGATTTGGAAGCCTGCCCGGATTCTGTCAACACATTAGCTTTATATTTTCCTTCTGTAGCCTTAAGTCCCGTAATCTTATACTCGAAACTATACGAGGTATCATCAATTCTTGTAAGGCTTACTAGTGCTCTTGAAAAATTCTGATCATTCTCCGTACAACTTAAAATAATCTCATCATCTATAACATATGTATTTTCTTCTTCATCATATGTTATCTCAGTGCCCTCTACAATACCGGATAATACAATAGTTTCATTCATATCTACATAAATGGTATCATCATCCATATGTGTTTTGACGTTAATATCCTCACCATTATCGCAAGCTGTAACTTTTACATCTTTGACCATTGTTGCTGCTTTTTTTACGACAATAGGACGCTCCTTTGTTTTTCCATTTGTAGTTGCTGTAATAGTAGCTTTTCCACCCTCCGGCTTTTCATCTGCCATAATAATTTTAGCATATTTGATAACACTTCCAGGATAAGTTGCACCATCTGATTTAGTATCCAATGGCTCTACTGTAACCTTTTCATCACTACTATTCCATACAAGGTTGTCTGCATATCTTTTGTCGACAACTATTTTTATTGTAAAATCTGTATTGGTAAACTGGTTGTCAAAATCCGTTTCTACCTGACCAACAATTTCTGTCATCGTATCAACTACATTTAATGTACATGTTCTTGCCACATCACCTGCTGCTTCTGCCGTTACTGTATAACTGCCTGTTGCCGTATCATCAATAGCCACGGCAATATTCTTTGAAACACCATTGTCTGCCTCTGTATCTGAAAGTTCTTCAAACGTAATTCCTTCTGCGACACTTCCATCTGCTTTCTTTATACTCCATGTGACATTCGTTCCCATTAAAGCCACAATAGATAGTTGTACTGTAGAATTGTTCCAGCAATATTCCAATGCCGTATCTGATGTTATTGCAGCACCTGTTGCAAACCCTGATTGTGCCGCTTTCGCCGGTACCACAAACTCTAAAAAGCTTGAACATACCAACGCAAGGCTTAATATAAAAGCCATAAATTTTTTCATTTTCCCGTTCATGAAAATCCTCCTTCTTTTTAGTGTTTCATTTTATTCTAGAAAAATGGCATGCCCAAAAGCATGCCATTTCTACTATGAGCTAATCTAAGTCAAATATTTCTGCTCTGCTGATTGTCACAGAATCACTCGCATTTGGTGTCTTCTGTAAATTTGTTCCGGAACCAATTTCGGTATGCATTTGTACATATAATTGAATCGACTGATCCGTCTTAAATATATCACCAATTGGTGCCAAAATATAATAAGTACGTCCACTGATTAGCTTTTCATATCCGGCTTCCTGCCCATTGGTTGCATCGTATATCTTCATTGTACTTTCTGCCGTATATTTTCTTCCATTGAATATTGTTCCATTCGCATCTTCCATCGTATCCGTACCTGTTGAGTCGGAGATAAATATACTGTCAATCTTAATATTCTTATCTCTGGCAGTCAAATTTCCGTCATATACATTAAAGTATATTTTCATCTGACCATCGGTTCCATTCTCTCCGGTTCCAAAATCCACAAAATCAACATCTGCACTACTTACCGATGTATCATAAGGAATAATAATATTATCGATATCCGGTGCCTCCGGTTCTCCACTTTCCACAATACTGATTTCCGGTACTTTTATCTGTGCATTATAAGCCGCAATCATCGTATTAATAAACAACTTAATTTCATTTACATTTGAAATCGGCGAATGCCCCGCACCTGAATACGTAATATTTCCCTTATTATAAATATAGTAATTGTTGCGTACATCATTTGGGCTGTCCTTATAAAAGTCATTTACTGGTATCGGACCATCAGAGCCTGCAGTCGTTGCCGCTTTGGTACGCTTATTAATACAATACCATACTACCAAATCACTCTCATCATCGCCATTATTATCTGACTCAATGTCTACCGTCCAATACTGCGCATGCGTTGCATTGACTTCAAAACTGTCCGGCAAAATGTATGGATACTCTGTGATTGCACCCTCATTGATCTGACCAATTTCAAATTGTTCAGAATCATCATACTTTGCAAACAGAGATGAATTTCCTGCACCTTTTCGAATCAATCCATCCGTATACTGAACATAGTCATCTGACGCATAACCTGTATTCGACCATGAAACGTTATAGTTTCTAAGGTTTGTATAGGTGCTTCCCTGTGTTTCTCCTACTACTTCCGTCTGGTTACTATTTGGTTTAAATGCAATATCTTTTCCCAGACTCAGAAGCTCTGACCACGCCGCTGTATCCGTCATAGAGTAATTCTTTCCGGTTGCAGTTGCTTTCGTAGCCGTTCCGGTTGAATTTTTAAAGAACTGACTAATGTATGTCTTATAATCTGACATATTAACACTGTCTGTGGTACGAGTCACTAAACCATATTGGTCATTTCCGCAAAGATCTCTGATTGCCACACTCAAATACGCAGAGTTACGCTGTTCATCACTACTACTGTCAGCAATGTGCAAATAATTTCCTGTCCATGAGGTAGTATCGTGTGTAAATAAAATACTTCGCCCGCTCTCGCCAAACTTATTAATTGCTTCTGCCATTGCGACAGCTCTTGCACTCTTACCACCATCTACGTCTGAAAATACGTCGATAAACCCGATGACCAACATATCATATCCAGAACCATTTACATTGGTCTCACCATTTGTTCCGGCATGAAGTGCATAACCACCTTTGTCCGTCGTATGTGAATTATCATATGCCAGACAGCGGTCTGCAAAACCATTGGTTCCTGCCGCTGAAATCGTAGTAATTTCCAATTCAAAGTCAGGAATATTTGACAATAATTCATGCCATGCCCCGCTACCATAGTTTTTCTGATATTCCATATTAACGTGGGTACCATTATAAGTATGTCGTTTATTATACTCCGTTGTTTCTGTACCACTTGTTATCTGCAAGATTTTAATCTTTTGTTTTTTACTCTCTGTATCGACAGAACCATTTTGTCTTTTTGGTGTAACAGGTATTGCACAATATCCTATTTCAGAAGCTACAATTTTATCATTTCCATTCTGTGACACCTGAAGCTTCCAGTTAATACAGCCATCAAAGCTCTTCGGCAATTTTCTTGAAAGAGTATATGCCGTATTTTCTTTTAAATGATATACCTCTTCTCCTTCTGCCTTCGTTACTACTTGTCCTGTTGCAGCCTCTTTAATGATAACAGAATCCAGAATTTCTGAATTAGGTGAAAACTTACCATCAAAATTAGCATCTACAAAAAGCTGGCAGTCATAATCACTGGTGCTTAACGTACCTGCTAACGTAGAGATTGAAAATTCATACTCTAAATGATATCTTCCATTCGAATCTGCTTTTAAATAATTAATACTTTCCTCATCAATCGGATTACCCGTTTTAGAAGAATCTTCTGTATAATTATATGCATTCGGTCTCTTCGTCAAATTCAAATACACTTTTGTTTCGTTTAAGTACTTAGGAGCAGTTACATGAGCCTCTGCATCTGACATACCATCTGTCAAAAGATTTGGGAACATCCTGTCATCCCAGTCAAAGGTAAGTGTATTAATAATACTGTCCGAATTTAATGTGGTACGTGTTACATTCTTTAAAACATTATCTTTGTTCTGAATGTTTGCAGTAGCAATTTTCAAAAGTTGATACAGATAGGTAGAATTGTCCACTGTCACGTCATCATTACTTACTCCGGACGGTGCTCCCTCTGTCACTTTAACATCGCCATACGAATTTAAAGTCAATGTATACACATCTTTATTTCCCAAAGTTGCCTTGTTATCACCTTCTCCCGTTTTATTTCTATTAACAATAACGGTATCATATGTTTTTGGAACATTTACTGTATATACATAATATTTTCCTGATTTTTCCAAATATTTTAATGCTTTTACAGGCCATGTTGTTTTAGCACTACCATTCTGTTGATACATATGCATATATAAGCTGTCCCAGCCTGTCCATGAGGTAGGTTTTCTGACATATACGATTCTCGTATCCGAAGTATCTGTAACTCCGCCTTGTTCTACACCGGCAGCGTTAATTGCTGCAGGTTTTCTGGTTGTTCCATCCGCTTCGTAGGTGAACAAATCTTCTGCCGCAATTACCGGATAACCAGATGCTAAGAAATTTAATAAATCTCTTTTCTTGTATGTAGTCAAATCATTTCCTGTCGTTCTCATCACGGTAGACGAACCTGAAAATGCTGTCCTATCCGCAGATGTATAATCTCTGTCTAGCAGACCTAAACCTGCATCTTTCTTAGCTTCCCGTCCTGTGGTATCTCCAATGTGCGTATATACCAGTCCCGTCATAGAAGTGTCATTAAATTGTCTTACGCCATCTGAAGTCTTAAATTTGCCTATATTGCTTCCAATATAAATCATATCGTAAGTAGCATTCAAATCTTCGTTTTTACCGATAAATTCTTGCATTGACATACAAGTAAAGTCTACATCGTCATAAGTTTTTGTTGACTTTCCCTGTGCCCTTTCTTCTGCCGTATACGCAAAATCATTCATCCATTTTTGGATAAATTTTCGCTGTTTATCTGTCATTTTGCCGTCTTTTCCATAATCATAGGAAAAGTCCGCACATGGTTCAATTTCCAGAACTGAAATATGATTCTTTTTAATTTCAACTGCTTGTCCTGTATAATTTAACAGATACTGTAACACCATGTCTGTTGAAATTTCTTCCGCATTGATTTGTTCTCTGTTGCTTTCAAAATATGCATTTGTCTCATTTTCATGGTCAATTGCACTTACCACATCAGAAAATCTTGCCGCAAGAATACTCTTTTTAAAGATACTTCTAAAGTCACCGTTTAGCATAGACACTGCGTCTACATCACAAAGTGCTTTGTTATAATCGGCCTTATTATGTTTGTAAAAATAAATATTCTCATTTACATAGTGACCATTTGATGTCCTGAATATGGCTGTTGCATCTGAAATATTTTGAATTAATCCGTCCGTTAAGCCCTCTTCATTCCATAAATCATCATCTACTACATAAGCCTGATTTTCTACGGTACATACACTTGTAATTGCCGCAATAAAATCGTCCTGGGCTAACATAAGTAGTACTTTATAAACTCCATTATTCTTTATAATTTCCGCATTTTCTTCTGCTGTTGCCGCTAATTCTGCTAAGCCTTCTGTTACATTCCCCGTAGTTAACTTGGCTGCATTTTCTGAATAAAAAGTATACGCACGCTCGTATTCCTCTATAATGGAAGTATCTACCACTAATTTCAATGGATCGGTACTATTAATTGCTGAAGAAGCAAGCATCTTTGCCACCGTATCAATATTGGCATTCTGTGTTTCTGCTATCGTTACCCAAGGTGAAAATTGTGCCTTCTTATCCTCCTCACTGATATCCGGATTTGCATATTCCCATTCCTGTATCTTCTTATTGCCATCTTCTGATACTTCTGCTTTAAAAATCGGCTGTGTCATGTATACTAAATCATAGTCACCTAAATCTGATACTTCTTGTGATAACACATCTACAGAACAGGTCTTTAATTCAATATCTACATTCTGCAGTTGCGTTTCATCTGTAATTCCAAGCACACATTTCTTAAATAAATCATTATTTCTGATTTCTGCCTTAGAAGTAAATACAAATTCGTATCCTACGCCCTTGTGCAGGCTGTCTAGTTCTTCCACCGGAAGTTGATTATATGCTTCTTCTGATATAAAACGGAAGAATCTCCCCGACTGAGTACTATGATTCAGTCCTTCTTCGTTGTAATTTAAATAAACCTTTGTTCCATTCTCATCAAAATAAATCTCAGATAACGGAAGCTGTGGCTGCGTAATTCCTTCTGTTGGTATTGCAGTTACCTCCGCAGATGGCTCTGGTGTTGGTGTCTCCTGTGCACCCTCTGCCTGCTCTGCGGTATCTGCATTTTTTTGTTCATCCGTCTTTATCTCAGCTTGTGCAACTATTATACTATCTCTATACTCTTTATGTAATGACACATTTTCTATACTTGTCGGTTCCGGTGTTGGTGTCTCTTGTGCATCTCCTGTCGGCACCGCTGTTACTTCCACGGTGGGTAGTGGTGTAACCGTTGGGTTGTTTTCCGCCACCGTTGGTGTCGGTGCTTCTGTTGCCGTAACAACCGCCGAAGGAACCAGTGTTCCTGTCACCCCTGTTGCCTCGGTTGGCGATGGTGATGGTGTCGCTGTTGCTTGTGTCGTCGGTATCGGAGTTTCTGACGGAATCGGTGTTGCAGTTACAATAATCTCCTGATAATACACTTTCTCCTTGTCTAACTCTTTTGCACTTACTTCCTGGAAATATCCTGCCACTAAATTTTGTTCACTAAGTCCATAGCCTACTTCTTCATCTGTCAATTCCGGCACTGTCTTTACTAATGTTGACTGCTCACCCGGCTTATAATAGGTCAGTGGATACACTGCACTGGTAGTGGAATCCATATTAACAATGCCATATTTACTTAACATCTTAGCAAATTCTTCCACTTGTTCGTCAGAATAGTCTTTTATCACATCTTTAAAAGGTTCTTCTCCCTTAATCAGCATACCCAACATGCCAAGACTTTGACTATCTGGCAGAATTTCCAACAATTTGATTGTATCTTTTCCCTCGGACGCATCCTTTGCTTTTGCCTCTACGGCGGCAAACATTCCTTTTGCTTCTACGTTTTCTAAAGAGGAATATACAAAATTAATGATTAATACAATTGCCAGCAAAGAGGCTGCGATTATTTTTTTTGGAAATTTTTTTCTTTTTTTATTTCTTTTCTCCATACTTTACCTCCTGCTATTTTACAGTTACAACAATAGAATCTGACGTGCTGGTATCTTTAAATGTTGCGATTACAGAAATCTCGTTTGTTCTTACCTCGGAACCAATACTAAGCTTTACGCCGTCATCTGTCACATAGATAATACTATTACGCACAGAAGGATTGGTCGTTGCATAAATATCAGGTGCTGCTCCAGCCAGACCAATGACTTCGTATGGCAATGTAACCGTACCATTCTTTTGAATTTCCGCACCGCCGTCACCATTTACAAAATGAATCGATACTTTTGGTATCGTTACTGTGATATACGTTGTCACAGGCTCTGAGAGTCTGTCCGATGCGATTGCCGATATCGTTGCTGCTACCTTCAACTGATATTCATTCTCATAATTAATATTTTTTCCCACATTCAAAATACCAGTATATGCACCAATACTAACCTTATCTCCAAGTCCGGCATCATCCGTAATGCTCCATTGAATCTGCAGCTCTGATGAAGCAAGATTTTCTCCTGTCACATTTGCAACCAGCTCCGTTGCCGAATTTCTGTTTGCCTGAACATTTCCGGTACCTAAATCAGATAACGCCGTATTTTCCACCTTAATTTTCAAGGTCCCCGATATTTCCGGATTATGTACCGACGTTGCAACAATGGTAAATGTCTTTCCTCTCGCTTCCCTATCCAGTCCAAACACACCACTGCTGCTATACAGCCTTACCCAGCTTGGGGTAGCTCCATTTTCATCTTGTAAACTATATGTTACCTTTTTCATTTCATCATTTAATTCATTTCCGAGCACCTCGGTTTTCACTTGCAGCATACTTCCTGCATATACCTTCTGTGTATCTGTCGTAAGGTTAATCCCCTCAATTTTCGAAATATGAAGTCTTGCAGTGCCGGCTGTTGGAACAGTACCATCTTCATTATCCGGTGCTGTTGCCACTATCTGAACCACGCCTCCTCCTGCTGTTTCTTTATCTACCGTTACATATCCATTTGGACTCACAGTAACGCCACTGCCATTTGCAGACCATGTAACTATCTGTGAAGGGTATCCTATTCCCGTCACTCTTGCATTAAACTGATAGCTCTCTCCCGGAACCAGATATACATCTTCTGGTGTTATCTTTACGCTTTGAGCTTTACTGTCCAAACCATTTCTTGTTCCCGTGAAAATAGTATCACCAGAAGCCCCAAGTGCAATGTTATTACGAAACGTTACCACCTTCTGTGAGGTGAAAGTTCTTCCTTTCTCTTTTACTTCCACTACGATTTCTACTTTAGGCTGTACCTTCACCGGACTGTTTGAAGGTTCTGCCGTCACAGAAGGGACAGCCGTTACCGACGGTTCCGGCGTAGTAGTTGCTCCGGAAGCAGCATTTTTCATAATCACATCAAATTTTTCTACGTTGCTTGCTAAAACTTCATTTGTCGGAAACGTAGTTAAGGTAACATCAAAGGCTGATGAAGCATAATATATCTTTTTGTCATTTTTATTCCATACAATATATTCTTTTGCATCTGTTCCTGTTTTTTCATTAAAAACAGTTAAAATCACCTGTGTTCCGTCATCATCACAACGAATTCCTCTCTTTGTATCAATAATCCTGTTTTCTACATTACTTAATGCAAGCTGTGCCTCCTGCTGTAGCTTGATTTCATTATTAGATGCCCCAAACAGTTTCGTTCCCGTAACCATAAATGAAGTAATGGTAACTATTACAATACTCATAATTGCAACGGAAATAATCATCTCCAGCAGGGTAAGACCTTTATTATTTCTTTTCTTATCATGTTTCATCAAAATATTCTCCTCCCATCATCACTGAAATTTTTTTATTTCCGTTTTTCCTGTAATTTTACTAATATTTACAGAATATCCGCCTGTTCCACCCGCTTTTACTTCTATTTTGTTCCAGTAAGTATCTCCCCCTGCGGTAAGAGGAAGAAGTCCTCCGGTAGAACGATCAAAGTATATATCCACCGGAGAAGCAGAATTCACCTCTACACTTCCTGAAGCTCCACCGCCATAATAAGCAGTAATTGTGAAATTTTTCTTACCAATATTGTCTGATTGTATTGGGCTTGTTCCACCTGTACGCCAGTATTCAGCATAATAACCATCACTCTTCTTTGTAAGACGCAGATAAATATCTCTGCCTCCGGTTGATTGACTCATTGTATAACTTTGAATTTTAAGTAATGAACTGTCAATTTTTTCGATAGAGCTTTTTACATTTTTCCCAGATACATAACCTAGTGCAACGAAGGAAGTCCCTGTAACTACAGCTAAGATAGCAAGAACAATAATCAATTCTACTAACGAAAATCCTTTATTGTTTTTCATCCATTCTCACTCCCTTACTCTTTATTCCAGTTATCATAGGTAACTAAATCTTCTACCACAATATGGTCTTCTTTATCCGCACTCTCTTCACTTGTGGCAAGTCCCATACCATCTTTAAATAAATCCATAACACAGATTTTTTTTGTTTCTTCTGTTCCCGTATCTGTTGTAATTGTAAATGGTGTTGTCATATTTAATACATGTCGAATCATTTCTTTATCATTACTAATGTCCGTAGTCGTCCCATTTCCGCCTGTTCCATAATTTACCTTAATCGTGCCTCCACAGATGATACAGCCCTTAAAAGGAACATCTATTTCAACATTTCCCGACGAAATCAGTAATGAAGTTTCCGGATTCAAATCGGATATTTTATAATTTGCCTTATTCGTCACTACTGCCTTAACACCTTCTACCGTATTGACAAATTCTGCTACCCCTGAACCCACAAATTCACGGCTGTTACAAAGCTTATTAAACATAGTTTCATCTATCAGATTATAAAAAATACCGCGACTGTTCGGATCAGATTCATCTACATTGGCTTTTTCCTCTGCGGTCAGACTACCTGCATCTCGAACCAGCTTTGTGGTAAGTCCCTCAAATACAGAATTATAAACTGAAAGCTCTGTCGCATAATCCCTATCAATACCAGAAGCATCATCTGCTGTTTTTGTTTCTTTCATCAGTTCATAAGTATACTGCATTTTTCCGTCGCTGTCATAGAGCTGATTTCCCTGTGCATCCTTTTTAGGAACTTTCTTTAAAATATTACCGGCAACATTCAGCCTTTCCACATCACCGATTTCTAATGTATCTACATAAATATCAAGGTACTGGCTGATTTTATCCTTATTTTCCGTGAAATAATCATAGAAAAATGCTGCAGCATCTGCCTGGCTGTTAAAGGTCATATAATAATAAATCAATGTTTCACTGGTCGCATTTCCATTTGTAGTACGCACATACTTTTGGCGGAAGTTCGCACCGTATTTTGTAGCATAGTCATTTCCTGCTTTACTAAAATCTACTTCTACTCTGTTTTCCTGTGATGCACTCAAAAATTTATTTTCATAATCTGAATACAGTACAGGATTACTTCCTAAAACACATTCATACTTCGAAGCTCCGTCTTTTCTTACATAACCAATACATTCCGCCGGAACAAGATATGCAATCTGAGATGCCTTCGCTGTCAAGGATTCTCCCAACGCCACATCACCATTTGTCTGAATGTTTTTTATAGCACCAGGTGTTCCGGATGGTACTGGTGTAATAATATCTTTTGCATCGTTTACACCGATGTATGTATTACCCGGAAGGAGCAGACGTTTTACATCTTCTAATTTCACCTTAGAATTGGTACCATTAATAATAATGGCACTTCCGTCCTCCGCAATAGAATTTTTATATGTTCTTTCTGTGTTTGTTTGTGGTGTTTTTAATCCCATATACTTGCCGCTAATTTTCAATGTACTTCCATTTCCCATGACAGTCGTATCATCTTTAATATAGGAATTACCAAGCAGATTTAAATTTCCATTTTCTACTTGTGTTCCACCTGCCCAAAGGTTCGTATCTTTATCAAATACCATTTTTCCCTTTGCTGTCGATACCATATTTGGAGTAATTACAAC
This sequence comes from Lachnospiraceae bacterium, assembly GCA_050874665.1. GTDB lineage: Bacteria > Bacillota > Clostridia > Lachnospirales > Lachnospiraceae > RUG11237. Next base: position 74,926 of record JBNMLC010000009.1, on the reverse strand, counting down.
ATCGGAACCTTTGAAATAAAAGCTCTTAGAATCATCTGCTATAATACCTTTTCTTCCGCCATACACACTACCCGAAATCGTTGTATTGCTATTCGCAATCAACTGGTCATTTGCTACAATACTGTAATCAATAATTTCTGGAATCTGTAAACTGGATTCAAAAGAAATCTTTGGAATAGCAATCCGGATATCCGTTGTAATAATTGAAACATACCCTTTTGTATCCTTGTATTTTACACTAATATTTTTCAATACTAAGGAATCTGTATATGCCGCCATAATATTTTGTGCCACTTCATTTCCATTGCTGTCAAGAGCCGTAAGCACTTCAATTTGCGCTCCTGCATGATCCACAATCGTCTGACCTACCGGAAGGACAATGCTCTGGTCCTGAACATATGCCTTTAACTTTTCAATATCATACCTTCCATCATCATTGCCAACCTTCAATGCATCTCTTAACTTATGTACATATAAAATTGTAAATTCTTTCTTACGTTCTTCCGGATCCGAGGAGCGGAGCTCATACTTTTGTATAACATCCATATAAGCAACATCAATTGCCACCGACACCTCTTCCTGTAACCCTACTCTGATTTCATCTAAAACCTGCTCTGCGGAATAAAAGTTATCCTTTGATTGTAAATCATTTGCTTTCATATGAAAGTTTGCCATGCACATATAGAGTACTACGGAAACCAAAATTCCCATAAGTGCTAATACAACAATAACTAGTACAATGGCAGAACCCTTATTATTTTGTTTTTTATTGTTTTTTTCATTCTTACTTATTTTATCCATATTACTCATAAAACCTCACCATCATTCACTACTTAATGTCGTTAATGGGATACCGCTAAAATTATTTGCATGTGCACCACTTGGATACACCTCAACTTTCTTCTGGAAGATTCGCACCGTTTCATTGGATTCCCCGGTAATCTTATCCGAGGCTGTGTAAATGTCCTCTGTTGCAGAAGCTCCTGCGCATTCATATGCCAGCTTTGCTTGCTGTGGTTCTTTTTTATATGTATTTGCTGTTATTAAATCATACAAATTATAACCTAAATTGGTACGAAGCTTTGTGGCATATTCCGTGCCCTTCACACCTTCTAAGACTTTTACGTCCATACGATAATTACTTTCTAAAGCACTTAATTTATATTCTTCCACACTGCTTTGTTTAATCAAATAAACCGTTACTGGTATATTGTCCGGATTGTTAATTACAATATGTTCACGTAACTGTGCAGTTGTAGAATAATAATTCGGATTATATAAAAGATAAATATTTCTCGGTTTTTTCGTAGTATCTTCCTTATTTCTAAAGATAGCCTCAAACTTTCGAACAGCTATATTTTTGTCACTTTCCCGCTCTTCTGCTCCGTTATCAACCTCACCCACATATGACTTTGGAATTTTAAGCTTGTAACTCACGCCAATTGTTATCAAAGGTTCCGGATCTGTTGGTACATTCTTACTTTCTATATTCACCGTAAGAGTTCGTTCTGCTTCCCTGGCAATGTCATCTGCTGATTTTTGATTATTAGCAGTCACGCAATTCAATGCAAGCTCACTACACAATTCAGAATTTACATTTGCACTCTCTGAATACAATCCGTCATAATCCGAATCGTAATCTGCTATATCTACATACATTTTGTCGTTATATTTATCTGTTGTTTCTCCTGCAGCTGCATTCTTATAGTAATCTGTAGCATCTAATGTAACTTTTACATCATAGGTTTTATTGTCATATTTCACATTATCTGCAGTAAATACATAAGTGTTTGTCGCTGACTTTTGAAACACGTATGCTCCATTTTGAAATGCAAAAGAGTTCTGTAGCTCATCATGAGCTGTTCCCACCATTCCTGTCGGAAGAAAATCTAATGTTCCCACCGGGTTGGTTGTCTGAGCAAACTGCCTTGCAATTTCCTCCAATGACATATCCTTCATTCCTTCCATGAATGTCTGCGCTACGGCTGTTTCATTTAATAAATCATCTGCCTTTTTATTCACTTTCATGGATGTAGTGATTGCAGAAAGAATCGGTGCCACAATGACCGCCACAATCGCAACTGCTATCAGTAATTCTATCAAGGTAAAACCTTTATTATTTACTTTTATATTTCTTTCATTATTCATACCTTGCCTCCCATACGTTCAACTCCTCTTGTAAGTTTACCCAAAGCAGCAAATGTGCTTTGGGTAAATATTAACGAACGGAGCGGAATGGATTACTTGTACCTGTAGGCACACCCGCAACATCCGGTGTCGTATATGTTTGATCTGTTCCTGAAAGATAATAGAAATTAGAAGTCAATGTACCTGATAAAATACCATTTTCTTCATTATAAGTAACAGAAACTTCTTCTAAACTTTTCTTTTCGCCGTCTTCGGTAACAGCATTTACCAACTGCTTTAAGGACAGATAATTCACTTCATAGGTAGTTGTGATTGGTATATACCATAACTGACAGGAAGGTATTCCACTTTCTGCTGTTAAAGTAGCACCTTCTGTGGTTGCACCTGTCGTATCAGCAGCAACATCTGTGGTATTTCCTTCTGTTGCTGTCGAATCCGTTGTATCGCCTGCCGACGCTGCTGCAGCACTTGCTGAGCCTTTTAACATATCGTCTACAGAAATTGTATTAACTTCCGGATAAGTAAGTTCATATCCTACTGGTGAAGGCATACCGACAGAAGTATTATAAAGTTCTGATAATGTATTTTCCAAACGGTCAACATAAAGAATATCATCTTCTTCTTCCATTCCTGCCGGAAATTCAGCTTTAATTCTTTCATTGTCTTCTGTAAACTTTTCTGTATCTGCAAGATACTGTTCTCTGTTTTTATCAAGTTCTTTTAATTTTCCAATAACATCTTCTAACACCACGTTATCTGCTTCCAAAGCTTCTGTCTTTTCCTGAAAGTTAAGGAACACAAAATAATACACACCAAGTAAAATAAGAAGCCCACCTACGATTAATAATAACATTCTATCTCGTTTTGATATTTTCATTACGTTCCCCCCTATTCTTCTGTCGTCGCTTCATCGGAAGCCGTTTCTGTTTCCGTTGTTTCCGTTTCCGTTGTTTCTGTTTCCGTTGTCTGGGTATCTGTTGTATCTTCTGCTTCCATCGCATCAAATTCCATTTGTTCTTTTTCTTTGTATACACCTTCTAGTGTAAATGAAACTTCTCTGACACCACTCTCGTTCTTCGTATCTGCGATTGCACTAACCGTTACATCTTGTACACAATTAAATGTACGGAACTGTGTAATAACTTTAGCCGCTTCCTTTTTATTATTTACTGAAAGGCCAATCGTAAAGCCGGTTCTGTTGGAGCTAAAAGAATTCACTTTAATGGAAGATGGCATTTTCTGTTCCATTTCATCAATAAAATCAACTAATTTTCCGTTGTATGTCCATGTATAATCTTCAATATCTGTTAAATATTCGTTTTCAGCTTTGATTTTTACATAGTCATTATATATTGGTTCGATAGAGCGTAGGCTTTCCACCATCACTTTATTATGTTCATTTGTCTGTTTTTCAATCACATACGGAACAACAGAACCAATGATTAATACAAGCGAAATCGCCATACATATGGCAAATACTACAACCGGAAATACATTTTTGTCCACACCGACAACGGTAGTTTCCTTTTTCTTTCTGATATCATACAGATTAATTGGTGCCATAGCAGCACCGATATTTTCAATATATTCGCCAAAGCTTGTATCTTTAAAGAATCTGTCAATATGTATTCCCTGTATTCTGGTTAATACTGTCACCTTATTTCCTATGGAATTGGTAAGCAGCTTTGACAATCCAGAAAATTCTCCACCGATGCCCGTCAGGTACATTCTTGTAATCGGTTTTTTCGGATATCTGGAATTGTAAAAGTCAATCATTCGGTTTGTCTGATTAATCAAAGGCTGAAATGCTTCGGTAACTGCTTTCTTTGCTTCTAACAGTTCTGCACTTTCATCCTTTTCTATTTCGTCTTCTTCCTCATCTTCTATATTAGAGAATTGCTCCTGAAGACTTCTTCTAATACAGGTTTTTCTTCTCGCTAATGTAACTGCCTGCTCATAAGAAAGCTTCGGTCCAAATGCTGAATTGTTCTGGATTTCATAAATTGCATCATCAATACCATAAGCAATTGTTCTACTTAATAATATAGAGGAATCCTCGATTACCATCAGTAACGTTGTGGTTTCTCCAACTTTCATCACCAGATTAGCACCAGAGGTACATTCTGCCTTCATCACCTGATATACACTGTTTCCGGCATAATCAATAGCAACAATGTCTAAATCACAAAGTTCTGCCAGCTGCATATACCCATCTAAAATATTTTTTGGTGCCGCCAGTACCTGAATCTTATATTTCTTTTCCTGATCTTCGTCTTCCTCAACCCCTAATATATTGTGGGAAAGCTGATAATTTGCTAAATCTACCGGGAAGTAATCACCCGCATTCGCAGCAACCATAGGACCTACTCTGTTAGGCTTTGTATATGGAAGCTTCACTTCTCTTGTTGCAATTTTCGTAGACTGCACCGTAAATATTACATACTTTGTATGCATGTTCTTTTCTGTAAGCATGCCTTTTAGTGAACTTGCAAAGCTCTTGATATCGCCCTGCAAAACTCCATCAGAAATAACCCCTTCCGGTGTCTGCATACAAAAACTCTGATATATTTTCGGATTTTTAGAACGATAGTCCATTAAACACACTCTGGTAACAGAGCCGCCAACTTTAATACTTAGTACTTTAGAAATCATATTATCTCTCCCTACCTTAAAAAATATCTATGAGAAAAACAGTAAGTCTGTTTTATGTTTCGTTTTCATGTGTCTTTTATTACTTATATTATTTCTTATAACTTATAACATACTTTGTAAATACCATTGAATCATTGCTTCTCCCCACAGTGCAGAAAGAAAGATTCCAATAGACAAATACGGTCCAAATGCCAATATATGATCTTCCTTTGTTACCTTCATTCGAATCACATGACATATAGAGCCAATAATACACCCTAATAAAAAGGACAGCAAAATCCTTTTCCAGCCAAGCAGCAATCCTGCAGCTGCCATCAGCTTCATATCACCGCCGCCAAAGCCTTTTCCTTTGGTCAGCCATATTACAATCCACATAAATGCACTGACTATAAAAAAACCAAGTAAGTAATTCAGCCAGTTTCCAAAATCTATTATAATCTGTATGATGCCTAATACAAAAATAAATATATTAATCCCAAAAGGGATTTCAAAAGTTCGAAAATCAATCACACTCAATACAATAAGCGCTGATGTTAATAAGCAATATAAAATACTGCTTATTTGAAAACCATTTACCACAAACACAAGAAGATACAATACCCCATTGAAAAACTCAACTACAGGATACTGTACTGCTATGTGTGTTTTGCATTTTCGACATTTACCACCCAGGCAAAGGTAGCTGAAAATCGGTATTAAATCATACCATTTCAGCTGATACCCACAGTTCATGCAGTGGGAACGTACCTTTGCTATATTTTCATCTTTCGGAATTCTGTAGATACAGACATTCAAAAAGCTTCCAATAACAATTCCATATATAAATATCATAATATAAAGAATAATGTTCAGGGTAGTCATAGGGGTTGTCCTTTCACGCGTTTTGCGCTTAAATTAGTCAATAATGTTTTCAGTAGTTACTCTCGGCTCTGCAATATCATCACCATCATTGTCATTCATAGTAATAACAATCTGCGGTGCAGCTGTTGCATTAGCATATGTTCTAGAAGTCAACTGAACATCAGCTGCATTTTCATTTGGATCTGTACCATTTATATCAATAATTTCGTCAACCAAGTCAGCCAGGGTTGTTGCTTTTCCGTTCACTGTAGCTGATACATTTGGGAATGCAGGGGCTGCTGTATTAGAAAACGTAATAGTGTAACTAGCTTCTGCTGCTGGTGCAGTCACATCATATGACGGATCTGATAATACTGTTTCGCACGCTTTCTTTACCTGATCAATATAATCATTATCTGCTGACATTCTTGACCTTTCTACAAATTTTAAATACTGTGGTGCTAAAATACCGATTAAGACTGCCATAATGGCAATAACGATAATAAGTTCTACTAACGAGAAACCTTTGTTGTTTTTTACATTTTTCATAGTACCTCTCTCCTTTTTCATCTAATATATTTATCTTAATAACCCGCCCCCCTACAAGCGGAATATTAACTATTTATCTCAATCTTAGAGATTGTCCAATCCCTCGTACATTGTTAACATCGGTGACAAGACTGCACCAATAATAACCATTACAATGACTGCAAGAATAATAATAATCATAGGTTCTAACGCTGCCATCAAGGACTGAGTTGCTATTTCCACTTCTTCTTCGTAGTAATCTGCCAGCTTATCTAACATTTCTTCCATGTTACCGGATTCTTCACCGATTCTTGCCATATGATGTACCATCGGTGGAAATAATCCACATTCCCGAATCGGTGCCGATAATGGTGCACCGGCGATAACAGACTCTTTCGCATCCAGCAAAGCCTTCTTAAAATAATAATTTGTCATCGTGCCGGCAGTAATATCAATAGCATCTACCAGAGGAATGCCGGCTGCAATCATGGTAGAAAGCGTTCTTGCAAAATTGGCTGATGCAGATTTAATTGTCAAACTCCCAAACAACGGTAATTTCAATGCAATTTTTGCAAGAATTCCTTCCCCTCTGGAAGTACTTTTAAACCATTTGAAGAATACAACCAAAAGAACTATAATTCCAATCACTACATACCAGTATTTCTGCATAAATTCACTGGCCGCCACTACCGCCAGCGTGATTTTAGGCATATCTACATCCATATCTTCAAACATTCCCGTGAAGCTGGGAACTACAAAGTTAAGCATTACAATCACAACTGCGACTGCCACAACACATACAATAACAGGATAAATACTTGCTTTCTTTATCATGCCTTTTAATTTTGCCTGTCGTTCAAACTGTACTGCCATTCGCTCATAAGCCGTATCCAGACTACCGGAAGCTTCTCCCGCCGCTGTCATTTTAATCATAACTTTTGGAAAAACATTCTCCATTTCCAGTGAATCTGCAAGGCTTTCACCTTTTTCTACGTTTTTACATACGTTTTTTAATATTTTTCTAAATGTTTTATTTTCCGTTGCCTCAGAAAGCATTTTTAATGTTTCAATAATCGTAACACCCGCTCTCTGCAAGCTCACAAACTGCCTGCAAAACAGACACAAATCTCTTGTACTTATTTTTTTATCAAAGTCAAATTGAATATCCTTTTGAAGCAAACCCGCTTCACTGATTTCCGTCAGATACAAATCTCTGTTTTTTAAATCAGTTTTGGCCTTTTCTATGGTATCCGCTTCAATTTTCCCCTTTATTTCCTTACCGGACTTTGAGATTGCCCGATACATATATTCTGCCATCTTTTTTCCTCCTATGAATCAAATGATACCTTCAGCATTTCAGTAATAGAAGTGGTACCATCTATCACGTACTCTGCCGCTCTCATTCGCAAAGTCTTCATGCCCTCGTCCAATGCTGCCTTTTTGATATTATCAGCATCTTCATTATGTGCGATAATCCGTTTCAACTGCGGCGAAATTTCCATAATTTCGTATACACCAATTCGTCCCTTATATCCTGTATTGTCACATCTATCGCACCCACACGGTTTGAATATTTTCAAAGGCTCTGCAGCCGAGTATCCAAGGAGTTCTTTTTCTTCTATCGGTGCTTCATACGCTTTCTTACATTCCGGGCAAAGTCTGCGGACAAGTCTCTGGGCAATAATTCCAACTACAGAATCCGCTATCAGATACGGTTCAATTCCCATATCAGCCAAACGTGTTACTGTACTCGCCGCACTGTTTGTATGAAGTGTGGACACAACCAGATGACCTGTAATAGACGCCTGAACGGCAATCTGAGCTGTTTCTGAATCTCGAATTTCTCCAATCATAATAATATCCGGATCCTGACGCAGAATAGAACGCAACGCTGACGCAAAAGTCAGATTCGCTTTCGGATTCACCTGTACCTGATTAATTCCATCGATATTTGCCTCGACAGGATCTTCTACTGTGATAATATTAACATCTTCTTTATTCAATTCACTCAACGCCGTATACAGGGTTGTAGATTTACCACTACCTGTTGGTCCCGTTACTAAAAGAATTCCATGCGGATTCTGCAATATATGGTCGAATTTTTCAAGTTCAGTATCGTTGAGCCCTAACCTTTTCTTCTCCAATGTCAGTGCATTTTTCGAGGTAAGACGCATAACTACTTTTTCGCCATAAACAGTAGGAAGCACAGAAGCACGAATATCATATTCCTGTCTGTCAACCATCTGCGTGATTCTTCCGTCCTGTGGTTTACGTTTTTCTGAAATATCCATGCCACCGATAATTTTAATTCTGGCAACAATTGCAGAAAGCAGTCTTGGTGAATACACCATTCTCTCATACAAAGCACCATCAATACGGTAACGGATACGAACCTGTCTTTCCATTGGTTCTATATGTATATCAGAAGCTCTCTGCCTTACTGCCTGTTCTATCATCGACTTTACAAGTTGTACAATCGGAGAGCTGTTGACATCTTCGTTATATAATTCTTCACTTTCTTCTAATTTGGCTTCTTTTTCTTTTGCATACTCATCCACTGCCGAAAATACTTCTTTTTGTCCGAAATATTTATCCAGTGCCATATTAAGACTTCTTCTGGTGGTTATCACCGTTTCCACTTGAAGATTTGTCACAATATTAATATCGTCTGCTGCCTCTATATCAAGTGGATCTACCATAGCAACTCTGAGCACATTCGGATTATCTTCCGCATATTCGAACGGAATCATCATGTGCTTTTTCAGCAACGAACTCGGTACCAATTCCAAAATCGCATCTTCGATTTTTGCATTTGTTAAATCGACATACGCCAAATGGAGCTGCTCTCCCAAAGTTTTCATGATGGTTTCTTCGGAAACGATATTTCCTTCTACCAAAGCTTCTCCAAGTTTACAACCCTTCTCTTTCTGAAGCTCTAATCCCTTTTGAAGCTGTTCTTCGTTAATAATCCCCTGACTAATCAAAAGATCACCCAGCCTCAATCGTCTTCTGTTAATGCTCATTTATAGCACACCTTTCCACTCATTCTATACTCTACTTTAACATTTACGAAATTTTTTAGCAACTATTTTTACACGCTTATACATTATTTTATAGTTTTTTACAAATTTTGCATACGCTTTTTGTGCATTTTTCTTCTTTCTTACCACTACTTCTGTATATTTTACCACATTTTTCCCAATATTGCACTATATTTTTCAATATTTATCTGTTCCTTCCGTATTTCCTCGAAACTTTTATGTGATATTTCATTAATTTTTGACACTCCAGAATAGTCACTATACACAAACATTCCAAATAACACAAGTGCCGCCACAAGTCTTAGCAGAAACATGCTCTTTCCTCTGCTCTGAACCTCCAATTCTTTTTTTTCTTCTCTAAAACACTTTGGGCTTCCTTCGTTTTTGAAGGAAGCCCTTGCCATCAATAGTTTTTCTTCTCTCGCTTCCATATAATATAACTCCTTTCATTACAACAATTCGGGGATTTGAGGTTGCCAGGACGCCCACAATACATACAGAAGCTTCCAAAGCAGACCCAAACAGTTCTGGAAGCTTCGTATATATGATGGGCTGTGCATGACAAACTCTAAGTGATGAATTGTTATATTCCATTATAATATATGAAAGTTTATTTCGTTTTACTACTCTATTATATTATATCTGCTGTTTGCTCCGGAAGCTTCGTATGTATGATGGGCGTCCCAACCCCTGAACGGACAAAATCATTACGAAAAATACTTCGCTTTAATACTTTCCACAGGCATTTCTTTTCCCGTCCATATCTTAAACGCTTCTGCGCCCTGATACAAAAGCATATATAATCCATTAAATGTATGACAGCCGTTTTCTTTTGCCATCTTAAGGAGTTTCGTTTCTCTCGGGTTATAGATAACGTCAGACACGATCAAGCCCTCATGCAGGAAAGACGCATCCTTTATAATGCACGCGTCTGTGTTCGGCGCCATTCCCACACTAGTTCCATTCGTAAGGATATCGCTTTCTTCCACACTTTTCTTCAATACACTTTCATCTGCAAAATCATACAAATTTGCCTTACATTTCGTTTCTTTATTAATCGTATCTACCAGATGCTGCGCTCTCTCAAAAAACTGATCCCGTATGCTAAATACATTAATTTCCTTCACGCCGTCTAATGCTGCCTGCACACATACCGCTGTTGCTGCACCACCCGCACCAAGAAGTGTCATCTTTTTGCCTATAATATCAAATCCTGCATCTTTAACTGCCTGCATATATCCCATACCATCTGTATTATATCCTGTAAGAATACCATTCTCATTTAACACTGTATTTACTGCGCCAATCATTTTCGCCGCAGGAGAAAGGTGATCCGCCAGTTCACACATCAGATTTTTATCCGGCATGGTACAATTAAATCCTCTTACACCTAATGCTTTTAATCCTTCCACTGCTGTTTTTAAGTTTTCTGTTCCCACGTCAAAGCACAAATACACATAGTCAAGCTCTAACTGCCGAAACGCTTCGTTGTGCATCATTGGCGAAATACTGTGTGCCACCGGGTGTCCTAATAGTCCTGTCAATACCGTATGTCCCGTAATCTCTTTCATTTCCATCGCTCCTGTCCTTTTATTCACACTTTATGGAAAAAGCTACGATTCCAAACGCTTGTCCGAAACCATAGCTTTCTTTTATGATACTTATTATACTCTTGAAAGGTATTCACCTGTTCTTGTGTCAATTTTAATAACATCACCCTGATTTACAAATAATGGAACATATACCGTTGCTCCTGTTTCTACAGTTGCAGGCTTTGTTGCTCCTGTTGCTGTATCACCCTTTACGCCCGGCTCTGTTTCTGTAATTTCAAGTTCTACAAACAATGGTGGTTCAATAGCAAATACGTTTCCATTATGGGAACAAATCTTAACCATTTCGTTTTCTTTTACAAACTTTAATGCATCTCCAACTGCTTCACTGCTTAATGCAATCTGATCATATGTTTCCATATTCATAAAGTTATATAAATCTCCGTCAGCATATAAATACTGCATTTCCACTCTGTCAATACGAGCCTGTGGGAATTTTTCTGTTGGACGGAATGTCTTTTCTACCACGCCACCGTTAATGATATTTTTCAATTTTGTACGAACGAAAGCTGCACCCTTACCAGGTTTTACATGCTGGAATTCGATAATCTGATAGATATTTCCTTCTATTTCCAAAGTTACACCGTTTCTAAAATCTCCTGCTGAAACCATTTTATTTTCCTCCTTAAATTAACGCCGAGCCATCTTCACGCTGCAGGCTCATAAACTCATCTATATTTTATACTAAAATTTACTATTTTTCAACTACTTTTTTTCAGGCTGATTTTCTTTTATGGTAGAAATACAAGACGATTTTCTCCAAATATCGTTTCAGAACAATCTGTATTTCTTCCTTTTTATCTATTGGCTTTACCAGATAAGTCATCAGACCTGTGCGATTGGCACCATAAATATCTGTAAATATCTGATCCCCAATAAAAACCGTATTTTCCTTATTCGTCCCGATTAAAAGCATTGCTTTTTCGTATCCGGAAACAGACGGTTTTCCTGCCTTATGAATATACTGCACATGAATATCTTCATTAAACATTTTCACACGTTCTTCTTTATTGTTAGATAAAAGACAGATACCAAAGCCGATTTTTTTTAATCTTTTCATCAATGCCACTGTTTCCTCTGTTGCCGGCGCTCCATGCTCTGTCAGTGTATTATCAATATCGTAGATGATCCCCCGATATCCCTGTTCATACAAAGCTTCGTAATCAATCTTATACGCACTGTCTGCTTCTTGGGAGGGATAAAATTTTCCAAACATAACGTTTATCCCTCCTCCGGTAATGGAAGTTTTCGTTCTGCACTCGCCACAAATTTTTTCACTTCCTGGTTGGCCTTTACAATCGGAATATTCGTGCCGGCACCGCCAACACATCCACCCGGGCAGCCCATTCCTTCAATTAAACAGCCATTTTTACGTCCTGCCTTTGCCAATGCAAGCATTTTCTTGCACTCACTCAAACCTTCTGCATGTTCAATCTTTACTTCTGTATCCGGGTAATATTCTTCAATACACTGTCTGATGGCCTCCGCCACACCACCGGCTACTGCGTAGCCTCGTCCTGCTGATGTCGCATCTTTAATTTCATCACTCTCATCTGTTTCTAATTCTGACAACACAATGTCTTTTGCTGCAAACATACCGGCTAATTCTTCAAACGTGATAACAAAATCCACATCACTTCGCACTGTTTTTCTGGATGCTTCTAACTTTTTAGAGGCACAGGGTCCGATAAACACAATGTTGGAATCCGGGTGTTCTTCCTTTATTTTTCTTGCTGTAGCAACCATTGGCGTCAATTCATTTGAGATGCTCTCAATCGTTTCCGGGAAAAACTTTCTTGCTAACATGGACCAGGATGGACAGCACGATGTCAGTAAAAATGGTAATTTTTCTGTTGCCACTTCCTTCACATAATGCTTTGCTTCTGCCATTGCCCCCTGATCTGCACCAATAGCAACTTCATATACATACTTAAATCCTAATTGTTTTAAACCTTCCTTTACCTGAGCCGGTGTCACATCTTTGCCAAACTGGCCAACAAATGCCGGTGCAATCTCAGCTACAATTTCACGTCCCGACTGAATTGCACGAATTAACTGGAATATTTGAGATTTATCTGCAATTGCCCCAAAAGGACAATTTACCATGCACATACCACAAGACACACATTTTTCACTATCAATGCATGCCCTTCCATGCTCATCGCTTACAATTGCATTCACTCCGCAGGCTGCTGCACATGGGCGTACCTGCTTAGAAATCGCATCATAAGGACATACTTCCTTACACTTTCCGCATTTCACACATTTTTCCTGATCTATATATGACTTTCCATCCACCAGTGAAATAGCTCCTCTTGGACAGACCTTGGCACATGGCTGTGCCGTACATGTTTTACACTGATTTGTTACAATAAACATATTTTCTGCACAAGCATTACAGGCAGATGGAATTACCTGCATCAACGGCGGTTCATAGTATTTCTCTGCAATATTGCTTTCATCCACACCTTCGGTGGCATGCACAGGCTTATTTTCCGGACGTAGTGAAAGTCCCATAGCGAGTCGGAGTCTTTCCCTGACTACAGCACGTTCCCGATATATATTTTCCCAAAATCTCGGATTTTCTGCATCTGTCATTTTATATGGCAATGCTTCTAAATCGTTAATAATATCCTCGGATTCGTATGCAAGTTTAGCTATTTCTTTGAATGTTTCTTTTCGAAGTTTTCGCACTTCTGTGTCAAGGCCTCTAAAACTCATATTCTCTCCTCCATGCTCTAGTAAAGTAAAAAGGTCATATGTTTAAATTTTATCATTCGCATTTCATTTAAACACATAACCTTCGTTTCGTCAATATTTACTTATCTAAAACTTTAAAAAATCCGTTTTCCTATCTGATATACTAACACTGCCGCCAGCCACCCCAATAAGACAAAATACCATCATTGCAATGTCAAATATAGAAAGATGGATAAGCTATGTGACAGATATCAATAGGCGTTTATTTTTCTACGCAGTCTGTTCAAACTGCGAATTGTATAATTTTGCATAAAATCCGTCTTTTGCTAACAATTCTTCATGATTTCCCTGCTCGATTACATCACCGTCTTTTAATACAAGAATCAAATCTGCATCTTTAATCGTGGAAAGCCGATGTGCAATTACAAAGCTGGTTCTTCCTTTCATCAGATTATCCATTGCCTTCTGGATTCTTTCTTCGGTACGGGTATCCACAGAACTGGTAGCTTCATCTAATATAAGAAGTTTATTGTCTGCAAGAATGGCTCTTGCTATCGTTAAAAGCTGTTTTTGTCCTTGTGAAATGTTCGATGCATCTTCATTAAGCTCCATCTGATATCCGCCCGGAAGTGACTGAATGAAGTGATGTGCATGTGCCGCCTTTGCTGCAGCAATCACTTCCTCATCTGTAGCATTCAATCTTCCATAACGAATATTTTCCATAATGCTTCCTTTAAACAGCCAGGTTTCCTGTAATACCATGCCAAATGCTTCTCTCAACTCGCTACGGTCAAAATCGTTGATATTATAACCATCTATTTTTATAGTGCCACTATTCAAGTCGTAAAATCTCATCAACAATTTTACAATGGTCGTTTTTCCTGCACCGGTAGGACCTACAATTGCAATCTTCTGTCCTTTTTCTACCTTCGCACTAAAATCCTGAATAATTATCTTGTCAGATACGTATCCAAATTTCACATGTTCAAATGTAACATTTCCATTTAAATCCTGCGGTGTTACTTTTCTTTCCTTTCCGTCCTCTATCATCATCGCATGATGCTTTGCAGTCTGCTCTTCTTCGTCCTCCTCTAAAAACTCAAACACTCGTTCTGCCGCTGCCAATGTAGACTGAAGCATATTAGATACCTGGGCAATCTGTGTAATTGGCTGGGTAAACTGTCTTACATACTGGATAAATGACTGAATATCCCCCACTTCAATCACCTTTTTAATATTCAGATAACCACCGACAACCGCCACAGCTACATAACCAAGATTACCCACAAACTGCATCATTGGCTGGGTCATTCCTGAGAAGAACTGTGATTTCCATGCAGAATGATATAAAATCTCATTTGTCTTTTTAAATTCGTCAATTACATCTTCTTCTTTATTAAAAAGCTTTATTACATTATGACCGCCAAATACTTCTTCAATCTGCCCATTTACATGGCCTAAATATTCTTGCTGCTGCTTGAAATATTTCTGCGAATGTTTGACAATTACTGATATCAAGCCGGCTGAAACCGGGAGAATCAGCAATGCGATTAAAGTCATTAACGGACTAATCGTCAACATCATAACGAGTACTCCCACAATAGTAGTCACGGAAGTAATCAACTGTGTAACTGCCTGATTTAAACTCATACCAAGCGTATCTACATCATTCGTAATTCTGGATAATACCTCACCATAGGTTCTTTTATCGTAGTAACTCATTGGGAGGCGATTCATTTTTTCTGATAATTCTTTTCTTAATTTAAATGACATTTTCTGGGAAATGCCACTCATTACAAATCCCTGCACATATCCAAACAGGGTGCTCAGACCATATAATCCTAATAATATAAGAAGAAGTTTTCCAATTTTGGTAAAATCAATCCCTGCACCGCCATTAATCTTGCTCATAAGACCGTTAAATATTTCTGTGGTTGCTTTTCCTAATATTTTTGGTCCTACCACATTAAATACGGTACTTCCCACAGCAAATACCATAACTATAATAATCGCCACATGATATTTACTTAAATACTTTACCAGCTTGCCCAGTGTCTTTTTAAATTCTTTTGGCTTTTCACCACCTGCCATAGCACCGCCGCCCATAGGTCCATGCATTCTTTTCGGAGTTTTGCTCTGTTTTTCCATTATTTTTCCTCCTTCCCATATTCTGTAATGCCCAGTTCTTTTTCTGACAACTGACTCATTGCAATCTGACGATATACTTCATTGTCTTTGAGCAGTTCTTCGTGAGTTCCAACACCCACTACATTTCCTTCATCTAATACGATAATCTTTTCTGCATGAATAATCGTACTGATTCTCTGTGCCACAATGATAACTACGTCATCTTTCACTTTCTCATAAAGTGCCTTTCGCACTGCAACGTCTGTTTTATAATCCAATGCAGAAAAACTGTCGTCAAAGACATATATTTTCGGATTTTTTGCAATAGCTCTGGCAATCGCAAGACGCTGTTTCTGTCCACCTGATACGTTGGCACCACCTTGCGCAATCGGAGAATCAAACTGTTGTGGTTTTTCTGTAATAAATTCCATTGCCTGTGCTGTTTCTGCCGCACTCACTATATGCTCCTTCGAGGCCTCCTTCGCGCCAAATCTTAGGTTTGAATCAATCGTTCCTGAAAATAGAATGCCTTTTTGTGGAACAAACCCTATCATATTACGAAGTTTTTTCAATTTCATATCTTTGATATTTATTCCATCAATTTTAATTGCACCTTCTGTCACATCATACAATCGTGGAATCAAATTAACCAAAGTGGATTTTCCTGCACCTGTACTTCCAATGATTGCTGTTGTCTGTCCTGGTTTTGCTGTAAAACTTATATTATTTAATACATTTTCTTCTGCCCCCGGATATTTGAAGCTTACATGATCAAATTTCACCGTTCCCAAAGTTGCGTCCGGTACTTTTTCCACTTCCGGATTTGTAATCAACGTTTTACTTGTCAGCACTTCGTCCACACGATTTGCTGCCACAGCCGCTCTAGGAAGCATGACAGATACCATAGTAATCATAAGAAACGCCATTACAATCTGCATGGTGTAGGTAATAAACGCCATCATATCACCCACCTGTAAATCTCCCAGATCAATTCCATGTGCACCAACCCAGATAATCAAAACAGTAATTCCATTCATGATAAACATCATGGTTGGCATCATCAATGCCATAGCCCGGTTAGTAAATAACTGTGTTTTCATTAAATTGCGGCTTGCAACATCAAATCTTTTCTCCTCATGCTTTTCACGGCTGAACGCTCTGATTACCGGAATACCTGTAAGAATTTCTCTAGATACCAGATTCAGCTTATCCACCAGCACTTGCATTTTCTTAAATTTAGGCATTGCTACCGTCATAAGAATAATAACAAGACATATAATTGCAATTACTGCAATTCCGATAATCCACGCCATTGATGGTGTTGTCTTGAATACTTTTATCAAACCTCCAATGCCCATGATAGGCGCATATGCTACAATTCTAAGCATCATCACCAATACCATCTGTATCTGTTGAATATCGTTTGTACATCTAGTGATCAGTGATGCAGTGGAAAAATTATTCATCTCTGCATTTGAAAATCCAACTACCTTTTCAAAGGTTCTGTCACGCAGACTCCTGCTGGTAACGGCTGCCACTCTTGAAGCAAGCAATGTGATAATAATTGCGGCTGCCATTCCAAGCAATGAAATCAATAACATCTTTAGTCCTGTATGGAATAGATAATCCATCTGTATCTGTTCCATATCCATTCCTAATTCTTCATAAGCTGCTTTTACAAACGCTGCAGAAACAGAATCTCCTACAAGTCCTTCCATTTCAGACATCTTTTCTTCTGCACTGTTTACCATAGCCATTCTTGCTTCTTCCGGCAAAAATGGCAAAGATGCCTTTGTTTCTTCATCTAACATACAATACAGTGCACCTGGAATCTGTATCAATTGGTTCAGTTCTTCTCCTTTGTCTTTTTCCTTAGCTAAATCAAAATTCAAAACATAAATGTTTTCCTCTTTCCATTCCGGATATTCTGCTAAATATTCCTCTTTTTTCTCTTCTTCCTTACCAAAATCGAGATAATCGTAATATTCGTCTAATTTTGTTTCATCTTTCAAAAAAAGCTTTACTGCATTGTATGTGGTTTCTGTCATGGCCTTTGGAACACTTTCCTCAATTCCTCCATTTTGAATACCAACATCTACAATATCCGATGTATACTGTGGCAAGGACAAATCACATGCTGCCTGCACAAACAGCAGTGCAATGATAATCAACATCCAGTACCATGACTTTTTTGCAAATTTCAGAATTTTAATCATTCCATATTTCCTCCATTCCCTTTTTTAAAATTGCATACCATTTTTTTAAGAGGCGTTCAAATTCTGCCATATCTTTTTCGCCCATTTTTTTGTTGGTATATTGTAATATTTTTTCCTGTCGCTCTCTTACCTTTTCTAACTCCTGTTTCCCTTCTTCTGTCACAGAAATATAACATACTCTGCGGTCTTTTGGGGAAGGATTTCTCGTCACATATTTTTTTTGTTCTAAATTCTTAATCATTTTAGATACAGAAGATACCGTCTGTTCCATTCTTTGTGCTAATTCACTACTTGTAATTCCGCATTCTTCTCTTTCCTGTGAAATTCGTTCAATTTCCAACAATACAAAAAATTCCGCCACCGCCAGTGAATCGGATCTCATTCCCTTTTTTCCAAGCAATCTTATTTTATTCATTGTTTCCATACACTTATTTTCTTTCGGGCACATTGTTTCACCTCCAGACTGTCTATCATCACATAACATTTTTTCTACAGCAAAAATACTTGACATGCTCAACAATTGAGTACATCAAGTATTATAATTGATTTTTTTTCTCTGTCAATAGTATTTGATTTTTTTTATTTTCATTTTAGATGAATTTTAGAATTTGATTTTAAATGTTCCAATTCTTCTAATTTTTTTGACAAACTTTTCATATCTATTGGTTTTGATACATGCCCATTCATTCCCGCTGCTTTTGCCTTTTCTATATCCTCAGCAAAAACATGTGCCGTCATGGCAAGAATAATAATTTTGTTTGCATCATTACGACTTAAGGCACGAATCTTTTGTGCCGCAGTGTATCCATCCATCACAGGCATCTGAATATCCATTAATATATAATCATAATAATTTTCAGAGCTTTTTGCAAACATATCTACCGCTGCTTTTCCATTTGATGCAATTTCCACCGCAGCGCCTGCCATGCTGAGAATTTCCTTCATGATTTCTGCATTTAACGCATTATCCTCCACTAAAAGAATCTTTTTATACTGGTAGGAAAAATCGGACTTTTCTTCCTGTATACATGCAACTTCTTCCGGCTGTTCAATTTTAAAAGGCAATTCAATAGTAAAACGACTTCCGACACCAACTTCACTTTCCACATAAATAACACCATTCATTGCTTCTACTAATCGCTTTGTAATGGCCATTCCAAGTCCATTTCCCTCAATGGTTTTTATATCTTCCTTTTCTTCTCTGGTGAAGGCATCAAAAATTTTGTTAATATATGCTTTCTCCATTCCCTTTCCATTATCCTGTATTACAAACATTACGGTTGTAAATTTTTCACTGGACTTCACACTATATGCACGGAAAAGAATATTTCCTCCTTCTTTTGTATATTTCACCGCATTCGACAATACATTGAGCAATATTTTCTTGAGTCCGACACTATCTGCCCAGACTTCTATATTCAGTCTTTCCTCAATCTCAACCTTAAATTGTTGTTTTTTCTCTTCTGTCTGAATTTTTGTCAGCTCTATCACTTCATTTATAATATGCATCAGACAGAATTTCTTATTATTCAAATGGAACTTTTCATTCTCCATCTGGGAAATATCTAATATATCATTAATCAACTGCACTAAATGATTCGCCAACGCATCAATCTTATTCAGGCAGTCTTCTACCTTTTCCCGTTTTTGTATATTCGCTTTCGCTAACATACTCATTCCCATAATTCCATTCATCGGAGTTCTGATATCATGAGACATACTTAATAAAAACCGGCTTTTTGCCTTTTCCGAATGTTGCGCTGCTTCTAAGGCCTGTTCTAGGTATTTTAACGTTTCCACGCCTTGTCTCTGCTCTATCTTTTTTCCATATAATTTACATATACCAATGCATATTGTTACCACAATACCGATAATCATAAGTGCACAAAGCATTATTTTTATCATAAAATCATTCGCTCTTGCATTAATACTCTTTTCTGGAACAAGTGTCAGCAAAATCCAGTTGCTCTCCTCCATTGGTATCGTAATGGCATATGCCTTTCCCTGATTCGTAGTAAGATAGGCTGCTCCCTTTTCACGTTGCGAAATCATTGTTTCTAGATATTCCAGACTTTCTTCTTTTTCACCAACAATCTGTTTTAACGCCTCCAGCACATCTTCTCCCTGTCGGAAAACTTTGTCATTCGTATATAAGACGCTCTCTCCCTGCATATCAATTAAATATGCATTTCCCTCTTCTTCTAAGATTTTCATATTCATTTCTCGCAATAACTCTTCCATTGAGAAAGAAAGCCCCACGGAAGAAACGGTAATATCCTTATAGTTGACCGGCTGTATTGTACGCATATAGTAAATAACATTCTGACCCTCATGTTTTACCGCCATAGTGTTAATATATTCACCACGCTGCATTCTGGCATATAATTCTTCCTTTACCTTAAAGTCCTTAAATTCGCCTTTTTCATTATAATATGTAAATTCATTTGACATAAGAAATATGTTCTCAAATTTCCACATGTTTTTCTCGTATTGAAGATATCCATCCACACTTTTATCCGATACGTTTTCTGTGATTTGCAACATTTCTTCCACGTTTTGAATCATATCCCAACTGACCCTGGTTCGCAAATCAATATGCAGTCTTACCTGCTCTGCTATCTCTACAATATGCTTTGTAGTCTCTTCTCTCATGCTTTCATTCGCCTGCAGTACAATTTCATACAAAAGAACAATCGTGATCAGAACGCACCCTATTGTCAAGAAGAACATTCCCTTCCGTTCCTTTGTAATCAACTTATTTTTCACGCATAGCACCACCTTATTTGTTTTTATCCACTGCTTAAGTATGCATTTTTTCCCTGAAATAGTCAATTAATTTCATTTTACATTTTTCGACATTTGTCCTTTTTCCATTATCCAGAATAACTAGGTAATGTAAAAAAACTGCCTCAAAATGAGACAGCTCTTCTTTAACGTTCATCCATTGGACGATATTCTCTTTCTTCTGTGATACTCTTATACGCAGGACGAATAATTTTATCTACATTCACTAATTCTTCGATTCTATGAGCACTCCAGCCTACAATTCTTGCAATCGCAAACATCGGTGTATATAATTCCAGCGGAATATCCAACATACTGTATACAAAGCCACTGTAAAAATCAACATTTGCACTCACGCCTTTATAAATGGAACGTTCTTCTCCGATAATCTTTGGTGCAAGACGTTCTATTTTAGAATACAATTCAAACTCATCTTTTCTACCTTTTTCGTCAGATAGCTGTTCCACAAATCCTTTAAAGATGGTAGCTCTCGGGTCTGAAATAGAATATACTGCGTGTCCCATTCCATAAATCAGGCCTTTTTTATCAAAAGCTTCTTTGTTCAAAAGTTTTCTTAAATAATCCGAAATCTGTTCATCGTCTTTTAAGTCTTTTACGTTCTTCTTTAAATCATTCATCATTTCTACCACTTTAATATTGGCACCACCATGTTTTGGTCCTTTCAAAGAAGAAAGTGCAGCCGCAATTGCAGAGTAAGTATCTGTACCGGAAGAAGAAACCACATGCGTTGTAAATGTTGAATTATTTCCACCGCCATGCTCCATATGAAGTACAAAGGCAATATCCAAAACCCTTGCCTCTAGAGCTGTATATTTCATATCTGGTCTTAATAAACGTAAAAAGTTTTCTGCCATAGAAAGATTTTCGTCCGGTCTGTGAATATAAAAACTTTCATCTTTTTCATAATGATTGTATGCATGATATCCATACACCGCCAGCATCGGAAATACGCTAATTAACATAAGGCATTGCCCTAACACATTAGAAATCGACAAATCTGATACATTCTCATCATAGGATGCCAGTGTCAATACACTTTTTGAGATAGAATTCATCATATCCTTGCTTGGAGCTTTCATAATCACATCTCTCACAAAGTTCGTAGGTAGTGTTCTGCTCTTTGCCAGTAAATGCTTAAAGGTTTCTAATTGTTCTGTATTGGGAAGTTCTCCAAACAAAATCAAATATGCGATTTCTTCAAACCCAAATCTTTTATCTAAAATATCTCCTTTTACAAGGTCTACAATATTATATCCCCGATATAATAACTTTCCTTCACACGGAACTTTCTTTCCATCTTTTTCTTCAAAGGACTGTATATGTGAAACCTTTGTAAGCCCTGCAAGCACTCCTGTTCCTGATTTATCTCTCAAACCTCTCTTTACATCGTATCTATCGTATAATTCCTGTTCTATCCGACAATTCACTTCACATGAATGTGCCAATCTCTCTACAATTCCATTCCATTCTCCAAATTCTACCATTCAATCTTTTCCTTTCTTTATTCTTTATGAAAAGGCCATAGCATCTGCGTTTATCGGATGTTATGGCCTTAGATATTTTTTGCTTATATTTTATAACTGAACCGTTACAAAAATATCATAAATTGCTTTGATTGCAGTATCAAAATCATTATTGCTTACACCGATAATAATGTTAAGCTCACTAGAACCCTGATCAATCATTTTTACATTTACATTTGCGTGTGCTAATGCTGCAAAAATTCTTCCTGCGGTTCCTCGCGTAGACTTCATGCCACGTCCCACTACTGCAATCAGTGCAAGATCTGATTCTAATTCAATCGAATCCGGACTTGCCACACGATGAATTTCTGATAAAACTGCCTGTTCTTTTCCCTCAAATTCCGGCTGATGAACAAATACTGTCATTGTATCGATTCCAGATGGAACATGTTCGAAGGAAATATTATTTTTTTCAAATGCTTCTAATACTTTTCTTCCAAAACCAATCTCTGAGTTCATCATATCTTTTTCGATATTAACTGCCACAAAGCCCTTTTTACCTGCAATACCTGTGATGGTAAATTTTGGCTGACGACAAGTGCTTTCTACAATCATCGTACCTTCATCTTCCGGTGCATTTGTGTTACGGATATTGATTGGAATTCCTTCCTTACGTACCGGGAAAATAGCATCTTCGTGTAATACGGTAGCTCCCATATAAGAAAGTTCTCGTAATTCTTTATAAGTAATGGTTGTAATAACTTCAGGATTATCAATGATTCTCGGGTCAGCCACAAGGAAACCGGATACATCTGTCCAATTTTCATAAAGATCAGCTTTTACTGCTTTGGAAACAATTGAACCTGTAATGTCTGAGCCACCTCTGGAGAATGTTTTTACTTCTCCGTTTTCTTTTGAGCCATAAAATCCCGGGATAACGGCACGTTCTATACCTTTTAATCTTTTTGCCAGGACAACATTTGTCTTTTCTGCAAGGAACTCACCAGCTTCGTTAAAGAAAATCACCTCTGCTGAATCAATAAATTCGTAGCCTAAGTAATTCGCCATGATAATACCGTTTAAGTATTCTCCACGCGATGCAGCATAATCCGTTCCGGCACCCTCTAAGAATTTCTTTTCAATGAGTTTAAATTCTTCTTCTAAGGAAAGCTTTAATCCTAATCCATTAATAATTTCATTATATCTATCTTTAATACGGTCTAACAGTTCTTTGTACTTTTTACCCTCTGCCACTGCATTATAACAGGCATATAACATATCCGTAACTTTTGTATCGTTAGAATGTCTTTTTCCCGGTGCAGAAGGTACTACATATTTTCTGCTTTCGTCTGCATGAATAATATCTCCTACCTTTTTAAACTGTTCTGCACTGGCAAGTGAACTGCCACCAAACTTAACTACTTTAATCATTCATCTTTCCTCCTGAATTTTACGTTCTGTCTGTATACCGCGGGCAAGCATTCGTCCGCTAACAACGTACATAATACAAAATACACAACTTTACGAATTTTTTCAAGAGTTTTTTAATATTTTTTTCCAAAAGAACAAAATTTCTACTATTAGGATAATTTTTTATATTTTTTTCCCTTAGGAAACGTCAATATTACAATGGCTTTTCTTCTGCAGTGACCAGTTTTTCAATCCAGCCTCCCACAGTTTCTGCCAGCGTGATTCTCTGACCGCACAGACTGTGGTCTGTCTTTAAAGATATATACTCCTGCACTGCGTCTGATTTATGGCTGTTTAATTTATCCCATAAAGGAGAAATCATTTCTTTTGGTGGAGCGACCACATCAAATTCTGCTCCCACGAACAAAATATTTTTATCTTTGATGCTTTCGTATGCATGTTCCAAAGACAAATCGCGATAAAATAAAGCCGCATTTTTAAATATGGTTGCGGAATTTTCCTGACGAAGGCACTTTCCTTCCTGTTCAATCATTTCTAACAGTGTTTCTTCCGTCTTACTGTTAAAGCAATAAGCCAAGTCATAGGGTGCTATCGCAACTGCACCTTTTATGCCCTCGATTCTTCGTAAGGAATTAATCGCGGTCATTCCTCCCATACTATGCCCCACCAAAAAAATATTATTCTTGTCGATACCGTATTCTTCAAGAACTTCTTCCTGTCTTGCCCAATTTACAATTTCATTGGCATCTTCAATCAGACCGGTAAAGGAATAGCAGCCTTCGCTTCCCCAGGCTCCTCTATGATTCATATGAATTACCACACAACCCATTCTGCGCAAGGCATGCTCTAAATCGTTATTCGTTGTATACCCCGGAAATCCATGGAACATAATTGCCAACGGATGGGGTGCTTCATAATCTCTGCTTGGTACCAGAATATATCCAAACAAATGTGCATCATGGCACAAAATGTCTAACGGCTTGGTATAAGGCATATCTTGTGGACTTTTATACTCAAAATCTTTAAATAGGTTTGCGGTATTTAACTTCATTTTCTTCACTTCCTTAATTATCTATTGTTTGCAATGGGGCGGCAATACAGATTACTGTACTGCCTTAAATGCCTCTTCTAAATCCTCAATAATATCATCAATATTTTCTGTTCCAATAGAAAGACGAATTGTGTTTGGCTTAATTCCCTGCTCTGCCAGTTCTTCTTCTGTGCACTGGCTGTGTGTTGTAGTCGCCGGATGGATAACTAAGGATTTTACATCCGCAACATTGGCAAGTAATGAGAACAACTCTAAGTTATCAATAAAATCTTTTGCTTTCTGTGCATCACCCTTGATTTCAAATGTAAAGATAGAGCCACCTCCATTTGGGAAATACTTTTTATAAAGCTCCTGTTGTTTTTTATCATCTGATACCGAAGGATGATTTACTTTTTCCACCTGTGGATGGTTATTTAAGTACTGAACCACTTTCAGGGCGTTTTCTACATGGCGTTCTACACGTAAGGACAATGTTTCTAATCCCTGCAGGAAGATAAAGGCGTGGAATGGTGAAAGTGTAGCACCTGTATCACGAAGTAAAATTGCACGAATCTTAGTAACAAATGCTGCCGCTCCGACTGCTTTGGTAAAACTGATTCCATGATAACTTGGATTCGGCTCTGTAAGTGATGCGAATTTACCGGATGCTTCCCAGTCAAATTTACCACTGTCAACAATTACTCCACCAATTGTAGTTCCATGACCTCCGATAAATTTTGTTGCAGAATGAACAACAATGTCTGCACCGTACTCAATCGGTCTTACTAAATAAGGTGTGGCAAATGTAGAGTCAACTACCAACGGAATCTTATGTGCATGTGCAATTTTTGCAATGCTTTCAATATCGACAACGTCAGAATTTGGATTTCCCAGAGTTTCGATAAAGATTGCCTTTGTATTATCCTGAATCGCTGCTTTTACTTCTTCTTCATTGAAAATATCTACGAAGGTTGTTTGAATCCCATACTGTGGAAGTGTATGAAGCAATAAGTTAAATGTGCCTCCATAAATATTTTTTGCCGCTACAATATGGTCACCGTTTTGTGCAAGGTTCTGAATTGTGTAAGAAATTGCCGCTGCGCCAGAAGCTACTGCCAAAGCTGCCACACCGCCTTCTAAGGCTGCAATTCTCTTTTCAAATACGTCTTCTGTAGGATTGGTAAGTCTTCCATATATATTACCTGCATCTGTCAATCCAAATCTTGCTGCTGCATGATCACTGTTTTTAAACACATAAGATGATGTCTGATAAATTGGTACTGCTCTTGAATCTGTCACTGGATCCGGTTGTTCCTGTCCAACGTGTAACTGTAAAGTTTCAAATTTTAAATTTCTTTCTGCTCTTGTTTTTTTACTCATAATCATATTCTCCTTTTCTTTTCGCTTTTTTATTTTTCAATTCATTTATTTCCTATCTGTTTACAAGGATATAATACCATGTCATTTCCTAGTTGTCTAATATGAAATGCATATTACTTGTTATAGGCAAAACCTATAGCAATGACATTTCAAAACAGCCGCCGCAGGGCGTTCCTGCCCGGAGGGCTTTTTATATAGTAGGGAATTTCATGGAAATTTCCTACTATATAAAATAAATACAGCGGCTTTCAGACTATATAAAGCCTGCCAAAAAGCCACTGTATTTATTATGCGTTGTATATGACAATCCTCTGTATTATATATTATATCATATAATTATTAATCGTTTCCAATTCCCAGTCTACCATGTCCTGGAGTGTTACGTGATCGATGACATCACTGACCGCTTTGTCAATCATGGTCCAAATTCTAAGACTTACACAACTGCCCGCACGTTCACATTGATTTTCCTCGTCCTCAAGACAAGATACCACTGCCATGCTTCCTTCGGTCAGTCTTAAAATCATTCCCACAGTGTACTCCTTCGGTTCCTTTGCTAACTGATAGCCTCCCTGGGAACCTCTAAGGCTTCTTACAAAGCCTGCTCTTTTTAATATAGAAATAATCTGCTCTAAGTATTTTTCAGATATATGCTGCCGTTCCGCAATTTCCTTAATACGCACCATTTCTCCCGTATTATTCATTGCCAGATCCAGCATAAGTCTTAGGGCATACCTTCCTTTGGTTGAAATTTTCATGCCTGTATTCCCCTTACTTTCTGAATTTCTTCTAGATATTTTACTGCTAATGGGCTTAATGCCATACCCTTGCGCATGATATATCCAATCCGCATCACTTCATCTGATTCTAATGGTATGGCACAATATTCCCCACCATTTAATTCTTCACAAATAATGCCGGAACATAGCGTATAACCATTTAGCCCTACCATCAGATTCAACATGGTTGCTCTGTCATTTGCTTTAATAATCTGCTTATATTCATAAGTACTTAAAACTTCTTCCGCAAAATAAAAGGAATTATTCTCTCCCTGCTCAAAAGAAAGACAAGGGTATTCTTTTAACTGTTCCATCGTAATACTGCGTTCACCTGCTAAAGGATTTCCTTTCCACATATACGCATAAGTTTCACATGGAAACAATTCTTTAAATTCCAGTCCATTTTCGTTTAATATTTTAGTGATAACTCTACTGTTAAATTCGTTCAGATAAATAATTCCCAGCTCACTCTTGAAATTTTTCACGTCTTCAATCACTTCGTAAGTCTTTGTTTCATTAATGGCAAATTCATATTCTTCCAATCCAAATTGTTTTACCATCTCCACAAATGCTTTTACCGCAAAGGTATAATGCTGCAGTGAAACGCCGAATTTTTGTTTTGTATTTTTCTTATTTACATATCTGTCCTCCAATAGCCGATACTGTTCCACAACCTGTCTTGCATAGCCTAAAAATTCTTTTCCCTCTACCGTAATCTGGACTCCCTTATTGGTTCGTAAAAAGAGTTCCACATCAATCTCCTTTTCTAATTCCTTTATGGAAGAAGAAAGACTCGGCTGAGTGATAAATAACTGTTTGGCTGCCTCATTCATGGACTTCGTATCAGCTACTGCAATTGCATAACGCAGTTGTGTCAACGTCATGGCATTATTCTGTAAACAATGGTGTAGAATAGTAACGATCACCGGTATCAGGAAGAAGAACTACAATCGTCTTTCCCTTATTTTCCGGACGTTTTGCAACCTGAATTGCTGCGTATAATGCTGCTCCGGAAGAGATTCCAACCAGCACGCCCTCTTTCTTTGCCAAAAGCTTTCCGGTTGCAAATGCATCTTCATTTCCTACCGGAAATACTTCATCATATACTTTGGTATTTAATGTTTCCGGTACAAATCCGGCACCGATTCCCTGAATTTTATGTGGACCTGCTTTTCCTTCCGATAATACCGGTGAAGTTGCCGGTTCTACTGCAATAACCTTTACCTTTGGATTCTGCTCCTTTAAGTACTCTCCGGTTCCTGTAATGGTACCACCGGTTCCTACACCTGCAATAAAGAAATCAACTTCTCCATCGGTATCGTTCCAGATTTCCGGACCTGTTGTCTTTTTATGAATCTCCGGATTGGCCGGGTTTTCAAACTGTCCCGGGATATAGCTGTTTGGAAGTTCTTTTGCCAGTTCCTCTGCCTTAGCAATTGCTCCCTTCATACCTTTATCTCCTTCGGTTAAAACCACTTCTGCAGCATATGCCTTTAATATATTTCTTCTTTCAACACTCATTGTTTCCGGCATTGTTAAGATTACACGATAACCCTTTGCCGCTGCCACTGCTGCCAGACCAATTCCTGTATTACCGGAAGTTGGTTCAATAATCACAGAATCTTTATTTAACAGACCTTTGCTTTCTGCATCTTCGATCATCGCTTTTGCAATTCTGTCTTTTACGCTTCCTGCCGGATTAAAATATTCCAGTTTTACTAAAATTCTCGCCTCTAAGTTTTCTGCTTTTTCAATATTCTCCACTTCAACCAATGGAGTATTACCAATCAAATTAATTGTTCCCTTATAAATGTTCGCCATTTTTTTGTTCCTCCTTATTTCATTTCCTTACTTTTACTCTTTTTCTTATGTTAAGTATTATACTCCTCAATTCCTATCATGTCAATAGGAATTGTGGGTTTTGTTTTTAGTTTCATCGATTGCATTGTAAACTTAGAGAGGAGTCCCTCCAGCGACGAACTTAGTGCATCTAAATAGAATACACCGTCTGTTTTTTAATATATTCGCCTATTTCTTCTGCATCTTCTGTTCCTGTTTTCCATTCTTCATATGGGATTACCTCTTCTGGAAGAAGCCCCAATTCCTTTGTTTCACCTGCAACGAGAACAATGATTCCTGCAGCAAGCAAATGCTTTACGACTGCGGCTGCCACTTCTGGTCTTTCTTTCTCTAACACATACAAATATGTATGTCTTCCTTCGTTACTTAAGTATTTTTCCACCTTTTCTACAAGCTTTAAGGTAACTGCCTCGTTTTGTATTGGAAATTCTACTGCCACAGGCAATTGTCCCTTTAAAGCTGCCCTGATATGAACATCGACGGTACTGTTTTTACTTGTGCTTTTTTCTTCCATAACTTCTGTAACTACTCCGCAGGCAGATGTCATATTACTTACACGGTCAATAAGAATGAATTCTCCTAATGTTTTATGCTTATTAAACTCATCCACCACAATCGGTTCTGCAAAAGTTACCTTCGCCACAGCAATTTCATTTTTATTTAAATGATCTGCCGCTTTTTTCTCTCCTGAATTTACATCAATCGAATATAAAATTTCTGTTACCACTCCTGGAATCAATTTTGTACCCAGCTTTACAAAATAATTCTTTCCATTTTCCAATGGTACATCGTCCATCCAAAGTAACGTTGTTGTAATAGCTGAACTGAGCTTTACATCAGAATTATCCGTTAATACGCAGCCTCTTGATACATCAACCTCACGGTCTAACTGAATGGTAACCGGACGTCCCTTTCCTGCCTTTTCCACGCTTTTTTCACCAATGTGAATGCTCTTAACATGTGCTTTTTCATTGCTTGGTAATGTTATGATTTCGTCCCCAACCGAAATGCTTCCTGCTTCAATCTGACCTTGAAATCCTCTAAATTCATGATTTGGACGGCATACTCTCTGTACCGGAAGATAGAATCCCTTTTCTTCTTGAATTTCAGCGACATCTACCTGTTCTAGATAAGGTAATAAAGCTTCTCCCTGATACCACGGAATATTCTCTGATTTTTTGGTTACATTATCTCCTTCTGTCGCAGACAATGGAATAATGACTACATTTCCCAAAGACAGCTCTTCCGTTAACTGTGCAATCTGAGCTTCTATTTTCGTAAATACTTCTTCACTGTAATTTACCAAATCCATTTTATTTACGGCAAAGACAAAATTCCTGATTCCCATCAGGGAGCAGATTCTTGCATGACGCTTTGTCTGTATCAGAACTCCTTGCTTAGCATCTACCAAAATCACTGCTAAATCAGCAAAGGAGGCTCCCACTGCCATGTTTCTTGTATATTCCTCATGTCCCGGTGTATCTGCCACGATAAAGCTTCTATGATCTGTAGTAAAATAACGATATGCCACGTCAATTGTAATTCCCTGTTCTCTTTCTGCCATCAAACCGTCTAATAAAAGAGAGTAGTCTATCTTTCCTTCACGGCTTCCCACTTTAGAATCTAATTCCAACGCTTTCTTCTGATCTGCATATAAAAGCTTAGAATCGTATAAAATATGTCCAATCAAAGTAGATTTTCCGTCATCTACACTTCCACATGTAATAAATTTCAATAATCCTTTCATCTTAGAAATAGCCCTCCCTTTTTCTTCTTTCCATACTTCCTGCTGCCTCCTGGTCAATCACACGGCTGGTTCGTTCAGAGGATACCGCACTTAAGGTTTCTTCAATAATCTCATCTAAGGTATCTGCTTCTGACTCTATGCCTCCGGTTAAGGGATAGCAGCCCAGGGTACGGAAACGTACTTTTTTCTTTTCGATTTTTTCGCCTTCACGCAATTTTAATCTGTCATCATCTACCATGATAATATTTCCGTCACGATAGATAACCGGTCTTTCCTTTGCAAAATATAACGGCACAATATCGATATTTTCCCGCTTAATATATTGCCAGATATCTTTTTCTGTCCAATTTGAGATTGGGAATACTCGCATGCTCTCGCCTTTATTAATCTTAGTGTTAAACAACTTCCACATTTCCGGACGCTGATTTTTCGGATCCCACGCCTGATTTTCATTACGGAATGAAAAGATTCTCTCTTTCGCACGAGATTTTTCTTCATCTCGACGTCCGCCACCGAACGCTGCAGTAAATCCGTATTTTGTAAGTGCCTGCTTCAATGCCTGTGTTTTCATGATATCTGTATAAGCAGAACCATGATCAAACGGATTGATTCCCTGTTTGACACCTTCTTCATTCGTATAAACTAACATTTCAATTCCAAGTTTTTTTGCAATCTTATCTCTAAATTCAATCATTTCTTTAAACTTCCATGTCGTATCCACATGTAAAAACGGAAATGGTGGTTTCTCCGGATAAAACGCTTTCATGGCGAGATGAAGCATTACGGAGCTGTCCTTTCCGATTGAGTAGAGCATTACCGGATTTTCACATTCTGCCGCTACCTCTCTAATGATGTATATTGATTCTGCCTCTAAGGCATCTAAGTGGTCTAATTTTTCCATTGTCTTTCCTCCTGATTTTATACTAATATTTATTGGCGTCTTTTTTATTCACGTCAATCGTCTGTACTGTTCCATCTGTAGACTTAAGCTGCCAATGATTTACACCTTTTTCTTCTGCCACAGTCAAAATACTTCCTTGTCCACCCATATCTGCACCCAGATAAAATTCTATGGCATTCCTTTTACATTCCTTAATACAGGAAGTGCAGCCCCAGCAATCCTTTGGGCATTGAATATACGCCTTTCCGTCACAATCTTTTTTTAGCAGGTTTCCAGGGCATACTTCCATGCACAAGCCACAGCCTACGCATTTTTCCCTGTCAATTCGTATGCTCATATACCGCACCTCCTTTTACCAGCTCTCTGGTAAATGTCTTTATTTTTCCATCGGACATTTTAGAATTGATATATTTTTCAAATTCCTTTGTCTTTCCAGGATAATCCATATGTTCTGCAAAACTATGCCATCTGGTTTCTTTTCTGGCACGTAAATGTGCAATGACCGCTTTACATACTACCAGACGTTCCTTTAATTCGTATATATGTAACAATTCATCTGTATTCTTTGCAGCTAATTTATTTGCTAAGGGCTCTAAGGCTTCTATCTTCTCCGCTGCAAGTTTTAACCTTTCCTCATTGTACTGGTAATCTGTACTGATTCCACCTGCATATTCGTCCATAATTTTCTGCATGGCTTCCTCTAATTGTTCTGTATCTATTACTGACTCATTATTTTTTAAATAACTTTCATATTCCCTCTTCTTTATCTCTGCCTTTTCTTTCTGTGCATCCACAACTTCTTCCTGCCAATCGTTGTCTTTTAAAAATTCCAGTACGGCTTCTGCTGCAATCTCTCCCTCTGCCAAAGCACCTGTCACATATTTTTGTGGTGCTCCACCTGCTACATCTCCTGCCGCATACAGCCCTGTAATCGTTGTCCGGCGTTTATTATCCACCCAGTATCCGCTGGCGGTATGACCACCTACAATATATGGTTCTGTTCCTTCAATTTCCACATTTTGTTCTGCCGGACCTTTTCCTGTCTCCAGCCATTTCAAGGTCTGGCTCGGTGCCATATTAAGATATGCTTTGTATAAATCCTGTTCCTGTTCTTTGCTAATTCCCTCTGTCTTTAAGTAACAAGGGCCTCTGCCTGCCCTGTTTTCCATTACTGTTCCATATACTCGCTGCGAAGTTGTCAGACCGTATTTGTCTTCATACACTTCACCTAAGCTATTCACCTGTTTTGCCAAAACCCCTTGTGCAATCGTTCCTGTTGGTGCAATCGTATCTTTGCAGCGCAATGCAATAAAGCGCATTTCAAATGTAGTCATTTCTGCCCCGGCTAAAATTCCCATCGCATATCCGGCTCCCGTATTAAATGGCGGATACCACATCTTGTGTCTGGAAAATCCCGGATTATTTGGACGATACAGCCCCGCTGCACCTCCGGTAGCACAGATCACTGCCTTTGCACTTATTGCGTAAAAGATTTCTTCATTCACGTCAAATCCATACGCACCACGAATGTGGTTATTCTCCACTATGTAATCTGTAATATTAATGTGATTTATCACAGTTACATTTTCCTGCTTTTTTACCGCAGCGGCCAAAATTGGCTTAATATTTTCTCCATTAATTTTAATATTTCGATTTCCTCTGGTTACATATTTTCCATTTTCATCTTTTAAAATCACAAGACCTAACTGCTCCATAACATCGGTTACGTGATTCAGTCGTTCTGACATGGACAATAACAAATCTTCTCTTACAATTCCATCTGCATCCTTTTTTGCATAATCTACATAATCCTGAGGCACTCTGCCTTCTGTAATATATGCATTGATAGCATTCACACCCGCTGCCAGACAACCACTGCGCTTAATGTTTGCCTTTTCTGCGATCAGCACCTGTATATCCTTTTGTTTTCCTAATGTAATTGCAGCAAAGCAGCCTGCCGTTCCTCCGCCAATAATCAATACATCGGTTGTAATAAATCTTGTTTCCATAGCTTCACCTTCCATTTTAAATGAATATCGAATCCTCCTGCAATGCTTTATTATCCAGCAAATATACTTTATCTCCTGCTGTCACAAGCATTCGGTACAGAAATACATCCACAACTTCTCCTTCTTTTACTGCTGCTTCCTCTAACCCTCGTTTTGCAGTAATTAGGTAATCATTCACTCTTATACTTAACTCTAAATTATCTCCGCGAAACGACACTTTTTCAATAACACCTTCTGAAGCCGAGCTTTTAAACCGCTGAACCTCATTCTTCTTGGTTACCTTTACAAATTCCGGACGTATAATTGCCTCATTTGCATTTTCAATTTTTTCAAAACTATGAAAGCCCTCATAATTTTTTACCGTAGAAGGCTGACCAAAAAATGAGGCTACATATGGCGTTTGAGGATTTTGATAAATATCTAACGGCGTTCCTTTTTGCTCTATTCTTCCTTTATTTGTAATAATAATTTCATCTGCCACTTCAATCGCTTCATCTTGATCATGTGTTACAAAGATACTGGTAATGCCCAACTTTTCTATCATTTCTTTTAACCAGCTTCGCAACTCCTTGCGTACCTTTGCATCAATTGCTGCAAAAGGCTCATCTAAAAGCAACAGATGCGGATTGGGTGCTAATGCTCTTGCAAAGGCAACTCTTTGTCTCTGCCCACCGGATAACTGACTTGGATATCTTTTTTCTAAGCCCTCCAGACCAATTAATTTAACCAGCTCCATCACACGATCATGTATGTATTTTTTTTCTGCCTTCTGCACCTTCAATCCGAAAGCAATATTATCATATACACTCATATAACGAAACAATGCATAATTTTGAAATACAAATCCAATGCCTCGCTTGCTTGCCGGAATATCATTTACCACCTGTCCATCGATTATAATTTCTCCACTGTCCGGAGTTTCTAAGCCGGCTATCATTCTTAAAATAGTTGTTTTTCCACTTCCACTTGCTCCCAGCAAGCCAATCAGCTTTCCTTTTTCTATTTGAAAATTCACATTGTCAGATGCTTTAAAATCACCATAAGTTTTGTTAATATTTTTTAACTCAACGTACATTTCTTATTTCTCCTTTCCCGAGATATTTTCTACAATACTTCGAATTACTAAGATAATAATTGCAAGCATTACCAGTACGGAAGATACTGCAAATGCCGGAACATATTGAAATTCATTAAACAAAATTTCTACATGCAATGGAAGTGTATTAGTAAGTCCGCGCAAATGTCCTGACAACACGGATACTGCTCCAAATTCTCCCATTGCTCTGGCACTGCACAATACAATTCCATAAATAAATGCCCATTTAATATGAGGAAATGTTACTTTTCGAAATATTGTAAATCCGTTGGCTCCCATCAATGCAGCCGCTTCTTCCTCCTCTGTTCCCTGTGCCTCAAGCACAGGTATTAATTCTCTGGATATAAAGGGAAATGTCACAAAGATAGTCGCTAACACAATTCCCGGTACCGCAAAAACAATTTTAATGCCTGCCTGCTGTAAGTAAGGATATAAAAAGCTTTGGCGACCAAAGGTCAACACATAAATTAAACCTGCAATAATTGGTGATACTGTAACCGGAATATCAATCAATGTGGTAAGTATTTTTTTACCTTTAAAGTGAAATTTTGTGATAGCCCATGCGGCAAAAAGTCCAAATACCGTATTAACCAATACTGCAATCACGGTTGCCTCTAATGTCAGTCTTAATGCTTTTACCGTATACTTATCCGTAATGGCTTTTATGTATGTATCCCATCCGCTTTTCAAAGCTTCTGTAATTACTACAAATAACGGAAGTAACAGCATAACAGCCAGAAACAATACGCTGATTCCAATTAAAAAAGCTTTTACAAGCTTTGATCCCGCTTTTTCTTCATGCATGCTTATCTTCCTCCTTTTAGTATTCTTGTATTTCTTGCCTGTATCATATTAACCACAAACAGTATAGTAAATGATATCAACAGCATCACAAGTGCTATCGCTGTAGCACTTGAATAATCAAATTCCTGCAGCTCTGACATAATGAGTAACGGCACAATTTCCGTTTCGTATGGTTTATTTCCGGCAATAAAGACAACACTTCCATATTCTCCCAGACATCGTCCAAATGCCAGTCCGAATCCGGTAAACAGTGCCGGAACTACTTCTGGAAAGATGATTTTCCAAAAAATAGTGAATCTGCCTGCTCCCAACACTCCTGCGGCTTCTTCATACGAATAGTCAAGCTTCTCTAACACCGGTTGCACCGAACGTACTACAAATGGAATCCCTACAAAAACCAATGCTACCGTGATTCCTATTTTCGTATAAGCAATCTTAATTCCATATCTTGCAAAGAAACTGCCTACCAGTCCCTGATCTGCTGTCAAAGAAGTTAATGCAATACCCGCTACTGCCGTTGGCATTGCAAAGGGAAGCTCAATCATTCCATCCATAATCTTTTTTCCCGGAAAATCGTATCTTACCAGTACCCATGCCAAGACTAAGCCCATGACAGCATTAATCAAAGACGCTATGAATGCAGTCAGAAAGCTAACTTTAAATCCTGCCAGAACACGTTCTCTGGTAAGTACTTCTATCACTTCTTTTATATTCATCTGCATTGTGAATACTACCAGAGATATTAATGGTATTAATACAATTATGCTTAACATCGTAAGGGTTACACCCATCGAAATTCCAAATCCCGGAATGACACTTCTCTTACTTCTTTTCATTCTTTTTTCCTGCCTTTACTTTTCATATATCTGGTCAAAGATACCGCCGTCTGCAAAATGTATCTTCTGTACTTCGTTCCACCCGCCAAAATCTTCAATGGTAACCAAATTAATATTTAAATCAAATACATCTGCATACTCCTTTAAAATTTCCTGATTTGACGGACGATAGTAATTGTCTCCTGCAATGTGCTGTGCCTCGTCTGAATACAGATAACTAAGATACTCTGTCGCTGCTTCTCTTGTTCCCTTGCCATCTACTACCGAATCCACTACAGCAACAGAAGGTTGCGCTAATATGCTGATACTTGGAGTTATGATTTCATAATCATCCTGATAGTCTTTGATAGAAAGAAACGCCTCATTTTCCCATGCAATTAATACATCTCCCTGACCATTTTCCACAAAGGAAGTAGTTGCTCCTCTTGCACCGGAATCTAACACCAGTACATTTTGATACAATTTCTTGATAAATTCTTTTATCTGCGTTTCATCATCCTGATAAAGCTGCTTTGCATATGCCCATGCTGCTAAATAATTCCATCTTGCACCACCGGAAGTTTTCGGATTTGGTGTAATCACTCCAACGCCATCTTTGATTAAATCATCCCAGTCATGAATATTCTTTGGATTACCCTTTCGTACGAGAAAAACAATCGTGGAAGTATATGGAGAACTGTCCGAGTCAAATTCGTCCACCCAGCCGGGTTCTATCAGGCCTGCCTCCTCTACTGCTTTGATATCATATTCTAACGCTAACGTAACTACATCTGCTTCCAAACCATTCGCAACCTCTAAGGCCTGTTTTCCAGAACCTCCGTGAGATTGTGTGATTTCCACATTCTGCCCCGTCTGTTCTTTCCAATGTTCTGCAAAAGCCTTATTGTATTCCTCATATAATTCTCTGGTTGGATCGTAAGACACATTTGTCAGTTGCACTGTGTTGCCGTCATCGGAAGAACCACATCCGCTAAGGCTTCCCACTGCTAAAATTCCTGCCAAAATAATACCTATCACTCTTTTCTTCATAATATCTTCTCCTTTTTCCTACTTCTCCAGTAGGTTTTATATGATATTAACTCATGTTTTTCCATTTGTCAATATGTTTTTTCATATTTTTCCTATTTTTTTACTAGGATTTTAAGAAAACGTGCATTTTCCACTGTTCACAGGTTATAACAGAAACGCCCATAATAAAA
This sequence comes from Lachnospiraceae bacterium, assembly GCA_050874665.1. Lineage (GTDB taxonomy): Bacteria > Bacillota > Clostridia > Lachnospirales > Lachnospiraceae > RUG11237. The sequence continues at coordinate 37,724 of JBNMLC010000009.1, read as the reverse complement.
ATAGAAGCTTCCCAGGCAGACTTTGAACCGCCCAGAAAGCTTCTGTTTTTATTATAGACCTTGTATGACAACAGCTATGAGTGAAAGCGTACGTTTATTGAATGGAAGTTACTCTATAATCTTTATCTTCCACTGCTTTTTTCAATATCTCGTCCGACACTTTAGCATCGAAAGTTACGACTGCCGTTCCGTCTTCATGGCTTACCTTTGCTTCGACAACTCCCTCCAATTCTTCTAAAGCCTTCTTTACGGAAGCTTCACAATGTCCACACATCATTCCTTCAATTTTCATTGTTTTCGTCATTTCATTTTCCTCCATAATCTTTTTATATTTTGTTTTTCTTTTTTTATCCTTCTCTGCATCATGAATAGAACACAGATTAAGACGCAAGGCATTCATTACCACACAAAAGCTCGATAAACTCATTGCGGCTGCACCAAACATAGGATTTAATTTCCAGCCGAAGAAGGGAATCCATATGCCCGCTGCCAGAGGGATTCCGATTACATTATAAATAAACGCCCAAAATAAATTTTCGCGAATATTTCTCAATGTAATCCGACTTAACCGAATAGCCGCCGGCACATCACTAAGCCGGTTTTTCATCAGAACCACATCTGCCGCATCTATCGCAATATCCGTACCCGCACCTATGGCCATTCCTATATCAGCTCTGGTAAGTGCCGGTGCATCATTGATGCCATCTCCCACCATGACAACTTTGCCTTGCTTTTGTAACGTTCTGATAACATTTTCCTTTCCTTCCGGCAATACTCCTGCAATCACTTCATCTACACCTGCCTGTTTTCCAATGGCCTTCGCTGTTTTCTCATTATCTCCAGTCAGCATCACTACCCGTATTCCCATGTTCTGTAGCTCTTTGACCGCACTTGGACTGTCTTCCTTGATTACATCTGCAACCGCAATCATTCCCACTAATTTTCCATTCTCTGCAAAAAACAATGGTGTTTTTCCTTCTTCTGACAGCTTTTCTGCCTTTTCCTGCATTTTAGGAGTGATTGTCGCCTGATGATTGATGTATGCTGCATTTCCTCCGCAGAGAACTGCACCGTTTAAGGTGGCCGATAGCCCATTTCCCGGTAAAGCTTTAAAATCAGAAACCTCCACATTTTCTATGCCTTGCTCCTTTGCATACGCAAGAATTGCACCCGCCAACGGGTGTTCACTTTTTTGTTCCAGAGCATTAGCAAGAAATAGCAGGCTTTGTGATGTGATACCCTCAGCCGGTATCACATCTGTAACACTTGGAGTTCCTTCTGTAATGGTTCCTGTTTTATCCAGTGCCACAATCTGCATTTTTCCTGTTTCTTCTAAAGATACTGCCGTTTTAAACATAATCCCGTTTTTAGCACCTATGCCGTTACCAACCATAATCGCCACTGGTGTTGCCAGTCCTAATGCACAAGGACAGCTAATTACCAGAACTGAAATTCCCCTTGCCAATGCATAGCTAACGCTTTCTCCTGCCAGCAGCCAGACGATTGTAGTAATTATGGCTATTATAATAACTGCCGGGACAAATACGCCGGATACTTTATCCGCCACTTTCGCAATCGGCGCCTTTGTAGCCGCTGCATCACTGACCATTTTAATGATTTGTGCCAGCGTCGTATCTTCTCCCACTCTTAAAGCCTCACACTTTAAAAATCCGGACTGATTAGTGGTCGCTGCCGATACCATATCCCCAGCCTCTTTATCTACAGGAATACTCTCTCCTGTAAGGGCAGCTTCATTTACCGCACTGCTCCCTTCTATAATCGTCCCATCTACGGGAATTGACTCACCGGGTCTTACAAAAAAGATATCTCCCTTTTTCACCTGTTCTATTGCAACCTGCTTTTCCACTCCATCTTTTAATATATTAGCAGTTTTCGGTGATAATTTCATAAGTCCTTTTAATGCATCTGTAGTTCTTCCCTTTGCTCTTGCCTCCAACATTTTTCCCAAAGTAATTAATGTCAAAATCATAGCCGCAGATTCAAAATAGAATTCATGCATATACATCATGACACCATTCATATCACCTTTTACCTGTGCATCTGTCATGGCAAATAAAGCATAAGTACTATATACAAAAGCTGCCGAAGAACCAAGTGCAACTAATGTATCCATATTAGGTGCTCTATGATATAGTCCCTTAAATCCACTGACGAAAAATTTCTGGTTGATTACCATGATAATCACAGTAAGCAACAACTGAAGTAACCCCATTGCTACATGATTGTTTTCAAGAGCCTCCGGTAACGGCCAGCCCCACATCATATGTCCCATGGAAAAATACATCAGTATCACGAGAAAAAATACAGAAGCAATCAAACGCTTTTTCAATATTATGAATCCTCTCTCCTGTAATGCATCTTCGGATTCTTTCTTGGTAGCAGACGTACCTTCTTCCTTCTCTAATATACCGTATCCCGCATCTTCTACTGCCTTTTTAATATCTTCATCTCTCGCACTTCCTTCAACTCCCATGGAATTTGTCAACAGACTCACCGAACAGGCGGTAACGCCCTCTACCTTTGATACTGCTTTTTCTACTCTGCTGCTGCATGCTGCACAACTCATTCCAGTTACTGTATATTGTTTCATCTTTTACACCTGCCTTTTTCTATAGTGTTCCCTAAAAAACTTATTTCATTAATTTTTGCAGCACCCTAAGTAGTTCATCTACTGTTTCTTCTTTTCCCTGGCGAATATCTTCTGTAACACAGGTTTTGATATGATTTGCCAGCAGCAGTTTATTAAAACTGTTAAGTGCTGCATTTACCGCTGCGACCTGAACTAAAATATCTGTACAGTAAGCATCTCTCTCCACCATACCCTTAATTCCCCGTACTTGCCCCTCTATGCGGTTAAGGCGATGAATCAAGTCTTTATACTCTTGTTCTGTACGTTCTTTTTTCTTGTGACAGCAACATTCCTGCTCTTGCATTTCTTCCTTCCTTTCTTAGTTATGTTCTCTCAATAAAGCATTATATACCCCCTTGGGGTATATTGCAAGTTTTTTTTAGACCTATACAAATGCATAGGTCTAAAGATTTCTAAATCTGTTCTATTTTTGTCACATGGAAGCCAACTTGTTCTATTGCTTTCTTTATCTCCTCTTCCGGGATTTCCTTACTGTAAGAAACTTTTGCAATATTCTTTTTTAAATTGACCTTACAAACTGCACCATCAATTTTATTCACTGCATGTTCTACACTGTTCTTACAGTGATCACAATGCATTCCCTCAATTACTACTAATTTTTCTCCCAGCTTTGGTGCATCGAGTTTCTTATATTCTTTTACTTCACTGCCTCCACCGCAACAGCCTCCTTCTCCCTTCATATGCTTTAAACTAGAGAAGATTGCGAAAACTACGACAATGATTAATACTACCATAACTATTATCGTTCCCATTTGCTAATTCACCTCCCCTGCTAATAGCCGGTAATCCTCCTTTAAGAATCTGTGATAGATCGTGTGTCCCATTTCCATTTTGATACAATAGTAATAGGAATCTATCGCCGGTTCTTCAAAGTAAACCACATAATCAAAATCTGCCTGTTCCGGCATTTTTTTGCATATATATTTATCACTGTATTTTGCAAACAGATTACAGATTTCTTCTATCTTAAGGCAATGATGCTTCTGAAACAGAGAAATCATATCGCACAAAAAGTCCGGTGTCTTTCTCTGACGATACACATATTCACAGCCTTCCGGAGGAACACTAATCTCAATTCTTTCCTGGTGAATGCCAAATTTAAGTTTTCCCAGAATAGTTATTTCCGAACATTCCTTTTGCAGAATTTGTTTCATTTCTTCCGGATTGTTCGTATTACTTCCTAACAAATGATTCAAGGAGGAAAGTGGATAATACAAGCGGATGGTTTCCTTTGCATAACCCAGCTTCAATTGACTTTCCTGGATTTGATCTATTATATTTTCTATGAAATTATCCACCTTCATTTTCATGAAATCCCTCCATTTCTTAAGTTATTTTTATCTTTTCTGTCTTTATGTCCTGTCTAATCCATTGCCTTCTTGATTGCAGCTAACAACTCATCATAGGTTTCATATGCGGGAAGCGTCGGATTATCTGCCTTAATTTTATCTGTACTTTTAAATAAGAATCCTGCCTTACTTGCTTTAATCATTCCTAAATCGTTGTAGCTGTCACCACTGGCAATTGTTTCATACCCAATAGACTGTAATGCCTTTACTGTAGTGTATTTGGAATCTTGTATACGCATTTTAAAGCCTGTAATTTCTCCATTTTCCGCCACTTCTAAAGAGTTACAAAAAATAGTTGGCCAGCCTAATTTTTCCATCAACGGACTTGCAAACTGTGTAAATGTATCACTGATAATAATGACCTGACAAATGGAGCGGAGTTCGTCTAAAAATTCCTTTGCTCCAGGCATGGGATCAATCTTTGCAATTGTTTCCTGAATTTCCTTCAGTCCCAGATTGTGTTCTTTTAAAATACCAAGACGCCACTTCATCAATTTATCATAATCCGGCTCATCACGAGTTGTTCTCTTTAACTCTGGAATCGAACTTGCCTCTGCAAATGCAATCCAAATCTCCGGTACCAAAACACCTTCTAAGTCTAAACATGTTATATACATACTATTTTTCCTCCTATTTTAAGCATTTAAAAATTTGCTTATTTTTAATCCCATTCATTTCGAATGATTTTTCCATCTTTCATAACCATGACTACATTGAAATCTTTATCCACAAACACTGCATTCGCCTTTTTTCCGACAGAAATACTTCCATATTTGTCATCGATTCCTACAGCCACTGCCGGGTTTAATGTAGCAGCACGTAATGCAGTTTCTAATGGAATTTTCATTTCTTGTACTGCGATTTTAAGGCAGTCCATTAAATTTTTGGTAGAGCCGGCCAGGGTTCCATTCTGCATTCTCGCCACACCATCTGTAACCTTTACACGGTGTTCACCTAATGTATACTCTCCATCCATCATTCCCGTTGCACGCATGCTGTCACTGACCAAAATCACACGACTTGCACCAAAAATCCGCAATGTCATATTGATTACGGTAGGGTGAATGTGCAATTCATCGCAAATCAATTCTGCCATACATATATCATTTTCCAGCGCTGCTCCAATAATTCCAGGCTCCCGATGATTGAATGGCGTCATACCATTAAAGAAATGTGTCAGTTGCTTTGCACCTGCCGCAAATGCTTTTTCAGATATCTCATAATCCGCTGCAGTATGTGCAATAGAAATTCTATATTTTTTACTTGCCGCTTTAATAAATTCAATGGCACCTTCTAACTCCGGTGCAACGGTAACAATCTTAATCTTTCCCTGTGCTGCTTTCTGCAGACGCTCAACAAAAGTCAAATCCGGAAGCCGCAGATTTTCTTCCTTGTGGACGCCTTTACGTTCTTTTGCCATAAAGGGACCTTCCAGATAAATTCCTGCAATGTCCGCACGCATTTCGCTATTATTCTTTACAGCCGCAATTTCTCTTATTGCTTTTCCCAACGTTTTTTCCGGTAATGACATGGTCGTTGGAACCATCGTTGTTATTCCGTGAAATGCCTCATATTCTGCAATTTTTTCTACTGACCTTCTCTCTCCATCACTAAAATCCCGCCCCAGGGCACCATGAAGGTGAATATCAATCAGACCCGGAAAAGCATATAAATCGTCTGCGTACACTATTTTATTTTGTGAAGCTGCTTGTGTAAATTTTCCCTGTTCTACAAAAATATCTTTTTCTTGAAATTCAAAATTCTCGGTATACACTTTTGCATTTTTAATTACCATAAATTCACCCTTTACAGCATTGGTCTAATTAATTTTGGTCTGTAATTCTCTTTTTCTAAAGCATCTAAAATCTGCTGCTTATGCTCGCTGCCAAATGCCTCCAATGTAATTCTGAGTTCTACTGCTGCATTTCTATTTGTACTTACAAACTGATTATGTTCCAATTTAATGACATTTCCCTGTAAATCAGCAATCACCTGTGCAACCTTACAAAGCATACCTGGTTTGTCAGGAAGTAATACTGACACTGTAAATATTCTGTCTCTCTGTATTAATCCATGTTGTACAATAGAAGACATCGTAATTACGTCCATATTACCACCGCTTAAAATAGATACCACCTTTTTATCTTTTACATTTAATTGCTTTAATGCAGCTACTGTTAACAATCCTGAATTCTCCACAATCATTTTATGGTTTTCAACCATATCAAGAAAGGCTACAATCAGTTCGCTGTCATCTACGGTAATAATATCATCAATGTTTTTCTGAATATAAGGGAAAATTTTACTTCCCGGAGTCTGAACAGCAGTACCATCTGCAATTGTATTTACTCCTGACAGACTAACCACTTTTCCTGCCTTTATAGATTCCTGCATACAATTTGCACCTGCCGGCTCTACCCCAATTACTTTAATCTTTGGGTTCAACATTTTAGCTAACGTAGACACACCGGTTGCAAGACCGCCGCCGCCAATAGGAACTAAAATATAATCCACCAATGGAAGTTCTTTAAAAATTTCCATTGCAATGGTACCCTGACCTGTCGCTACTGCCAAATCATCAAATGGGTGTATAAACGTGTATCCATTTTTTTCTGCTAACTCATATGCATAAGCACAGGCTTCGTCATATACATCTCCATATAAAACCACTTCTGCGCCGTAACCTTTTGTGCGGTTCACCTTAATTAATGGTGTCGTGGTCGGCATGACAATTGTTGCCTTTGCTCCATAAGCTTTTGCTGCAAAAGCTACGCCTTGTGCATGATTTCCGGCAGAAGCCGTAATCAGACCTTTTGCTCTCTCTTCATCGGAAAGAGTGCTGATTTTATAATAGGCACCTCTTAATTTGTAAGCCCCTGTCAACTGCATATTCTCCGGTTTTAAATATACTTTATTTCCCGTCTGCCTGCTAAAATAATCGCTATATACAAGTTTTGTTTCTAATGTTACTTCTTTTACGCGTTCCGATGCTTCTTCAAACTTTTCTAATGTTAACATTTTATCATCTTCTTTCTCTCTATTTTATTCTCCTACATGGAACAGTGCATTTACAAAATCTTCGGCATTAAATTTCTGTAAATCATCAATACTCTCGCCCACACCAATGTATTTTACAGGAATTCCAAGCTCTGACTGAATGGCAACGGCTATCCCGCCCTTGGCTGTTCCATCAAGTTTTGTCAATACAATCCCGGTGATATTGGTCACTTCTGAAAATTCTTTTGCCTGTGCAAGTGCATTCTGACCTGTGGTTCCATCCAGAACCACCAGGGTTTCTTTATAGGCTTCCGGATATTCCTTTTCAATAATCCTGTTAATCTTTCGAAGTTCTTCCATAAGATTTTTCTTATTGTGTAATCTTCCGGCTGTATCACAAAGCAACACATCTGCTCTTTTTGCCTTAGCCGACTGAACAGCATCATATACAACAGCGGCAGGATCTGAGCCTTCCTGACCTCCAATTAAATCCACTCCGGCACGGTTTGCCCATTCTTCCAACTGTTCTCCTGCGGCAGCCCTGAACGTATCTGCTGCTGCCAAAATAACCTTTTTATTTTGCTCTTTCAATTTTCCGGCCAATTTTCCAATCGAAGTAGTCTTTCCCACTCCATTGACACCAACCACAAGAACCACTGACTGGCGATTTTCAAATTCATAGGCAGTTTCACCTACGCTCATCTGTTCTTTGATACTGCGAATGAGCAGTTCTTTGCACTCCTTTGGCTGCTTAATATGCTGCTCTTTCACCTTTTTCTTTAAATCTTCAATAATGGCACTGGTAGCATTGATTCCAATATCTCCCATTACCAGAATTTCTTCTATTTCTTCATAAAAATCATCATCAATTTCAGATGCACCGTTAAAAATAGCATCTACTCCTGCAACAATATTATCTCTTGTTTTTGTCAACCCTGCTGCAAGTCTGCTAAAAAATCCTTTTTTTTCTTCACTCATTTTTTCACCTACTCATCTAATTCATCTTCAATCAAGTTTACGGATACTAATGTTGAAATACCCTTTTCCTGCATGGTAATACCATAAAGTCTGTCGGTCACTGCCATCGTACCTCGTCTATGTGTAATGATAATAAACTGGGTGTGTTTTGTCAACTTATGTAGGTATTTTGCAAACTTATTTACGTTAGCCTCGTCTAACGCAGCTTCAATTTCGTCCAATAAACAGAACGGAGATGGTTTCAAATTCTGAATTGCAAATAACAATGCGATTGCCGACATAGCTTTTTCTCCGCCGGACAACTGCATCATGTTTTGCAGCTTCTTTCCCGGCGGCTGTGCTATAATTTTGACACCCGCCTCAAGAATATCTTCATCCTCCATCAATTCCAGGGTTCCCTTACCACCGCCAAACAAAGCTTTAAATACCTTATCAAACTCTACTTTGATTTCTTCGAATTTTTCGGTAAAGGTAGTTCTCATTCCTTCGTCTAACTCATCAATAATATTAATTAACGTTTTTTCTGCTTCTACCAAATCATTTCGCTGATTATTTAAAAATTCATAACGTTCGCTGACTTCCTTGTATTCTTCAATCGCATTGACATTAACATCGCCGAGTTTTCGAATATCCGCCTTTAACATAAGAACATGACGCTTAATTTCATTTAAATCCTCTAAGCCTTCCGCCCGCAACTGCAGTGCTGCATTGTAAGTAAGCTCATATTCTTCCCACATATAATTATTCTGGTCTTCTGATGCATCCTCTAGTTTTTCTTTCTGGCTATTTAAACGATACGTTTCCTTGTCTAAAAAGTTCATTCGATTTGAAAGTTCTTCTCTACTTTCAAAAAACGTTTTCTGGGCCTCATTTAACTCTTCCCGTTGTTTTGTCATTTCCTGAATGCTTTCTTCCTGCTTCTTTGCTTCTTCCTCTGATTGTTTTATTGATTCATTTAGTCCCTGAATCTGGTTTTCTTTGTATTCCACATCAGAAAGTGCCTGTTCACCATCTACGATAAGTTTTTCTAATTCTTCCTCACAGTTTTTCAATTCCATGCGAATTCTATCTTCGTTCTGGCGAACAAACTCCTCCTTTTGAAGCATAGAAGATAATGACATTTCTGCCTCTCGCAGCTTTTCGCTTAATTCCTGTTCTGTTTGTACCTTTTTTTCTAATTGTACCTGTGCAGCCTTAATCTTTTCCTCTACTTCGTTTTCATGAAGTTCTGCCTCTTTTAAAGATGCATCAATGCCTTCTTTATTCAGACGGATTTCTGATATCTGATTTTCAATTTCTGCCGCCTCACTTCTTAAGTCTGCTCTTCCATTTTGATTCGCCTGTTTTCTTGCTTCTGCTTCATTTACCTTTATTTTAGCCGTATTCTCTAAAATGAATTGTTCCTGCAACTGTCCTTTTAAGTTTTCAATCTCCGTACGGATTTTTTCTCTTTCCTCTTTTAACTGCTCAATTTCACTGTTTAAAGAAGTAATTTTTTCTTCCGTTATTGCTACGCTCTTTTCAAGCTCGTCCATTTCACGACGTCTTCCTAATAAATTTCCGGAATTTTTAAATGCTCCACCAGACATGGAACCACCCGGATTCAATGATTCTCCTTCCAGCGTTACAATGCGCAACGTATGCTTATATTTTTTTGCCAGTGCAATGGCGTGATCAATTTCATCAACAACCACTACTCTCCCCAGCAAGTATCTGGTCAAGCCCTGATATTGTGCTTCTGCCTGTACCAGGGAATCCGCCAGTCCAATAACGCCTTGTTCTGACAAGACTTCTTTTCTCTTAAACATCTCGCCCTGACCAACACTCGTTAGTGGAAGGAACGTTGCTCTTCCGAATCTGTTCTCTTTCAAATATTGAATCATATGTTTTGCAGTCTGTTCATTATCTGTAACAATATTCTGAATGCTGCCGCCTAAGGCAGTTTCTACTGCAACTTCATACTTTTTATCCACCTTGATTAAATCTGCAACAACGCCGTGGATTCCTTTTTCAGACTCTTTTTTCTCCATTACTTTTTTGATGCTGTTTCCATAGCCATCATATCGTTCCGTAATGTTTCTTAAGGATTCTAATCTGGATTTTTCTTTATGAAACGTTATATTTGCCTGGTTAACTTCCTCATTTTTTCCACGTAGTAAAGATTGAATTTCATGAAAACGGCTTTCTTTTTCTCTGCCTTCTTTTTTAAGTCCTTCGATGGTCGTTTTCACAGTTTCTAATTCCTGTTTGAAGTTTTGAATCACTTCTTCCTGCTCTTCATCTTCACTTTTCGCCTGTAACAACCGTTTACTTAACTCTGCTTTTCGAATCTGTATCTGCTCTAACATGGTGTCATATCGTGACATCTTTGTCTTAGTCGCAGCCTTTTCATTTAACGATTGTATGATTTCATTCTTACCGTTTTCTATTGCAGATTTAAGTTCTGCAATCTCGGCCTGCAGTTTGCTAAGAAGCTCTGCCTCCTCGTTTTTCCCGCCCTGGGCTTCCTTCAGGGCAGCAAGCATCTTTTCTTTCTGTCCTTTGATTTTCTCTAATGCCTGCAGCTTCTCTGCTTTTTCTTTTTCTACCGCAGCCTTTCTGCTTTTCATGTGCTCATCATTCATTTTTGCAGAATTAATCTGCTCTTTTAACACATTAATCTGCCCTTCAATTTTTCCGCGAAGCAAAACTGCCTGATTTAATAATTCTTTTGCGGCATCAATTTTTTCATTGGCATCTTCAATTTCTAATCCTGTTTTTTCATAATCCTTCTTTGCTTTTTCAAAATTATCGCGCGTTTCCTGCAAGTCATTTTCTGCAATCGCAATTTTTTCACTGACACTATTTAATTCTTCTCTTAAACGCTGTGTTTCTAAGAGAAACATATTAACATCATATGTTTTTAATTCTTCTTTTAATTTCAGATATTCTCTCGCCTTATTAGACTGGCGCTCTAAAGGCCCTACCTGCTTTTCTAATTCAGATAAAATATCATTCACACGAGTAAGATTTTTCTTTTCGTCCTCTAATTTCTTCTGAGCTGTCAGCTTTCTTCTTTTGAATTTTACAATACCCGCAGCCTCATCAAATAATTCTCTTCGTTCTTCCGGCTTTCCACTTAAGATTCTGTCGATTTGTCCCTGGCCAATAATAGAATACCCTTCTTTACCAATACCAGTATCATAGAATAATTCCTGTACATCCTTTAATCTGCATGCTTTACCGTTTATGGAATATTCACTTTCCCCAGACCGATACACACGCCTTGCTACTGTTACTTCCTCAAAATCCACAGGAAGCTTATGGTCTGCATTATCCAAAGTAATTGCCACATAAGCATACCCTAAAGGCTTTCTGTTTTCCGTACCTGCAAAAATAACATCCTGCATACTGGCACCACGAAGCTGCTTTGCACTCTGTTCTCCTAATACCCAGCGTACTGCATCTGCAACGTTACTTTTTCCACTTCCATTTGGTCCCACAATACCTGTAATTCCATTATGAAACTCAAACACAATTTTATTTGCAAAAGACTTAAATCCATGCACCTCTATTGCTTTTAAATACATACTTTTCCTACTCCAGCTTTTTTAGTTTCTTGATGGCAGCATATGCTGCTTCCTGTTCTGCCGCCTTCTTCGTTCTTCCTGTTCCTCTTCCTGCCGGCTCCTTTCCTATCATTACTTCTACTACAAAGCGTTTGTCATGGTCGGGACCCTCTTCATGTAAAAGTTCATAGGTGAGTTCTCCATTTTCTTTACTTTGTACCATTTCCTGCAGGATAGTCTTGCTATCAAAAAAGAGTTGCTTATGTTCTAAATCTGACAAAATAAATCGCTCAATAAACTCTTTTGCACTAGCAAAGCCACCATCTAAATAAATTGCTCCAATTAATGCTTCCATCGCATCTGACACAACAGAATCACGCTGTCTGCCTCCTGTCAATTCTTCTCCCTTGCCCAAAAGCAAATAACTTCCCAGATTGATTTCTCTGGTACAAAAAGCAAGCGTTGGTTCACATACAAGACTGGCACGCATTTTTGTCATTTCACCCTCTACCATTCTTTTCTTGCTTCGAAATAAAAATTCACTAGATACCAGTTCTAGTACTGCGTCACCTAAAAACTCCAGTCTTTCATTATTTTCAAATCTTGGCATTCTGTGTTCGTTTGCATAGGAACTATGTGTCAGGGCATTTTTTAATAACTTCATATCATGAAACTGATAACCAATTTTCCCTTCCAGTTCCTTTAAATTTTCCATATTCATTTTCTACACTTCCTTATTTTGTGCTATTTTAAAAGCCCTGTTTTCACAGGGCTCTTGCGACTAATTCAAAGAACTTTTTATCTGTTCTACCGCATCTCCTACAGAAATAATTTTTTCTGCTTCTTCGTTTGGAATCTCTATATCAAATTCTTCTTCGATTCCCATAATAATCTGGAAAATGTCTAAAGAGTCAGCTCCTAAATCATCCACAAATGTTGTATTCATTGTAATTTCATCTGGATCAACATTTAATACCTCTGCAATAATTTTCTGTAAAGCTTCAAATTCCATATTCATTCTTCCTTTCTTATTCATCTTTTAATGCAATATTCTGCATGATTTTTTCGTTAATTTTTTGCTCTTTAAACGCAATACACTGAATAATCGAATTCCTTACTTCATTGGCTTTAGAACTTCCATGTGTTTTTACCACAAGTCCATTTAAACCTAATAGTGGTGCACCACCATACTGGCTTGCATCAAAACTTTTTAACGTTTCTTTCAATGCCGGTTTTACCAACAATGCACCCATTTTAGAACGTAGTGTAGACATCATACCCTGCTTAATTTTTTGCATAAATGCAGAACCTACACCCTCGTACAGCTTCAAGATGACATTCCCTACAAAAGCTTCGCAGACAATCACATCTGCCTGACCATGTGGTATCTCTCTTGCCTCTATACTTCCAATAAAATTAATATCCGGGCAGTTTTTCAACAATGGGAAGGCCTCCTTGACTAACATGTTTCCTTTTTCTTCTTCCGCTCCAATGTTAACTATGGCAACTTTCGGATTTTTTATACCAACAACATTTTCCATATATATGGAACCCATTTTTGCAAATTGCACTAAATGAGATGATCTGGCATCCACATTTGCGCCACAGTCAATAAGAAGGGAAACGCCCTTTGTCGTAGGTATCAATGGTGCCAAAGGCGGTCTTTCAACTCCTTTAATCCTTCCTACCAGTAATTGTCCGCCTACCAAAATAGCCCCTGAACTTCCTGCTGAAACAAATGCATCCGCTTCTCCTTTTTTCACCAGATTCATTGCGACTACAATAGAAGAATCTTTCTTCTTGCGAATTGCCATAACAGGTGGTTCTGCAGTTTCAATCACTTCTTGTGCATTTACAATTTCAATCTTTTCCTGCTTGTATGTATACTTCGAAAGCTCTGCTTTTATCTTTTCTTCTTTCCCCACCAGAATCACTTTTATTTCCGAGCGTTCATTTACGGCTTCCACAGCTCCTTTTACAATTTCTCCCGGTGCATTATCGCCACCCATAGCATCCACGGCCACTCTTACTGTTTCCTGCATCCTATTCCTCCTTAGCACTAATTTGTGCTTTTGCACAACGGATACTTCGTTGTGCCTATATGAAATATACTATATATGTATCTATAAATCAATATTTAATTTCAAAAAATATCTACCTTTTACTCATGTAACATTTCATCTGATAGCTTCATGCTTTGACATAACTACAATTCTCTTATCACTGGAACGAAAATAGGGACAAAGAAAACTCTTCATCCCTATGCATACAATATCATATTTAATTGTATAATTTCATTAGTCAACGCTGATGATTTCTTTCTTATTATATGAGCCACAAGCTTTGCATACTCTGTGAGGCATCATTAATTTTCCGCATTTGCTGCACTTTACTAAAGTCGGAGCAGACATTTTCCAGTTTGCTCTTCTTTTATCTCTTCTTGCTTTAGAAGATTTATTCTTTGGACAGATAGACATATGTTACACCTCCTTAAACTGATCAAATATATCGAGGAAAGCTGCCATACGTGGGTCCAAAACTGTTCTGTCACAATCACATTCCTGTTCGTTTAAATTCTTTCCACAAACAGGGCAGATACCTTTACAATCCTCTTTGCAGAGAACCTTCATCGGCCACTGAAGAACTATTTCGTCTGCAATCAATGCATCCACATCCAGCTCGTATCCTGCTATATAATTGTTTTCCTCCATCTGCTCGCATCGTTCCTCTTCGGACATTTTCATATCCACTTCTCTGGAAAAATCCAAACAGAATTCAGTAATTACGTCCTTAAGGCATCTGCTGCACGGAATAGCAACCGCCAGTTCCATCTTCGCCGAAATCAATAGCTCCTGATTTCCTTGATTGGAAATAGCAAGCTTTACAGGTCCACGCTTTACTATTTCATATGCCTGTCCTGATATTTCAAAGCTATCCTGACTAAATTCTATTTCTTTTTCAATACGCTTGCCTTCTTTGGACAAAATCTCTGATAAATGTATTTGCATAATAGTCTCCTATTCACACCTAAACAATTATAACCATGTCTTTACCATTTGTCAACTAATAAATCAAATTTTTATGTATCTTTTTATGCAGCATTCAGAACTATCATTCCCCGAGAAATTTGCATCGCTATGAGCGCCCTTGAAATTGCTAATTCTAAATGTTACAATCGATTCTCCTACACCAACTGTGCCTGCACTGCTGTCAAGGCAATAACACCTACGATATCTTCTGCAGAGCAGCCTCTGGACAAATCATTTACCGGTCTTGCAATTCCCTGCAGCATCGGTCCATATGCTTCTGCCTTTGCAAGGCGTTGTACTAACTTATAACCTATATTTCCACAGTCAAGATTAGGGAACAATAATACATTTGCGTGACCTGCCACTTCACTTCCCGGCGCTTTTGATGCTCCAATAGATGGCACTAATGCTGCGTCCGTCTGAAGTTCTCCATCCAGGGTCAGATGAGGATACTGTTCCTTCGCAATTTTAGTTGCCTCTACCACCTTGTCTACCAACGGATGCTTTGCACTTCCCTTTGTGGAATGGGAAAGCATTGCTATCACCGGCTTTGCTCCTACCAGATTACGAAAACTTTTTGCACTGCTGTCTGCAATCGCTGCCATTTCCTCCGCTGTCGGATCCTGATTTAATCCACAGTCTGCAAACAGGAAGGTGCCATTTTCACCATATTCGCAATTTGGTACATCCAGAATAAAGAAACCGGATACCAATTTTGTTCCCGGTGCTGTTTTTAAAATCTGTAATGACGGTCTTAGCACATCTGCTGTAGCATGACATGCCCCTGCTACCATTCCATCCGCATCCTTTGCCTTTACCATGATAACCCCAAAGGTCAACCAGTCATTTAAAAGAATTTCCTTTGCCTTTTCTCTTGTCATTCCTTTATTTTTACGTGTTTCATATAAAAGCTCCACATATTCATCTAATTTTGGTGTGTTATGCGGCTCGACAATTTTTACCCCACTTAAATCAACATCCAGCCAATTCGCACCATCTAATATCTTTTCTTCAACTCCAACCATAATAATGTCTGCAACACCTTCTTTGATTACTTGTGCTGCTGCAATCAAAGTTCTTTTATCCTTAGTCTCCGGAAGTACAATTGTCTTTTTATCCTGTCTCGCTCTGTCCTTAATTACATCAATAAATGCCATTTTGTTATGCTCCTTTCGTCTTTCTACTCTTATATGGTGTCCTGCAAAACTTTTTCATCGGGCTAAATCCCACATCTTTTTCAAATTGTATACATTGTACAATAAATCACTTTTGTATACAAGACATGTATCAAATAAAAAACAGCTCGATATTTTTTTAACATGAATGTCAAACTTTTATCAATTTTAAGCCTGCCTTGAAGATTTTGAGAAGCTGTGGTAACATGAACAAAACACTTGATTTAAGTCTGCATCGATAGAAAATATTACTAAAACTACAAGGAGATTCTCATGAAAACTGTAGGACTGATTACTGAATATAACCCCTTTCACAACGGACACCTGTATCACCTGACGAAAGCGAAAGAAATAACCGGTGCTGACCGGGTTGTCGTAGTGATGAGTGGCGACTTTGTACAACGTGGCGTTCCTGCTATTGTTGACAAATTTACCAGGGCACATATGGCTCTTTGCGAAGGCGCGGATCTTGTACTTGAGCTGCCCTGCATATATGCAACTGCAAGTGCAGAATTTTTTGCACTTGGTGCAGTTTCTTTACTGACTAAATTAGGCTGCATTGATTATTTGTGCTTTGGCAGTGAAACCGGTGATATTTCTTCACTTTCTCATGTGGCAGATTTTTTAGAAGAAGAACCTCTAGAATACCAGTCTGCTTTAAAATTTCACCTGCAAACCGGGAAATCGTATCCTGCGGCACGCCTTGCTGCTTTATCAGAAATTCTGAAAAATGAATCCGTTCCGATTGCCAGTCTTTTAGAGACTCCCAATAACATTCTTGGCTTGGAATATTTAAAAGCCTTAAAAAAATTACACAGTCCAATACGTCCTGTTACGCTAAAAAGAAACGATTCCGGCTACCACAGCCAAGAGCTGGCTTCCACGTTTAGTTCTGCCACAGCTTTGCGAAAACAACTGCTAGAAGGTTTCTCCGATGATGTGATAAGGCAGCACATTCCTTCCTCTGCTTATCATATACTGACATCAGCCCTTTCTTCCACAACGCCGGTGAATGCAAATGATTTTTCCACTTTCCTTTCCTATGCATTAATAATGAACCAACACCACCTGACCAATTATGTCGATGTAAATTCCGATTTAGCGGATCGTATTACAAATAATCTTTCCTCTTATAGCAATTTTACTGACTTTGCAGACTTACTAAAAACAAAAGCATATACTCATACCAGAATCACACGCAGTCTATGCCATATTATGCTGGATATCCAAAAACAGGATTTGACCACCTACCTTTCACAAGGTATTTGCTTTTATGCCAAAGTGCTTGGATTTCAGCGTGAAGCAGCTCCTCTCTTAAAATTATTAAAGAGTACCAGCAGCATTCCTTTGATCACAAAGCTTTCCAATGCTTCTGACCTTCTGAATGAGTTAGGACGGTCAATGCTGCAGCAGGATATCAAAACCTCTCAGCTTTACCATAGTCGGCCATCAAAAAAAGATCCGGCATACAATGAGTATACCAGACCTCTTGTTATTTTATGATTAATTTTTAAAACTGTGAATTGGTGCCGGAATTCTTCCCTCTCTGCCCACAAATGCCTCACAGGAAAATCTGTTAATAGGCATAATCGGTGCATACCCTAAAAGTCCACCAAATTCTACTGTTTCTCCTACCTCTTTTCCAATTACCGGAATTACACGAACGGCTGTAGTTTTCTGGTTCACCATACCAATTGCCATTTCATCTGCAATCATACCGGAAATGGTTGCAGCTGATGTAGCTCCCGGTATTGCAATCATGTCAAGTCCTACGGAACATACACAAGTCATTGCCTCTAACTTTTCAATGGTAAGTGCCCCCGCAACAACTGCATCAATCATACCCTGATCTTCACTCACCGGAATAAATGCACCACTTAAACCGCCAACGTAAGAAGATGCCATAACACCGCCCTTTTTCACTTGGTCGTTTAACAATGCCAAAGCTGCTGTAGTTCCAGGTGCTCCCGGATGCTCCAAACCAATTTCTTTCAAAATATCTGCAACGCTGTCGCCAATTGCCGGTGTCGGTGCCAGTGAAAGGTCAATAATACCAAACGGAATTCCCAATGCTTTAGAAGCTTCCTGCGCCACTAACTGTCCCACACGCGTAATTTTAAATGCCGTCTTTTTGATGGTTTCGCAAAGCACTTCAAAACTTTCTCCGCGAACCTTTTCTAATGCTGTCTTAACAACTCCAGGACCTGATACACCCACATTAATAATCGCATCTGCCTCTGTCACTCCATGAAATGCTCCTGCCATAAATGGGTTGTCATCTGGTGCATTACAAAATACTACAAGCTTAGCACAACCTAAGGAATCTGATTCTTTTGTACATTCTGCAGTTTCTTTTACAATTTCACCCATGAGTCTTACTGCATCCATGTTAAGGCCTGTCTTGGTAGAACCGAGGTTGACGGAACTGCACACTCTTTCTGTCTTTGCAAGTGCCATTGGAATTGAGCGAATTAAATATTCATCGTATGTGGTCATTCCTTTAGAAACCAGTGCTGAATAACCTCCAATAAAGTTGACACCTACTTCTTTTGCCGCTTTATCTAAAGTTTCTGCAATGGTAACATAATCTTCCGGACATTTACATGCACTGCTTCCTACGATAGCAATAGGAGTTACGGAAATTCGTTTGTTTACGATAGGAATTCCGTATTTATGTTCGATTTTTTCACCGGTTGCCACTAAATCTTTTGCAAGCGTTGTGATTTTTTCATAAATTTTTCTATTTACTTCTTTTAAATCGGAATCGGCACAATCCAACAGACTTATTCCAAGAGTAATGGTTCTTACATCCAAATTCTCCTGTTCTATCATTTTGTTGGTTTCGTTAACCTCAAACATATTAATCATAAGTTTTTCTACCTTTCTTTTACATTTCGCAATTATTTTACTTTTTAGATACGATGCATTTTATTGAAGATATCTTCATGCTGGCATTTTATTGCAACACCTATTTCTTCACCTATTTTATCTAAGTCAGCCTGAACATCTCCAAATGTCTTAGATGCGTTATTCATATCTACAATCATCATCATATTGAAGTAGTCCTGAACAATTGTCTGTGAAATGTCAAGAATATTAATATTGGTATTTGCAAGATAAGTACACACCTTTGCAATAATTCCAACTGTATCTTTTCCGATTACTGTTATAATTGTTTTTTTCATGTTATCCTCCATTTTGTATCTATATTTATCATAGATTTATTTTTAACTAATATTTATTATGTTCTAAGCTGTAACCAGCATAGAATTCTTTTCCCGGCCAGCCACATAGATTGGAAAATCATCCGGTTTATAAGGATTATCTGCCATAGTAATCTCTAAGCGTACGGTCTCATAAGCAAGTTCTTCGTAATTGTTTTCTTTACTTAAATGCCCTAACAGTACCGCCTTCAAGCCATCATGCAGAAGCCTGCTTAAGAGCTGTCCTGAAGTTTCATTAGACAAATGTCCTCTTTTTCCAAGTATTCTTTGCTTCAGATAATAAGGATATGCCCCTACCTGCAACATATGTACATCATGATTCGCCTCTAACAATAATACATCTAATCCCTGTAGTTTGTCTATAGTATAATCGTTATATTCTCCTAAATCTGTGGCAATTCCGATCGATTTATCCCCTTTTTCAAAGCGATACCCTACCGGTTCTGCCGCATCATGAGATATTTCAAAAGGTTTCACTAAAATATCATTGATTTTAAAATCTCTATCTGCTTTAATTTCATGAAACAATGCCTCCGGAATCTGTCCTAATTGTTTCATATCCCGAATAGCCGCAATCGTTCCCGCTGTGGCATAAATAGGTATGCCATACTTTCTGGCCACCACTCCTAATCCTTTTACATGGTCTGAATGTTCATGGGTGATTAAAATACCATTCATATCCTTTAGCGACAAATCAATTTCATTCATGCCACTTTCCATTTTTTTGCCGCTGACACCTGCATCTACCATAATATGGGTTCCCTGATCCCCCACATAAATACAATTTCCGCTGCTGCCGCTGCATATACTGCATAGATTCATTTTCTTTCCTACTTCCAATAAATTTCTATCGTATCACTGTCTTTGATTCTAGAAATGAACTGTGTCGAAACTCCATTATTTAAAAGTACCAGTTCTTTTCCCATTCCACTTGTCACATCAAATCCAAATGCATCAAACGCATCAATAAAAGTATACTTCTTTTTTCCTGTCAATGTAAACATTTTTCCGTTTACCGTTACATGAATATCATGTATCTGCAGTTCATCGGAATAGACCTCTTCCGTTTCAGCCTCCTGTTGTTTTTCATCCTTAACTTCAACTTCCTCTGTCTGGGAAGCAGGCTGTTGTGTTGTAACTACATTCGGTGTTTCCTCTAATTCCCAGTCAAGTGAAAAATTTTCATATACAATGGTATCGCGATCTGCAAGCTGATTATTCACATAAATACTTTCATTGTAGTCCAATAATATATCCATGAACTCTAAAATCTGATTTACCGTGTAATACTTCATCATTCGAATGTCATCGCCATTCTGGATACTGTAATATCCAGACACCAATTCTCCATTTACCTGCACAAATTTCGGACATTCTACCTTTTTCCCATTTACCAGAAACGTAATGGTACTGCTGTATTCCGGAAGTTGTTCTATTCGTAATTCTGCCGCAGCCCCTGCGCTGGATTCCTGAATTACTATCCTCATATTAGCTTCAATCGGCGTATTAATACTTGCCGCTTCACCATCTAATGTAACTACTGCCGGCTCACCTAATGTCCCTCTTATCATACGCTGTTTTCCATCAATTGTAAAGTTAAGTTCTTTTCCTCTTCTTGGAAACAATGCATCATTCGGAAATCCTGCCTGCATTGCTGCATCTACAATCGTCAGATGACTGTTATCATACAACTTGATTCTCTGGTCATTAAAATTCACAAAAATGAAGTTGTTCTTTTGATCATAAAAATTTAAACAAATTCCAATCGGTGTAACTAACAGCGGATCTTTCTTGATGTCACTCTGCCAAAAATCGACCTCATTCATTACTTCCTCTCCACGCAATGCCACACGTTCACTGAGAATCCCAAGCTTATCTGCTAAGCTCTGTGCAAAACCTGTTATTTTTCCGCCGCCACCTACAATAAATACTGCACTAACCGGCTTTCCACCATTTAGTTCTATTATTTTATCTGCAACTTTTCCTGCAATATCCTCTACCACAGGTGTCACTGTTTTTATAACCTCCTCTGGATCAATATGATGTGTCAGTCCCATAATATCTTTATAGGAAACAGATTTTTTCTTTAAACCTGAATCTATCTTTAACTGATCTGCACTCTTAAAATCCAGAAGGTATTCTCTTGCTACCGCCTCGGTTAATTCATCTCCGGCACAGGGAATCATACCATAAGCTATAATACTTCCCTCTTTGGTAATACAAATATCAGAGGTTCCGGCTCCCACATCTACCAAAGCAATATTTAGCATACGATACATGACCGGAATTGCAACATTCATAGCAGCAATCGGCTCTAGTGTTAATGCGGCCACTTCTAATCCTGCAATGCCAACTGCTTTGTAAAGTCCATCTACTACATCTTCAGGCAGAAATGTAACTAGCATATCAGCCCCGATTTTCTTTGCTTTATGATTTTCTAAAGTGCTGATTGGATAATCGTTCAGGTAATATTTAATTACGGTATATCCCACACAATAAAACTTCATTCCATTTTCTTTTAAATCCCCTATTTCACCATGCGCCTTTTCCACGCACAAGGAATCTAACGAATAAATATGCTCTGCAGTAACCTCTATTTCTTCTTCAAACTCCTGTTCTGCATGAATATTCAACGTGCGTAATACTCGCCCCGCTGCCGCAATACAAACTTCTTCTAATTTCCGTCCGGTCTGTTGTTCTAACTCCTGCTTCACCTCTAGCACAGTGTTTCCAACTGCACTGATATCGTGAATCTGCCCGTCCATCATGGCTCTGGTATCATGTTCTTTAATATATTGTGCCACCACTTGAAAGCGTTCACCCATTTTATAACCCACGGTTCCTACAACACTTCTCGTACCTATATCCAATCCAAAAACAAGCTGACCGGCGTATTTTCTCTGTTCCTCCACCTAGATTCCTCCCATACGAACGTCTATCTGTTCATAGACATCCTCTTTCTTTCCATTATTATCCAATATAACCTGACAATGTTTTTTAAATTCTTCTTCAGACAATTGCCTGCTCATAATATCTGATATTTTTTCATCTGAATAGCCTCGGTTCTGTTTTAAGCGTTCCCTGCGCACTTCTGCTCTCGTATCAATATACCACAATTCATCACAAATTTCATCATAATGATTTTCAATAAGCAATGCAGACTCAATAAAGAAATATTCTTTTTCTTTCTTTTGCTTTTCTATTGCAATCTCTTCTGCCACATATTGGTTGACAGCCGGATGCATAATTTCGTTAATTTTTTTTAATTTATCACTGTCTGCAAAAATAATAGCCGCCATTTTATTTTTATTAATCGTCTTATCTTCATTTAAAATTTCCGTACCCAGAAGCTTGACAATCCTTTGATATCCTGTCTGCCCCGGTGTACGCACAATTTCTGCAGCTTCATCCGTCCTTATGATTCTCGCCTTATATTTACTTTCAATATAGGCGAGGATATGTGTTTTTCCGGCACCAATGCCACCTGTAATTCCTATAATCTTCATAACTTTCCTCTTTAATGTGCCTCATACCAGTTTGCTCCAATATTCATGTCAATATCAAGCGGTACACTCAAATCTGCAGCACCATGCATTTCCTCCATTAAAATCCTCTTCACTTGCTCTATTTCTTCCCGATGAGTTTCAATCAACAACTCATCATGAACCTGAAGAATCAGTTGTGAACGTAGTTTTTCTTTCTTTAAACGTTCCGCTACTCTGACCATAGCAATTTTGATGATATCTGCTGCCGTTCCCTGAATCGGTGAATTCATGGCAACACGTTCCCCAAAAGAGCGCTGCATAAAATTCGAGGATTTTAATTCCGGAATCGGACGTTTCCTTCCAAACATAGTTGTCACGTAACCACATTCCTTTGCCTTTTCTACCAGATGATCCAAAAACTTCTTTACTTCCGGATACGTTGCAAAATATTGTTCAATATATTCTGACGCCTCTTTTCTGGAAATACTTAAGTCTTCGCTTAATCCAAAGGAACTGATTCCATACACAATTCCAAAATTCACTGCTTTTGCATTTCTTCTTTGTAACGGTGTCACTTCTTCTAACGGAATATGAAATACCTCAGATGCCGTAATTCTGTGAATATCCTCTTCTGTCTTATATGCCTGAATCAATCTTGCATCCTCAGACATATGTGCCAATACTCTGAGTTCAATCTGGGAATAATCCGCATCAATTAACACATAATCTTCTTTTGGTACAAATACTTTGCGTATCATTCTTCCCAGCTCCATGCGAATAGGAATGTTTTGTAAATTCGGTTCTGTACTGCTGATACGCCCCGTTGCAGTTATCGTCTGATTAAATTTAGAATGTATTCTTCCATCTTCCTTAATACAATTTACAAGTCCTTCTGCGTAGGTTGAATTTAATTTTGTGTATTGTCTGTATTCTAATATTCTCGACACAATCGGATAATCCTTTGCCAGTTTTTCCAATACGTCTGCAGCCGTAGAATAACCTGTTTTTGTTTTCTTTCCATTGGGAAGTTTCATGTGTTCAAACAGGACTTCTCCTAACTGTTTCGGAGAATTGATATTAAATTCCTCTCCAGCTTCCTGATAAATCTCCTGTTCCATATTGCTAATCTTTACTTTAAGTTCTTCACCATACTTTTTCAGTTCTTCTGCCTCTACTTTTACTCCTGCCTGTTCCATCTCATACAAAGTAAAAACTAATGGCATTTCAATCTCTTCATACAACTGATACATATTCTCTTCTTTTAGACGTTCCAACAATGTTTCACAGGCGTGAAATGCACACCCTGTCATGTTAGAAAAGTATGTTGCAACACCCTCTTCTTCCGTAATAATTGCTTTTTCCAACTTTGTTTTACCAAATAAATCTTCCACCGACGGGAGAATACGTTCTAAATATTCCTTTGCAATTTCATCATATGAAT
This sequence comes from Lachnospiraceae bacterium, assembly GCA_050874665.1. Taxonomy (GTDB): domain Bacteria; phylum Bacillota; class Clostridia; order Lachnospirales; family Lachnospiraceae; genus RUG11237. The sequence continues at coordinate 13,827 of JBNMLC010000009.1, read as the reverse complement.
ATTCACTTTTCAGTGGATTTAACAAATAGGCTGCAATCGTAATATCGTGAATTTTTTTTTGAAATTTTCTATAGTCATTCATATAGGACAATTGGGATTTCAGGTCAAACGTCACTGCTTCCTCTGCCCGTTCTATCATTTGAGCTATTTTTTCTGCAAAATATTCTTCCGTAAAAAATCCTTGTTTTTCAATATAATAAACAATCTCCCCATTTTCTGTAAAGGCAAGCGCCTTCACTTCATCTTTTGCCATCACATATTGGAAGGCAAACCGCTTTTCTGACAGGGTTGAAAAGGTTTCCTCAACCTGCGCAAAATCTTCCAATTTCTGAATTTTCCAGCTTTCTGCTACCACTTCTCTGCCTTCAAATCTTGGATAGAAATTTTTAAACTCATATTCTTTGCAGAGTACATACGCCTGCTTTGTGTATAAATCAGATAATACCGCACTTTTTATATTATAAGAAATATCTGCCTGTGTACAAATTGTCACTAATTCTTTGCTAAATTTTGCCTGCTCATAATATTCTTTTAAATTTTCTTTGGCACGATTCGGTTTGATTTCCTCTACATGTTCATAGGCATTCTCAATGCTTCCGAAATTTGCAATTATTGATGTTGCCGTCTTTTCTCCAATTCCCGGAACTCCCGGAACATTATCGGAAGTATCTCCCATCAAGGCCTTAACATCTATAAATTCTTCTGGTGTCACTCCATAAGTTTCTTTTACTTCTTTTTCTGTATAATCTTCAATTTCTGTCCCTGTTTTCTTAGTTTTAGGAATTCTGATTTTAATCACTTCGGAGGCCAACTGTAATAAATCCCTGTCACCCGAAACTATAACTGCATTCATTCCCTGAACTTCTGCCTGTTTTGCAATAGTCCCAAGAATATCATCTGCTTCATATCCTGCCTGTTCAACAATCTGTATCCCCATTGCCTGCAGCATTTCTTTAATTAACGGAACTTGCGCTCTTAATTCCTCCGGCATAGGCTTTCTTGTTCCTTTATATTCGGCATACATCTTATGCCGGAACGTAGGAGCATGCACATCAAATGCTACTGTTAAATACTCCGGCTTTTCTTCCTCTAGTATTTTAAACATAATATTTAAAAAACCATAAATTGCATTTGTTGGCACGCCTTTTGAGTTACTCAACATCGGAAGTCCGTAAAACGCTCTATTCAAAATGCTATGTCCGTCGATTAATACTATTTTTTCCATATTTTTCTCCTATTTTCCACCGCCAAAAGTAATTCCGAAAAAAGAGGTTTGCGGTAAATCCCCTGTCACCCATAAACTGATTTGAACTAAAAGTGTAATTGCTATAGATAGCATGGCAAGTGTATTAACCAGTATCCCTGCGTATCTGATTCTCTGCCTTTTCTTCAATTTTTTCTCTGAGTGTTGTAATATTCGATGCATTTCTTCATTTATATCAAGGGAAGAAGCACTTTCTAAACGTTCCAAACCAATTGACGCCATATATGTTATTTCCATTTCTTCATAACACGATGTACATGACTTCATATGTGCAAGAAATTCTTTGGTTTCCCGCTCTCCTAACTCCTGCGTTAAGTAAGAGGGAATTCTTTGTTCTGCTTCTTTGCAATTCATTTTACCGCCTCCGGTTTATTTATCTTCCAGCACCTGGAAAATATAAAATTTTAAGTAATAAGATTCGTCCGCTGCCCATAAAATCGGGTGATCTGGTGACTGGGTTCTATATTCTACCTGACGTAGTCTTTTATGAACATTTTTGGCTGCCTGTCCAATCGTCTGCGTAAACAATTCTGGCGTCATAAAATGAGAACAGGAACACGTTGCTAAATAACCGCCGTTTTTCACTAGCTTCATACCACGCAAATTAATTTCTCGATACCCCTTTATGGCATTTTTCACAGAATTTCTCGACTTTGTAAATGCAGGCGGGTCTAAAATCACCACATCATACTTTTCTCCTTGTTCCTCTAATTGCGGAAGAAGTTCAAATACGTCCGCACACTGAAACTTCACCCTATCTGATAATCCATTTAATTGTGCGTTTTCCCTTGCCTGCTCCACACCCAATTCGGAAGCATCCACGCCAAGTACTTCGTTTGCTCCCGCAATCCCTGCATTTAACGCAAACGAACCTGTATGAGTAAAGCAGTCTAGTACTTTGGCATTTTTACACAATCTTTGTATTGCAAGTCTGTTATACTTTTGGTCTAAAAAGAAACCTGTCTTCTGCCCTTCTGCCACATCTACCATATATTTCACGCCATTTTCAATTATAGGAACTTTTGTTTCAAAAGGTGCTCCAATAAATCCTTTGATTCTCTCCATTCCTTCTTTTAAACGTACCCTGGCATCGCTTCGCTCATAAACACCATGAATCTCCATACCAAGTAATGCTAATTCTTCCTTTAAAGCTTCCACAATAATTTCTTTAAATCGGTCAATCCCCAATGCCAGAGACTGTACCACTAAAACATCTGAAAATTTGTCTATTACGATTCCCGGTAAAAAGTCTGCCTCGCCAAAAATCAAACGACAACTGCTCATATCTACTGTCTTTTCCCTATATGCCACTGCCTCTTTTACACGCACTTTGATAAATGCTGCGTCAATTTCTATATCCTTTTTTCTAGACATCATACGAACTGTTATCGTTGAATTAGTATTAATAAATCCCTTTCCCAAAATATAACCGTCAAAATCCTCCACGGTCACAATATCCCCATTTTCAAATTCTCCGGTGATTTTCTCTATCTCATTATCATAAATCCATGCACCGCCCTTTTTAACAGTGCGTCCTTCGCCTTTTTTTATTCTTACAACTGCCTGTGACATATTTTCTACTTCCTTTTCGTTTCTCTTTCTATATAAATAATCTATTTTATATTAACGGTAATTGAGAAAAAAATCAATGCATTCTTTTCTTAAGTTTCCATGTGCAGCTCATTCACTGGAGTCATTTGGATGCGGCGCCGTAATCATCAGTCACATAATACGCTGCAATGCTCCCCCCTAAATAATTGAAAACGGCAGAGTTCATGCCATTTAAAATGCCCATACTCTGCCGTTTTATTTTATCAAAATTTTTCAAAAGAATGACAACCCTTTTGCCTATTTCGATTCGTATATTATTTAATCCACTACTTACTTGCTGCTGCTTTTTTTACAGCTGCTCCTGCATCTAATACTTTCTTACCTTTAGAATTTTTCTGTGCAGTGCTCTTCAATATTTTTTGAACTTCCGCAGGAGTTAAGTCAGGATTCACGCTTAACATCATTGCCACGGTTGCCGTTACATGTGGGGTAGCATAAGATGTTCTATAACCATGTATGTATCCTGTCTTCTTGCCCATTGTTGTTGGGAACGCAAGACATAACGCATTTCTGGCCTCCGTATCCCCTCCCGGTGCATATATATCCACTGCTGTCGATGTATTTGAATAAGATGATACATTCATATCTCTATCTGTAGCTCCCACTCCAATCACACCACTAAATGCTGCAGGATAATTTGGCTTTGTGCCCTTGTGGTTTCCAGCCGCCGCAACTATACAAATGTTTCTATCAAGTGCCTCCCTTATTTCAACACTTAATTCATCCTTTTCTTCTTGTGTAAATGGATCTTTTCCATTCGTATAATTTACATAACTTATATTAATTACATTCGCACCATTGTTAACTGCATACCTAATTGCCTCTGGCAAGTAGCTCTTTGAAATATGTAAGTCATCGTTATATGTAGCATCACATTTTATAACCATAACTTCATACGGACATTTATTCCTATCAAAACCCAGTGCCATAGAAGCAAGGACACCCGTAACCTTTGTTCCATGAGTTCCCGTGTATTGTCCCTTCGCAGAATCTTTATCTTTAAGACTTGTTAATAATTTGTATTTTTTTGAAGTATCCGTTTGAGTAATATCCACAGATTTCTTTTTGTTTAATATACCTTGCAAGGCAGGATGATTCATCTGAACCCCGCAATCAATTACTGCAATTTTAATTTTTTTTGCTGAGTTTGTCTTATTTAATATATTCCATGCAGCCTTAACATTAATCTGCTTGTTATCCCAGCGATTCTTATTATAAAATTTGTCAGACAATGATTGAGTTTGTCCAATTTCACTCACCATCTCTACATTTTCGTTCGCTGCACTAACCTCTACTACTGGTGCAACAACTGCGTTTGTCAACATAACTCCTGCAAATAAAGCAACTAATTTCTTCTTCATCATTTTTTTATCCCCTTTTTTTAATAAATTCTCTTGATTGAAAATGCTTTTTTTCCGTTATCGTCCGAATAAAATGCTTTTATAATCTGAATTTCATATTTCTTCTTATGGCTATTATTGAATCCTATCGCAAGTTCATCTCCCTTTTTGTCATCACTTATGCCTAGATATTCAATGCACTCTACTTCATTCATATTCATATTCGGTACATCAGACTTTTTAAGACCACTTATATCTGATAAGCATATTGCATCTGCTGTAAGGTTATTTCCACTTTTTACATTCCTTCTGATATATGGAACCTTCTTCTTATCATCTGTAACAACTGTATAAATATACTTAGAACTGTTTGCAAAATTTTGGAATACATTATAGTAGCCTTCTTTTAAACATGAAACAGATGACTTCACGTCTGATTTTAATACGATTTTATTTGCTATAGCTTTATTTTTGTATTTATTCATAATATCCTTCATGTCAAAACGTAAATAGTTCTCTTTGCCATTTACTCTCACGCTACACCATAAATATTTATTATTTGCTTCAATATGTAATTTACTTTTCAGTTCCTTAACTCCCATAATGTTTGACCAATTAAAATATATTATGGACGGATTTTTCAACTCAAACTTCGAGTTATTTACTTCTACTTCAAAGATTTTTAAGTTTAAACCATACCTATTATTTGGTGTGTCAAAAGTAGATTTATTGTCAATTTGATTAGGATTTGAATGTGTAGATGTGGTAATAAGATATTTCTTATTGTTATATTTTATAATTTCCGCACTTTCAGCATGTCCTACATAGTGCACCGTTTGTTTTCCGATGTGAGCACCCGTAGATTTTTTGTAACAATCAAAGATTGCACTTGTTTCTTTTTCGCCTGAATCTTTTTCTTTTATTGAAGCACATGCAACCGTATAAATATAGTCTCCATCCATAGCAAAATTTTGCACAGTCTTTTGGCTGTCATCATACGCAAGCGTAATCGTGCGACAATTTTGTGCAGCATTAACAAGATTCATTTGACTAGAATCCATGCAAAGAAATCCTGTTAAGGCAATTGTTAACAGTGTCTTTTTGAAATTTTTCATGATAAATAGCTCCTTTTCTTTATTTATTTTTCTTGCTGTTTGGCTATATTCATCCGGTATCCACCCCACACCTGATTTTAAGCCAAAAAATAAACCGATTCTATAATCGGTTTATAATGTAGTGCCGGCAGCGGGACTTGAACCCGCACGTGGTTGCCCACAACAGATTTTGAGTCTGCCTCGTCTGCCATTCCGACACGCCGGCACGTCACAGCTCTTATAATATATCACACTACTTTTTCTAATGCAAGCCTTTTTTGTAAATTTTCATCATAATTTTTGTTTTTTGATTTGTATGCTCCAAACTGGTATGGTCAAATTATCAAAAACTGGTTATTTTAAAAAGTTCAGTTTATGATACAATTCAGTTCATCAAGAACAACAAGGAGATGTAACCATGAATAAAAGATACGAATTAAACAAAGAATTGGCACAAATGTTAAAAGGTGGCGTAATTATGGACGTTACTACGCCAGAGCAGGCTCATATTGCAGAAGAAGCCGGTGCCTGTGCAGTTATGGCATTAGAAAGAATCCCTGCTGATATCAGAGCAGCCGGCGGCGTTTCCAGAATGAGTGACCCGAAAATGATTCAGGGAATTCAGGAAGCTGTTTCTATTCCTGTTATGGCAAAATGTCGTATTGGTCATTTTGTAGAAGCACAGTTGTTAGAAGCCATTGAAATCGATTATATTGATGAAAGTGAAGTATTGTCACCGGCTGATGATAAATTCCATATTGATAAGACAAAATTCAATGTACCATTTGTCTGTGGTGCCAAAGATTTAGGTGAAGCATTAAGACGTATCAACGAAGGTGCCTCCATGATTCGTACTAAGGGTGAACCTGGCACTGGTGATGTAGTACAGGCAGTTCGTCATATGCGTATGATGAATCAGGAAATCGCAAGGCTTTCTTCCATGCGTGAAGATGAGCTGTTCGATGCAGCAAAAACCTTGCAGGTACCATATGAATTAGTTCAGTACGTACACGAACACAAAAGACTCCCAGTAGTCAACTTTGCTGCCGGCGGTGTTGCCACTCCTGCAGATGCAGCGTTAATGATGCAGTTAGGTGCAGAAGGTGTCTTCGTGGGTTCAGGTATTTTCAAAAGCGGAAATCCGAAAAAGCGTGCTGCTGCTATTGTGCAGGCAGTTACTAATTATACTGATGCAAAATTAATTGCTGAACTTTCTAAAGACTTAGGCGAAGCTATGGTAGGAATTAACGAAAGTGAAATTGAACTTTTAATGGCAGAAAGAGGAAAATAATATGACAATTGCAGTTTTAGCAGTACAGGGAGCATTTATAGAACATGAAAAAATGTTAGAAAAACTAGGCATAGATTGTTTTGAAATTCGTAAATCTTCTGATTTAGAACGTCCATTTGACGGACTCATCCTGCCTGGCGGTGAAAGCACTGTCATGGGAAAATTATTACATAGTCTGAATTTATTCGACACATTGAAAGAAAAAATTTTAAACGGCACGCCTGTACTTGCTACCTGCGCCGGATTAATCCTATTAGCAGAACATCTTACAGATGACACCACCGTACATTTTGGCACTATGCCTGTTACTGTAAAAAGAAATGCTTATGGTAGACAATTAGGAAGTTTTTATACAGAAGAGGATTTTAAGGGGCTTGGCAAAATACCTATGACTTTTATACGTGCTCCGTACATTGATAAAGTTTCCCCTGATACAGAAGTCCTGGCAACTGTAGACGGACACATTGTAGGTGCCCGCTACAAAAACCAGATTGGAATTTCTTTTCACCCTGAATTGGATGAAAGCACTTCCATTCATCAATTGTTTGTAAATATAATAAAAGAAACTATTTAATCTTGATTTTCAATCTGCCAGTCAATCGGTTCCATGCCATTTGCTACTAAAAATTCATTTGCCTGGCTAAAATGTTTACAGCCAAAAAAGCCTCGGTACGCTGACAAAGGACTTGGATGAGGTGCTTTTAATACAAGATGTTTCGGATTGGTAAGCATTTTTTCTTTCATTTGCGCAGGTCTGCCCCATAAGAAATATACAATTGGGCGGTCTTGCGCATTAACTGCTTCAATCACTGCATCCGTAAACTGCTCCCAGCCTTTTCCCTGATGTGAATTTGCCTGATGAGCCCTCACAGTTAGCACGGTATTTAGCAAAAGTACTCCCTGGTCTGCCCATTTCTTCAAATACCCATTATTTGGAATGTAACAACCGCAGTCATCATGCAATTCTTTATAAATATTTTGCAGTGATGGTGGTATCTCCGGCTGATCCGGCAAAACAGAAAAGCTAAGTCCATGTGCCTGATGTTCATTATGATAAGGATCCTGCCCTAACAGCAATACTTTTACCTTGCTTAAGGGTGTAAAATGAAAAGCGTTAAAAATATCTTCCGCAGGTGGATAAACCCTTACCCTGCTGTATTCTTCTCTTACAAATTGATAAAGTTCTCTATAATATGGCTTTTTAAATTCTCCCTCGATGGCACCTAACCAGTCATTATTTATCATTGACATTTCATTTTCCTCCATAAAAACAACTTGAAAAACAAAATGTCTTCCAAGTCGCTCTTTTTATTACTTTATATTCTCACAGACACATCTCGTTCTTTGAGATATCTCTTTAACTCCTTAATTTCCAATTCTTTATAATGAAATAAAGACGCTGCCAAAGCTGCATCTGCCTTTCCTTCTGTTAAAGCATCATAAAAATGCTCCTTTGTTCCAGCACCACCAGAAGCAATTACTGGAATAGATACGTTTTCTGCAATCGTTCTTGTCAGTTCAATATCATATCCGGCTTTTGTTCCATCGCAGTCCATACTGGTTAAAAGAATCTCACCTGCACCCATTCTATCTGCCTGCATTGCCCACTCTACTGCATCGATTCCTACATCAATTCTTCCACCATTTTTGTAGATATTCCAACCGCTACCATCTGCTCTCTTCTTTGCATCAATAGCTACTACAACACACTGGCGTCCAAATTTATCTGCAGCGTCACTGATAAGTCGTGGAGTGTTAATAGCAGAAGAATTAATGGAAATTTTGTCTGCTCCTTCTCGCAATAATTCTTTGAAATCATCTACTGTTCTGATACCACCGCCCACAGTAAAAGGAATAAAAACATTTTCTGCTACACGTCTTACCATATCTACAACAGTCTTTCTCGCATCTGATGAAGCTGTAATATCCAAAAAAACAACCTCATCAGCACCCGCTTTATCGTATGCTGCTGCTATTTCCACAGGATCACCTGCATCCCTTAAATTTACAAAATTAATTCCTTTTACCACTCGTCCATTATTTACATCCAGACATGGTATAATTCTTTTTGTTAACATCAGTTGTTCCTCCTTGCAAGTACTTTACAGTTCAATAAAATTTTTCAAAATGTGCAATCCCACTTCACTGCTCTTTTCCGGATGGAACTGGCATGCAAACACATTATCTTTCTGCACTGCGGCATGAATTAAAGTACCATACTCTGTAGTAGCTTTTACAATAGCTTCTTCCTTCGCCTTTAAATAATAGGAATGTACAAAATATACATATGGATTCTCAGGCAAATCGCGAAACAGTGGGCATGAGCTGTCAAGCTTTATATTATTCCAGCCAATCTGTGGAATTTTAAGACCCATATCCGGAATTCTTAAAATTTCACCCTTTAATATGCCAAGACCCGGGACACCGTCTGATTCATCACTCCGTTCAAATAGTAATTGTAAGCCAACACAGATTCCAAGAAACGGAGTCTTATTATCCACCACTTCCTTGATTACAGGGGCAAGCTCATACTTATGTATATTTGCCATTGCATCGCCAAAATTACCTACCCCAGGTAAAATAACTTTGTCTGCATTCAAAATTTTGTGTTTATCTCTTGTAATTTCTGCCTGCTCTCCCAAATACAAAAGTGCTTTTTCTACACTTTTAATGTTTCCTGCATCGTAATCAATAATGGCTATCATTCTGTCTTGTCATCCTTTCTGCTTTACTCTACTTCTTCTACGCCAAATTGCGATAAGTCATCTGAACTGTCTTCTTCGTCTTCCCCGGATTCTTCCACGGAATAACCGGCTGCTTTTATTACACTGCGAACCGTTTCTGTGTAATCCAATGCACTTAACGTATTATACCATTCTTTTGCCTGACCTGCATCAACACCAAACACTACGTTTAACTGCTCTTCTATCAATGCAAATTCGTCGTCAAATGCTTGCTGAATCCCCAGGCTCTCTGCATCTTTTTTATACTGTTCGTACTTAATAACCCCTACAATTAAATCATTTAATGCCTCATCATATTGGTTCTGTTCGATGTGTGATAAATACATTTTATATTTTCCTTCCAATTTCATCATCACTCGAATTCGATCATATAATTGCTTATCTTCTTCTTTTACCTTCACACCTAGAATATTTTCGTACGCCTCTTCATAATTTCTATTGATAAAGGAACTGTCCGCTTTACTGATGCTGGATTGATATTCAAGCACACTACGACTTAATAGTACAAGTGCAAGAATTGATGCTGCCATAAGCATAATTAAAACAACCGGCTTTTTCGGAAGCGGCGGCTCTTTTGGTGTTATTTCTTTCACTTTAGGCGGCTTTTCCTTTTTCTTTTTTACTTTCTTGGCTTTCTTTCCCGTTTCGGCTTCTTGTTCTTCGTCGCCTTCCTGAGCTTCTTTGCCTTTATTTTTAACCTTTTTATTCTTTTTATCTTTTTTCTTCTTCTTTTTTTCTTCTTCTTTTTTATCCTCTTCCTTTATTTCTTCCTCTACCTCTTTAATAATCTGTTCATTTTCATCTCCATCTGAACCTGATTCTTTGCCCTTGTTTTTCCCGAACAGTTTAGCAAAAAAGCCTTGTTTTTTTGTTTCTGGTTCTTCCTCTGTTGTCTCTGATGGCTCCTCTTCACTTTCTTGAGAAGTCTCGCCAAACAAATCATCTTCCGAAAGATCAAAAACTCCATCTTCATCTGATTTTAATAAATCCCCGATATCTTTTAAATCCTCATCCTCTGACATCATATTCAATAAATCAAGAATACTGCCATCATCTTCTGTTTCCGGCTGTGGCTCTTCTTCCGCTGTTTCCTCTATTATAGGTATAGGCTCCGTTGTTTCTTCTCGCATATCCGCCAGCATATCATCTAATGATATTTCAGATGCGGCCTCCTGTGGTTCTTCCTCCGGCATATTTTCCTCGATAATCTCCTCCGGCTCTTCTTCTGCTATCATTTCCTCCGGTACCACTTCCTCCGGTACTTCTTCTGCTATCATTTCTTCCGGTACCACTTCCTCTGGCATTTCTGCTTCCGGCTCCGTAGCTTCATTTGCTGCAAACATCGCAGCTATTGCTTCTTCGCTCATCATTCCGTTAGTTTCTTCCTCTGGTATCTGTGGCTCTTCCTCCGGCATATTTTCCTCGATAATCTCCTCCGGTATCACTTCTTCCGGCTCTTCTCCTGCTATCATTTCCTCTGGTACCACTTCTTCCGGTACTTCTTCTGTTATCATTTCCTTCGGTACCACTTCTTCCGGCTCTTCTTCTGCTTCCGGCTCCGTAGCTTCATTTGCTGCAAACATCGCAGCTATTGCTTCTTCGCTCATCATTCCGTTAGTTTCTTCCTCTGGTATCTGTGGCTCTTCCTCCGGCATATTTTCCTCGATAATCTCCTCCGGTACCACTTCTTCCGGTATTTCTTCTGTTATCATTTCCTTCGGTACCACTTCTTCCGGTACTTCTTCTGGTATCATTTCTTCTGGTACCACTTCCTCCGGTATCACTTCTTCCGGCTCTGTAGCTTCATTTGCTGCAAACATCGCAGCTATCGCTTCTTCGCTCATCATTCCGTTAGTTTCTTCCTCTGGTACCTGTGGCTCTGTTTTGTTCATGCTCTCCATTTTGTCTAACACATCATCTACCGACATGTCCATTGCCTGTTCTAACGATAAACCATCTTCCCTTTGCTGTTCATCTATATCACTTTCTAAAGGAATGATACCATCTTCGTCCGGTACTTCAGAAATTTGTTCCCCAGTATCCTCTGTTACCTCACCAGATGCACTTCTTAATAATTGATCTAAGTAATCTTCTGTTGTGCTCATACCCTCACCTCTAATCATTTTTCGCCAGTACATTGATTATTTTTACAATTTTTCTCAATGTCATATATCACTCACTAGTTTATCATATTTATATTAATAACACAATTGTCTTTATTGAAAGAATTCTATCGGATTTTGATGATATGCATATGCCTTTCCTTTTAATTCTTCTGTGAATTGAGGATATTTTTCACTCATTCGAATCAAGACAGCCTTTTCATTAATGAACGCAACTTTCTCGAATGCCCAACGAATAATTGATGGATAACTAAAATCTGTCCCTAACTCTAATAGGCAAATTTTTCTATTTAAAGTCCCAGTAAGCCACATACGATATTTTTCCCAGCTACTCATATACCCGCTTTCTAAGTATTTTTCTTGTTCTGCCGTATTGAAAACAAGCTGCCCGCCACACTTTTCGCAGCTTGGCATTTTAATATCCGACAATTTTTTATGTGGATTTTTCACTTCACTTATAACATAATCTACTATTTCTTTTGCATCTTTTATGCTTTCTGCGCATCCATTAGCACACTGAAGTCTGTTCATACTTCCACATGGTGCTGTTATTTTATCCGAATCAAAATTTGATTCGAATATTTTATCGTCCTCGTTCAAAGTTACCACAAAATAATTTTTGTTTTTCACCAATTGATATAGATGCTCATATGCACTTTGTAACTTGATATCTTCATGATGTTTACCGCTATAACTTTTCAAAAATGGGATTAGCCATGCGACTTCATTATCTAAATTTTCTTGCGATTTTTTTTCTTTAAAAATTTTTGTCAATTCTTCATCAAAACAATTGTATTGAAACCCTCTGCCAATTCCGATTAATACACAATCAGAATTGTCCACTGCTTTTCTTATATTTTCCAATCTGTTTCATTCCTTTTCTAGTTCTATTACTTAGAGTAATGTATGCTGTCATAAATAATTTAAAGCAACTAGAAAAGGGACATTAACTGTCCCTTCTATATGGCATGCTCTATACATTTTGCTGCTTTTTTATAAGCAATTTGTCAATCTCTCTTACCAAATTACCAATTTCAGGTTTTGCTAACTGGGCATCTGCTCCTAATTGCTCTCCCTTTCTTCTCATCTCTTCATTTACCAACGATGAAAAGATAACAACCGGTATTGTACTTAACTCAGCATCACTTTTAATAAGCTTTGTAAGACGATGTCCATCCATAACCGGCATTTCTATATCAGTAATAACACAGCCAACCTGTTGATCTATATTTCCTTTACGCTTCATCTCAACAATTTTATCCCATGCCTCTTTACCATTATTATTTATAATTAGATTAACATACCCCGCCTTTTTTAAGGAATCTGTAATCAGTCTGTTGAGTAACGGTGAGTCCTCTGCGATTACAATTGGAATATTTCTACGTTCTCTTTCTCCCAATTCATCAATTTCAGACATTTTAAGACCAGTTTCCGGACTAATATCTGTTACTATTTTCTCGAAATCAAGAATAATAATTAATTTGTTATCCAGTTTAATAATACCAGTAGACACTCCTGCACCGGCAGCATTAATTGTGGCATCCGGTTTAATAATTTCTTCCCATGACACACGGTGAATTCCCAATACAGCATCTACGCGAAAAGCAATATTTAATTTATTAAAATTTGTAATAATTAATAAACCTTTCTCGCCATTTTCCGCAAGCCCAATGCTTTTCTTTAAGTTCACTACTGTAATCATTGTATCACGAGGCATAAAGATACCCTCTATACTCGGATGTGCATTTGGTACTGGTGTGACGTTTTCACACGTTAAAATTTCTCGTACCTTTGCCACATTAATTCCATAATGATTCCCACCCAAAGTAAACTCTAATACCTCCAGTTCATTTGTACCGTTCTCCAATAAAATTTTAGTATCCATTTTATTTCCCTCCTAATTGCACAAATTATGTAAAACCCAAATCGAAACGCAAACCCTCATTATCTGCATTCTGTCTGACTTTCTTTCTTATAAAATGTATTATAACATAAAGTTATTCAAAAATACAGAATTTTTATGCAATTTTTACTAATTTTTTGTAATACACTTTTGTCAATTGTCCGCTTTTGCCAAAACAAAAATTCTTTTATGTGCAAACAACGTTAAAAGCAGACCTTTTAACACCCTAATCTTATATACAAAAAAAAGATAGCTAAACAGCTATCTTCTAATAAGGTATTATACCTTCAAAATTTCACATGGATTTCCAAGAACTTTTGGTCAAGCCCTCGACCGATTAGTAACAGTCAGCTGAATGCATTACTGCACTTACACCTCTGTCCTATCTACCTCATACTCTATAAGGGGTCTTACTACATTCGTAGGGATATCTCATCTTGAGGGGGGCTTCACGCTT
>JBNMLC010000008.1:0-109786 GCA_050874665.1 Lachnospiraceae bacterium | reverse complement strand
CCGCATGAGCGAGGATGACCTTCTCGATATGGATTATTTCTTAAATGAAGATGACTTGTTTGCCGACGAGGCTGGTGTAGAAGGTTTTTATATCTTCTAACCTGTATCGTCTTATCGTCAACCTCTTGCAAGAGTTTATCTGACATATGTTCGGTGAACTCTTGTTCTTTTTTTGTTCCTCAAAAATCGAAATTTCCTATAAAACAAGGAAAGGTGATTGTGCTATAAGCACTTGTTGCACCACCCGCATAGCAGGTGGTTTATTGTTTCGGGCATTTCCATTTTTCGGAACACGAAAAACTTCAATGCCCTCAACAGACTAAAGTCCATAACAAAAGTAAGCGCAAAGTATTCCTACGCTAACCATTAAATAAGATCGCATCTCTCATACAACGCTAGAAATGCGAGCATTTTACTCTACTATCACTTGCCAGATGCAAGCATTTTACTCTACATTGCACCCGAACAGGTTGCCTGGATTGTATCATGCCAAGGCACAAGCTTTGACAGTTCTTCATCTGCCATAGCAGTTCTGGGAAGTTGTTCCAGCAGGTAATTCAAATACTTGTAAATGTTCAGGTTATGTGCTTTGGCCATCTCAACCATTGTGTAGACCATGGCACTGGCATCAGCACCCTTGGGAGTATCACTAAACAGCCAGTTTCGGCGTCCCACCGTGAAGGGGCGGATTGCATTCTCACTTAAATTGTTCGAAAAACTGCACCTTCCATCTTCAAGATAAGTCATAAACTCATCTTTGTGATTTTGGGCATAGTTCACCGCCTTCTCAAAACGGGTTCCCTTTTTGGGAGACTGTTGTGAGATCCATTTCCAGAATGCGTCCAGTGTTGGTTTTTCTTTTTCCAGCCGGTATGCATAGCGCTGCTCAGGTGTATGTTTTTTCGCTGCCGAATACCGTTCGTGGTCAAACAACCGGTTCATATATTGAACACCCTGTGCGGCAGGATTACTGTAATCCAGTTCTTTTCCCTTGGGGATCGCCTCGATAAAGTATCTACGCAAATGTGCGAAGCAGCAGCACCGTTTAATGCCGGGGAGGTTGTTATACCCCTGATAGCAGTCTGTTTCCAGATAGCCCTGAAAACCCTTTAGGAACTCTACTGCATTAAACTTGGCTCTGGTTTCTGTATATTTATAGAGCACAATGTCGGGATGGCCATCTTCACCTGATCGGAACAGCCACATGAAGGAATCTGTTTCTGCCTTCCGGTCTTCTTCGTGCAGAACCTGAATTCTGGTCTCATCCGCCATCAGGAATTCCCGTTTGAGCAGTTCCCGATGCAGATAGTCATAAAACGGCTTAAAGTACTGTGTGGAACAATAGATAATCCAGTTGGCCAGAGTTGCCCTGTTTAGCATAACTCCCAGCTGCTTCCAGTCCTGTTCCTGACGGTACAGAGGCATGGAGTTTGCGTACTTCTGATACATGACCCAGGCAACCACAGAAGCAGTTGCGTAACTGTGAGGTATCAGCGCCTCCGGTGCGTGTGATTTTACGAACTGAACAGCTTTTTCCATAGCAGGTGCTTCAGAGCAGACCGGACATTTGGCTGTTTCCACATAGATATTTACGACCTCACCTTTTGCAGGAGTGAACCGGAATTCTCTTCGTACGAATTCCTTACCGATCACTTTCATCTCAGCACCACAATCGGTACAAAGTTTCTGGTCTTCAGAAAGTGGTATGATTTCATCCCGGGACGGAACACCCTTGAACACATCAGTCTGTTTGCTTTTCGCCTTTCGTGTGTGTTTTTTCACCGGAACAGACTCGGCAATCTCCGTTTCATCGGTGGGCATTGCTTCCTGTTCCGCTTCATCAAAAAGACTGTACTGTCCATCCAGATTTTTGGTTTTCTCACTGGATGTGCCAAACAGTTTTTTTGTGAGATACTCAATCTGTTCCGTCATGATACGCATCTGTTCCTGGTTAGATGCAATGGTGTCTTTCAGGGAAAGAATGATTTCATTCTGGCTTTTCACCGTCATATTCAGTTGGCTGATCATGTCCTTATACTCAATGAGCCGGGCATCTTTTTGAGACTTTGCCATCTGTTTTCCGCTCCTCTTTAGATGTCTCTATTATACCATAAAAGGCACCTAAAGAGAAGCAGAAAACGCCGTGTTTACAAGCTTTCGGGAAACTTGTGGATAAGTTTCCCGGTTTGGAAATCCCGGTGGATTATGCAGAAATGTTATCCACATTTTCCGGTACTTTAAAGGCTTTGGGC
Organism: Lachnospiraceae bacterium; assembly: GCA_050874665.1. Lineage (GTDB taxonomy): Bacteria > Bacillota > Clostridia > Lachnospirales > Lachnospiraceae > RUG11237. Next base: position 107,534 of record JBNMLC010000008.1, on the reverse strand, counting down.
TGCTCGATTTCCAGTCCGGACATAAGCCAGTCGAATTGCTGCCAGGTAAGTTCCCTTACCTCCTCAGAGTTCCTTGGCCAACGAAAGCGTCCCTGAGCCTCCATCCGCTTGTAAAGGAGAAGAAAACCATCTCCTTCCCAAAGCAGGGCTTTCAGGCGGTCATAACGTTTGCCACAGAAAAGGTACAATGCTCTCTGTCTCGGATCCATATGGAGTCGGTCCTGCACAATGGCACAGAGACCATCAATGGAACGTCGCATGTCAGTATAGCCGCAGACGATATTAATCTCATCTGCGACCGAAATGTCGCCTAACATGACAACTCCTTCAGGATATGCATCGTCTGTCTAAGCAGGGTGTGATCTGTTCCGTTTGGAATTCGAAGAACTGTACCGGCAATGGAAAGCTCCATCACACCATTCTGTACTGGCTGGTTGATTTCATCCTGAACAGAAGAAATCATGGTTCCGGTTGTGCCGGGCGTGGGGAATTCAATCTTCACAATTTCCTGCCTGTGGGAAGAATGACCGCTCAAGGTATCAGGGATTTCTGTACATCCCTTTTGGCGAAGACGCTTCACCCAGTTGTAAAAAGTTCCGGGTTTGATATCATTCTGCAGGCACCACTCGTGATCGGTAAGACCGCTGGCACGACATTCCATAATTAGTCGGAATTGCTTATCTGCAGGAACACGGGTTGCTCTCATAATCTAGCCTCCAAAAGTATAGTGAAACGCTTGCGTTTTGCTAAGTGCTAGCAATATGCATGGAGTAAAACGCTTGCATTTCCTATTTGTATTATGAGGCTATATTATTACAGTGTCACTACGCTGGAATACTTTGCGCTTACTAACAAAAAGGGATGGCTCCCAACCAGATAAATCTGATGGAAAACAGCCCTAATAATTTACATATAAATGTCTATTGTATGTTACTTTTAAGTTACTTGTTTGTTACTTATTGTCCCAAATCAAGCACTTTTCAGTAACATCCACAACTCTTGAAATCCAGCAAATAAGCCATTTCCCGAACTTCCAAAAGTAGCACATATTATCTCTTTGTTAACGTTTGGATATCCTGAAAAGCCCATAAATAGAGGATTTGTGTATAGCAGTGTTGCATATGTGTTGTATGCGATTGGCTCCCCACACATTTCCAGGACTACTCATTACATTTGCAAAGAAAGGACTATAACTATGAAAATACATTTTGCTTACTATAACCAATACAAGAACGGAATTGATATTGCTTTTGCTGATAATACACTTCTATTCTTATCCTGTTCTGAAGCTGAAAAGAATCTCCATACTACACCTAACTCTCAAAGGCTTATTGATAACCTTGCAATTGATAATCCGCTTATGTATGCTGCACTTGCTCTTGATTGTGAGTTGCAGGCTTGGGCTGATGCTATGGATGAGGATTGTAGTACATAATGTACTACAATCATTCGGCATTTTCATTAATTCCCATCATCATATTATAATGCTCAATATGATTTGTATATTCAAATATCTTTTTAAATACTTCCTGATATCTTTCTGATGAATCATCCAATGCTTCAACATACAAATCATCCGGCATACAATGTGATCCATCATTTATCCAAGATAATAATGATCTGCAGATTTCCTGACTTTCGTAATCAGGAAACTTATTTATCAATTCGTCATCTTTATATTTCCCCAATATTTTAAAATAATTCTCAATTATTCGTCTCATAACATTTTGTATAGTAATGACTGAATTAGCATTTTGTTCTTTCAATTCTTTCCACAACAACTCATATGAAGAAGATATTGGATTTTCAGTTCCATAATACTGTATATTTGTAACACCATCCTTTTTCCTTAGAATCCAATAATGAATATTCTTATTAGGGTTATTTCCATTTCCCATAAATGAAAGTTCTTTATGAAAATACACATTATGCGTCAATACAATAACCTGCTTAATATTTACATTTCCATCTAAAACTTTATTAATCACATCTTTTAAAAGTGAACTTACTACAAATAGTACATTGCTATCTAAGCTTGAAATAGGATCATCAATAACTATTATTCTGTCCTGTGTAACCTCTTCTTCATTTTGACTACCTTTAATCCATTGAAGAAAATATAAAAAAGTAATAAATGTCACTTCTCCTTCACTTAATGTAGACTCTACCAATGTCCCATCGGGTCTTCTTATTTGATAATGATTATTTTTTTCTGTTGATGGCGCAATTGAAAAATTGTTAAATCCATAACTTACTAAAATCCTATTAATTTCATCAACCGCTGGTTGTATACTTGTAACTGATTTATTCTTTTGTCTGATTTCTAACTCAATAGTACTCTTTTGATTTTCATATTGAATCTTTTTATTAGAAGCAGCTTGAATACCCTTTGTAAATCCTGCCACTTTATTTTTATGTTGACTGATTAATTCACTATTTTCTTGTGCAATTAAATACCATATGTCGTAAATCAATTTTTTCTTTTCTTCCTGATAATTGTCCACAAGATTATTATGTTTTTTTACTTCTATATTCTTTATTTCAATTATTTTGTTAATTTCATCAACAATATCTTCAACGCTCGTAATCTTTATCTTTTTTCCTGGCTCATTTATTTTTTCATCAATTTGTAATTCATTATTTCTAAAACAATTAACTAACTTTTCTTTTAATTGTTGTATTTTTAGCTTCTCGTCAGCTTCAAAATCATAATTTTCAATAGATTCCAAAAATGAAATAATCACCTCTTTTTGACACAAATATTGAATTTTACTTGTTTTTAGTAACTCAACATCTCTTTCAAATTCTTCATCAAAAAAATCCTCTAATTGCTTTTTAAATGCATCATCTATTGTATTTTTTTGACAAAAAGGACATTGACTTCCAGAATAAAGAAACTTTCTTCCTTGATTTACCCAGTCACTATTTCCCAATTTTATTATCAAGTCCGCAATAGGGATATCTCTTTTACCCACTATACACTTATCCCATATGGATAAATTTTCTATCTGTTTTATACTTGCAATTGCTAATTTATTAAATCCATCTTTCTTTTCTGGTGGATCTCCTAATAATTTAATTGCTCGTTTTTCTATCTCGTCCCTATCAACATTCTCATTTCTTGACAGCTCTATTCCTTTCACTTTAGAAGCAAAAGTATCTTTTTTCATAAAGCCAACAAAAGCTGCCTTAAATTTATCTTCACTGGCTTTATATACATCCTTCCATATTATTTCTTTAAAATCCGCCTCTTCTTTCTGAATTTTACTGTTTAATGATTCAATGGTATTTTTGTTAGCAATAATATTTCGTTTTAAATCTTCCAAATCTGCTTTCTTCTTATTGATTTCTTGTATTTCTTCTGTCGTTGCTTGTCCAAGAGTAAAGATACCAGCAATATCACTTTCTTTGAAATTTTTTTCTCTAAATGTTTTATTATAAACAAATACTCTTTCAGCTACATTATTAGCCCACTTAACTTGACAATCAGAATATTTTTCTAATTCAAAATTTCCTAACAAATTACTAATAGTAGTTTTACCACATCCATTTGCACCATAAATATAATTAATTTTTTCAATATTATCTATGGTAACTCCTTTATCATCATACGTAGCCACATTTTTTATAACTATCTCTTTTATCAATTGTTTTCTCCTCTATCAAACCAATCATATATACATTTTCTTGTTTCTTCTATAAAAGCTCCTTTTCATTTTACACAATGTCTTGTGTGCTGAAGTGATAAAAGAGAATCCTTTATTTTATCATATAAATCTTGTGCCCCAATTGATTGAAGTACTTTATTGTCGAACTCTCTACGTGCCGGATCTTTTAATTCATCTTCAATATCCATAACTTCTCTGTTCTTAATAATATCAAATAGTCTAATAATCTCTTCAGCATCCGGTTGAGATATTTGATCAATATCTATCATATACATATTTTTCAGTCTAGCACTACTTGCATCAAGCACTCCCAACCCTCTTCCGAATCCTATCGCTTCTATTGCAAACATTCCATATATAGAATTTAAAACAGCATGTACCAAATCAGAATCAAACCTTTCGGATTTTAATAACATTCTAGTAAATCGCTGATCCACAAAAGTTCTTTCCTTAAATTTTGCCACAAACAGCCTTTTGTCAGGATTCAATGCCGTAACAAAATCAGCTCTTGACGCATCATCCATTTCATACCAATAACACCCAGGTTTTTTTAATGCAACTGGAAGGGGTTTTCCAACGCCATTATTTATGTGTTCAAACTTTTCTATCCAAGTAAGTGCCCCTTCATGCCCCAACTCTTCCAATTCTCTTTTACTTCTATGGCAACAAAATGCTTCTATGTCTGTTTCTGCATCGTATGATTTTAATCTAGCTGGATTTTTTAGAACCGGACGTATATATTCTTCTTCAATTTCATTTATATCAGAAGGATAAAATAAATCATTCCAGCCTCTACGCTCTCCACGCTTAACATCTAAGAATTTTGAAACAGGTACTAATTTATTCACCAACTTTTTCATCCATAACACATCATGAAAAAGAGTATTAATTGTAAGTCCATAATTTGTTATATTATTAATCTCCTCATAACTGTACTGTTTAAATGTTGCCAACTTAGGATCCAACATTTCGTTCAGAATAATGCTATTTACTAACACTTCAACTTCGTCATCCCCTATACTATGTATATCTTTTCTTACTAACCAAAATGATATTTTATGTTGTATGTCAGGTTGTGAAATAATTTTCTTCCGCATTATCAATAATGTACCAACAACATCAGCATTTTTAAACCATCTCTTATTGTCACTTGCAACTACCGCTTCTATATCATAATAATATTGCAGTGCATCAAAAAATTTTCTTCCAATGTCTGTCCCTAACCATGAATTTGATAAGATAATTCCAAGTTTTCCATTAGTATCTAATAATTCATACAACTTAAATGGTATAAAATTATATAAATCTGTTTTACCTAACGTAAATTCTATACCTGTATTATCTTGTACATTCTTTCTTATTTGGGTAATAAACTCCTGTTCATCTTTTGCGATTTTATTATATTCAACAAATGGAAGATTAGAAATAATTGCTCCAAACTTCGGAATAATCCTTTTTATTTCACTTCCGTCTATTGGACTATTAATCTCAATTTCATCTCCAACATTAACAGAAAAAACATCTCTTTGAAACATATTTAATGGTATATTTATTGCCTGAATATCTGTTATTGATATATTAGCAATCTGAAGTGGATATGCGTATTTATCCGAAATCCAAGTACTACCGAAAGCCTTTTCCGTCATTGCAAATCTTTTAGCTTTATTTTTAATTATAGCTTTTGCGATTGTACCAGTTCCAGCACATAAATCTGCACAATCTTTATTCCAATCATCTACTGTGATTCTAGACAAGAAATCAGCCAATATTGTAGGTGTTGCATATTGTCCTCTTATCTCTCTTTTGGAAACATTAACTGTTTTCTCTAGTAATTCCTGTAATACTGATTGATCTATTTTATCTATATTGTTATCAACTAAAAATTGATTAAAATCCACAATATCAATCCAGGTATCCTCTGGTACTAACTCATTAAAATCAACTTTTTTGAATATATTATAAAAGTCTCCTTCATCAATTATCTGTTGAATAATTAGATTTCCATTCTCTGGTGATGTTGTAAAATCAATTTGATTAATTTTATATGCGCAATTATGATATTTCTTTATTGCATTAGCAAACATAATTCTGTTAGTCCAATTTAACAATATTGTTTTTGCATATGCAGAATACATATTGTTCTCATCTTTATCATACTCTTCATGAAAAGCATTCCACCATACTTTAATCCTACTTTCCATTCTTGTATTGTGACTTGCTTCTATTGTGATATTTTCTGCAACTATCTCCTTGTTTCTCTGTATCAATTCCGCCATTATTGACTCTGAAACAGTTCCCGTTATTGATGATGTAGTAATTTTTCCAGTAACTAAAAAATCATTTACGGTTAATACAATATCTCTAATAATTGGCAACCATTCATCCTTATATGTACTAACATCTGCTCTTGATTTAATATGACTTGTCCCATCCCATACTTTAGCTTCCTCAAAAAAGCCTTGCTGATTCTGTAAATATAATTTACCATATGTAAAATTCCATATAACAAAACTATTTAATCCTAATGCCTTTGCCTTCCTTGTTGCATCTGCAATCAATGTCTCATCCGTAATTAATACATCGGGCATTTTGAGTTCCCAGCCTTGTAATATTTTAGTCTGTGCCTCATCTTCATATAATAAAACATCTGGAAACATACTCTTCTTATTTACAGAAAGTGTGCTTTCTCCACCTGCACTCTTAATCTTTAACCCCAATCCATTCAGCATCACTTTTATCTCTGAAATAATTACAATTGCCCAACTTCTTTCATTTCTTCTGATAATTGTCCCCATACACTTCACCTTCACCTTTCTTTAAATTCTGCTATAAGATTTTTCTCTTTTATATATTTACGAGTTTTTTTATCTAATCCTTCCCATGCTAAGAATAACCTTCTTTTTGCTACATCAATATAATCTATTTCTTCTTTTTTAAACAATGCAACATCTTCATTCTTTTCAATTCCAATAAAATTTCGCCCTTCCATCAACGCTGCCACTAAAAATGATCCGCTACCAAAAGTATTATCTAGTACTATATCTCCTGGATTTGTATATGTTCTTACCATATATCTTCCCAGTTCTATAGGCTTTTGTGTAGGATGAAGAACTGCACCTTCTGATTCTGCTGTTTTAATATAAATAACATCTGTAGGATAGCGCTCTCCATCACTTGCTACATGCACTGGCTCAAAATCCCCATAATTACCACTAAGCTGATTTTTTCTTATTCCTTTATCATATGGTTCTCCCTTTGTCATTTGAGGATGATATGTTGGCTGTTTTTTATAAAAAACGCAAACATCTTCATGTTTTCTTAATGGTTGCTTTTTAGCATTCAAAAAATTAGTTGGCTTTGATTTTTCCCATACCCACTTATACTTATAAATATTAGGCTGGCTCAAAATCAACTTTGCAGTAAAAACTCCATTAGATGTTAAAACAATTGCACCATTGGGTTTTATTATTCGATTATATTGTTTCCATAACTCATCTAAAGGAATATAACTATCCCATTTATTTTGTGTCATACCATATGGTAAATCACACAAAATCATATCCACACTTCCATCTGGTATCTTTTTCATATACTCTAAGCAATCGCCTTCAAACAATTTGTTGATCACATTACTCATATCTATATTATTCTTTTCACTATTCATGTCTTATCTCCTCGAACATATTTTCTATTCATAATATATCATTTTATTTTGTCGAACACAAGTTCTTATGTCTTTTTTTCATATAAAAATCCAAAATAAATTTTAACATATATCTTCCGTTTTTTCCACTTATAAAGAAAACACCTTTATTGCACTTTAGAAGTATCACAAAGGCTATTAAAACTTTTTTGGTCACAATAGCCTTTGATAATTTTTATCTTCCCTCATACACCTCCCACAATCTCTTCTGTTCCGCTCCTATCCTCAATATCTCCTTCAAATCCCTTACCATCGCCTCAACATTAGCATCCATCTGTTCAACAGTACCAGTACGATTACCTGCCGTAATCTCCCATTGAACGCTCTCTTTAGAGTAATATTCCTTAGTGTCCACATTCATATATCCATACAGTGAATATGAATAACCATCACTTTTTTCTAGAAACACCGGTGCCACTTCTCCTTTAGAAGTTTTCCATCTCATCAGCCTTGGAAACCAGCACAAACCTTCTTTTATCAGTTCTTTAAATGCCTCAAGCAGCTTGCCCAGCTCATTTAATATTCCGCGGAATGAGTTTCCTGCCTCTATTGTCTTATCTGCTTCTACCTGATTAGCATATTCTTCTATCGTAGGTGCAAATAATCTGAATGACGATACAAAATCCTTGATTCTATCAAGCAATTTTGCTGCATCTTCTGCTTTTTCAATAGCATTTGCCAGCTCTTCATTTACCGATTGAAGTTCAGATCTTTTTTCATCGAGTTCCATTGATATCTGTTTTGATTCTCTACTATCCATTTCTGATAGCGACTTACTAATCCGCCGCATACTTTCCAGGCATGAAATATCAGACTTCAGTTTTTCTTTTTTATCCGTATATTCTTTTTCAATAGTTTTATTTGCCTTAACTGCCCTATCCGATTCTTCCACCTGCTCTTGTAATTGTGTCAAATGCTTTGTCTCCTGAGCCACCTTATACTCCGCAACTGATAAATCGTGATTTCGACCTTTCGACTTTTCTTTTATCTGTTTCCCAAACCAGTCATTCACTTCTTTATTCGCCACCTCTCGAAGCTCATCCTGCAGTACTCGTGATAACACATCTTTAGTGAATACCTTCCGTTTTGACACCTGCTTACTAAGACCTTTCTTATATCCATCCGCCACAGGGACTCCAACTATGTGCATATGCGGACTGTCCTCATCAAGATGAACCACAGCATTTGCAACTACAAACTGTGGAAGCCTCTTTCTAAGCTCGTCCAGTATTATCTGATATGACAATTTCATATATGACTTCATATCATCAAATTGCCTCCAGAACTCCCTATCACCTATCTGAATGATTATTTCAACTGCCATATCCTGTTCCTTACCAGCCACATGTTCAAAATAATCTTCGATTTTCCGGTCTTGTCTTGTCTGCTTTTTATTATATTCTTTTAATGCCTCATCGAATTCTTTATGATATACTGTTTTCATATCATCAATCAGATTTGATGTACCATATATGATGCAAATGTTGTCCTTGCTATAATCTGATGATTTATATTTTCTCAGGTTATGCTTTGCAACAGCTGCAAGCTTAGATTTCGATGTAATGGCACTTTTCTTATTGCTCACATGAGCTGTATATGAAATATTTCCCATTCGCATCTCCTTATCTGTACTACCTTTTTATCTGTTAAATCTATCGGAGCAGTGCAGTTATCATCTTGACTCTGCCACAGATGATAACCCCCTAGCAGTTTTGGCAAGCCATAACTGCAGTGGGCTCTCCGAGGGTTTTATATATTATCTTTACTATTACCAAGAGTTTAATAATTTGTACTTTTTATAGTTGCAGACTCTAAACTCTTCCTAGGATTTAGAATCTGCTTTTCCAAACATCCAGATTGTTAAACTCTTTATTCCGGCATTACCCATGTCCAGTAAATTGTTCCATCTTCTGCCTTTTCTTTATCTGATGTTATACCCAGCTTTTTCTTTGCCGATAAAAGAGTATTTCTCTTAATACTCCTTTTTGCTGCTTCCATCATTATTTCATTAGAAGGAATCACCTTATTGGCACCAAAGTATTCTTTGATAAAATTCTCCGCAATATCAAGCTTCTTTTTTCCTCTTCCTTCATTTCCTGACAGAAGCTCATCTATGGTGATATCATAAGGTCCTATGCATACCATTCCACTATCCTCTGTCATCTCAAATCCTATGGCATCTCCTGTTGGTGCCAGCGATGATTTATCATGTGCCATTATTCTTATATTAGGCTTGTCCCGAAGCCTTGCTACCAGCAACACACTCCTTGCTGTTGCCTGAATATCAATCGAACCTAAACCTCTGTAGGTTGACTTACTTCCAGCCGCCTTATTCATATGACCGATAAGAACAATTGCACAGTTATACTTTTCAGCAATCATTCCCAAATGCTTTAACACTGGTCTTATTTCATTCGCCCTGTGCATATCAACCTTTGCCCCTATATACGCCTGTATCGGATCAAGAATAACCATTCTCGCTCCAGTCTCAACAATTGCCTGCTCCAGCCTGTCATCTGTCATACTTAATTCTTTTTCAGTTTCATCAATCACTCGTATCATGGAACAATCCGCACCAACCTTTTCAAGTCTCGGCTTTATCGTATCGTCAATTCCATCCTCTGCTGTCTGATAAATAATATGAATCGGTTCTCGTTCCCTGTCATCATCACAGGGAAGTGGCAAGCCCCTGCTAAGGGCTGCCGCTAACTTTAATACCAGAGTTGTTTTTCCTTCTCCCGGATCTCCTTCTACTATGGTTATCTTTCCATAGGGTATATATGGATACCATAACCACTCAACTTCTTTTGAAACCACATCTTCCATGTGAATGAGTTTCAATTCTACTTTCTGTTGCTCGTTCATAATCTTCCTCCTTGTCATACTGCTTCTTTGTTAAAATATCCTGTTTCTTCCCACACTCGCTTATCCGGACAATAATAGCTATATTCGTTTGAATTTCCTACTTTTATCGCTGATCCGAATTTGAGTAATCCTTGTTGTATTCCCAGCCTTACATACTGTGCGTCCTTCCCTATTGCACTTGCAATCTCTTTTATTGGTACATTTCTCCCTGTAAAAGCTGGTAAATCACCCTGATAGATAACTTCTGGCATCTCTACCACCTCCTCTTATTTATAGAGCATTTCTTGCTCTGTTATGTTTTGCATTATACAGACCTTTATTTGCTCTGTAAATAGTTTAAAAATTAATGTTGACTATTAAATATCATTATGTTACATTTACAATCACAGGAGGTTGAAGCAATGAATACAGGTAAAAAGATTAAATTAATACGAACCTTTCGTGGTTTAACCCAGAAAGAACTAGGCGAAGCTTGCGGAATACATGAAGTCGCAATCCGTAAGTATGAGCTTGGAAAGAATCTTCCTAAGCCTGAACAGCTTAGAAAGATTGCAGATGCACTTGGTGTCAATGTCAATTCATTGATGGAATTTGATATCGAAGCAGATGGCGATGTACTACCATTACTATTTGCTATTGATGAAACATTTGACATTTCTATCAAGGATTTAGACGGAGAGCCCGGTATATTCTTTTCCAATAAGAATCTTGTTCAGTTTCTTAAGGACTGGCAGGCTATGAAAGAATTACTTGATAATGGCAGCCAGACACAGGATAATTACGAAATATGGAAGACTATCCGCCCAAGTGTGACAAAGGTAACCCACGAATAACAATCATTTTATCCGTTTGCTATCAGCTTTCTAGTAAATAGCGAAAGGATGGTGCTTATGAAGTTACCCAACGGATACGGAAGCGTTGTAAAACTTTCCGGCAAAAGAAGAAAACCTTATCAAGTTAGAAAGACTATAGGCTGGCACTACGATGAGGTGAAAGACAAACAGGTTCAGGATATGATTACAATTGGATATGCAGCTACCAGAGCTGAAGGCTTGCAAATGCTTGCTGATTACAATAATAATCCATTTGATACCAAGGCTGCTAAGATGACATTTTCAGATGTCTATGAAGAATGGTCAAAGCGTAAGTTTCCTACTATATCTGAATCTAATGTAAAAGGATACACAGCATCCTATAAATCCTGTGAATCTCTTTACAACAAAGTTTTCAAGGATATTAAATTAGTTGATTTACAGACTGTTATTGATACCTGCGGTAAGAATTTTCCTACTCTCAAGAAAATCAAAGTCCTGTTTAACCAGCTATTTGATTATGCTTTGAAAAATGATATTTGCAACAAAGATTATTCAAGCTTCGTTGATATTGTTCAATACAAGGATCGTAACCCTAACAAATACGATAGAAACAAGTTTGAGAAAAATGAAATTGATATTATCTGGGAACAAAAGGAAGACAAATATTATCAGATAGTATTGATGCTCCTATATAGCGGAGTCCGTATCTCTGAAATGCTTGATTTGAAGAAAGAGAATGTTCATCTCGATGAACAGTATTTTGATGTTATCTGTAGTAAAACAGAAAATGGTATCAGAAAAGTTCCAATAGCAGACAAAGTTCTGCCATATTACAAAGCTTGGTACGAATCCTGCCCTGAATGTGAATATTTACTTCATACAGAAGATGGAAAGCATTTTGAATACCGAAACTACTACGATAGCTATTTCAAGCCATTGATGGAACAGCTAGATATTAATCGTACACCGCACTGCTGTAGACACACATGTATCTCAATGTTAGCAGAAGCTGGTATTAACCAGACGATTATCAAAAAGATTGTGGGACACTCAGGTGCAATGACACTCACCGAGAAAGTGTATACCCACTTTGATATAAAGGAGCTTGTAGATGCGATTAATAAGATTTAGTTTCAAGCGGTCATTCGCAGATTGCAAAGCAATCTTTCTTATGACATGCAAAAAGGACATTCCCCAGTATCTCTACTGAAAAATGTCCTATACATATCAATATCTTTGTTGCATACCTGCTGCATATGTGTTGCATTCGATGTAAATTCCAGCACATCTGACAACTTTCCACAACCTCTGTAACCCTTGAAATATGGGCTTTTCTTGATATATGCGCTCTCGAAATCCTATCTCTTTGAGAACTGTGGTGCACGACGAGCTGCTTTGAGACCGTACTTCTTTCTTTCTTTCATACGTGGATCTCTTGTTAAGAAACCAGCTTTCTTTAATGCCGGACGGTATTCAGCATCTGCCTGTAATAAAGCTCTTGAAATACCGTGACGGATTGCTCCAGCCTGTCCTGTGTATCCACCACCATGTACATTAATGATAACATCAAACTTGTCAGCTGTTTCTGTTAATGCTAAAGGCTGACGTACGATAACCTTTAATGTTTCTAATCCGAAATACTCGTCAATTGTTCTTTTATTTATAGTAATGTTTCCTTTACCAGGTACTAAATAAACTCTAGCGATTGATTTTTTTCTTCTACCTGTTCCGTAGAACTTTGAATTCTTTGCCACTTGAAATTACCTCCTTGTCAATTAAAATGTTAATACTTCTGGCTTCTGAGCTGCATGATCATGTTCTGGTCCTGCGTAAACATGAAGCTTTGTATACATCTGTCTTCCTAAAGGTCCCTTTGGAAGCATACCTTTTACTGCAAGTTCGATAACTCTTTCCGGCTTCTTAGCTAACATTTCTTTTAATGTTGTTTCTTTCATACCACCAACATAATCAGAGTGATTATAATAAACCTTCTGCTGTAACTTCTTACCTGTTACTTTAATCTTGTCAGCGTTGATTACGATTACATAATCACCTGTGTCAATATGAGGAGTAAAGATAGCTTTGTTCTTTCCTCTTAATACCTTAGCAACTTCTGATGCTAAACGACCTAATGTATATCCTGTAGCGTCAACTACATACCATTTTCTTTCAATTGTAGATGGACTAGCCATAAATGTTTTCATTGGTTTTCCTCCTTGTAAAGTTCCACTAATTACATTTCATATTATTCACGAAGCTTGCATCTTTTCGGGGCTTTGAAAAGAGCTTTTGGAATCGGTGTGTCCGTCACCGACCTTCGCACAGTAAAATATTATAGTATATTTTTTTCCATGTGTCAACTAAATTTCCCCAAGTTTTTGGACAAATTTCCAGTTGTTGTGCCATTTCGTATTTCTGCCTGTTGGCAACTATCCTGCCCCTATCCCCGGGCATTGCGGTCACCAATAAGTTTAACTTATACTCATCTCCGGATATTCTATCTTCACTAGTGTAAGTCCATTCGCCGGTGCTGTATTTCCGGCTTTTGAACGTTCCTTTGCTTCAAGTATTTCCTTCATATACTCCGGCTCCCAAAATCCCTGCGCAGCCTCCATCAGTGTACCGGCAATAATACGCACCATATTATAAAGAAATCCATTTCCCGTAATGCGAATGGTAATCACATCTCCTAAACGTTCTACCTTAATATCATAAATCGTTCTTACGGTGCTTTCCACCTCTGCATGAATACTGCAAAAGCTTTTAAAATCATGTTCTCCAATAAGGTAGTTTGCTGCCGCCTGCATTCGTTCTATGTCCATTTTATAATAAGTAAAATGCTCATACAAACGGTGTTGTGGTGAAGGAAATCTTGCATTATAAATTTTATACTCATATGTTTTTACCGTTTTCTGATACCTCGGGTGAAAATCAAGCCCCACTTCCATTGACTCCTGAATTTTAATATCCTCGGGCAGACTCACATTTAAAGCATACGCCACCTTTTCACCGGGAATTCTGGCATTGGTATCAAAAACCGCCACATTCCCCACGGCATGCACTCCTGCATCTGTTCTGCTTGCACCAATCACCTTAATATCTTCCCTTAATATTCTGGAAAGTTCCCTGTTTAACACACCTTCCACCGTTTCTCCGTTTGGCTGTATCTGAAATCCATGATAATTCGTACCATCATATGCAATTCTTAATAAAATTCTTCTCATGCCTGTCCCTCTTTATCTAAATTGGCAGATAGTTTCCCACAATACCGCCGGCAACTAAAATCAGCAAATAGAATACGACACAAATAAGCGCCTTTTTATCTTCTATTTTATAAATTAACGGTTTCATCTTTGTTCTGCCATCGCCCCCGCGATAACACCGCGCTTCCATCGCCATTGCTAAATCATTCGCTCTCCGAAACGCAGATACAAATAAGGGAATCAGAATGGGCAACATGGCTTTTACCCTTTTGAATAAATTTCCACTTTCAAAATCAGCTCCCCTTGCAATCTGTGCTTTCATAATTTTATCTGTTTCTTCCATTAAAATGGGAATAAAGCGCAAAGCAATTGACATCATCATTGCAACTTCATGTACCGGAACATTTAACTTTTTTAAAGGTGACAAAATACTTTCTAATCCATCCGTTAACTGGTTTGGAGTTGTGGTCAATGTCATAATAATAGACCCCACAATCAGCATCACAAAGCGAATGGTCATAAACAACGCCATTTTTAATCCTTCATAAGTAATTGTGATTTTCCAGATAGAAACTATGGGTGTCCCTTTGGTAAATAGCATATTGCAAATAACCGTAAGCAGTAAAATCATCATCACAGGTTTTAAACCTTTTACCATAAATTGAAACGGTACTTTTGACATTTTAATCACCAAAAAAAGCCATAAACCTGCAATAAAATAGGCAGTCATATTTTTAAACAGAAACAATGATATAATATAGATAAAGGTGGCAATCAGCTTAACTCTCGGATCCAATCTGTGCAGGCGGGAATTTACCTGATAATATTGTCCTAACGTAATATCTCTTAACATGATTTACCTTCCTTTTAAACACTTCAATATTTCTGTTTTTGCTTCCTCTATCGTGGTAGCATCTGCTGCTATTTGAAATCCTCTGCTTTTAAGTTCCTGCATAAGATGAGTCACTTGCGGAACTCCAAGACCAATTGCTTCTAATTCTTTCCTGTGTAAGAAAACTTGCTTTGGTGTCTGGTCAAACAAAATTTTTCCCTGATCCAATACAAGAATTCGCTCCGCATAATTTGCTACATCTTCCATTGAATGGGATACCAGAAGGATTGTCATCTTTCTTTCTTTATGAAGATTTGCCAGTTGTTGTAGCAAATCATCCCTGCCTTTAGGATCAAGGCCGGCTGTAGGCTCATCTAAAATTAATACTTCAGGATTCATTGCAAGTACCCCTGCAATTGCCACACGTCTTTTTTGTCCACCCGATAATTCAAAAGGTGATACATAAAACAGCTCCTCCGGTACTCCCACCTGACGAAGTGCAGTAAATGCACGAAGCTCTGTCTGCTTTCTGTCCAGTCCCAGATTTTTCGGTCCAAAGCACACGTCCTGAAACACCTCTGCTTCAAACAACTGATGTTCCGGATACTGAAATACTAAGCCAACTTTACTTCGAAGCTGTTTCATGTCGTAATCTTTGTCATAAATATCTTCACCATTATAATAGATGTTTCCGCTACTTGCTTTTAGCAATCCATTTAAATGCTGAATAAATGTAGATTTTCCCGAACCAGTATGCCCGATAATTCCCAGAAACTGTCCATCGGGAATTACTGCGCTTATATCTTGCAGAGCATGTACCTGATGAACACCATCTGTGTATACATAATTCAATTTATCTATAATAATCGCCATAGCTTCACCTTCTTACCTACAATGACAAACTTCTTCCACCAACTCTTCCACCGTCAATATCCCTGATTTTATAGGAAGTCCTGATTTTTTCAATTCGTATGCTAATCTTGTTACCTGTGGAACATCCAATCTCAACTTCTGCAGTTCTTCTACTTGTGAAAAAATTTCTCGTGGCGTCCCAGCCATAACCACGCTTCCTTGATCCATAACAAATACCTTATCTGCATATATTACTTCTTCCATATAATGCGTGATATGTATAATTGTTACTTTCTCTACCTGATTCAGAGCACGTACAGCACGCAGCACTTCTTTTCTCCCACTTGGGTCTAACATAGCTGTTGCTTCATCTAAAATAATGCATTTAGGGTGCATGGCAACTACTCCCGCAATTGCCACACGCTGTTTCTGACCGCCTGACAATTTATTTGGTGAGTTTTTTCGGTATTGCCACATTCCCACTGCTTTCAGACTTTCTTCTACTCTTTCCCAGATTTCTTCTTTTGGTATTCCCATATTCTCCGGTCCAAAGCCTACATCCTCTTCTACAACAGAACCAATAATCTGATTATCCGGATTTTGAAACACCATTCCGGCACTCTGCCTTACGTTCCAAAGATTTTCTTCCACAGACGTATCCATTCCATCTACCCAAACTGCACCTTCCGTAGGATAAAGAATCGCATTGATATGTTTTGCTAAGGTAGATTTCCCTGATCCATTGTGCCCTAACAGTGCTACAAATTGTCCGGGTTTTACATCAATATTTATATGATCCAGTGCTTTTTTTATATCTACTACATTGTCTTCCTCATCACGCCGAATGTATTCATGTACCAGATTTTTGATTTTAATCATCTTCGCTTCATTTCCTTTTCAGATTCAACATATTGTCAACTATGTTTCATTGTACTAGATAACTTTTTCTATGACAAGGCTTTGTTTCCTTTAAGATACTATTTTTTAATTTTCACCTTTTTCACGCTACTATACGGTCCATAAGTTCTACTTCCATCTGCATATTTTTTATATGCCCGTACCTTTACATAATATGTCTTATTTTTCTTTAACTGACCTATTGTCTTGCTGTTTCCGGTAAATCTGACTGTTTTTACGGATTTTTTAAACTTCTTATTGGTAGAATATTTGATTTCATACCCACTGGCATTTATCACTTTCTTCTTCAAAACTATTTTGATTTTCTTTCCTTTTTTATTGCTGACAGACTTAATTGCTGTTTTTCCCAGCTTGATTTTTTCAGCTTTCACAGGAGTAATCGTTGCCGTAGGTACTTTTATTTCAACTGTGGGTGTTGCCATTCTGGTTGGTGTATCTGCAGAAATATTTTCTTTTATTAATCGGAATTCTTTTTCTCCCTGGTCGCTAGAAATAGATAACACACCGTTTTCGATACCCAGAATTTTTAAATTCTTTCCTTCATAAACAATACTTTCTTCTGTTCCTTGTATATTATTTTTCCGGACAGATTGATCAAAAATATAATACCAATAACCATTATAATAATACATTTTACTATGTATATCATGAATATACCAGTCGTTATACTTTGTGGAAGTCGAAATGGCATCAGCAGATGGCCATTTGGCATGTTTTTTTGTTAAAGTATTGACAAATTCATTGTCGTTGCGCATGAGAAAATAATGTGTCCCCAAACTGCTACTACACGTATCATCCCAGGTTGGATCCACATGATACCATTCTCCATCTATCTGCACTGCCAGCCACTCATGTGCACCCGCATTCACCGTTTTACAAGGAATATTTTCAGCCCTCAGGAAAATCATCATAGCCTGCGTATAACCTTCACATACTCCATACCCCCGTACAAGAGCAGGTCCGCCAAGATGATCTGACGCTTCATTGGTGTTATTGTAATAAATATGTTCCACCACATATTCATGTATCAACAACACTTTATCAAGGTTTGTCATTTTATCATCGAACTGATTCTGCACCTCTGCAATGATTTTTTTTACTTTTGTATACCTTTGCAAAAACTCTTCATCTGACTGACTCATGTGAAATTTCAATAAAAGTTGCTGACCCCCATCGTACGAAATTTCATCAGGCTCCAATAAATTGTATCCCGCATAACTTTGATATGCTGTAAATCCTTCATTTTCCTTTACTTCCTGTGCAATAGCATAACAAGTTGTGTAGGAAAGATTTAAATCCGATATATCCTGTCTACTGCTCTCTCCATTTTCTAAAAGCTTCAGATACAATTGTCGAAACTGCTGTTCCGGGCTTTGTTTGATTTCTGCCTCACTTTTCACAGAAAAACAAGTTGTTATCATACCGCATGCTAATAGTGCTGCAATTATTTTACTCCCTGCGTATCTTTTCTTACCTTTCATCGCATATACCCCTTTCATTTCTTAAAAACCCCTGCCATTGTTTTCTTACCTTCTTTTTTTCCTAAATAACTGATATATTTATTATATCATATAAAGACATGATATAAAAGAAAAAAGCCCTCCGGATTTCTCCGAAGGGCGAAAATAGCATCTTCTTATACTAATTCAATGATAACTTCCATTGCAGCATCACCTTTACGCTGTCCGATTTTAACGATACGTGTGTATCCGCCTTTACGTTCAACATACTTAGGTGCAATTTCGTCGAATAACTTAGCTGTCATATCAACTTTCTTTGTATTTCTCTTCTTTCCAGCTGCTTCTGTTGGAACTTCTGTTACAGGGTAAAGAACTTTTAACATCTGACGTCTAGCATGTAATCTAGAAGGTTTATCCTTCTTGATTGTTTTTTCAACTTCATCATAAACAGTAACCTTCTTACCGTCTACAACTTCTTTTACTCTCTTGCCATCTTTATCTTTACGGGCAACTTTAGCTGTTACAGTAACTTCTTCAAAGTTATCTTTTTCCTTTACAGCTAATGCAATAAGGCCTTCTGCAATTTTTCTGATTTCTTTTGCCTTTGCTTCTGTTGTTTTAATTTTTCCGTAATATAAAAGATCGGTTACCTGACTTCTTAATAAAGCCTTTCTCTGACTTGAAGTTCTTCCAAGTTTTCTATACATTGCCATTTTTATAATCCTCCATTTGTGGAACACGAAAGCATGCTCTTCGGGCTTACTGCAGTCATGTTTTGCTTTCCATAAATTGTTTCTATTTTACTCTTCACTTGGATTTAAATGCAAACCAAGTTCATTTAATTTAGCTAACACTTCTTCTAAAGACTTACGTCCAAGATTACGGACCTTCATCATATCTTCCGGTGTTCTGTTCGTTAATTCTTCTACTGTGTTAATTCCTGCTCTCTTTAAGCAGTTATAAGAACGAACTGATAACTCAAGTTCATCAATGTTCATTTCTAATACTTTTTCCTTTTCATTGTCTTCTTTTTCAATCATGACATCAACTGTCTTTGCATTTTCAGATAAATCAATGAAAAGATTCAGATGCTCGCTCAATACCTTCGCTGCAAGGCTGACAGCTTCATCCGGAACAAGAGTTCCATTGGTATATACGTCTAAGGTAAGCTTATCATAATCTGTAATCTGACCTACACGAGTATTCTGAACTGTTAAATTGACACGCTCTACCGGTGTATAAATAGAGTCAATTGCAATCACTCCGATTGGAAGATCATCATTCTTATTCTTATCAGAACTTACATATCCTCTACCTTTTGTAATTGTAAGTTCCATATAAAGCTTAGAATCTGCTCCACCGTTCAAATGTGCAATTACTAAATCAGGATTTAAGATTTCAATATCTGAATCCACCTGAATATCTCCGGCAGTCACAACGCCTTCGCCTTCAAATTCAATATATGCTGTTTTTGCTTCATTAGAATCACTATTATTCTTTATAGCCAGACATTTGATGTTCATAATAATTTCAGTAACATCTTCTTTTACGCCCGGGATAGAACTAAATTCATGCAACACGCCTTCAATCTTTACCTGACTTACAGCCGCACCCGGTAAAGAAGAAAGCATAATTCTTCTCAATGAATTACCAAGTGTTGTTCCATAACCTCTTTCTAGTGGTTCTACAACAAATCTTCCATATTTTTTATCTTCAGAGATTTCAGCAATCTCAATCTTAGGTTTTTCAAAATCGAACACTATAAAGCCCCTCCTTTTTGGGTTTTGTTTGACAATAGAATTTCTTACCTTGTCTATTGTATTTTGAGGGTGAATCTATTCTATTTTAGCCACCGATACCGAAGACATATGCCTTCGGTAGTCAGTAGCTATTAAGTTAATTATCATTACAATAATGACTTTAATCTTATTTAGAATATAATTCGACGATAAGCATTTCGTCTACAGGAACGTCAATTTCTTCTCTTGTAGGAAGTTCTTTTACTGTTCCCTTTAATGCTTCCTGATCAGCCTCTAACCAAGCCGGAACTAATCTTGCGCCTGTAACTTCAAGGATATCTTTATATCTCTGAGAACCCTTGCTTTTTTCTCTGATTTCAATTACATCGCCTGCTTTGATTAAGTAAGAAGGAATGTTTACCTGTTTTCCGTTTACTAATACGTGCTTATGGTCAACAATCTGTCTTGCTTCTTTTCTTGTTCTGGCAAATCCTAAACGGAAGATAACATTATCTAATCTTCTTTCCAGAAGAATCATTAAGTTTTCACCAGTCATTCCTTTCATTCTATCTGCTTTCGCATAGTAATTTCTGAAAGGTTTTTCTAATACACCATAAATGAATTTAGCTTTCTGCTTTTCTCTCAGCTGAAGACCATATTCACTCATCTTCTTGTTTGCTCTTTTTAATTCTCTATTTGATTTTTTATCTACTCCTAAATAGATAGGATCTAAACCAAGTGATCTACATCTTTTAAGAACTGGAACTCTATTAACTGCCACTGTTTAATACCTCCTAATTAGACTCTTCTACGTTTTGGTGGACGACATCCGTTGTGTGGTACCGGTGTTACATCAGTAATACTTGTAACTTCAAGACCGCATGCCTGAAGCGCACGAATTGCTGCTTCACGTCCTGAGCCTGGACCTTTTACTAATACTTCTACTGTTTTTAAGCCGTGTACCAAAGCTGCCTTTGTAGCAGTTTCTGCTGCCATCTGAGCTGCATATGGAGTAGATTTCTTTGAACCTCTAAATCCCAGACCGCCTGCACTTGCCCATGAAAGTGCGTTTCCTTCAGAATCTGTCAATGTAACGATTGTATTGTTGAAAGATGCCTGAATATGTGCCTGTCCGCGTTCAACGTTTTTCTTTACACGCTTTTTTGTTACTTTTTTTGCAACTTTTTTAGCCATAATAAAACTAACCTACTTTCTTTTTTCCTTTATTAATATTCTGCATTCTCCACTCTCACTAAGTTCATGCCATGTGCTTTGCGCTTGCATTCACTAAGTGTCCGGGAGGGCTTTCACACTAAACTCAAGCTGCGTACTTCGTACTTGCTTTCCTTACGTGTTCAATGCCTATTTCTTCTTATTAGCTACCGTTCTCTTTGGACCTTTACGTGTTCTTGCGTTTGTCTTTGTCTTCTGTCCACGAACCGGAAGTCCTTTTCTATGACGAATTCCTCTGTAGCATCCGATTTCCTGTAATCTCTTAATGTTCATAGCGATTTCACGACGTAAATCACCTTCTACTGTCTGACTTTCGTCGATTACAGCGCTAATTCTCTTTACTTCATCATCTGTTAAATCTCTGACACGAGTATCAGGATTTACCTTAGCTTCTGCTAAGATACGGTTTGCACTTACTCTACCAATTCCGTAGATGTATGTTAAACCGATTTCTACACGTTTTTCTCTTGGTAAGTCTACACCAGCGATACGAGCCATGTAAATATTCCTCCATTTTCTTTCTGTTACAGGCCATTTCCGAACCTGCCGCCTTTAGTTACTAATTGACTGGGGCAATGGCGACTGACACTGACTTAGTGTGAAAACCGTCTGCTTTCACAGAACCCTTTAGGTTTTCCATTCCTGAGCGGAAAGTAGCGCCGTCCCTGCATACTGCGGAACTTATATGCCCAACTGCTTATAGGCTTTGCCTTTCAGCAGTCTATCCGATAAAGCTTCCTCGGTATCAAAAAGCAATATCCTGTGGTTGCCCACTATAAATCCGGTACGAACAACACCTCCTGGTGGTTCCTACCACAGCCGCTAAATAAATGACAAGAAATTATCCCTGTCTCTGTTTGTGCTTAGGATTTTCACAGATTACTCTGATGCTTCCTTTTCTTTTAATGATTTTGCACTTTTCACAAATTGGTTTTACTGATGATCTAACCTTCACGTTAAATCCTCCTTTCTTGTGCTACGTCCTGCTGTCTGTGGGTTAGTCAGACAAAATACAGGCATCTTTAAACGTACGCATAATAGTATAGCATCGTATACGGGAAAAAGCAAGCAAAATTTTGACTTTTTGCCTGCCTTTTTGCCTGCTCTTTCTATTTCTGATACTATTGAATTATTTTACTTCTAAAATGCCTCCATTACTTACACCGTAGGTTCCGGCTTTTATCGTATAATTACTTCCGTTATTGCTGTCCCAGCTTCCGCTTCCATTGTTAAAACATGCGGTTACACTTTCTGCTTCATCAAGGTCTATCACATACTTATAAGTATAGCCCTCCTTTTCTGATGTTTTTGTCATACTTGCGCCTGGTACTGACGTCCAACTTCCGCCTTTTACACAGTAATGAATATAAGCATTATCCCAGCTTGTATTATAGTAAATGGTTGCTGTGTTTCCTTTAAATACTTCATACACTAATTCTTTTTTATAGACACTTCCCGTATAGGTAGTAAACTGTGCTGTAATCGTATAAGTTCCCTCTTCTGTCGGTGTCCACACATAATTTCCCACACTTCCCGTGCTATAAGTATTAGATACTCCGTCTTTTTCTATCTTAAAAGAATAACTGTTGTAGGAATCTGGCTTATAGTTGATATATTCCGCCTCTAAGGTTACAGGGGTACCTGGCTTGTGATCATCTGCCGTTGCTGTGAATTTGCCCCACTGTTCACCTTCTACGGTGTAATTCATTCTGGTTACTGCTGTGTTTCCTTTGGCATCAGTTACTTTTACATACACGGTATATTCTTTTGCTGTATATGGTGTATAACTATAGGTACCATCCTCCTTTGCTGTCGCATAAGAATTGTCTGTTGGTGTTTCGCCTGCTGTCATCACTGCAAAACAGTATTTATATGGAGCTGTTCCATTTTCTGCTTCCCCTTTGAACGTTGTTTGTGTATAGGTTCCGCCCACTTCTTTGTCTGCAGATATTTTCAGGCTGATACCCTCCTGTAATTCTTCGATCGCTGCATTTTTGATGCCGTAAGTTCCTACACCAAGACTATAATTTTTGCTGTTATTGCTGTCCCAGCTTCCATTTCCATTGTTAAAACAAACAGTTGCTCCATCTGCTTCCTCTAAATCAATTATATATTTCCATGTATATCCATTGGCAGAAGTGTTTTTCTCCATTTTTATTCCAGGTGCTGTTGTCCAGTTTCCATCGTTTGGCTTGAAATGTATATATGCCTGATTCCATGCATCATTACTATAGTATACGGTAGCTACATTACTGTCCCCTTTGATTACATACTCTATGCTTTTTGTTGCCGTTGCAATCGCATATTGTGATGATGTGGTTGCTGTTATTACATAAGTTCCCGGTTCCGTCGGTGTCCAGTCTGCCACTGTACCCGCTCCTCCAAACGAAGTTAAATTGGCTGTTTCTACACCATCTTTTTTAATCACAAAGTTATATGTATATCCTCCATGAGGGTATGGGTAACCTTCATTTTTTACTGTAGCATCTAATCGAATAGTAGTTCCTACCTTCTGTGGTGAAGGAAGACTGGTATCTATACTTGTAATCTCAAACACTGGTGTCGGAGTAGCCGTTGGTTCCACTGTAACTGTAGGTGTTGCAGTTGGTGTTACGGTTGGTGTGCTGGTTGGTGTTGCAGTTGGTGTTACGGTTGGTGTGCTGGTTGGTGCTGCAGTTGGCGTGCTGGTTGGAATTGCTGTCGGCACTATGGTTAATGGGTTTATACTTCCACTTTTAATACCGTAAGTTCCTGCACTTACAAGGTAATTGTTTCCATTATTGCTGTCCCAGTTGCCACTTCCATTATTAAAGCATACTGTTGCATTATCTGCTTCTGCTAAGTCAATCACATACTTCCATTTATAACCGGCTGCCTCATTACTTTCTTCCATCTTGATACCCGGTGTCGTCGTCCATGTTCCATCTCCTGCTTTGTAATGGATATAAGCTTGAGACCATGATGTATTCTGATAATATATTGTTGACATTGCATTGTCTACAATCCGGTATTCCAATGTCTTTGTAGCCGTCTGTCCATAATTATCACAGATATAATATTTTAATGTATAATCGCCTGGCTCCGTTGGTGTCCATGTAACATTATAACGCACTGGTATATATGGTGACAGCCTTGTTTCCACACCATCCTTAATTACAGAAAATCGATAGGTATTGTATCTGTAAGTTGCTTCATTTTCTACTTCTACACTTAGGTTGATTTCTGTGCCCGTTTTTTGTGGTGATGCCTTATCTGTTGTAAACGATTTAATTTCCAATCCTTTTACTTTGTAATTTTCGATTGTTTTTCTTACCACTTCACCAGTCTCTGTGTCTTTTACATCTACAAATAATGTATGAGTTCCCACTGCATTTGCATTCAGGTCTCCAAATATATCACCCAAAGACACCAGGCAGGAATTGCCACTGCTATAACCCTTTTCAAATATTGTTTCCTGCCCATTAAATATGGTACCAAAACGATATTCATAATTCTGTGTTTCTGTGTCTACCGTTGCTTTCAGATTGATATTCTCTGCAACCGATACCGGTGATGGCTTATTAACTGTGAACGCTATTTTAGATGCCAATGTCACTTCGTTCACATTTCCATTTTTAATCTCGTAAGTTCCTTTGCTTAAAGTATAGTTAGAACCGTTTTTGCTGTCCCAAGAACCGTTTCCATTGTTAAAGCACAATGTTACACAACTACTGCCATCTTCATACAATGGAATTTCATATTTCCATGAATATCCACTTAATGTACTCTTTTCCATCTTTACTCCCGGTGCAACAGTCCAGGAACCTTTTTCCGTCTTATAGTGGATGTATGCAGTATCCCAGTTATTATTTTCGTAATAAACAGTGGTGATTTCGGTTCCGATTACTTTATAATCTTTTGTAATTGTTGCAACCTGATTATAATAATCACTTACCACACACTTAATTGTATAATTGCCTGGCTCCGTTGGTGTCCACGAACCACTCATTGAATAGCTGAATGGGTTTGAAGGTGGTAATTTTGTTTCCACGCCGTCTTTCACCACATAATAATCTGCATGTGGATTATTATATGCAGTGCATGCATTCACGGCCTCAGCGGTAAAATTAACCTTTTCTCCAACTTTCACTACATTTTCCTTGCTTGCTGTAAACTTAGTTATTTTTAGTCCTTCCACTTTTACATTATCCAGGTATGTAATGGTTGTTTCCGACGTTTTCGTATTAAAAGCTTTTACAAATACTTTATGCGTTCCGATTACCTGTGACAAGATAGTGGCATCTATAATACCACCTGTAATCGTAGCAAATGCTACATTTCTAGAAGTATCGGCTGTACTTGTTTCGTTGAAATAATATGTTTTTCCATTAATTATGGTACCATAATTAAAAACAAAATTCTCTGCATCAGCATCTTCGTTTAAATTTACTTTAATTGTTGTCTGATCTATTGCAGATGCTGGATTGTCAGAAATGCTGACAGAGTCAACAGGTGACTGTTTCTCTACTTTAAAATTATCAATTGTTTTTCTTGCAACCTCTCCTGTCGTCGGATTTTTTACGTCTACAAACAGAATATGGGTCCCAACTCTACTTTCCCTGAAATAATTTAAGTGCTGCATATTATAAGTATTGGAGGTTGAATACTCATTAAAATAGGTTGTAGCACCATTGAAAATACCGCCAAAACGATATTCATACTTCTCATTTGTTTCGGTTACCTTGGCAGTTAAAGTCATCTTGTCTGCCTTTAAATTATTCGTTGGTGATGTGACCGATGATGTAAAGCTTTTAATTTCCGGTATGGTGTCTACCACGGTAATATCCGGCAAATATGTGAAAAAACACCCTCTTGTACCATCAAAATAACTCACCCACAAACGATATGTTCCAGGTTTTGTTGGCGTCCATTGCTTCTTTGTTGCCGACACATCTACCACTGTTCCAGCACTTTGATACGTTGAATTCACAACCTTTAACTGGCAGGTCGGTTCGTCTAAATTTCCTGTAATTCCCAGATTAAACGTTATCGTAGTGCCAACTGTATATTTGGATGCCTCCGGCGATATACCAGCCAGTGCTACCTGCATTTTATGTATTCTGGTAGTGGTAGTGGCGGTGGTTACCCCAAACTCATTCCTTGCATATACTTTTATTGTATATACACCTGGTTTATCCAATGGACCCCAAGAAACACTTGGAGAATTGGAATACTCTTGTATTGTCACCTCTGCTCCACCATCTACAGAATATGTGAATTTATATTCCACACCATCTGCATTTGGTGAAATACACTTAATAGATTGTATATATTGATAATATCCGTCCTCTTTTGTTGATACAGAGTAAATAACAGGTGGCTTAGAAATTCCGGTTACGGAAACTCTTTTATAACGTGTTGCCGTATTTCCTTTTGCATCCGTAGCTGTAACTTCCACACGATACTCACCATTTGCATCTGGAATAAAACTGTAATTACCATTTGCATCTACGGTAGCTGTCTTCTTTTCACCGCCTCCCATCAGAGCATACTTCACAGCATATTGAATTCCAGAAGCACTGTCCGTTGCTTGTACGTTACCAGATACTGTTCCGTTGGCACAATTTGCCGTAAAAGTTTTAAAATATGGCACTTCTGTATTTGCAATACATGGAATTTTTTTTGTTTCCTTCTTTTCGCCAAATATGATATCTTCTGCTAATCCATCATAAGCAACTTGTTTCACCGTATCCACATAGGTAACATCCTTTATCGTAGCCGCATCTCCTTGATAGTTTACAAAGTATAACTGGTTTCCGGATATCTGCTTTGCAAAAGGTAACACAATTTGTGCATCCTCATAACCTATACCACCTGCAAAATTATATGCAGTTCCATTTGTTCTATATGAGTACAATCGACCATATGTTTCAGATTTTCCAACATCAGGAAGTGCCTCTGCCTCCATCCACAGTTGGCGGTTCTTTGTGTTTATTGTTAAAACCACATACTGCTCTGGCTGTTTCACCTCTTTAATTGCTTTCACATCCCCCAGACAAAAAACAGCTTCTCTTTCATATCCTTCTTGTACTGGAATATACTGTGATGTTTCATTCAGTGCATCATATGCAACCCACATATATCCATCATTTCCCCAATCATCTCCCCAAGAATTTGCAATCTTGAAAGCGCCTTTTTCTCCAGCTTCAATCGTTCCATTTTGATTTAAGTCAACCCAGATGTCGTCATTATATCCAACAATAGTAATCGCATGACCACCAGAATCAGAGTTCTTTTCTCCCATACAGGCAACGATAATTTGCTGCCCTTCAAATTTTTTGTTCTCAGAAGATAAAGGACCTACAATATTCATATATTGCCACCAATACGCAGAGGTGGCAACAGAAACCACATTCCCTTCTGCAATAGCTTCTTTCATCTCCTCAAGCGTATCCACATCCTCGTCACTTATCTTTATTCTTTCTGAATACAACCAGTTATCTACGGTATCTGCCGGAAAATCAGTTCCATCATCACCACTTGCAGAAAAATTTATATTGGGGCAACGATCCAACGTCATACCAGTATAAAAACCATTAACATAGTTGAAATAGTTTCTCACCTCATTAGCATAATACCATCTGGGTGAAAAGGTAGTTTCTTCACTTACCTGTGTGTCCATCAATTTATTATACTGATATGTTGCACAAAAGTAATGGTCTGCCCAATACTTGCAACTTCCTACGCCTTTCTGATCGCCAATGGGAGGACAATATTTTGCATTTTTGTTTGTGGAATTATCCACAGATGCCGGAAGCTCTATCGAACTGGTGGCAGGACTGTTTTCTATTGCTTTCTCACTTCTCTCTGCCAGCCTTTTTTCCATTTCTTTTTCAAATTCTTCATCCCCAGTAGCATGTTTCCTATCCTCTGGATCCTGATACATACCGTTTCCGCCATTGTTTGTGGCAGATGAACCTTCTGCCGGATCCGGAGTTACTGTTACAGCAAGCTCGTCTGTAACTTCTTGTGCCACTTGGACATCATTTGTTTTGTTCGCCTGTACTGTCAGCCCACTATCTGCAAAAGCAGATACAAACATGGTAAACGCCAGCAGTAAGGCTGTTACTTTTTGTTTCTTCATAAAAGTTTTCTCCTTTATTTAATTATTTACCCTAAAAAATATAACAGAGTGAAATACTTTTGTCACTATATTTTAAAGAAAATTACATTTTTGATATATTTTGTCTAAACAATAAGACGCCCGACAAAGAAAGAAGGTTTCAGAGCAATTTACGTCTGCTCCGAAACCTTCTTTCTTTATCGGGCTTGTAGTGCCACCCCAATATCACCTGACTTACTTATCTCTCCAGATAATTCTTCCCTTAGATAAATCATATGGTGACAATTCAATTGTTACCTTATCACCCGGTAAGATTCTGATAAAGTTCATACGAAGTTTTCCACTGATATGTGCTAAAACTTTATGACCATTTTCTAATTCCACCTGAAACATTGCATTTGGTAATTTTTCAATTACAGTTCCTTCGATTTCGATTACATCTGCCTTAGACATCTGCATTCCCTCCTTGTAATAACTTAAGTTTGATTATTCGCTTAATTTCTTCGTTCTGAATTTTTTCATTGTTTCGTATTTTGTCTACTACTACCTGTTGCGTTTCTTTCATAAGCTGGACATGTTTTTTTCTTTTCTTCTTTGGTTTTTCGATAGTGCGAATTTTCCCATCTGCCAGATATACATAATCTTCATCTACTGCAATAATTACATATATCTTTCCAAAGTCATGCCCCGCCAATGCCTTCGCTAACATTCCAACTTCAAATCTTTCCATTCTGCACCTCTTATAAAGATAAGGATAATATTTCCGGTTCACCTTTTGTAATCAGCACAGTATTTTCATAATGGGCAGACAAAGAACCATCTTCTGTTACTACAGTCCAGTCGTCATCTAACCACACTACATCAAAACCACCAGCGTTAATCATTGGCTCAATGGCAAGTGTCATACCTGCCTGCAATTTCATACCTCTTCTTCTCTGTTTGAAGTTTGGTATCTGAGGATCTTCATGCAAATTTTTCCCAATGCCGTGTCCTACCAAATCTCTAACAACACCATATCCAAAACTTTCAGCATAGGCTCCAATCGCTGCTGATATTTCGTACAGGTGCCTTCCTTCTGTGGCATATTTAATTCCTTCGAAAAAGCTTTGCTTTGTTACCTCAATTAACTGTTTTGCTTCTTTGCTCACCTCGCCTACCATATGAGTGCGGGCAGCATCGGAATGATAACCCTTGTAAATTACGCCTGCATCCAGGCTTACAATGTCTCCTTCCTGCAATATCCTGTCATGCGTCGGTATTCCATGTACTACTTCATCATTGACAGAAACACAGATCGAAGCCGGATATCCTTCATAATTTAAAAAAGAAGGAATGCAGCCATGCTGTCTAATCAGTTTTTCTCCTAAAATATCAATATCCTTTGTAGATATTCCAGGTTTGATTGCTCTTTCTAATTCGTCATGCACAGAAGCAAGAATTTTACCTGCCTCTCTCATTAATTCAATTTCTCTTGCAGATTTAATTGTAACGGCCATTTCTTAAGCTCCTAATATCTTCACAATTGCATTGAAAACTTCTTCCATATCAACAGTTCCGTCCACTTCTACTAAAGCTCCCTTTTGCGTGTAGTAGTCAATCAGTGGCTGTGTCTGCTCATGATATACATCCAGACGTTTCTTTACTGTTTCCGGCTTATCGTCATCTCTTAAAATAAGCTCTTTACCACAGCTATCACATACTCCCTCTTTCTTTGGCGGAATATGTACTAAATGATAAGTTGCTCCACACGCAACACACGCTCTGCGTCCTGACATACGATTGATGATATTTTCATCCGGTACCTCTACATTGATTGCATAATCAATTTTTGCACCGGCTTTTTCTAAAGCTGCATCTAAAGCTTCTGCCTGTGGAATTGTTCTTGGAAATCCATCTAACACATAACCATTTTCGCAATCAGGCTGTGCAAAACGATCCATTACTAAATCAACTACCAATTCGTCCGGTACAAGAAGACCCTGATCCATATATGTTTTTGCTTTCTGACCAAGTTCTGTACCGTTTTTAATGTTTGCACGGAAAATATCTCCGGTAGAAATATGTGGAATATTATATTTTTCAGCAATCTTCTTTGCCTGTGTTCCTTTACCGGCACCAGGTGCTCCTAACATGATTAATTTCATGAATTCTTCCTCCATTCTTTGTGATTCCTCTATATCATATTATGATTATGTATGGAATAAATCACTTCTATAAAATATATGCGTTTGCTAATATTGCCGGGAACCCTAAGATTCCCAGCAATATCAATATGTAATGCTACGCATCACCTTTATTAGTCATTCAAAAAACCTTTATAATATCGAACTAACATCTGAGATTCAATCTGTTTCATAGTTTCTAATACAACTCCAACGATAATAATCAGTGATGTTCCACCAAAAGTTACCTGTGCACTAAATACACCGTTAAAGAAGATTGGAATTACTGCAACAATAATCAAACCAACTGCTCCGATAAAAATAATGTTGTTAAGAATTTTTGTTAAATAATCTGATGTAGGTGTACCCGGACGAATACCAGGAATAAATCCACCCTGCTTCTTTAAATTATTTGCAACCTCTAACGGATTAAATGTGATAGAGGTATAGAAATAAGCAAAGAAAACAACCAGTATAATATAAACAAGTAAACCGATAGAATACTTCAGATTCTTAGGATCACACCAGTTAGAAGAAGATAAGTATTTTACCCATTCAGAACCGGATTTTCCAAGTAAAGAAGCAATTACAACCGGAAACTGTAACAAGGAAGATGCGAAAATGATTGGGATAACACCTGCGGTGTTTACCTTTAGAGGAATATGTGTTGACTGTCCTCCAACCATCTTTCTACCCTGCATTTTTTTTGCATATTGAACAGAGATTTTTCTTTCTCCACCCTGCAAAAGTACTGTCAATACAGTAGTTATGATAATAACTGCAGCAATAATTAAAATTGCAAGAATTGCATACGGAATCGTTTTTCCCTTTACAAATGTTTCATATAAAGTGCTTAAATCAGCCGGAATTCTGGAAACGATGTTAATCAAAAGTACAATAGATATACCATTTCCTACACCATTTTCTGTAATTCTTTCACCAATCCACATAAGGAATACAGAACCGGTTGTCAATGCAACAATTACAGTCACAACATTAATAAAGTTAAATTCCTGCAAAAGGCCTTTGTTACCAAATCCTACTGACATGGCAACTGCCTGAATTAATGCTAACACTATAGTCACATAACGTGTAATAGAAGCAATTTTCTTTCTTCCGTCTTCACCATCTTTCTGCATCTCTTCTAACTTTGGAATTACAATAGTTAAAAGCTGCATAATGATAGAAGATGTAATGTATGGCGTAATGTTCAATGCAAATATTGACATTTCTAAGAAAGAACCACCGGTGACAGCATTAAAAAAGCTGAATGCGTCACCAGTCTGCTGTGAAAACCACTGCGAAAAGTAATCTCTATTTACACCTGGAATTGGAAGCTGAGAACCAATTCGAACAACAACTAACATAAATAATGTATAAAAAATCTTAGTCCGTATGTCCTTAATTTTAAATGCATTTTGCAGTGTTTTGAACATTAAATCACCTCAGCTTTTCCACCAAGAGCCTCAATCTTTTCTTTTGCACTTTCACTAAATGCATTTACCTGAACTGTAAGCTTCTTAGTAAGTTCTCCATTTCCTAAAATCTTTACTCCGTCTTTAGGATTCTTAACGATTCCTGTTTCAATTAATGTTTCAATAGATACTACTGCATCATTATCGAATACTTCAAGAGCATTTAAATTAATACCAACAATTTCCTTGTGGTTGTAATTTGTAAAGCCTCTCTTTGGAATTCTTCTGTATAATGGCATCTGACCACCTTCAAAGCCCGGTCTTGGAGCTCCTGAACGAGCCTTCTGTCCCTTATGACCTTTACCAGCTGTCTTACCATTTCCTGAACCATGTCCACGTCCACGTCTGAATCTATCTCCCTGCTTAGAACCTTCTGCAGGTCTTAAATTTGATAAGTCCATTCTGACACCTCCTTATCTGAATCTTAGATTTCTTCTACTTTAACTAAATGTCTTACCTGCTGAATCATACCTCTAACGGCTGCATTATCCGGCATTTCTACTGTTTTGTTAAGCTTCTTTAAACCTAAAGCAGCAACGGTAGCCTTATGCTTTGGAATAGCACCGATTGTAGATTTCACTAATGTGATTTTTAACTTATCTGCCATCTCGATTTCCTCCTTTAGCTTCCCGGCAATTAACCAAGAATTTCTTCAACAGACTTACCACGAAGTGCAGCTACTTCTTCTGGTTTCTTTAACTGACGTAAACCTTCGATTGTAGCAAGTACTACGTTCTGCTTGTTATTTGAACCTAATGATTTTGTACGGATATTCTTGATTCCAGCAAGTTCAAGTACGGAACGAGCCGGACCACCAGCGATAACACCGGTACCTTCTGGAGCTTTCTTTAAAAGTACAGAAGCACTTCCGAATTTTCCGAGAAAATCATGTGTAATACTCTTGTTATCATCCATAGCAACAGTTACAAGTTTTTTCATTGCATCTTCTTTTCCTTTACGAATTGCTTCTGGAATTTCAGATGCCTTTCCAAGACCTGCTCCAACGTGTCCGTTACCATCACCAACTACTACTAATGCTGTGAAACGGAAGTTACGACCACCCTTAACAACTTTAGTAACACGTTTGATTGATACTACTTTTTCCTGTAATTCTAACTGACTAGCATCAATAATTGTATGTTTCATGCGTCTTTTCCTCCCTTTCCTAGAATTCTAAGCCAGCTTCTCTGGCTGCATCTGCTAATGCCTGAACTTTACCATGATATACAAATCCGCCTCTGTCAAATACGACTTCTTTGATACCTTTCTCCAGTGCCTTTTTAGCAATTACTGTACCTACACATGCTGCTGCATCAACGTTATTTGTCTTTTCTACCTGAGCTTTTACATCTTTGTCTAATGTAGAAGCTGCAACTAAAGTATTTCCAACTGTATCGTCAATAATCTGAGCATACATGTGATTGTTACTTCTAAACACAGCTAAACGTGGTCTTTCGGCTGTTCCGCTGAAACGATTACGAATTCTTCTATGTTTTTTTAAACGAACTTCCGCTCTTGATTTCTTACTAACCATTCTCACACACTCCTTAATTATTTCTTACCAGTCTTACCAACTTTACGTCTGATAGTTTCATCAGCATATTTAATACCTTTACCTTTGTATGGTTCAGGTCTTCTCTTATCTCTGATTTCAGCTGCATATTGGCCAACTTTTTCTTTATCGATACCTTTGATGATGATTTTATTCTGTCCATCAACAACAGATTCCAATCCTTCCGGATCTTCCATTTCTACAGGATGTGAGTAACCTAAAGCTAATACCAGCTTCTTGCCCTGTTTCTGAGCTCTATAACCTACACCGTTTACTTCAAGAACTTTTTCATAACCATCAGTTACACCAATAATCATGTTGTTAATCAATGTTCTTGTTAAACCATGTAAAGATTTCATTTTCTTTAAGTCATTTGGTCTTGTTACTACAACATGACCATCTTCCATTTTGATTTCCATTTCTTCAGGTAACACTCTTTCTAATGTTCCCTTTGGACCTTTTACAGTCACTTTATTATTTTCTGCTATCTCAACTGTAACTCCAGCCGGAATAGCGATTGGCATTCTTCCTATACGTGACATGCCCGTACCTCCTATTTTATATTGAAATGTTGTTGGTGTGCTGCCTGCAGGGTTCCGCTCAACTAAGACTTGAAACAACCAAGCCTTCTCTGAGTGCTTCCTCAACTATGTTGCTCTTTAATAGCCACATGGTTCCGCTCAACTAAGACTTGAAACAACCAAGTCTAAGTTTCGGGAACGGCTTTCACACTAGGCTCGATAAAACCTCGCCAAGTGTTCAATGCCTACCAAACGAAAGCTAACACTTCTCCACC
The DNA here is from genome assembly GCA_050874665.1 of Lachnospiraceae bacterium. Taxonomy (GTDB): domain Bacteria; phylum Bacillota; class Clostridia; order Lachnospirales; family Lachnospiraceae; genus RUG11237. The sequence continues at coordinate 73,159 of JBNMLC010000008.1, read as the reverse complement.
AACGTTCATTTTTCTAGCTTCTTTATCTGTTACAACACCTTTATTTGTGGAAACGATTGCAATACCAAGTCCTCCGAGAACCTTTGGCATATCTTCAGCGTTTGCATAAACACGAAGACCTGGTTTAGAAATTCTCTTAAGTCCTGTAATGATTTTTTCGTTTTTATCCTTACCGTACTTTAATTCAATACGGATTGTCTTAAAATTACCATCTTCAATAATTTCGTAGTTTTTGATATATCCTTCATCTAAGAGAATCTTTGCGATGGATTCTTTCATCTTTGATGATGGTACATCTACTGTATCATGCTTAGCAGTATTTGCATTACGAATTCTTGTAAGCATATCTGCGATTGGATCGCTCATTGTCATTTTAAGTTGCCTCCTTTCTCATTTTACCAGCTGGCTTTTTTCACGCCTGGTATCTGTCCTTTATAAGCTAATTCACGGAAACAGATTCTGCAAATTCCATATTTCTTTAAAACAGAATGTGGACGTCCGCAAATTTTACAACGTGTGTATTCTCTAGTGGAGAATTTTGCTTTACGCTGCTGTTTAACTTTCATGGATGTTTTAGCCATGGAATTTCCCTCCTATCTATTTCTCAAACGGCATGTTGAACATTGTCAATAATTCACGAGCTTCTTCATCAGTATTCGCAGTTGTAACGAAAATGATGTCCATTCCTCTTACTTTGTCAACCTTATCGTATTCGATTTCCGGGAAAATCAACTGTTCTTTAATACCAAGAGCATAGTTTCCTCTGCCATCAAATGCATTTGGATTAATACCTCTAAAGTCACGAACACGAGGTAATGCTAAGTTAATTAAACGGTCAGCGAACTCATACATCTTTTCGCCTCTTAATGTAACTTTACATCCGATTGGCATACCTTCTCTGATTTTAAAGTTAGCAACTGATTTCTTAGCTCTTGTAAGAACTGCTTTCTGACCTGCAATTGTTTCAAGATCCTTCACAGCTGAGTCTAAGATTTTTGCATTTTCTTTTGCTTCACCAATACCCATGTTGATAACGATTTTATCAAGCTTTGGTACCTGCATAACATTTTTATATCCGAATTTTTTTGTCATCGCTTCCACGATTTCATTGTCATAAACTTCTCTAAGTCTGCTCAACGTCTTGACCTCCTCTCTGATTAATCGATAACTTCACCTGTTGATTTTGCGATACGTACTTTTTTATCTCCTTCAACCTTGAATCCAATTCTGGTTGGTTTTCCGTTTAAAAGATACATAACGTTGGAAAGATCAATTGGTCCTTCCTGATGAACAATTCCGCCTGCCTGATTTGCTGCACTTGGTTTTGTATGCTTAGTAATCATATTTACACCTTCAACTAAGCAAGTGTTGTTCTTTTTATTGATAGCAATTACTTTGCCTTCTTTGTCTTTATCTTTTCCTGCGATAACCTTTACTGTATCACCTTTTTTAATTTTGATTGTTGCCATGACCTGCACCTCCTTATAATACTTCAGGAGCTAAGGAAACAATCTTCATGAACTGTTTTTCTCTAAGCTCTCTAGCTACTGGTCCAAAGATACGAGTTCCTCTTGGAGTCTTGTCATCTTTGATAATTACTGCAGCGTTTTCATCAAATTTAATGTATGAGCCATCTTTACGACGAGCACCTTTTACAGTACGTACTACTACTGCCTTAACTACGTCACCTTTTTTTACAACACCGCCTGGTGTTGCATCTTTGACAGTAGCAACGATAATATCACCAATATTCGCATATCTTCTTGTTGAACCACCCATAACACGGATACATAATAATTCTTTTGCACCTGTGTTATCAGCTACTTTCAACCTACTTTCCTGCTGAATCATGCGGGTAACCTCCTTCGAATTATTTAGCCTTTTCCATAATTTCTACAAGACGCCATCTCTTGTCTTTAGATAAAGGTCTTGTTTCCATTACTTTTACGATATCGCCAATGTTGCACTCATTATTTTCATCATGAGCTTTTAATTTATAAGTTCTTTTCACAATCTTGTTGTATAAAGGATGCTTTACGTGATCTTCTACAGCAACAACGATTGTCTTCTGCATCTTATTGCTAACTACTTTACCTGTACGAGTTTTTCTAAGGTTTCTTTCTTCCACAACAATTATCTCCTTTCTATATTCTCAATATAAGAATCTGCTGTCGGATGAAGCATTTCTTTATTCTGCGCTTGCCTGACCTTCAGCTATAACTGTCTGGATTCTGGCAATATTTCTTCTAACTTCTTTAATTCTGCTAGTATTGTCTAACTGATTTGTTGCGTTCTGGAATCTTAAGTTAAAGAGTTCCTTTTTAGCAGCTACTAATTCTTCATTCAGTGAAGCCAAATCCTGACTTCTTAAATCTTTCACATATTCATTAATTTTCACTGTTGTCACCGCCTTCTAAATCTGCACGAGAAACTATTTTACACTTACATGGTAACTTATGTGTTGCAAGACGTAATGCTTCTCTAGCCACTTCTTCTGGAACACCTGCAAGTTCAAACATTACACGTCCTGGTTTCACTACAGCTACCCAGTATTCTAAGTTACCTTTTCCTTTACCCATACGAACTTCAAGAGGCTTATGAGTAACTGGCTTATCTGGAAAAACCTTAATCCAAACCTTACCACCACGTTTGATATAACGTGTCATAGCAATACGGGCTGCTTCTATCTGATTTGCTTTAATCCAACATGGTTCTGTTGCTACAATACCATATTCACCGTAAGTAATCTTATTACCTCTTGTAGCTTTACCTGCCATAGAACCACGGAACTGCTTTCTACGTTTCACTCTTTTTGGCATTAACATTATTTATCGCTCCCTTCCTTGTTTGCCTTAGTAGGAAGAACTTCGCCTTTGTAAATCCAAACCTTAACACCTAACTTACCGTAAGTTGTGTCAGCCTCAGCGAAGCCATAATCAATATCTGCTCTTAATGTCTGAAGTGGAATTGTTCCTTCACTGTAGGACTCTGTACGAGCCATATCTGCTCCACCAACACGTCCTGCAACAGCTGTCTTAATTCCTTTTGCACCAGACTTCATTGTTCTAGACATTGTAGATTTCATTGCTCTACGGAATGATACACGGTTTTCTAACTGAAGTGCAATGTTTTCTGCAACTAACTGTGCATCTTTGTCTGGTCTCTTTACTTCTTTGATATCTACAACAACTTTTTTGTTGCTCATAATCTTCTGAAGTTCTTTCTTTGTCTTTTCGATTTCTTCTCCACCTTTACCGATGACAACACCAGGTTTCGCTGTGTGGATAATAATCTTAACACGTTCAGATGCTCTTTCAATTTCAATTTTTGAAATACCGGCACTGTATAATTTATTCTTTAAAAATTTTCTGATATTATAATCTTCTACAAGGAAATCTGAGAAATCAGCATCTGCATACCATTTTGAATCCCAGTCCTTAATAACACCGACTCTTAAGCCGTGAGGATTAACTTTCTGTCCCATGATTACCCTCCTTATCTTTCATTCAGCACGATTGTGATATGGCTTGTTCTCTTTTCAATTCTGTAAGCTCTACCCTGTGCTCTCGGTCTGATTCTTTTCATTGTAGGTCCTTTATTTGCATAACATTCTTCAATATAAAGGTTTTCCATATTCATACCATTGTTGTTTTCTGCGTTTGCAATGGCTGACTTTAATAATTTTTCTATTACGCTTGAAGCATATCTTGGATTGTATTCTAAAATACCAAGTGCTGTCTGTACATCTTTACCTCTGATGGCATCTAATACGAAACATGCTTTCTGAACAGATATTCTTGCATAGCTTAACTTAGCTGATGGTCTAGTATCCTTCTGTGCATTTCTCTCTCTTTTGATCTGGGATCTATGTCCTCTTGCCATGAGTGAAGCCTCCTTTCACTTTCCAACTTATATCAATTATTTCACTTTAGATTTCTTTTCGTCTTTTCCATGTCCTCTGTAAGTTCTTGTAGCAACGAACTCACCAAGTTTATGTCCTACCATATCTTCTGTGATATATACAGGTACATGCTTTCTTCCGTCATGAACAGCAATTGTGTGTCCTACGAACTGTGGGAAGATAGTTGAACGACGTGACCATGTCTTAATAACCTGCTTCTGGTCAGCAGCGTTCATAGCATCAACCTTCTTTAAAAGACTTGCGTCTGCGAATGGTCCTTTTTTTAATGATCTTGCCATGGGTTTACCTCCTTATTTCATAGCCTTTCCGTCTCTTCTTCTTACAATGTACTTGTTAGAGTGTTTGTTCTTCTTTCTTGTCTTCAAGCCAAGAGCTGGTTTACCCCAAGGAGTACATGGACCCGGACGTCCGATACCAGTCTTACCTTCACCACCACCATGTGGATGGTCATTAGGGTTCATAACAGAACCACGAACTGTAGGTCTGATACCCATGTGACGCTTACGTCCTGCCTTACCGATATTGATAAGGTTGTGATCACCATTTCCGATAACACCGATTGTTGCTCTACAGTTTAATGGTACCATTCTCATTTCACCGGACGGAAGTCTTAATGTTGCATATTTTCCTTCCTTAGCCATTAACTGTGCACTGTTTCCTGCGGAACGAACTAACTGTCCACCCTTGCCAGGATGTAATTCAATGTTGTGTACCATAGTACCAACCGGAATTTCTGAAAGTGGTAAGCAGTTTCCTACTCTTACTTCTGCTTCTGCACCGCTCATTACTGTCATACCGTCTGTCAATCCTTCTGGAGCAAGGATATAAGCTTTCGCACCGTTTGCGTAGCTGATTAATGCGATATTTGCAGTTCTGTTTGGATCGTATTCGATACCAATTACAGTTGCAGGAACTCCGTCAAATTTATTTCTCTTAAAATCGATAACTCTATATTTTCTTCTAGAACCGCCTCCGCGATGTCTAACTGTGATTTTACCCTGATTATTACGACCTGCGTTCTTTTTCAAAGAAACAACCAGACTTTTTTCCGGTGTTGCCTTTGTGATTTCAGAGAAATCAGAACCAGTCATATGTCTTCTGGAAGGTGTATATGGGTTGTATGTTTTAATTCCCATTACTTTCTCTCCTTTCGTTTCATACCATATTTGTTGTCGTGCTTTGTTTGCACATAGTTTCTATTGAATGTTCTTTTCACTAAGCTCGAAAAGACCTCGCTAAGTTCAAAGAATGGGGTTCGACTAAGCTTCAGCCTACGCTTCGCTTGTCTTCAGCAAGTCTTATAACCCCTCAAAAATTTCAATATCTTTGCTGTCTTCTGTTAACTGAACAATTGCTTTTTTCTTCTTAGCAGTCTTTCCAACAACCATTCCACGTCTTTTGCTCTTTCCGTCAAGGTTCATTGTGTTGACTTTTGCAACTTTTGTTCCAGGGAACATTTTTTCAACAGCTTCCTTAATCATTGATTTATTTGCTTCAGTGTGTACATAAAATGTGTACTTCTTTTCTCCCATAGCGTTCATACTTTTTTCAGTGATTACTGGCTTAAGGATTACGTCATAATACTGTACGTTTGCCATTATGCATACACCTCCTCGATTGTTTCTACTGCAGCCTTAGTTGCAATAACTGTGTTATATTTTAATACATCATATACGTTAATTGTATTTGTAAGAGCTGTCTTAACTTCCGGAATGTTTCTTGCTGATAATACTACATTCTGATCATTTTCGTTTAATACTACCAATGCTTTTTCAACATCTAAGTTATTTAAAACTGCTGCAAATTTCTTTGTCTTAATTTCATCTAATTTTAATTCGTCAAGAACGATGAATTTATTTTCCTGAACTTTAGATGTCAATACAGATTTAAGAGCTGCTCTCTTTTCTTTCTTATTTAATTTGAAAGAATAATCTCTTGGTGTTGGAGCGAATACCACACCACCGCCAGTCCATTGCGGAGCTCTGATTGAACCCTGTCTTGCATGTCCTGTACCTTTCTGTCTCCACGGCTTTCTTCCGCCACCGGATACTTCTGAACGTGTCTTAGCTTTCTGTGTACCCTGACGCTTGTTTGCAAGCTGCTGTACAACTGCCATATGCACTAAATGTTCATTTACTTCTACGCCGAAGATAGCATCATTTAATTCCATTTTGCCAACTTCATTGCCTTCCATATTATAAACAGATACGTTTGCCATCTGTATGTTCCTCCTTTCCTATAAAGCTTACTTACTTGACTTTACAGTTTCTTTAATTGTTACTAAAGATTTCTTAGGTCCTGGTACAGCACCTTTTACTAAAAGTAAGTTCTTTTCCGCATCAACTCTTACAATTTCAAGATTCTGAATTGTAATTTTCTTGTGTCCCATATGTCCTGGCATTTTCTTACCCTTGAATACCTTACTTGGGCTGGAACATGCACCGTTAGAACCTGCATGACGATGGAATTTAGAACCGTGAGCCATAGGTCCTCTTGACTGACCATGTCTCTTAATTGCACCCTGGAATCCCTTACCTTTAGAGATTGCAGTTGCATCTACCTTATCTCCTGCTGCAAACACGTCTGCTTTGATTTCCTGAGCAACTGTGTACTCTTCAGCATTTGCAAGCTTAAATTCCTTTACATATCTCTTTGCGGATACACCTGCTTTATCGAAGTGTCCCTGTTCTGCTTTGTTTGCACCATGTTTGTGCACTAATTTTCCGTCAACATATTTTGTTTTCTTGTCAACGAAACCAACCTGTACTGCACTGTAACCATCATTTTCAACTGTTTTAACCTGTGTTACTACACAAGGACCAGCCTGCAATACAGTTACCGGAACTAACACGCCATCTTCATTGAAGATCTGAGTCATTCCAATTTTTGTAGCTAAAATTGCTTTGTTCATTTCTTTACCTCCTGTTTTTATCTACAGCGGATTACCTTTATATTGATAATCATCCTAGAAAATGCATTTAGTAAATTCTATCTGCATTAAGGATTGTTACTGTCCTAATTCATTAAAAACTTATTTGTTTTTCATTTTGATATCGATATATACACCTGCTGGCATCTCTAATCTTGATAATGCTTCTACAACCTTCTGGCTTGGTGTTGTGATATCGATAAGTCTTTTATGAGTTCTCTGCTCAAACTGTTCTCTGGAATCTTTGTACTTGTGTACTGCTCTAAGAATAGTTACTACTTCCTTCTTTGTTGGTAATGGTACCGGACCACTCACCTGAGCTCCATTTTTCTTTACAGTTTCAATCAGTTTTTTGGCAGAAGCATCGATTAACTGATGATCGTATGCTTTTAATGTGATTCTCATTACTTGACTTGCCATAAAAAAAGTCGCCTCCTTTTCGCACTTAATAATTTCAGTACGACAAGCGGTGACTGTACACTTCCCCGTGTGTATCATTATTCTTACACACTTTGTTTCAACCTTAGTTATAAGGTATCTGTTAACTTGTATACAGTGACTTGTCGTCAGTTTCCTAACTTGACATTCGCTCCACGGAAAACCTGCCATCGCTTTCGTTTGGCAGCAACCTCACGCTTCATAGCTATCATGCCACAGCACTATTTAGTATATAGGAAGATGTTTGATTATGCAAGCACCTTTTTCAAAAATATTGTATTTTTTTTAGAACATATCATGTATGGACACCAATTCTTCCGTACAAACCAGTAAAGGACTGCTGAATATGCAGCAGTCCCCTGTATCATTTGGATAAGTCTATATTTCTGATTTCGTTTCTCACCTTAAGAACAAATCCCGGAGAAACAGAAAGTTCATCAATTCCCATTCTGAGGAAAGTTTCCGTTAAAGTAACGTCTGCTGCCAATTCTCCACATATTCCTATCCATGCCCCATGCTTATGGGCATTGACTGTGGCCATTTCAATCAAGCGCAGAATAGCTTCATGGTGTGTGTCACAAAAGCTTTCAATGTTAGGATTCTGTCGGTCACAGGCAAGGGTATATTGTGTTAAATCATTGGTACCTACGCTGAAAAAGTCCACCAACGGCGCTAACTTATCACTAATGACCGCCGCTGCCGGAGTTTCAATCATAATGCCAAGCTCCACGTCCTCTTTATAAGGAATTCCCTGCTCTTTCAGTTCGCTTTTCACTTCTTCACAAATTCCCTTGATTTTTTCCACCTCTGAAACAGACGTAATCATAGGAAACATAATCCCCAGACTGCCATAAACAGAGGCCCTGTACAATGCTCTTAATTGAGTTTTAAAGATTTCCGGACGTGTAAGACAGATTCGAATGGCACGATATCCCAGTGCAGGATTTTCTTCTTTTTCCAGTTGAAAATAATCCACCTGTTTATCTGCGCCAATATCCAGCGTTCTGATAATAACCTTCTTGCTCGCCATGCTTTCCAAAACTTTTTTATAAGCTGTAAACTGTTGTTCTTCTGTAGGATACTCCTTGCTTTCCAAGTAAAGAAACTCACTTCGAAACAGTCCGATACCACCGGCATCGTTTAAAAGTACCGCACCAATATGATCTACACCACCGATATTTGCATACACATTAATTCTTTTGCCATCTAATGTTACATTTTCCTTCCCCTTTAATTCAAGAAGAAGCTTCTTCTTTTCTAAATCCTCCTTTTGCTTTTCTTCCATTTTTTTCATTGTTTCTTCATCCGGATGAATATAAACCTCTCCGGTAAAACCATCCACAATAGCGGTATCTCCGTCCTTTATGTTAGAAAGAAATTCATCACCGACCCCTATAATAGCAGGTATATTCATATTTCTTGCAAGAATAGCAGTATGAGAATTTGTAGAACCACGGGCAGTGACAAATGCAAGCACTTTGTCCTTATCAAGAGAAACTGTTTCGCTTGGTGCAAGGTCATCTGCACAAATAATCATTTTTCCATCGCCACTCTCGCCCCCTTGTGTCTGGTCACTCAGATTACAAATAAGACGATTGGAAATATCCTTTACATCTGCAGCCCGTTCCTTCATATAGGCATTATCCTCAATGGCTGCAAACATTGCCGCAAAATTGTCTGCTGTTACTGCAATGGCATATTCTCCATTTACCTTCTGTGTTTCAATGATATTCTCAATAGATTCATTGTAGTCCTCGTCCTCTATCATTATCATATGAGTGTTGAAAATCTGAGCGTTCGCCTCGCCCACTTCCTTCAATGCTTTATCATAAATTTCCTTAAGCTGTGCAATGGACTTTTCCTTTGCCTGTGCCACTCTTTTCTTTTCTGCCTCTATGTCTTCTATGTGTACACGTTTTACCGAAACCTCCTGGCGTTTAAATACACATATTTTCCCGATTGCCACTGCTCCGTAAACACCTTTGCCTGCATACCGAATCATATATATACCTCCTCATTACTATCGCCACCGGAAATTCCGGTGACGATACTTTCTGCATTTTTATTCTCCAAATCCCGTTTCAAAAAGTTCTACTGCCTTATCCAGTGCAGCCTGTTCATTTTCACCCTCTGCCGTAATTTCTACCTTACTTCCACATTTAATTCCTGCCGCCATAATCTGCATTACCGCTGTTGCCTTAATCACTTTTTCCTCCACCTTAAGTGTTACTTTACAGTCTGCAAATTTTTTCATTTCTGCTGAAAGAATACCTGCCGGTCTCATATGAAGTCCCTCTTTGTTTACTACTTCGATTGTTTTTGATACCATAATAAATCACTCCTTTTTATTCTCAATTAAATTATTCTTATTCGTTTGCTATCTTTCTTTTTAATAATGCAAGTAAAATCATTCCTATCAGGGAACCAACTACTAGGGATACCAAGTACATCAGTCCGTTTCCAACTACCGCAAATACAAAGATTCCCCCATGAGGTGCCATCAGGGTACAATGAAATGCCATAGAAAGTCCGCCCGCAACTGCTGCTCCTACCACACATGCCGGGATTACCCTTAATGGATCCGCTGCTGCATAAGGAATTGCACCTTCCGTAATAAAGCTTAATCCCATAATATAGTTTACCGGTCCATTCTTTCTCTCTTCTTCTGTCCATCTGTCTTTGAAGAATGTGGTAGATAACCCGATTGCAATCGGCGGAACCATTCCTCCGATCATAACCGCTGCCATAATATCATAATTTCCCGATGTAATAGCTGTGATGCCAAATACATATGCAGCCTTGTTAAATGGTCCTCCCATATCAACAGACATCATTGCGCCAAGGATACAGCCTAATATAATCTTACTTTCTCCCATAGAAGTAAGGAAATCAGAAAGTCCTGTGTTAATCATTCCCATGAATGGATTTACGGTGCACATAACAACTGCAATAATTCCAAGCCCTGCCAGAGGATAAATCAGTACTGGCTTGATTCCATCTAAAGCTTTCGGCAGCTTCTCACAAAGCTTTTCGATTCCAACCATGAGAAAACCTCCTGCAAATCCCGCTAACAACGCTCCAAGAAAACCAGATGGAATATCTCCATTTACATTTGCAAAAGTAGCTCCTGAAGTAGCAAGATAACCACCTACCAAGCCCACCAGGAAGCCCGGACGGTCTGCAATGCTCATAGCAATATAAGCTGCCAGTACCGGAATCATAAAGTTAAATGCATAACCGCCAATGGTTTTAAGAAATGCGGCGGCGGCGGTATAAGTTCCGAAGCTTGCATCTTGAGGTGCTCCGGCAATACTGTCAATTAAAAATGCCAGTGCAATAAAAATCCCCCCTGCCACAGTAAACGGAAGCATATTAGAAACACCATTCATTAAATGTTTGTACATCTGTCTTCCAAAGCTTTCATCTGTTTTAGAATTGCTTTCTGCTTTTGCTCCAGAGTGTTCATATACCGGTGCATCTCCGTCTACAATTCTCCGAATCAATTCCTCCGGTATCTTAATTCCATCAGATACTTTGGTACGAATTACCTTTTTCCCATGAAAACGCGCCATCTCAACCGTTTTGTCTGCCGCTATTATAATACCATCGCAGTTTTCTATCTCCTCTTTTGTAAGAATGTTCTTAGCTCCACCAGAACCGTTGGTTTCTACCTTAATGGTAATTCCCATCTTTTTTCCTGCTTTGTCTAATGCTTCTGCTGCCATATAGGTGTGTGCAATGCCCGTAGGACAGGCAGTCACTGCCAATACCCTATAACCTGCTGCCTCTTCTGGCGGACTCTCCTTTGATTCCTCTGGATATTTTTCTTTTTCCATGTCATCAATAATCTTAAGGAATGCTTCCTTACTGTCTGCCTTTAACAGATGTTCTCTGAAATCCTCGTCCATAAGTATGGTCATTAATCTGGACAATACCTCTAAATGTACATCTCCGTCATTTGGTGCCGCAATCATAAACAAAAGGTTAGATGGCTCATCATCTAGTGCTTCGTAATCCACTCCCTGCGGAACGGTCATTGCAGAAAGGGACGGTGCCTTGACTGCTGTGCTCTTGGCATGGGGAATAGCAATTCCTTCTCCTACTGCTGTGGAGCCTTTTGCTTCTCTTTCTAAAATGCCCTGTTTATACGCTTCCTTATCAGCGATATTTCCACCTTTCACCTGCAGCTCTACCAACATATTAATAGCTTCTGATTTTGATTGTGGTGAAGCATTTAAGAGAATACTTTCCTTTTTTAATAAATCTACAATACGCATAACAATCCCTCCAGTCACATTATAATTGCTTTAACAAGCTATACACTAACTCTTTTTGTGCAAGTCCGTCTGAAAAAGCTGTAGCTCCCCCTGCCGCTGTGCCTAACTTTAATGCATATTCATAATCTCCCTGTTCACAGCCTGCTATAAAACCCGCTACCATAGAATCTCCTGCACCCACTGAGTTTTTTAATGTACCTTTACACACTCCGCAGATATGGCTTTCTCCCTTTTCATCTAACAGCACTGCACCATCACCTGCCATAGATACCAGTACATTCACTGCACCCATTTCTTTTAATTTTTGAGCATATTCTATGATTTCTTCTACACCAGTAAGCTTTACGCCAAATATTTCCTCAAGTTCAAAATTATTTGGCTTAATAAGAAATGGCTTATATTTCAGTACCTTCATAAGCAAATCCTTTGTAGCATCTACTACGACCCGAATATTTTTTTCTTTTAAATAATCCAGAATCTTTTCATAAATATCTGTTGGAAGAGCATCGGGAATACTTCCTGCCAGTATTACGGTATCACCGTCCTGTATTTCCTTCAGCTTTTCAAAAAATTCTTCCACTGCTTCTTTTGGAATCTCTGGCCCCTGCCCATTTAATTCTGTTTCGCTTCCGGACTTTATTTTTACATTAATTCTGGAAAAGCCTTTGTCTAGGTGCACAAAATCTGTTTCAATTCCTGCATCACATACTCCTTTTTCAATGGCTTCCCCCGTAAAACCAGCCACAAAGCCCAATGCCTTTGACTTAATTCCCAGTTCTTTAAGCACCATAGAAACATTGATTCCTTTTCCGCCAAAGTAGATTTCCTCACTTTTGGAACGGTTCACACAACCTACCTGCAATTCCTTTGTATGAACAATATAATCCACCGCCGGATTAAAAGTTACGGTATAAATCATCTTTCATAACCCCCTTTACTAAGGTATAATCGGAATATTTGTTATCCATTAATTGATCAGTGATAATATTCGCTTTGCTTAACGGTGCAAAGGTGACAGCCGTAATTCTGTCAAATTTAGAATGATCTGCCAGCACATAAACCTCCATACTTCTGCTAATTACAGTAGTTTTTACTCTTGCTTCATTAACATCAGGAGTAGAAAAGCCACTTGAAACAGAAATACCATTTACCCCAAGAAAGCATTTTGTAAAATGGTAATTACTAAGTGTCATAACACATTCTGCACCTACAATAGCTTCTGTAGATAATTTTATCTCTCCGCCAGGAATATATACCTTAAATCCTCGTTCTGCTAATTTTTTTGTGTGTATGAAGCCGTTCGTCACAAAAGTTATGTTTTTTTCCGGCAGAAAATCTATCATTTTTTCTGTGGTGGTTCCAGCATCCAGAAATACAAAATCGCCCTCTTTTATAAGACTTGCCGCATATTCTGCAATGGCTGTTTTTTCTTCCGTATATAGTCTTTCCTTTTCCTCTACATTTTCTTCAAGAAAAGTAAATTTTTCATTTTTTGATATTGCACCGCCATGAACCTTAATAAGCTTTCCCTGTTCTGCCAATACATTTAAATCTCTTCGCACTGTAGAAACAGAGGTGGCTAACCTCTCGCATAGTTCGTTAATGGAAACACTTTTGTTCTTATCTACAATTTCTATGATAATGGAATGTCTTTCTTCTGCAAGCACCCTTCTCACCTCCGTTGACGCGTTTTGAATTATTTTGAACTGTTTTGAATTATTTTGATTCTTTCTACCGTTAATATACCATGTTTTGTGAAACATTTCAATCATTTCCGTTCACTTTCCGTCATTTCACGTCATTTTTGCCCATTTTTACAGATTTGTTTGCTTATATTTGTGAGTTTTCACTATACGAAGCATTGATGATGCGCCAAACACTCTACGAGCCACTTTATTTACACGTTACAGTTTCTTATAAAAACAGCTCAATTTCGTCCCACCATTGTTTACTTCTCCGCAAAACCAGAATCCCAGTTTATTTAATAATTTTTGGGAAGGCAGGTTTTTGGGATGAGTATATGCATGGATTTCTTCCATATATAATGTACTTTTTGCATACGCTAAAATCGCCTGACATATCTCTGTCCCTATTCCCCTTCTTCTATATAAATAGTGCAGCATATAACCAAACTCTGTTTTTTCTTCCCCGTTAATTTCTCTTTCTTCGATTCCTGCCCTTCCAATCACTTTTCCCGACTGCTTATCTACCACCGTCCACATACCGTATTCGTAAAAGGGATAGCGATTTTTTATATATGCCTGAAGCTTTTCTTGTTCCGTTTTATAATCTGCCAAAGGTTCTACATATTCCATTCCCTCGCCGGTATAGATTTCAAAAAAATACTCTAAATCTTCCAAAACACTCTCCCTGATGATACAATTCGGTGTTTCTGCTATAATCCACGGTATATGATGTGCCCTCTCATATACACGCTTCACAAAGATATTATCAATCTCTTCAAATCCCTCAATCAACATATCTGCCTTTGATAACTCCCAGCCTTCGGAATCCTCAGTCAAAAAGCCGATTACGGGAATCCCCAGCTTAGAGGCTTCATTCACACCCTTTGCAGAATCTGATATGACAATACACTCCTCCACACTAACCCTCATTTTCTTTATTTTCTCTAAAATTTCTTTTGCCGACAAAGCCGAGCCCTCGACAACCTCTATTCCATTCTCTCTAAGACTCTCTATGAGTTCTCTAAGTCCCACTATATTTTTAAAATCTTTTTCTTTCTTAGCAGCAAGAACCTTATCCACATCAACAATCGCACCCAGCAGCATTTTCCTCACTCCTTCCACTACTATTTCTTGATCATAGCACATACTCCCGTACTTCAACAACCCTCAAGCAACAAGTTCGGGCTTGTAATGACTAGCAGGACACCGCAAATAAATGCAGAAACTTTCTTCCGAATCGGTATTGCAATTTTTATCAATACCACTTATAGTAAATACATATACATAGTATAAAATTTTAATTTACGGGAGGATAACAATATGTGGTCACGAAAAGACATAAAAACAAAAGGGAAACTATTAGTAACAGCAAATTATTGGTGGATGGTATTAGTAAGTTTTATACTTCTGTTTGTAGATGGCTCCAGCCATGCCCCTGGCAGCTCCTCTACTGATTCCCACAATAATGATTGGTCGTATTATGAGAGTTTAACCAGCTTAGATATGGCAATCATTCTAGCAACCTTAACTGCATTCCTTGCAATATTTGTGATTTTCTTAGTAATCGCTTTTGCCTTAAAAGTCTTTCTTTTAAATCCACTGCTTGTAGGTTGCCGTCGCTATATCTTAAACACGCGAGAAGGCAGACGTGACTTCAAGGATGTAGTTTTCGTTTTCTCTAATTCTTACATGAACGTAGTTAAAATCATGTTTTTTAGGGATATCAAAACATTTTTATGGAGCTTGCTCTTAATTATCCCGGGAATCGTAAAATCCTATGAATATTCCATGATTCCTTACATTCTCACAGAAAGTCCAGATATTGACAGCAAGAGAATTTTCGAATTAACCAGATCTATGACTTATGGAGATAAATGGAATATGTTTGTTCTGAATTTATCCTTTATTCTGTGGGGATTGGCAGTTGTCTTCACTTGCTTTTTGGCCGGAATCTTCTGGGTATTCCCATATGTCAACGCCACTATGGCAGAACTGTATATCGAGTTAAGAGAAAAGGCTTTGAAGAATGCTGATGCTAAGCCGGTAGAATTACGTGATTACAACTACATTGGTGTTTACACAAATGCCTAATAACTTCAACTTTACACCCATCTCATTTTCTGTTAAAATGTAGCATGGATTAAACAGCCGCCACTTCAAAAAAGGCGGCTGTTTTACATCACAAAAAGACGTTATCGAGAAAGGAAAATTATAATGGCACAAAATCCAATTGTAACTATTGAAATGGAGAATGGAGATATGATCAAGGCAGAATTGTACCCTGAAATTGCTCCAAACACAGTAAATAATTTTATTAGTCTTATCAACAAAAAATATTACGATGGAATCATCTTCCACAGAGTTATCAAAGGATTTATGATTCAGGGTGGTTGTCCGGACGGAACAGGTATGGGCGGTCCTGGTTACTCCATTGCCGGGGAATTTACCATGAACGGATTCACCAATAACCTGAAACATACACCGGGTGTTTTATCTATGGCACGAACTATGGATCCTAATTCAGCAGGTTCCCAATTTTTTATCATGCATAAGACATCTCCGCATTTAGATGGACAATATGCTGCTTTCGGTAAAGTAACCGAAGGACTAGAGCATGTGAATAAAATTGCAGAAACAGCCACCGATTATATGGACAAGCCATTAAATATCCAGCGCATCAAAACTATGACCGTAGAAACATTTGGAGAAACTTATCCAGAACCGGAAAAATATTAATCCCAAAGAGGCAACATCCAGGGAGGAAATTCATATTTTGTTCATTTTTCATTTAAAAAAGTTTCATTTAGCTCTCATGATTTCTTCACGAATCTGTTTTATACTAAAATCAAGTTAGAAATCTAACTTGCATAATGCTTATTTGAAACTTTTTCATAATACTTTGCCAGACAGCTAAACTGTCTGGTCCTCCCTCTCAAAAACTCTATAGTTGCTATAGAGTTTTTTATTTAGCATTTTTCAGTTGACCTAAACAACGTATCTATAAAAGTGCCCCCAGATGCATGACTGCATCTGAGGGCACTTTACAATTCATTAAAAGCTTGTCTTAAATTTAAGCCTTTCCTACAGAACCAAATAATTCCATTTTCTCTTTTACAGTTGCCTTGATTGCTTCTGCACCTGGAGCAAGTAACTTACGAGGATCAAATCCTTTTCCTTCTAAGTCTTTACCAGCTTCAATGTACTTACGTGTAGCTGCTGCGAAAGATAACTGACATTCTGTGTTTACATTGATTTTTGCAACTCCCAAAGAGATTGCTTTCTTAATCATATCTTCAGGAATACCTGTACCACCATGAAGTACTAATGGCATATCCCCTGTTAACTGCTGGATAGCATCTAATGTTTCGAAGCTTAATCCTTCCCAGTTGTCAGGATATTTTCCATGAATGTTACCGATACCAGCCGCTAACATTGTCACTCCTAAATCTGCAATTGCTTTACATTCCTTAGGATCTGCACATTCGCCCTTA
The DNA here is from genome assembly GCA_050874665.1 of Lachnospiraceae bacterium. GTDB lineage: Bacteria > Bacillota > Clostridia > Lachnospirales > Lachnospiraceae > RUG11237. The sequence goes on along the minus strand of JBNMLC010000008.1, from coordinate 56,417 downwards.
CCGATGACACCATCTTCTTCACCACCGATAGAACCAACTTCTGCTTCTAAGGACATTCCCTTTTCTGCAGTAATTTTAACTAATTCTGTTGTCTTAGCAACATTTTCTTCGATTGGATAATGTGAACCATCAAACATGATTGATGAAAATCCTGCTTCAATACATTTCATACATCCTTCGTAGCTGCCGTGATCCAAATGTAATGCTACTGGAACTGTGATGTTTAATTCTTCCATCATTCCGTTTACCATACCTACAACAGTCTTATATCCTGTCATGTATTTTCCTGCACCTTCGGATACACCTAAGATAACTGGGGAATTCAATTCCTGAGCTGTCTGTAAAATAGCTTTAGTCCATTCAAGATTGTTGATATTGAACTGACCTACTGCGTAATGTCCTGCCTTTGCTTTCTGAAGCATTTCTTTTGCTGAAACTAACATTCTAAATAACCTCCATTTGTAATTTTCATATTTTCAGTCTATCATATCTTTGTCTAAAAGTGAATAGTTTTGTTGTATTTTTTCTTGTTCCATCAATTTCAATACCTTTTCGTGATTTACTTTTATGGAAATTGCCTGTTTATGATTTATAATTGTAACACACTTGCGTTTGCCTCCAAATTCGCCATCTACTGTCCACGGAATTTCACTCTCCGCTTCGAATGTAATTTCAGAAGTTTTAAAGGCATACATATATTTGCTGTCAAATTCCGCAATTAAAAGTGATGCGATAATGTTTTGCAGCTCCATTGGATTCTTCGGATTTTTAATCAATGTTACTTCAAACATTCCATCATCCAACAGCACATTAGCACTGGTATTATTTTTAAATCCTCCGATAGAAACAGAGTTTGTCACCATGCCATAAATAAAATCATCCTCTATGGTTTCTCCATTTGCAGTAACCTTCATATGATACGCCTTTATTGTATGAAGCTTCTTCATTCCTTCTATAATATAAGCCGCATGACCAAGAAGATTTTTGATTTCCTGTGGTGTGGCATAAGATACTTCTGTAAACGCCCCAAAAGCTGCCACATAAACAAACACAGTATCATCTAATTTTCCCACATCACATTTGCAAATCTGCTCTCCAACTGCAATTTTCGCCGCTTCTGTCATATTTTTGGGCAACCCAAGACTGTTTCCATAGTCATTCGTGGAGCCAGCCGGAATATACCCCAACGGCACCTGACATTGTGATTGTATCACACCAGTCACTACCTCATCCAACGTTCCATCTCCGCCACTACACACCAAAAGATCAAATTCCCTGCTTCTTTCTGCTGTTACATTAGCTGCCTCTCCCCGGCGCAAAGTGGGTGAAACTGTTACATCATAACCTTTCCTCACAAATACTTCAAGAATATCTGCCAGTTTATTCCGTATTCGCCCTTTTCCCGCATGTGCATTATAAATAAATAAAAGTTTCTTTTTCACAAAGATACCTCCAATACACTATAGTATCTTTATTTTACTACCCAGTCTATCGAAATGCAAGAAATACTACCCTTCTTCTACTTTTCTTTCTACAAATTCTTTTGCTTCCTCTCTTGTCATCGAAAGAGCCACCGCTACTTCACCATATAAATTATCTTCTGCCAGCCGAAAATACTTTTCATCTGAATATGTCATTTTTTTGCCTTCTGCAATTCTTTCCTTCCTTCTCATATATATGGTTTTAATAATTTTTACCAGTTCCCTTGCATCACAGCTTCTGATTGCACTTTTGTATGTTTCTTCACGCTTCTTTTCATCCTTTACCCAAAGCGTATCAATATTTTTAATGTCCTCAATCAGATTCATAACCTCCTCTTTCGTCATAACCGGACGCATAATAACCTTATTTCCATCCACTGGTGTGTATACTGAACTTCCTTTTACATAATACGGAACCAAAGTATAATAGGTTCTTCCTTTCACGCCTGTGTTTAGTGTTCCAATATTTTCAACTCTGCATGCTCCGCTGCTCCCATGAATAATATTATCTCCTACTTTAAACATTTCAAACGCTCCTTCCTGGCTTTCCCTGTCACTTCAATTCTAGCACTTTAATTTACTTTTCGTAAGCAGTAATTTTCATTTTTCAATTTCTTTTGTCACTTCTGTACAATGCACCGGCGCAGAGCATTGTATACTTTTACCTATCGTTTTCCAAAACAAAAGAGCCAACATAAATGTCAGCTCTTTTATCCTTTTCTTATTTATTTCCTGCTAAATATGCTTCGATACCCTCTAATGCTTCATCCTCATCTGCTCCATCTGCAGATACAACAATCTCTTCTCCTGACTGAAGAACCAATGACATCATTCCCATGATGCTCTTTGCATTTACTCTTTTATCTCCGGATTCCACATAAATCTCACTTTCATACTGGCTTGCTACCTGTACTAATTTTGCCACCGGTCTTGCGTCCGGCTCACCTGTAATGCGAACTTCTATAGATTTTTTTGTCATAATTTCTCCTCCTTATTATCTCTAAGTTCCTCTGCAATTTCACTGAGTTTTCTCAGTCTGTGATTTACTCCGGATTTTCCAACCGGATTTTGTAGATAAGTTCCCAACTCCTTTAAAGGAGCTTCCGGATTCTCCAGTCGTACCTTCGCAATTTCTTGTAAATTCTCCGGCAAATTCTCCAGACCTGTGGTATCAGCAATGTATTTAATATCTTCTATTTGTTTCACTGCCGCAGATACCGTTTTATTAATATTTGCAGTTTCACAATTCACCTGTCTGTTTACTGAATTTCTCATCTCTTTCAGTATACGCACGTTTTCTAACTCCATCAAAGCTTTCGGAGCTTCCATAACGTTAAGTATATCGACAATTTGTGCGCCTTCTTTAATGTATACAACAAAATATTTCTTTCGTACGACTATTTTAGCCTCGATATCAAAACCGGAAATTACCTGTCTTAACTGTTCTGCTTTTTCTTCGCTCGAACACACAATTTCATAATGGTAAAACTTTTCCGGTGCACTGATGGAACCCGCCGCTAAAAAAGCTCCTCGGATAAACGCTCTCTTACAGCAGGAATTTGCAATAATCAGATTACTGACCATAGCATGATTCCCCGGCAAAGCTCCGGATTCATCCATTAACTTCACCGTCTTTAACACGTTAACCACATCAGCTTCATTTTGAATTGTAATAACATAAGTACGGCTTTTCTTCAGATATACATTCCGCCGAATTGCAACATCAGTATCTATATTAAATGTTTTTTTCAATAATGTAAAGTATTTTCTTGCAACTGCAACATTTTCTGTGTGAATTTTGAGGGAAATTCCCGTTTCCTTTTCATATTTTAATCTGCCACACATACTGATGATTGCTGCAATCTCTGCTATCTGACAATGCCTTGCCGGACTAAATTGCTTTGACAGCTCGTCCTTTACCTGACTGGAAAAAGACATGTTTTCACCTCATTTACTTATTTCTAAGAGCATCTTTCTGTATATCTCTGTGTTCCACCTTAACACCATAATCTTTATGTTGTTTTAACTGCTCATATAGCTTATTCGCAAGGGTTACGGAGCGATGCTTTCCTCCGGTACAGCCAATTGCAATGACTAACTGATTTTTTCCTTCTATAATATAATTTGGAATCAGGAAATTTATCATGTCAACCAGCTTCTTCAAAAATTCATGAGCAATATCAAATCCCATAACATAGTCCTGAATCTCTTTGTCGTTTCCTGTTTTTGGTTTCAGTTCTTCAATATAATATGGATTGGGAAGAAAACGCACATCAAATACAAGGTCTGCATCATTCGGGATTCCATATTTGAATCCGAAGGACAAGACGGTAATAAACAGATTGTTATATTCCTGATTATTAACAAAAATCTTTTCTAACTCCACTTTCAATTCTCTCGTAAGCAGTGTGCTGGTATCAATGATATAGTCTGCCTGTTCCTTCAAAAAGGCAGTCATAATACGTTCTTTCTCAATTCCCTTATCTACTCTCCCTGCACCGGAAAGCGGATGACTTCTTCGCGTTTCCTTATAGCGCTTCACCAATACGCTGTTGCTTGCATCTAAATACAATATTTCGTATTTGCAATTTTTAATCAACATTTCTTCCAACGCAGATTCCAATTGTGTTAAATTTTCTCCACTTCGAATATCTACACCCAGTGCAAATCTTTCAATTTCACTTCCCGGCTTTGTGGCAAGCTCTGCAAATTTACCAATCAGGGGAATTGGAAGATTATCCACGCAAAAATATCCTGCATCCTCCAACATCTTTAAAGCAGTACTTTTTCCGGCTCCTGACATTCCTGTTACAATTACAAAACGCATCGCTTCCACTCCTTTTCTATTTTTGCTTTTTACTCTTTTCTAAAGCCAATCATTTTCACTTCTGTTTCCAAAGCTACGCCAAAAGTTTTCTCAACCTTTTCCTGTACTCTGGTAATCACATCCAACACATCTTTTGCGGTCGCTTCCCCTTTATTAATAATAAAGCCGCAATGTTTTTCAGAAACCTGTGCTCCTCCCACCGTATAGCCTCTCATTCCTGAATCCATAATCAGTTTTCCCGCAAAATACCCCTCCGGACGTTTAAACGTGCTTCCTGCACTCGGATATTCCAATGGTTGTTTTTCCATACGGGCTTTTGTATTTTGATTGCATTTTTTCTTGATTTCTTCGGCATTGCCTTTTTTCAATTGAAATTCCGCTTCCAGCACAATATACCCCTGCTCCATCACCACACTGCTCCGATAACCAAGATTCAGTTCTTCTTTGTTAAGCCAGAGTATCTCTCCGTCCTTTCTAAGCACCAGTGCACCCTGAATTACATCTTTCATCTCTCCACCGTAGGCACCTGCATTCATTGTCACAGCACCTCCTATGGTTCCCGGAATCCCCACTGCAAATTCCATTCCTTCGTAATCTTCCTTAGAAATCCGATTTGCCACCTTAGTTAAAAGTGCTCCCGCCTGAACCTTTATATTTCCCTCTTTCATTTCACATCGGTTCATTTTGCTGCCAATTTGAAGAATCACTCCCGAAAATCCTTCATCGCTGACCAAAAGATTGCTTCCGTTTCCAATCACATAATACGGAATCTGATTTTGCCTGCAAACTTCTATTACACGTTTTACTTGCTCCGGGCTCTCTGGTGTAACAAAATAAGCTGCATTCCCCCCAACCCGAAATGTAGTATGTTTCCACATGGGTTCTTCCAAAAGTACATTTATTTTGCCAACTGCTTCACACAATTCCTGATAAAATCTATTTTCCACTGTTTTACCTCTACACCTTTACATTTTTTATACAACTTATACTTTTTCTTAATAAAATGATACAATATGTCCAATTATCAGTCAAGGAAAAAGAACCCCCTTTTCAACTTATGCCAGAAAGGGGATTCTTATACATTTTACATGTTATTCATCGTATCCATTCGGATTGTTTGACTGCCATCTCCAGGAATCCTCACACATTTCTTTAATTCCACGTTCTGCCACCCAGCCTAACTCTTCTTTCGCTCTGGTTGCATCTGCATAGCAAGTCGCAATATCACCTGCACGTCTTTCCTTGATTTTATAAGGAATTTTAACTCCGGTTGCCTCTTCAAAGTTTTTCACAATATCAAGTACACTATAACCTACACCAGTACCTAAATTGTATACTCTAAGACCTGCTTTCTCCTCAATTTTCTTTAGTGCTTTTACATGACCAATTGCCAAATCCACTACATGAATATAATCACGAACTCCTGTTCCGTCCGGTGTATCATAATCATCTCCAAACACACCGAGTTCTTTTAATTTTCCAACTGCAACCTGCGTAATGTAAGGCATTAAGTTATTTGGAATTCCGTTTGGATTTTCTCCAATCATTCCACTCTTATGTGCTCCAATCGGATTAAAATATCTCAATAAAATTACATTCCACTCCTTATCCGCATACTGAATATCTGTCAAAATCTGCTCTAACATGGACTTTGTCCAGCCATACGGATTGGTACAAGTTCCTTTCGGACATTCTTCTGTAATCGGAATAAACTGTGGATTTCCATATACAGTAGCTGAAGATGAGAAAATAATATTTTTCACACCATGATTTCTCATAACATCGGTAAGAATCAGCGTACCGGAAATGTTATTTTGATAATATTCTAACGGCTTCTGTACGGATTCACCCACTGCTTTCAGACCTGCAAAATGAATTACTGCGTCAATCTTTTCTGTATCAAAAATACGATCTAATGCTTCCCTGTCTAAAATATCTGCTTCATAAAATATTACTTTTTTCCCTGTAATCTTTTCTACACGCTCTAAGGATTTTTCACTGGAATTGCAAAGATTATCAACAACCACCACATCATATCCTGCATTTAGTAATTCAACACATGTATGGCTTCCAATAAAACCCGCTCCACCTGTAACCAAAATTTTCATTTTATGCTCCTCCTTGTATTTACTGTGCAAAACAACCGCAACATTCTCACTCTTTTGTATTGTATACTTTATTTTTCCATATTACAACGAATTTTTTCTATATTAAGAAAATCTTTCTAAATTCATACTATTATTTTTTCTTTCATATGCTTCGTATCTTCGATTAACTCAAAGGAAGGCTTTGCCAAATAAAATCCCTGTACAAATTCCACACCGCACTCCTGCATAAATCTTAATTCGCCTTCTGTTTCAATTCCAAGCGCAATAACCTGCAGATTACCATTGTGCCATTCCTGAATTTTTCGCATTACCGATTTTCTCCGTTCTTCCTCTGTTTCGATTCCCTCGTAAAGCTCTCTTCCGATTTTTACATAGGAAACCATCTTTAAGAGATTTTTTTCCTCTGTGTTATAGCCATTGCCAAAATCACTCAAAGCCATTTCACTTCCCGCAGCATCTGCGTATTCTTTCTTACGTCGAACATATTCCATCATGACTCTTTGTGCTTCCATTAATTCGACAACTACCTGTTCCCCATGACCATTTGCATACTCTCTTAATTTATTTTGTTCTTTTTCATCTAACAGTATGCCGGAAAACGTATTAACAAACAATTTTTTGCCGGTATCTTTCTGTTTTGAAAAATAATCCTTTACCGTTTCTTCCCACAACACTTTTTCTAACTCAAGTAATTTTCCATGAGCATGAGCAATTCGGATTACGTCCGAAGGAGCCTGAAGTGTTTCCGTCTGCGGACGCATCAATGCCTCATATCCGTATATTTCACCCGTTAAGGCATTTACAATCGGCTGATATGCCAATTTCAGCAAACGCTTTTCTAAAAACTCATTGAATTCTTCTTTTCCATTCAACAAGACAGCATCCTGCTCATAAATTTCTTTATTAAACTCCCTGATATTTCCCTTATCAGAACGTTTTACATCATACATGGTAAAATCTGCTTTTTTAACCAGGTCGTCATATTCCCTGCCATCCTTCGGATACCACACAATTCCCGCGGAAGCCCTGACTTTCATCTTCTTGCCATCCGGCAGATGAATCATGACTTCACGAAGCATTCCATGAATACTGTGAACCAACTCACGCAACTCCTCCTCCGAATCTCCCGGAACGTAAGCAAAAAATTCGTCTCCCGAACGTCTGGCAACCAAACCATTGTGCTGCTCTAAATAAGCAAATATTTTAGCTGCCTCACGAATATAAATATCTCCGTATTCATGTCCGTAGGTATCGTTGATGTATTTCAAGTTATCCAAATCCCACATAATGACTGCACTAACTGCTCTATTTTCCGCTGCCAGACGCTTTTTCATTTCCCTGGCAAATGCCTGCTTATTCAATAATCTGGACAGCTCATCAAAATCGCGCTCATATTCTAATCTCAGCTTTTCTTTTGTTTTATCTGTCACATCCATTACAACCACAAATAATCTTCCACTTGTCTCTCTTGTCTGAAAGGAAATCCATTGTGCGCTGTCGGAACTAGAGTATATTTTATACGTGTTATTGTCACAAAATATCATCGTGGAATCTTCTTCCGCCTTTTCAAAGAGCACCGCACCACGACGGAATTTTTCTATCAGTCGTCTAAATTCTGTAATAGAAATCACTTTGTAATCCTCAGGCGGCTCTTGTTCCCCAAGAAGTTTAAACATTTGTGCTGTGCAATATACTTCTTTGGTAAACTCGTCCAACTCTGCCACACCGATTGGTATATCTGCAATTCTTATAATCTCTGACACCCTCAGGGCATACATTTCTACCTCTTTACTGACACGTTCGATGGCGGACGAAAGTCTGTCCACTTCATAAATATTAACCTTAGGCAATTTCACCGGTTTTCTTGGATTCATTCCATTTAAATGTCCCACCAGGGTTGAAATTGGTTTTGTAAGAACTCTGCTTAAGAAAAACAGTCCAAGAATTCCCACTATGCTTGCAAATAACAAAGCCATGAGTATAGATTGTTTCATCTGATTCACAGAATTCGCAAACTGCTTTTCATCTACAATGGCACATAATACCCAAGCCTGATTGGAAAATGCAGAAGTTTCCGGATAAAAACGTATTTCCTGTGTCAGTACATCCGGTGAATTCCTCTCTCCTTCGTTTCCCACTTCATAGATGCCATCTTTATTTTCATCTACCAGCCAAAGACCATTCGCCTGCTTTAAAACATTCTCAAATAATGAGCCGTCAGAAACAATACGCTCTATAAAGCTTTTTTCAGGATCCAAAACACCCAGCATATACGTTCCTCGAATATCATCGTTTGGAATCAATTTTCTTAAAGCCTCAGAAGAAACTTCAATTCCTGCCACTGCATAAATATTCTCTGCCTCATCCAGTAGCGGAATACTAAAGGTAAGCCTCTGTTCTGCCGCATTTTGTTCCTCCTTAGATATATCGAAACAAGCATAATCCATCTCTGAAAGTCCCCGTGTATTCTTCTTTGCCTCTGCAATCTTATCATATCCGGGACAAAATTTCATATTTCCACCTGTTCCATACTTCCAGTCGGAAGCCTTTTCAATTCCCCGCTGTGCTAAATAGCCCTCTTCCCCATACTCTGCTACCGCTACATCCTTATCGTCTTTTCTAATGTAATAAGAAAAACCATCATTGAAAAATATGTATGCTCCCTGAACTCCTTTTCCTTCCATAATACTCAGGATAGCGCTTACTGCTTCCTCATCGCTTTGTTCAGAACCATTCCTTATATTTTTGCAGGCCCGAAGAAGACTGCTGTAATTTTCCTCATTTACCCAGCTCGCATCTAAATTTTGCTGAATTTCTGTTGACTTTTGGATAAGCGACTGCCGTACCCGTTCTACTTCGCCATTCTTTAATTGTTCAAAGGCTCCTCCGTACCATACAGTTCCCCAAAAAACAAGTGCATAAACACAAACTAATAATACCATTGGAAAAAACAATCTGTTTGCTATGGTATTTTTTCTTTTCTTTTCAAACCTGTTCTTCATACTTTTTCCCCTTACCTCAGTGTTCTCGTATGCCCTTTTATTTTATCTTTCATTTTATCACAAAAGGGCGAAAATCACAATTGATTTTCACCCTTTTTCATAAATATTCTTTGTAACCGTGTCTATTTGAAATAATAATTAGTCAACTACGGCTGCTTTAATTAAGTTTGTTTTACCAACAACGCCCGGCTGACCTGCTGTCATAACAACAGTATCTCCGCTTTCAACTAATCCTGTATACTTAGCTGCTTCAACAGATGCGTCAATTAATGCATCTAAGCTGCTTTCTTCAGCGATACAAATTGGTGTAACACCCCAGGAAAGATTTAACTGTCTGCAAACCTTTTCGTTTGGTGAACATCCTGCAATCAGGCTGTTTGGATGATACTTAGAAATCATTCTTGCTGTGTCTCCTGACTTTGTTACAGTAATAATAGCTTTTGCCTCTAAGTCTGCTGCTGTAGTACATGTAGCATGAGAAATAGCTTCTGTAATATCTAAATCGCCTTCACAAGCTTTGTTTGCTCTTAAAGCTTTTACATAATCGATATCTGCTTCTGTTCTTTCTGCAATACGAGCCATAGTCTTTACAGCTTCTGCCGGATACTTACCGTTTGCAGTTTCACCAGAAAGCATAACTGCGCTTGTTCCCTGGTAAATAGCATTTGCAACGTCAGTAGCTTCTGCTCTTGTAGGACGTGGATTCTTCATCATGGAATCTAACATCTGTGTAGCTGTGATTACCGGCTTACCAGCTTTATTTGCTTTTTCAATAATCATCTTCTGGATTACAGGTACTTCTTCTAAAGGAATTTCAACACCCATGTCACCACGAGCAACCATAACACCGTCTGCCACTTTTAAGATTTCATCAATATTGTTTACACCTTCCTGATTTTCAATCTTAGCAATGATAGATACATGTCCCTTCTTCTGGTCAGCAATAATTTTTCTAACCTGAAGTACGTCTTCTGCTGTTCTTGTAAATGATGCTGCGATGAAATCAAATCCCTGCTCAACAGCAAACACAATGTCAGCGTAATCTTTTTCACTTACGAATGGCATGTTAATATGAAGATTAGGTACGTTAACACCTCTCTTACCACCAATGTTGCCACCGTTAATTGCCTTACAGACAATATCTAAATCATCTATTTTCTGAACTTCAAGTTCGATTAAGCCATCATCGAGGAGAATCTTTCCACCCGGTTTAATATCATGTGCAAGTTCTTTGTAAGTAAGGCTTACAATTTCATTTGTTCCTTCTACTTCTCTTCCGGTTAATGTGAAAGTCTGTCCTTCTTCAATGTCAATTCTCTTATGATCATCATTATAGAAAGTACCGATTCTGATTTCCGGTCCCTTAGTATCAAGAAGTGCTGCGATTGGAAGTGCTAATTCCTTTCTGATTTTCTTTAATCTTTCAAATCTTCCGCCGTGTTCTTCAAAATCACCGTGGGAAAAGTTAAGTCTTGCCACATTCATACCCGCTAATGCCAAACTTTTAATAGCTTCTTCTGTGTTTGCGGATGGACCAAGTGTACATACAATTTTTGTTCTTCTCATTTTCTATATTTCTCCTCTCCTAATGGATATTTTTTAGTAATAAAAAGCATGCAATATGAGTATACACATTACTTTCCCACTATTCAAGTACTTAATTTTTAAATTTACCAAGCTTTTTAAAAATTTCTGTAATGCACAATTTTTAGAAAAACTTGAACTTTTTTTTGTATATTTTTTCTACCGTTCTTGTCCGAAGAATTTTGTTGCCATTCCGCATGTTTTGTCATAAAATTATTTTATAAACTATAAGCAAAGAATATCAGGGGGAACACTATGAAAAAATTTTTTTCAGCCGTTAAGGTCACTAATATCCGCATATTTAAAATTTTTAAACATGATATGCGGAAAATTTTTACCAATCTCACAGCAGCTATCGTTGCACTTGGCGTCATGCTTTTACCATCTCTCTATGCATGGTTTAACATTCTTGCCAGTTGGGATCCTTATGGAAACACCAATTATATTTCCGTCGCAGTTGCTAACGTTGACAAAGGCTATACAATACGGGGAATCGATTTAAATATCGGTGACAGCATCATAAAGAGTCTGGCAGAAAACAACCAGATTGGCTGGGTATTTACCGAGAGGGATGATGCAATCCAGGGCGTCCGCTCCGGCACATACTATGCTGCCGTTGTAATTCCACAAGATTTCAGTCAGAACATTGCAAGTATTCTGACTCCTACGATTACAAAGCCTTCCATTGATTACTATGTAAACGAAAAGAAAAACGCCATCGCTCCGAAAATTACAGACAAAGGTGTCGGTGTCATTCAGCAGAAAGTGAACGCAACATTCATCAGTGAATCCTGCAGTGTTCTGGGAGAAGCACTTTTACAAATAACTTCTGATTTAGATAATGCAGGATTAAAAGAGTATTCCGGCATGGACAAAAAGCTTTCTGACTCTGTAGATTTTTCATCTGTAAACGATGTCATTGGTCTGATTGATGATATAAATGAAACATTTGATAATTTTATAGTAACACTGGAAACTTTTAATTCTACAGCTTCTTCTGTAGATTCGCTGCTTTCCACCGTTCAAAACACATTGACGTTAACTGACCAGGCCGTTTCTTCTGCGATTGCTTCCCAGAGTACTTCTGCGGAAAATGCTTCCAGTATTAACGCCTCTTTGAACAATTTATCTTCTACTTTATCGGTAGCATTTGAATCCGTTTCTGCGGCTTCCGGAAGCACAAAAGAAACCATAGAACAGGCAATTGCTTCTGCCAATGAAGATGCCGCCAAAGCAGCGAACTATCTTACTGCGGCTTCCGGCAGAGTCACAACACTGATTTCTATTACAGATCAGATGATTGCAATTTTAAACAGTAACCAAACAATTGCTGCACTGCCAAATGTGCAGACTTTATTGACAAAACTAAATACCACAAGAACTTCTTTAACAAAATTACAGACTTCCCTTGCTTCTGCGGCTACAGAATTAGCCCAGAGTCAAGAATTGTCCAAAAAACAGTCCGCAGAGCTGACACAAGCAGCAGAAGAAAATAAGAGACTTGTTGACGATGCCCTCGGAACCTTTAAGACTTCCACGTCCGGAGAAATTTCCTCTCTGGCCGGAACATTAATAGAGCGCCTTAATAGCATTATGGGGGTTGTAAACTCTTTACAGCTTGCATTACCTGTTGTGAATGCCAACATCGAGGGAACGAAGAGTACGCTGACCTCCTCCTCTTCCTCAATAAACAGTTTAATCCGTTTAATGAAAAACTCAAAACAATCATTGAACAACGCAAAAACAAATTTGAGTCAGTTAGAGGGCAATGTCATTTCCCAGTTGCAGGAAGTAGAGGGAACCATAGATGATACACTATCCATCGACTGGAAAGAAAAATTAGAAACCGTACTAGGTGTAAAATTAGACGAGTACCAAAATTCTCCTGAAGAAATCGGCGAATTTTTATCTGCTCCGGTAGAATTAAATACCAATAAAGTTTACACAATTGAGAATTACGGCTCTGCCCTTTCTCCATTTTACACGATATTATGTCTTTGGGTAGGGGGACTGGTTCTGGTTTCTATTTTAAAATGCGATGCAACATCTGATGACTCTCTGAACCTTTCAGAATATAAGCATCACCAGTTGTATCTTGGACGCTATATGACATTTATGCTCTTTGCAATCATTCAGGCACTGATTGCATGTCTTGGTGATTTGTATATTTTAAAAATACAATGTTTACACCCGGGACTTTTCATTCTTGCCGGAGTAGTTGCTGCCATTGTATTCTCTAATGTTGTATACACGCTCACCATTTCCTTTGGTGATGTAGGAAAAGCGATTGCAGTAATCTTATTGGTACTTCAGGTCGCAGGTGCCGGTGGTACCTTCCCAATTGAGGTAACACCTAGCTTCTTTAATAAAATCAATCCATTTTTGCCTTTTACTCACGGCATAACCGCAATGCGCGAAACCATTGGCGGATTGTATGAAAACACTTATGTGCTTGGACTTTTGAAAATGGCTGTTTATCTGCCATTCTCTCTGCTGTTTGGTACTGTATTCAGACAGCCGCTCATTTCTCTGTGTCATTTCTTCGAGCACAGAGTAAAAGATACCAATGTAATGTAAATAAATGCTGCCCCAAAACTTGAGTTTTGTGGGCAGCATTTATTTCTCTATAGAGTTTTCTCTAATATTTTTTGTACTTGACATAAATCCATTTCTTTTAAAAGATAAGTACTTTCTATGGACGTAAAATCCTTTACCTCAGGCGATATGTTAGAATGTATGTAAAAGGTTGAAAGACCGGCAGCCCTGGCGCCTTCAATATCGCATCGCTTATCATTTCCTATCATGATGGTTCTGCTCCTGTCTAATTGCAGTTCCTCTAATAGTGTGTTGTAAAACTTAATGTCCGGTTTTTTACAGTGATAATCAGAAGAAATATAAACATCATCAAACTTATCATAAATGCCTAATGCCCGCATTTCATACTCTGTGAAAATGCGCTGTGCGTTAGATAAAAGACAGACTCTCTTTCCATGCTTCTTCAAAAACTGGAGTAACTCCAAAGCATGATCATAGAGCTTAACATAATCTGTCGACAATACTCGGAAAAACTGCCCCGCATGCACTGCAAGCGTTTTATCTGCTTTTGCACCTTTTAAGGTAAATAACTCCCAAAACACATCCTCTATCTGCAGTTCCGGGAAAACTTCATGATTGTCCCCTTTCATGATTCCCTCGGTTCTATGTACGATTTCTTCATAAGATTTTTGCAATTCCTTTGGTGTATAATCTGCTCCATAATATCCGTAAAAGAAGGCCAGACGTTTCCATACTTCTAGCGTATCCTCCTGTGTATGGATATCCACAAGTGTTCCATACAGATCAAACAAATAATTATCGTAGTGCATTGTCTTCCTCCTAATCTTCCTCGCTGATATGCTCCATACCCTGATTTAAAATATTCTCTATATGACTGTCAGACAGAGAGTAAAAGACCGTTTTTCCCTCTCTGCGAAACTTCACCAGTTGCATTTGTTTTAGTACACGAAGTTGATGTGAGATTGCGGACTGTGTCATTCCAAGCAGTGTCGCTATATCATAAACACACATCTCCGATTGTAGTAGCACATATAATATTTTTATTCTGGTAGAATCTCCAAAAACGCGAAAGAAATCTGCCAGATCATATAATTTTTCATCATCTGGAAGCTTTTTCTGCATATCCTTGATTACATCTTCATGTGCATGAATATACTCCTTTTCCTGGCTCTTTTCTTGCATCTTGTTCCCTTCTTTCCTTTTTTACTTTTTCGTAATTTTATTTATGAACAATTGCTCATATAATACTTTATATAGCGTAACAGATTTTTGCAAAGTTGGCAAATGAATTTTTATTTATCGCACTATCCTTAGGAGAGAATCTCGCACAACATTTTTTTGCTGTGCGAAAACGCAGTTTTTATAGAAACAAAAAGAACGCCCTCCCTTAAGGCGTCCTAATCACGTTTTATTCTTAAACACTCCCCAGCATCTAAGATTTTATTAATTATTTATCACATAGATACCATAACATCTGCCAATTTTTTTTTCAACCTTTTGGCACTAAAAGCCTTTTTTTGGCATTAAAAGACATTAAGCAATCATTTTTTGCACCAAATCCTCCCAAAATTGCTGTACAACTTATTTGCATTTATGCTACAATAATTTTAGAAAACTGTAAACTATTTATTCTAGGAGTAATGCAAATGAATATTGCAATTATTGATGATACTGCCACCGATAGAACTTTACTCTCGGCATTTTTGAAGCGTTATGTGGAAGATAATGCTTTAAAATCCGATTTTCATATCTATGAATTTGAATCTGGCGAGGATTTTTTTGCCACTTACAGCAATACCATGTTTGATCTTCTCTTTATTGATTACTTTATGCATGGCATGAGTGGTATGGACGTAGCGAAAAAGGTGCGTAACGCCGACAATAACTGTGCTATATTTTTTACAACTTCTTCTCCTGACTATGCCATTGAAAGCTTTCTGGTAAAAGCTTCCGGTTATCTTTTGAAACCATATAAATACGAAGACTTTTTCCAACTTTTAAATTTATGTGATACTCTAAAACAGAATATCACAAATCCTTTTGTGGAATATCAGGACGGAAAGAATAGCTATCGGATTTTTATCTGTGATATTATTTCTTGTACTACCAGTGGACACTATGTGATTGTGTCCTTACATGGCAAAGCAGATTTACGGATTCGTTCCTCTTTCGATGCTTTCTCTGCACCACTGCTCTCATATCCTCAGTTTTTGATTACCTGCAGGGGATATCTGATTAATATGGACTATGTTCGTTCTGTAAAAGATTGCGATTTTGTGATGGAAAATAACTCTTATATTCCCATGACTAAAAAGACAAAAAATGAAATGAAAGGAATCTATCAGAAATATCAGCTTTCAAAAACGGCATCCTCTTAAAAGGATGCCGTCTTTCTTATACTTCAAAAGGGTTCTCCAAGCCTTTTGCAAACATACAATAACTTTCTATGGAGTTTTTCACCATATCATGAATGGCTTCTTCTGTGTAAAATGCCATATGGGGTGTAACAATGACATTTGGAAAGGATTTTAGAATTGCAAGTTCTCTATTATCTAACACAGTAGCACGCAAATCATTATAATAAAGCCCCAATTCTTTCTCCACTACATCTAAGGCAGCACCACCCACTTTTCCTGATTCAAGCCCCTGAATCAAAGCTTCTGAATCTATCAAGGCTCCTCTTGCTGTATTAACAATCAGCACTCCCTGTTTCATTTTATTCACCGCATTCTGATCAATGATATGATAGTTATCTTCATTTGCCGGCATATGCAGGGATATAATATCAGAGGTTTCTAATAATGTATCTAAATCCGTATATTCTGCATTATCCTTTACGCTTTCTTTTTGGTACAAATCGTATGCAAGGATTTTACACCCAAATCCGCTAAGGTCACGAATCACAGTTTCACCAATTCTTCCTGTTCCAATTACTCCAACGGTGCACTGATTCAGCTCGCTTCCTATAATACCTTTTAGGGTGTAATCCTGAATTACAGCTCTTTCCATAATGCGCTTCATTTTCCGCTTTGCCATCAGCATAAGCATAACCGTATATTCAGCCACTGTATCCGGTGTATAAGTAATGTTGCTGACACGGATTCCAAGTTCTTTGGCAGCCGCCACATCGATATGATCATATCCGATGGTTCTGGTTGTAACATATTTTACGCCATATTCCTTAAATTTTTCTAATAATGGTCTGTCTATTTTTGTAGTAATTACATTAACGCACTCATAACCTTTTACCTGGCAGGCATTTTCCATTGTTGGGGTCTGTGAAGTATATTCCGCTTTCACACCATATTTTTGGGTAAGCTGTTCGAAATATATCCCCTCATCAAACTCTCGGAAATTATAAACATACATTTTCATTTTACCACTTCCTAAACTCGTTTATATCGTTTGCAACTTCTTTAACGCACCGAATAATATTATCAAAAGCTCCCAGCCTATACAGATTAATCAGAATCATTCCTATTGGTATGGCAATAATCATTCCCAACACACCCATGCCTTTATAACCTATATACATAAAGACCAGTGTAGCTAAAGGGTCCAATCCAATGGTATCTCCCACTATCTTTGGCTGTATAATCTGACGTACTAACTGTGTGATGCCATATAAAACGAACAGTCCAATGGCTACCTTATAATCTCCCGATAGGAGTTTAAATATTGCCCACGGTACCAACGCTGTCCCTGTACCAAAAAAAGGAAGCATATCCAATATTGCAATCAAAATTGCAAGTAATATTGCATATTTCGTCCGCAAGATAAGAAATCCCACAAAGAGAATTGCCATAATGATTACCATAATTTTGAGCTGTGCCATAAAGTAACCGCCCACAATATGCCTAAATTCATCTACCATAAGCCTGGTATATTTTTTTACACTTTCCGGTGTATGTTTCAATATGGCCAGTTCAACTCTTTCCTTATCTGCAATAAAGAAATACGCTGACAGTATTGTCATAATAATTGAAATTAATACTGACGGAATATTTTGTGCAAAATTTCCAACTGCTGTCACTGTAGGTGCACCAAGCTTACTCACGACATCTCCCAGTGAGCTTACTACACCATCATAAGTTTCACTTAGACTGTCCTGAATATTTTCCGGAATTTTTTCATAAATTACAGACACATTTCTGCGGATATCTTCCCAGTCTGCCTGAAAGCTTCTGACAATTTCCGGAATATCCTCCGTCACATTCACCACCTGTCTGGCTATATTCACTCCCGCAAAATAAATAAGTGTAATCACCAATGCCAGCGCTGCAATAATAATCAGCACAGAGCTGTGTTTTCTCACAATGTTCAGGCGTTTCTCCATGAATTTAACCAATGGATTCGTAAGCATGGCTATAATTCCTCCAATAATAAATGGAAGGAAGAATTTCAAAACTCTCGGTAAAACAAACACGATACATGCTACTAACAATAAAAACAATATAATATTTATGAAGATTTTTACATATTTTACTGATTGTTTCAAATTTATACCCCTTTTCAATTATGATTACTCCGTCACAAGGTTGTCAATATATTCCCAAATCTCCTCTCTGCCATCTTTGGTAACTGCAGAGAAAGGAAAGATTAAGCCTTCTTTGGGCATACCAAGTCCTTCCCGAAGCATTTTTACATGTTTCGCACGCTGACTTCTGTTAATCTTATCTAATTTCGTTGCAATAATTACCGGTTCATAGCCATGATACTGAATCCATTCATACATGTTGCGATCATTTGCAGAAGGCTCGTGACGAATATCAATCAATAAAAACACCGTTCGCAACTGCTTCGATTTATGGAGATAGTTTTCTATCATTTTTCCCCATTTTTCTTTGATGCCTTCTGACACTTTTGCATATCCATAACCCGGCAAATCCACAAAATACAAGGCTTCATTGATATTATAAAAATTAATGGTCTGTGTCTTTCCCGGCTGTGAAGATGTTCTGGCTAAAGATTTACGATTCATCAGACCGTTAATCAAAGAAGATTTTCCCACATTTGATTTTCCGGCAAAAGCAATCTCCGGCAACTGATTTTCCGGCAGTTTGCTTGTGATACCACACACAGTTTCCAAATTTACACTCTTGATAATCATATCCTTTCACCTTTCCTGCTATACCAGTGCATATCGTAATACTTCTTCCATGCTTTCTACCGGCACAATTTCCAGACCTTTTTTAATTTCTATGGAAATTTCTTCTACATCTTTTTCATTTTTCTTCGGCACCAAAACTGTTTTAATTCCGGCATTTTTTGCCGCCAGCAGCTTTTCTTTTAGTCCTCCAATCGGAAGTACACGTCCACGAAGTGTAATTTCTCCTGTCATTGCTACTTCTGCTTTCACCTTACGTCCCGTAATTGCTGAAATCATAGCCGTTGCCATAGTGATTCCGGCTGACGGTCCGTCTTTCGGCACAGCACCTTCCGGAATATGAATATGAATGTCGTTATTCTTAAAAAATTCCGGCTGAATGCCATAGTGATCTGCTACGGAACGTATATAGCTGATTCCTGCTGCTGCAGATTCCTTCATCACATCTCCAAGCTGACCGGTAAGCTTAAATTCGCCCTTTCCCGGCATCGTATTTACTTCAATCTGAAGCGTATCACCGCCTACACTTGTCCATGCTAAGCCTCTCACAATTCCTACTTCATCTTTCTCATTTGCCATGTTGTAGTGATATCGTTCTTTTCCCAAATATTTTTCTAAGTTCGAGGCAGTTACTTTTATAGACTTTTTGTTCTGCTCTACATATTCTCTTGCAGCCTTTCTGCATATTTCCCCTAACTTACGTTCGAGATTACGAACTCCGGCTTCTTTTGTATAGCCACGGATCATCTGCTCTAATGCCTTATCACTGACTGTAAACTTACGTTTTTCCAAGCCATTCATCTTAATCTGTTTTGGCAGTAAGTGTTCCTTTGCAATATGCAGTTTTTCATTTTCCGTGTAACTGCTTACCTCAATTAATTCCATTCGGTCTAGCAAAGGTCTTGGTATCGTCTGTACCGAATTGGCCGTAGCAATAAACAATACTTCTGACAAATCCAATGGTATTTCCACATAATGATCCCGAAACTTTACATTCTGCTCTGAGTCTAATACTTCTAATAAGGCGGCTGAAGTGTCTCCTTTATAATCACTGCTGACTTTATCAATTTCGTCTAACAACATTAAAGGATTTTTCACTCCTGCAGAGCGTAAGCCATTGGCAATACGTCCCGGCATGGCACCTACATAAGTTCTTCTGTGTCCTCTGATTTCAGCCTCATCTCTCACACCGCCTAAAGAAATGCGTACATACTGCTTGTTCAATGCCTTTGCAACGGAACGGGCGATAGAAGTTTTTCCGGTTCCCGGAGGTCCTACCAGACAAATGATCGGACTTTCTCCTTTTTGTGTCAAAGCACGCACTGAAAGAAATTCCAAAATTCTTTCCTTTACTTTTTCCATGCCATAATGTTCTTCATTTAAAATCTTTTCTGCACGTTTGATATCTTTACTGTCCTTAGATGCCTTATTCCACGGAAGCTCAAGCAACGTTTCAATATATCCGCGAATCACTGCACTTTCCGAGGAATTCATTCCGGCATTTTTGAATCGTTCAATCTCTTTTATAATTCTTTCTTTTACTGTTTGATCAGCCTTCAGTTTTTCGACCATTTCCTCAAAATGAGCTGCTTCACTCTGAAAATCGTCTCCTAACTCCTCGCGAATTACTTTCAACTGTTCCCGCAAAAGATAATCCTTTTGATTTTTATCTACCTTTTCCTTAATCTTTTCCTGCAAATCATGGCGTATCTTAAATATTTGTATTTCATTCATTAACAAATTACACAACACATGATATCTTTCATCAAAATCAACTGTTTCTAATAAATGCTGTTTATCGTTATAATATACAGGAATATTGATGATAATCTGGTCTGTAAGTTTTTTTAAATCTGTAGTATCTGTAAGCCTTGCAACTAAATCTTTGTTAATCTTTGGATGAGCTTTTCCATATACTTCAAACAAATCCTTTAAATTTCGAAGCATTGCTTCTGTTTCCTGCTCCCCATATTCCGGCAGCTTTTCTTCCAGCTCTACAACTCTCATCATAAAACAGCCGTCTTGCGTCTGCATGCTGAGTAATTCTGCTCTGGACAATCCTTCCACCATAACACGCACTGTTTTAGTCGGAAGCTTAATGACCTGTTTAATCACTGCCGTTACGCCCATTTTATATAAATCTTCCATCTCCGGAGCATCTACTTCGCTGTTGCGCTGTGCTACCAAAAATACTTTCTGATCTCCCTGCATTGCTTTTTCAACTGCCTGGATTGACTTTTCTCTTGTCACATCAAAATGGACAATCATATCCGGCAAAACGGTAATTCCCCGCAGTGTCACTGCCGGAAGAAGCATTACTTCATTTTTCATTTCCCTCACCCCTACGCGGTTTCTGTCTGTTTTCTAAACTTTTTAGCAAACTTTGACTTTACATCCTTTGCTTCTTCTGCTTCCTGTCTGACAATCATCGGCTCTGCTTTTCCTTCGGCAGTCTCCTTTGTAATGACACAACTTTGAATAGAATCATCGGATGGAATGGTATACATTAAATCCATCATGATATCTTCTAAAATGGAACGTAAACCTCTAGCACCTGTCTTTCTCTCTAAAGCTTTTTGTGCTATCACTTCTAAAGCTTCCGGATCAATTGACATCTTTACACCATCTAATTCAAACATTTTTTCATACTGCTTTACCAATGCATTTTTAGGCTCTGTAAGAATACGCACCATAGCCTCTTGATCCAGTTTATCCAGAGAAACCATAACCGGAAGACGTCCGATAAATTCCGGAATCAAACCATATTTTGTCAAATCCTGTGGCAATACATTGTGGAAGAGAATTCCTTCGTCCTCTTCATGCTTATCTGCTATTTCTGCTGTAAATCCAATGGATTTTCTATCCATTCTTGTTTCAATCAGCTTGTCTAATCCGTCAAAAGCACCGCCACAAATAAATAATATGTTTGTAGTGTTAATCTGAATCAATTCCTGATGCGGGTGTTTTCTTCCTCCCTGCGGCGGAACAGACGCAACTGTACCCTCTAAAATCTTTAACAGTGCCTGCTGTACACCTTCACCAGATACATCTCTTGTAATAGAGACATTTTCTGACTTTTTCGTTATTTTATCAATTTCATCAATATATATAATTCCTTTTTCTGCTCTGGCAATGTCATAATCCGCTGCCTGTATCAGCTTCAAAAGAATATTTTCCACGTCTTCACCTACATACCCTGCCTCTGTCAATGCAGTTGCATCAGCAATCGCAAACGGAACATTTAAAATTCTGGCAAGTGTCTGTGCCAAAAAAGTTTTACCGGAACCGGTAGGGCCCAGCATCAAAATATTACTTTTCTGTAATTCTACATCTAAATCTTTCTGTGCCAAAATACGTTTATAGTGATTATATACAGCAACAGAAAGCACTTTCTTCGCTTCGTCCTGACCAATGACATAATCGTCTAAAAGAGCAGAAATTTCCATTGGCTTTAATAAATTGATTTCTTCCTCATCCTCATATTCTTCTTCGTACTCTTCCTCTATAATTTCGGAACATACGTCTACACATTCATCGCAAATATACACATTATTTGGTCCTGCAATCAGCTTGCGAACCTGCTCCTGTGTTTTTCCACAAAAGGAACACCTGTAACGTTCTTCTATATTTTTCCCTGCCATTTTATACCTCCTTTTCGCCTGTCTTTTTGTTTATGCATAAAACTGACATAAGGCTGCCTCTTTCTCGAGGCAGCCTCTTTTATTAGCGGCTGGTTACAATTGAATCAATCAGACCGTACTCTAAAGCTTCTTCTGCTGTTTTCCAGTTATCTCTTTCGGTATCTGCCGCAATAACCTCATATGGCTGTCCTGTATTTTCTGACAGCATTCTGTTTAATCTCTCCTTTGTCTGGAGAATGTGTTTTGCAGCGATTTCAATTTCTGTTGCCTGTCCCTGAGCACCCCCGAGAGGCTGATGAATCATAATCTCTGCATTCGGAAGCGCCATACGCTTTCCTTTTGTTCCGCCTGCAAGAAGAAATGCTCCCATGCTTGCTGCCATACCAATGCATATGGTAGAAACATCACATTTGATATAATGCATGGTATCATAAATAGCCTTTCCGGCAGTAACAGAACCACCCGGACTATTAATATACATGAAAATATCTTTATTTGGATCTTCTGATTCAAGGAACAACAACTGTGCAACAATCAGACTTGCTGTTGTTTCATTTACTTCTTCACCCAGAAAAATAATTCTGTCTTTTAAAAGTCTTGAATAGATATCGTAGGATCTTTCTCCCCTGCTGGTCTGTTCAATGACATAAGGTACTAAACTCATTTGTAATTCCTCCTGTCTTTTATTTTTGCTGAAATTTATTTTTCAACTGCTGCATCTACTACGAATTTTACTGCTTTTTTAACAGCTACATCCTGCATAATGCTTTTCTTTTCCTCTTCTCCAATGGCTTCTGCCAATTTGTCAGCTTCCATCTGATACATAGAAGCCATCTTTTCGATTTCTTCTTTGTATTCTTCTTCTGTAGCTTCTATCTTTTCTGCTGCTACAACTGCCTCTAATACAAGACGGCTTTCAATTCTTTCCTGTGCCTGTGGACGCATCTGTTCTAATAACTGCTCCGGTGTTGCACCTGTAAACTGCATATACTGTTCAAATGATAAGCCCTGCATCTGTAATCTCTGTGCAAAATCATTTACCATATGTCTAACCTGTGTATCAAGCATTGCATCCGGAATTTCCATTGTTGCATTTTCAACGATTTTAGCAATGACTGCGTCTTCCTTTGCACCTTCTGCTTCTGCTTTTTTCTTTTCTTCTAATTTTGTCTTAACATCTGCTTTGTATTCATCCATAGTATCAAATTCAGATACATCCTGTGCAAAGTCATCATCTAATTCCGGTAATTCCTTTGTCTGGATTCCGTTAATCTTAACTTTGAATAAAGCAGGTTTTCCGGCTAAGTCCGGTGCATGGTATTCTTCCGGGAAAGTAACGTTTACTTCTACATCATCTCCGATGTTCTTTCCAACTAACTGTTCTTCAAATGTATCAATAAAGGAATGAGAACCGATAGTTAAATCATATCCTTCTCCTTTTCCGCCTTCAAAAGCTTCTCCATCTGTAAATCCTTCAAAGTCAATGTTAACAATATCACCATCAGCAACTGCTCTGTCTTCTACTGTGATAGTTCTTGCATTGTTTTCTCTTTCTCTGCTGATTTCTGCTTCCACTTCTTCATCAGATACAGCCACGTCACTCTTTTCTACTTCAATTCCCTTGTAGTCACCCAGAGTAACTTCCGGTTTCAGTGCAACTTCAGCTGTGAAAATAAATGGCTTTCCAGCTTCAATCTGTGTTACATTAATTTCCGGCTGAGAAACGATTTCTAAATCTTCACATTCCTTTAAAGCATTTTCGTATGCTGTTGGAATCAATTCATTGGCAGCATCTTCATAAAAAACACCTGCTCCATACATTTTTTCAACCATTTTACGAGGTACTTTTCCTTTACGGAACCCTGGAACGCTTAATTTGTTTTTATTTTTCTGGTAAGCACTTTCGATTGCCTTTTCCAGTTCATCTGCGGATGTTTCAATTGTTAATTTTGCCATGTTCTTTTCAAGCTTTTCTACCTGTAAACTCATTTTTTTAATTTCCTCCTTAAATCTATAGCTATATATGTTACTATATTTTAACTCACTTTTACAGTCATTTCATTAGTATAGCATAGAACAGAGGGAAATTCCAGTGTTTTTTTGCCACAAATTCTATTTTTCTTGTAACCGTTCCATTAGCGGTTGGCAGGGACGCTTATAGACGGGGCAGCATCTTTCTTGAATTGTATTCCAGAAAGATGCTGCCCCGATCAGTGCCTCTTACAAGCCACGAAATGTGAACTGTGATTAATTTTTATTTTTTGCAGTTAATTTTACAATCAGCTTTCTAACTACGTCAACTGGATACATAGAGAGTGCCATTAAAATGACAATTCCCCAGCCTTTGAAGCCAAATCTCTCACAGCTAAAGACTTCTCCCACGATGCCGCCAATAGAAACTAAGGCAACCTGTACCAGCATAATCAGAGTCCATACCTTGATAAAGGTTGGATTTTCTTTGATATGCTCAAACACATTCACACTGTCACTTCTAACATTGAATGCGTTTACCATAAACGCAAAAACAAACATGCAGAAGTAGCCTGTATAGAACTGTGCTTCCGTATCAAAGAAGGTTCTAAAGACCGGAAGTTTAAACCACATAATACTCATAGCAGTTAACCAGCCGCCCATAACTCCAATCTGAACTGCCATAGATTTACTGATAATACTTTCGTCACGTTTTCTTGGTTTTTGACGCATATATTTTTCCAGTGCCGGTTCACCCGCAAACATAATGGAAGCAAGACTGTCCATACATAAGTTAATCCATAACAGATGTGTCACCTTCAGTGGTGCTTCAATGCCGATAAACGGACAAATTGCTGAAACAATAACTGCAGCAACATTAATTACAAGCTGCATTTTACAGAATTTCAAAATGTTTGTATACAATGTTCTTCCATACCAGATTGCATTTCGAATAGAGTTAAAGTTGTCATCCAAAATAACAAGCTTTCCGGCTTCTTTTGCTACGTCGGTACCACTACCCATTGCAAAACCAACGTCTGCTCTCTTTAATGCCGGACTATCGTTTACACCGTCACCAGTCATACCTACTACTAAATTCAATTCCTGACAAAGTTTAACCATACGGCTCTTATCTGTTGGAAGTGCTCTTGAAATCACACGGATATTCTTAATAATTGCCTTGACTTCCTCATCACTCATGGCATTTAATTCTGCCGATGTAATAGCAATATCATCCGGTGCCCCAAACAATCCAGCTTCCTTCGCAATAGCTACCGCTGTTTCCTTTCTGTCACCAGTAATCATAACTACCTGGATTCCGGCTTTTTGAACTTCTAAAATAGCTTCTCTCGCTTCTGGTCTTACATCATCACGGATACCTACTAATCCAACCAAAACTACATCGTCATTAATCTCATCTTTTACAAGCTTGCTGTTACTATATCCAAATGCAAGTACACGCATAGCTCTGTTTGCCAGCTCATCAATTTTTTTATTTAAAACTGCCTCATCTAAAGCTACTTCATTTCCACTTTCGTCCAAATATTTTTTTGCCTTTGTAACAATTCTCTCAGGCGCACCTTTATAAAAAGTTCTGTTCATGGACTCTATATATGCCTGACTGAATTTGTTTGCGCTGTTAAATTCCTGCAAATCTGTCACAACACATTCTTCATTAGATGACAGTGCTTTATAGGTATCTTCTCCTAAGAATTTTAAGAGTGCCTGGTCTGTCATATTACCGCCAATTACATTGTGCTTATTATCAAACATAGCACCTGTATTCTTTCCAATACATAAATCAAGATTTCCTTTGATTGCACTAGACTTAGAAGTCTTTTTAATATCAATGGTCTTTCCTGCCCCATCGAAAAATTCCACAACTTCTAATTGTCCCTTTGTAATGGTACCTGTTTTATCACTAAATAAAATATTTAGAGAACCTGCAGTTTCAATACCGATAGATTTTCTTACCAATACATTTACTTTATAAAGCTTTCCTGTATTCTGCATTAACACCAATGCAATCACCAATGGAAGTCCTTCTGGAACGGCACATACAATAATAGTAATTGCAACGGCAACTGCATTCATAACACCCTTGAGCACTTCAATCCAGCCTGAAGAAAAGTAAGCTGCGAAAGAACCTGCCTGCAATACATAATGAATAAAGTATGCAACTGCGATGACGATAGCACCAACATATCCGAATACGGAAATCTGATTTGCCAGTTTATTTAATTTTACTTTCAATGGAGAATCCGGCTCTTTATCTTCCATATCCTTTGCCATCTTACCCATCATAGTCGCTTCGCCGACCTTGCGGATTACCATATACCCTTCACCGTCTAATACGGTTGCGCCTCTGAACAGGCTATGGTCATCCACGAACGTATCACCTGTGATTTCGTCCGGTATCGTAAAGCTTTCATCTGCAGGAATTTTTTTACATTCTTCTGCTTCTCCGTTTAAAGCACTATTGTCCACGGCAATCTTTCCATCTAACAGCACACCGTCTGCTAAAATCTTATCACCTGACTGGACTACCACAATATCTCCCACGACTAAATCGTCTACTTCGATTACTGTTACCACGCCATTTCGAATCACTTTTGCAGTATCTTTCTTCTGGGATTCTTTCAGCTTCTTGTAGGCATTATCATTGGCAACCCCTGTTTTTGCTGAAACAAAGTTAACCAGTAACACCGCAATCAATGTGCCCACCGGTTCATACCATTCGCTCTGTCCTAAAAAGAACATTACAAGCATGATGACTGCGATTACGCACAGAATACGAATCATCGGATCCTCAAATCCTGCTAAAAACTGTTGCCAGAAAGTTTCCGGTTCTGCTTCTTTAATCTGATTAGAACCATGCTTCTTCCGGCTTTCTTCGACCTCTTTGTCGGTCAAGCCATTAAACTTTTTACTCATATCTTCCTCTCCTTTAATGTTTTGTAACTATTCAGCTTATATAGACGCTTATAGCTGATACAAATTCTCCTCGCCACAGCAATTTTCTTCTTAGCCTGGCAGGCAGAGAAGAATTTGTATCAGCTATGAACTCTCAAACATTGTTTATTATAATGAATTTTTTTCTCAAATGCACCGGACATAAAATTTGCGTTATCCCTTTTTGGGACACTTTTGAAAATCTGTCGCTTTTTGGGACAAAAAGCAATTTGTGTTCCATGTTTAAATATTCCATAAGATTTTTCGTCCCATGTCTGCAATACATGACTGCATTAGTTCTAAAAATTTTTTCGGGGTAATTCCATTCTGCGGCAAAATCCATCTTTCTATCGAAGCAACACAAGCATCCGTCAAAAACAATATGTAAAACGCTCTTCTTTCCTCGCCCTCTAAGAAGGGGTCGATATATTCCGAAATGAAAGAATACAAATATTCTTTAAAATATTCCGCAAAGGAGTTCTGCCCCTTAATCTGCATTGCTTTGAAATAAAATTCTTTGTTCACATAAAGATAATCACACAGATTTCCCATCAGCTTCCAAAAATCAGGATAATTCTTTTTACTTGATTCCGCAAACTCTGTCCTAAAAATCCAGTTAACTAAATCATATTTATCCTTAAAGTGATAGTAAAAGCTTTTGCGGTTCATATCACAACTTTCGCAAATATCACTCACGCTTATTTTTTCAAACGTTTTTTCCTCCATTCGTTCTTTTAAAGCAAACGCAAGTGCCTGCTTTGTTATCATGGAATCTGCCATATTCCTTACCTCCGATGTAATTTTGACGATACTTATTCCTTAGTATAGCGGATTTTCCATAAAATTACTATAGTTTTTACCATTGAAAATATTTTTTCATGTAATCATTCAGTGAAATCACAACTGTTCGCATTACGCTTTCCACCAAAAAGAAGCTGTGCACCAATCACTTAGTGCACAGCCTCTCAAAATACTTCTTATTTACTCATCATCTGTTCTTCCTGGGCTCTGATCATTTTTTTGACCATTTCGCCACCGATAGAACCTGCCTGAGCTGATGTCAAATCACCGTTGTAACCTTCTTTTAAAGGTACTCCAAGTTCAGAAGCTACTTCTGTTTTGAATCTGTCCATTGCTGCCTTTGCTTCTGGTACTTCCATTCTGTTAGAACCACTGTTGTTGCTGCTGCTCATTTTGTTTACCTCCGTAATACATTTTTCTTCTATATTTATAGTGTTCGCAGATAAGGTTTGGAATACCTTATCTGTTCTATACAGGTAAGATGTTCCGCCGCTTATCTTGTAAATAGTATTTGCGGAGATTATTTTTCTATGCTGGTAATATTTGTTACTGTGTTTTTTCAGCCAAAAATTCTTCAAATTTTGCAAGGTTTGCATCTCTATCCTCTGCAGCCTTTGCTAAATCAAGGTCACACAAATTTTCTAACGGTGTCTGGCTATAACCTTCCGGTACTTCTCCAATCACACCAATACCGGTAATCGGATACTCTGCTGCATATTTTTCCATCGCAGCGTCTGAAATAGCCCAGTCCAAAAATGTATACGCACACGGGTTGATTTCCTGTTTATTAATCAAACAATTGGCTTCTATATCCCAGCCGGATGCGCCTTTGCCTTCATTGGGAAATACAACCTCTACCGGATTTCCTTCCTGATATAGCTGTGCACATCGATATCCCATAGAAATTCCGATGACACATTCCCCAGATGCAGCCATTTTTGCAGGTTTGGAACCGGAGGTGGTATAGGATAATATATTTTCATTTAATTTTTCTAAATAATTCCAGCCCTCTTCTTCTCCCATCATCTGCAAAACACCGTTTACTGTTAAAAGCCCCGTTCCGGAAGAAGTCGGGTCAGGCATTACAATCAAGCCTTTATAGCATGGTTGAAGCAAATCCTCCATAGAAGTCGGCACTGGAATACCAAGTCTTTCACATTCATCTGTATTTACAAGAAACGCTGTTTCATACGCTTCAATTCCTGTCCAAAGCATAGGGTCAGAGGAATCCTTAAACTGTTCCAAAATACGCTCCGCACCCTCTGGGGTGTAACCTTGAATCAAATCATATTTCTGTAACTGCAGTAATACACTGGCTGAAGTTCCCCAGACCACATCTGCAACCGGATTATCCTTTTCTGCAATTATTTTTGCAATAATCGTACCTGTAGAATCTCTAATCACATTCAACTCAATATTCGGATACTGTTCCCTAAAGGGTGCCAGATATTCTTCAATGATATCATCTTCTAGTGCTGTATACACAGTCAATGTTCCTGATTCCGCGCTTTCTCCTTCCGCCTCTGATGTTTTTGCCGTTTCTGTACTATGAACAGAATTTGTTTTCTTTACTTCACAGCCGGTAAGACAACATGCCATAAGTGCCGCACTTAATAAAATTGATATGAACCTTTTCATCATAATCACTCATCCTTTCTTCCAATGGTCAACCTTTTTTGTAAGCTTACTATTCACAAGTTCATAAATAAGCCTTGCGATAATGTTAATCAAAAGAATTAATACTGACATAGCCGCTGCCGCTGCATAGTCACCATTGTCATCCATATTTAAAATAGCTATTGCTGCCGGTTTATTTGTCGTATTATATAAGAACACAATAGCTGATACTGTTACCATAGAATTGACAAAATAATACATAAATATTTCAAGTACCGCCGCCATAGACATGGGAAGTGAAACCTTAAAAAAGACTACCCAGAACGGCACCGACATAGAATCCGCCACATTTTCATATTCTCTGTCTAATGTCTTTACCGCTGTGGTCGCCGTTACAAATGTAACAGAATACATATGAATTACATTGCAAAGTATCATAATTGCCACGGTACCATATAAACCGGTAAAAGGATTCGATACTGAAATCCCAAGCAACGGTATGTCAATCCACTGCTTATTAAAAAACATAATATAGGAAAGTCCAAGCACCAGTCCCGGCAGTGCCATCGGAATCATGGCAAGAAATCTGCAAAAGCTTCTTATCTTTGCCATTGGCTTTGCCCTTTCAATTAAGTATGCCGTACTAAAGACAATCATGGTACCCACAATGGCGGCTCCAATCGAGAGCTTAAAACTATTTACAAAGGAAACCATACCACTTCCTACCAGTTTCGTTTCAAAGTCAAAATGCTTTAAGGTCAATGTCATATCATTTGGCCAACGGTTCACAATCGCAGAAATCAATATTGCTGCAACAAGCAGCACATTAATTGCCACAATCACCGTACAATAAATCTGATATACCACATCTCTGGACTTTGATTCTTCTGGCACAAATGCAACCGCCTTAGAAGATAATTCATCAGATGCACTTTTCTTTCTCATAATATAATCAATTATAAAAGCTATAAACGCCGGAATGGTAAGAATTACACCAACCACTGCTCCCATAGACATATTCTGCTGTCCTACTACCTGCTTATAGATGTCTGTGGCCAGTACATTATAACTTCCGCCAACCACCTGTGGTGCACCAAAGTCCGTAAAGCTTAAAGTAAAACATACAATAAACGCATTCACCAGACCATATTTTATATTTGGCAATGTAATTCTGAAAAATGTCTTTACCGGATTTGAACCCAATACAGAAGCTGCTTCATACAGACGGTTATCTGCACTTTGCAATGCCACAACCAACACCAAAAATGCTTGTGGAAAAGTATAAAATATCTCCGCCAGAGTAATACCTGTTTTTCCATATAATCCAATATCAATTCCGTATTTTGTTACGAATCCCATTTTTCCAAAAATATAAATCAGGGACATTCCATGAACCATCGTAGGTAAAAACAAGGGAAGCATAGCCACATAGCGATAACAGCCCTTCCACTTCATATTAGTTCTCGTAATTCCATACGCAAATAATAGTCCCAATGTTGTGCTGGTAAACGCAGTAATCAAAGACACCGAAATGGAATGAACAATAGCTATCGATAATGTTTTACTTTCAAAATACGTTTTAAAGTTCTCTAATCCAACCCAGTTTCCGATATTATCTGTAAATACCTGACCAAATATAGTGATGATTGGAACAATGAGAAAAATGAAAAACCATGCAAGCATGACAAGAATTAAAATTCTTTGGGCAAATTCGCTGGGGTTAAAACTGTTAAATTTATTTGTTTTTTTCATACAATCTACCTCCTGCCCAAATTACTGCTTTGCTTTTTCAGCATTTAAATTATAATAATGAAGTTTTCCGTCCTTAAAACGAATAGAAATCTTATCTCCTACTTTAATCTGCATGCGGTTAAATTCTTCTGTTGTCATATCACAGGAAATATATTCATGGTTAAAGGTGCTTTCACTCTCATCTCTTAAAGACATCGTAATTCTATAGCAAAATCCATGAAATTCAATTTCTTTTACCTTTACTCGAAATGAATTTAATGATTTAAATTCCACAATTTCAATATTTTCGGGACGACATGCCTTAATTTTATAACGGTTTTTTTCCAGGTCGCTGATCAGAAGTTCCTTATCTTCTGTCATTTTCTCTGCATTTTTTCTTACGTCCGCCTGAAAAAAGTTAATGGAACCAATAAAGTCTGCAACAAAAGGAGAATTCGGATTTTCATAGATTTCTAATGGTGTTCCCTCCTGACGCACACAGGCATTGTTCATAACTATAATTTTATCAGCCATAGTAAGCGCTTCTTCCTGGTCATGAGTTACCATGATTGTCGTAATTCCAAGATCCTGCTGCAGCTTCCTTATTTCTTTTCTTACTTTTTGTCTTACCTTGGCATCTAATGCCGATAAAGGTTCATCTAACAAAAGAAAGTCTGGTGAAAGCACAATCGCCCTTGCTAAAGCAATTCTCTGCTGCTGTCCTCCGGATAACTGGGCAGGATATTTATTCATGTGCTCTACAAGATTTACCTGCTCTAAAGAATGTCTGACTTTTTCTTCGATTTCCTGCTTTTTCATTTTTTTGTTTTTTAATCCAAAAGCTATATTATCTTTTACTGTCATGTTGGGGAAGAGTGCATACGACTGAAACACAATTCCAAAATTACGCTTACTTGGATGAAAATTGGTGGCATCTACACCATTTAACAAAATCTTTCCTTTGGTCGGTTTCTCCAGTCCTGCAATAATTCGTAATAATGTAGTCTTACCACACCCGGACGGTCCTAACAAGCAGACAAATTCTCCCTTATTTATTGATAAATTAATATCTTCCAATGCTGTAAACGAACCATATTTTTTACAAATTCCATCTATTTTTAAAAATTCCTCTGCCATTTTATTCGCCTCTTTTCTAATTTGTCTGCCTTCTGACAGAACTACTGCTGCTTCATTGTAACGCAAAAGGCGCCTACACCTGTCTTAGATGTAAACGCCTTTGTTTATCTTTTCTATCCGTTTTTTATTTGTCTGTTTGCTATTTATTTTACTTATTTTTAAATTTAACGATATTGTAATATATGTCTTTTTATCTGTCAAATGCTTGTTATTTTCTATTTTTTAATACTTTGCCGGAATAGCCACATGATAACATTCCATTGCCTCTCTTAACACTTTAAAGAAAGCCTCTATATCTTCCACATCAATTGCCCCAAGTGAGCAAAGGCGGAACGTATCTGTAGTTGATATTTTTCCCGGATAAATGGTAAATCCTCTTTCATAACAATAATCATGGATTTTTTCAAAATCCCAATTTTCGTCTTTTGGATATTTAATAGAAACAACCATTCCAGACTGCCATTCCTTTTTAATAATATCTTTTAAGCCCAATTCCTCTTTTCCCTTATGAATGGCTTCCCATACTCTCATATGGCGTTCGTATTTACCCATTTCTCCTTCCTGCCAGTATTCCTTAATTGCCTGTTTTACCGAATATACTGTCTGTACCGGCGGTGTAAAATGCATTTCTCCCGTCTTTTCAAAGAAGGAATACTGCATATATAAATTACAATAATAAGAACGTGTAGGATACTCCTTAGATTTCTCAATAATTTCCGTTTTACCTACCACAAAAGAAAGTCCGGTCATCGCCATAAGACCCTTTTGGGAAGATGCCATAACAAAGTCTAAATTATCCTTTTCCATATCGATTGGAAGCATTGCGTAAGTAGATGTGGTATCTACAGTAAATACGGCACCAGCCTCGTGGACAATTTCACCAATCTCACGGATTGGATTCAAAATACCTGTTCCTGTTTCGTTATGTGTCGTATGTACCAATGCAATGTCCGGGTTTTCCTTTAATGTCTTTTTTACCAGTTCTAAATCCGGAAGTTCATCATACGGAAATTTCAATTCCATATATGGAATATGATAATACTGCAACACCTCTACTGCTCTTGAGCTGTATGCTCCATTATTTATTACCAGTGCCTTTTTATTTTCCGGTACTAAGGAGTTCATTAACACATCAATATTAATAGTACCGGAACCGCAAAATAATACGGATGTGTATTTTTTCGGATCACCATGAACAATCTTTACCAATTCTTCTCTGATATCTCTCATAATATCGCCAAATTCTTTTTCTCTTGGACAAATATCAGGAACCACCTGAGCATATTTCACTGTATCGGTTGTGGTAGCAGGACCCGGATTTAATAAAATGTTACGTTTGATTTTTTCCATAATAAATTCCTCCAATTCTTATTTGCTGTATCATTGTGCCAAATTTTTATCACGCTTTTGTGATGTTTAACTTGTATCCACACTAACATGGTACCAAGTTTGTGTCAAATCTATTTTTTAAATTTTTGACTTGCTTTTTATTTTGTATCAGTGTAGAATCGAAGCCATCATATTTTGATACCACTTTTCATTCCACAGACACAACTTCAGAAAGGATGATTCTATGAACTTACAAACGCTTACACTCATTATGATTGCTGCCATGCTGCATGCCACATGGAACATAATTCTAAAGGATACTAAAGATAACCTGACTGCATTATGGCTGCAGATGGTTATCACTGTTATTTACCTGATTCCATTTAGCATAATCTGTTTCGGATTTCCACCAAAAGAAGCACTTCCTACTTTGATTTTCTCCGGTCTTTTGCAGGCACTCTACTATGTATTGCTTGGAAAATGCTATCAGTCCGGTAATCTTTCTATTGTATACCCTTTAACCAGAGGCTCTGCCCCTGTGTTTGTCTGTATTTTGTCTATCGTCCTGGGTTTAGAAACTCTGACCTTTCCTGTATTTCTCTCCCTCCTTTTTATTGTATTTGGCATCTATATTGTGAATATGCCCGCCTTGAATCTAAAAAGTCTTCTGGCCCCTTTTAAAACATTGATAGAAGATTCTTCTACCAGACTTTCTATACTGCTAGGTATCGTTATCGCCTTATACACCTTGTCGGATAAGGTAAATGTACGATACACAAACCCCTTTATTGTCTATTCTGTCATCACCTTGATTCCTACCCTTCTACTTGCACCTATACTCTGTAAAAAAGATAAGATAAAAGTTGAACTGGCCGGAAAGGGTAAGTTTTGTATTCTTGGAATTTCTGTTTTCATGGTAGCTGCCTACTGCCTGATACTGCTTGCCATGACCCATTCTAACGCAAGCTACATTTCCTCCATTCGCGAAGTATCTGTAGTCTTTGTTGCCCTCTACACCTCCCTGCGTTCCAAAAATCCCAACTGGCAGCCGAAACTCATCGGCTCCGTAATCATCTTTGTTGGAATTGTGCTGGTATCCTACCTCACTGCTCTTTCCTAGCAACGATTCAAACCAAATCCAAAATCCTTTGTTGACACAAACTTGGTACCATGTTAAGGTGTAGCCAACTTGAAAACAATCATTTTAAATCTAACTGAATGGAGGAATATACAATGTGTGAAAACAAGATTGAAGGAGTTATTTTTGACTGGGCAGGAACTACTGTTGACTATGGCTGTTTTGCTCCAGTAGAAGTATTCTTAGAAGTATTTAAAAATAAAGGCGTTGCTATTACTTTAGAAGAAGCCCGTGGACCTATGGGAATGTTAAAAATTGATCATATTCGTGCACTGACCCAGGTGCCTCGAATTAAGGACGAATGGATTAAAGTACATCAAAATGCACCTACCGAAGATGACGTTGTAGCAATGTATAAAGAATTTGAACCTTCTCTTCTAAAAATTCTTCCTAATTATGCTACACCAATTGACGGTGTTGTCGAAACGGTTGCAAAACTTCGTGAGATGGGGTTGAAAATTGGTTCCACTACGGGTTATACTAACACCATGATGAATATTGTTGTTCCAGAAGCCAAAAAGCAGGGGTATGCACCTGACTGTTACTTTACACCTGACTCTCTTCCGGCAGGACGTCCCCTTCCCTGGATGTGTTACCGCAATGCAATGGAACTTGGCATTTATCCAATGTCACATTTCGTAAAAGTTGGTGATACAAAATCAGATGTGAAGGAGGGCGTGAATGCCGGCTGCTGGAGCATTGGTGTCGTAATTGGAAGTAATGAAATGGGACTTCATGAAGAAGAAACTCTCTCTATGACAACGGCAGAGTTAGAGGAAATGGTTAAAACTGTAACCAATCGTTTCTATGATAATGGTGCTCATTACGTTATCCGTACCATGAGAGAATTACCTGCTGCGATTGAGCTGATTAACAGCGAGTTAGAACAGGGGGCCATGCCTCATTCCTTAAGATGATTTAGAACATTTATTATAATATAAAAGAAGGTTTTACTATGAATACAGACAAAAAATCTCCAGCCGAATTAAGTTTATCCATAATTAATTATCTGAAAAAGTACATTCGCCAGAATAAATTAAAACCACACGATAAACTTCCTTCTGAAAATACACTTGCAGCCTTATTTTCAGTAAACCGTAATGTGGTGAGAAGTGCCCTTGCCACACTACGTGCGCAGGGTCTGGTGTACTCGGAAAAAGGAAGGGGATTTTTTGTGGCTGAAAAACAAAAACCCATTCTTTTTCATCACAATAACGGCATGGGATTCTCTGAAATTCTAAATCAGGGAGACCGCAATTACGAAACATGCATTCTGGATATAAAAAAAGTATTGGCAGGGCCGATAGAACGCAATGCATTGGAATTGAATCAGGATGATTACGTGTACCGCTTAAAGGTTCTGCGTTCTATTGATTTTAAACCTTTTGCCATATGCTATTCTATCCTTCCCGAAAAATATGTACCTGATTTTGATTCTCATTTGGAAAATTTCCGCTCTGTTAATGAGGTATTAATGAAAACGTACGAATATTCTCACCCCATCTGCCGTAAAGTAAGTATTGAAGCCACTTTGCCCATGAATGAAGAAATCGAATTATTACAAATCAATGAAGCAATGCCCATCTTAAAGCAGATTTCTGTATTTGCCATTGAAGGAATTGGTCCAATTGAATATTTTATCGTGCGTGCAAGGGGCGATCGTTTTAATTTTAGTATGAGTTTTGAATAGATGTGAAAGGATGAGTGATATGTTTAACAGCAATTTTACGGACTGGACTATGACAAATATTGCAATTCGTATGTTAGTCGCCATGCTTTTAGGGGCTATCATCGGCATTAACCGTGGCGTCCGTCGAAAGGGAGCCGGTATGAAAACGCACACCATCGTGTGCTTAGGTTCCGCTTTAGTTTCTCTGACAGGTCAATTTATGAGCGTAGAATTTCCCGGAGAAGCCGATATGTCAAGAATGGCAGCACAAGTAATCAGCGGGGTTGGGTTCTTAGGCGTCGGCACCATTTTGGTATCTCGTGACCACCAGATTCGCGGTCTCACCACTGCTGCCAGTCTTTGGACTTGTGCCTGCATCGGCTTAGCCGTAGGCTGCGGCTTTGTAGAGGGTGGGGCTCTGGCAAGTCTTCTCGTGCTATTTGCCTTGCAGGGACTTCCTGCCATTGATAATTATTTCACACGACACTCTAAATTCTTTGGCGTTTGTTTAGAAATTGATAATACCAATACCATTTCTGCATTTTTGGACAAAATGAAGGAAGAAAATATTTTAATTGATACCTTTGAAGTCATTACACCACAATTTAAAAACCAAAATATGACGATTATTACCACGTTAAAAATTAACGATAAGTATCAACGCCT
Source organism: Lachnospiraceae bacterium (assembly GCA_050874665.1). Taxonomy (GTDB): domain Bacteria; phylum Bacillota; class Clostridia; order Lachnospirales; family Lachnospiraceae; genus RUG11237. The sequence continues at coordinate 19,100 of JBNMLC010000008.1, read as the reverse complement.
TCACTACAAAAAAATGCTCTTAGCTATTGAAGGAATCTTATCCGTTAGTGACATTTAAAAAACCATCCATATCAAGATGATATCTCTGATATGGATGGTTTTCTTCTTGTTCTGATTTACTTTACTATTTGCAAAAATTATTCTGTTGCAGATTCAGATTCTTCTGTCTGCTGTTCTTCTACTGCTGCATTTTCAGATTCTTCTGTCTGCTGTTCTTCTACTGCTGCATTTTCAGATTCTTCTGTCTGCTGCTGTTCTTCTACTGCTGCATCTTCTGGTGCAACTTCTTGTGCTGTATCACCAGCTTCAGATTCTTCCGGTGCTGTAGTATCTGCATTGGTATCTTCGCCTTCAGCAGCTACATCATTTGCTGCTGCATCTCCTTCAGCGTCTCCTACTGTACCGTCTGTTGTATCGCCTGTTTCCTCTGTTGCAGGCTCGTTGCTGTTGCTTCCACATGCTGTAAAGCTCATGCATGCCATAGTTGCTACACAAAGTAATAATACAATTTTCTTTTTCATTTTTAAATTCCTTTCCTCATAATACTTTTCCTCTTTATTGGACATTTACAAGTATATCATATTATAAAAAAATTTAAAATATTACTTTTCTTAACTTTCTCTGAAGATTTTCTTAACCTATTCATTACAACGTCTTACTAAGTCTTCCCATCTTCTGTCTACTTCCCTTTGGTACACTTCGATAAGATGTTCATTTTCCTTTTTAAATAAGTGTTTAAATCTTCCCTGTTTTCTAAGGAAATCCTCAATTGGAAGCCGCTTTTTCGGTTCGTAATTTAAAGACCATTTTCCGTCTTCGACTTCAAATAATGGCCAGTAATTCGTTTCCACTGCCAATTTACAAATCTCCATAATGTCCTCCGTAGGATATCTCCAGCCTCTTGGACATGGTGACATAATATTTAAAAATGCTGCTCCCTGCTTATAAATAGCCTTTTCTGCTTTGATATGTAAATCCTTAAAATTCTGAACAAATGTTGTCTGTGCTGCATATGGCACGTAATGTTCTGCAATAATAGCTGTTAAATCTTTGCGATTCTGTTGTTTTCCAACGGAAACAGTTCCTACCGGTGTTGTAGTAGTATCTGCATACATTGGTGTCGCAGAAGAACGTTGGATACCTGTGTTCATATATGCCCCATTATCGTAGCATACATATACTAAGTCATGATTACGTTCCATTGCACCTGATAAAGACTGAAAACCAATATCATAAGTACCACCATCACCGCCAAATGCGATAAATTTGTAAGTTTCGTCTAACTTTCCCTTCTTTTTCATGACATTGTAAGCAGCCTCTACACCACTTAACGTTGCTCCTGCATTTTCAAACGCATTATGAATGTAACTATCTTCCCAGGCTGTGTATGGGTACATAAAAGTAGATACTTCCAGGCATCCGGTTGCATTTCCGATGACTGCTCTGTCGCCCTCATGAAGTCCTCGAAGCACATTGCGGACAGCGATTGTACCACCGCAGCCTGCGCACATGCGATGACCTGGAGCTAAACGTTCTGGTTTATTCATTGTCTCTTTAAAATTATAACTCATCTTGTTTACCTCCTATTTACGCAGACCGATATACTGATATCCATCTACTGTCTTTCCATTGCTAACTTCTTCTAACTCATCAAAAACCTGCCAAAAATCTTCCACCTTAATATCACGTCCGCCAAGACCATACATATACTCTACTGTCCTTGCGGTATTTCCTGCTCTATGTAATGCAGCCATAGTTTCAGCGCATAAAGGTCCTCCCTGAGTACTAAAGCTTTCTGCTCTGTCCATAATACCAACTGCTTTTACCTTAGACAATGCTGCTGCGATTTCTTCTCCCGGGAATGGACGGAAGAAACGAATTTTTAATAAACCAACTTTTCTTCCTTCTTCTCTTAAACGGTCAATGGCATCTTTTGCCGTTCCGGCTGCAGAGCCGATAATTACAATGGCATATTCTGCATCTTCTAAGCGATACTCTTCGAATAAACCATACTGTCTTCCGGACATATTTGCAAATTCATTCATTACCTCCACTGCAACTTTTTTCACATTTTTCATTGCCTGAACCTGGGCATACTTTGATTCCATATAATAATTAGAAACCCCGTAAGGTCCAACCGCCATAGATTCCTTTGGGTTTAAAAGATAATGCTCCGGTTCATATTCACCAACAAAGCTCTTTACCTGTTCATCTTCTAATAATTCCATATTCTGTACTGCATGACTTGTAATAAATCCGTCCTGGCATACCATAATTGGCAATCTTACATCTTTATGCTCTGCAATTCTGTATGCCATAACAAAATTATCATATACTTCCTGATTGCTCTCTGCATATAACTGAATCCAGCCTGCATCTCTTGCTCCCATACTGTCAGAATGGTCACAGTTAATGTTAATCGGACCGGATAATGCACGATTGACTAAAGCAAGCATTAACGGAAGCCTATCCGATGCTGCTACATATAATTCTTCCCACATGAGTGCCATACCACAGGAAGATGTTGCTGTAAGTGAACGTGCCCCTGCTGCCTCAGCACCTAATGCTGCACTCATAGAACTATGTTCACTTTCCACCGTTATAAATTCCGTATCTACTAAACCATCGGCCACAAATTTTGAAAAATATTCCGGAATTTCTGTAGATGGAGTAATTGGAAATGCCGGAAATACATCCGGATTAATCTGACGAAGTGCAATTGCTGCTGCTTCATTACCTGACAATCTCTCTCTCTTTGCCATATTACTTCACTCCTTCCATAGTAATTGCGGAAAATGGACATGCTTTTACACAAATTCCACATCCTTTGCAGTGGTCATAGTCAAAATCAAGACGCTTTTTATCCTTTACAGGAATTGCACTGTCCGGGCACACCGGAGTACATAAAAGACACTGTGTACATTTTTCCTTAAGAAATACAGGCTGGTCTTTCGCCCATTCTCCTGTATTAAAATTTTTTGAAGTTGCCGGCTCCCAAATCTGATTTCCTTCTGTGATTTCCTGCCATTTGCTCTTTTCACTAATATCCTTTGCCTGTAACGCCATTTTATTGTACCTCCTTTAATGCCATACGGAGTGCTGCAAGATTTCCTTCAATAACTTCCGGTTTTGTAGCAAACTTTTTCTTGAATGAAACTTCCATTTCTTTTAAAAATGTTTCCTCGTCTACAGCTTTTGTAATTTTGACTACTGCCGCAAGCATTGGTGTATTTGGGAAATATTTTCCCAAAGTTTCCATAGACACCTTTCTTGCATCTATCGTATACAATTCACCTTCATATCCATGAAGATGAGGAATAATTTCTTCCTTTGGCTTACTTGTATTAACTATAACTGCACCTTCTTTTTTTAATCCGGCAGTTACATTTACCACTTCTAGTAAACTTTCATCCACTACAATGGAATAATCCGGCTGATAAATATTAGAGTGGACTCTGATATTCTTATCATCAATTCGATTATAAACAGTTACTGGTGCTCCCATTCGTTCCGGTCCATATTCCGGAAATGCCTGAACATACTTACCGGTAAAGAAGGCAACGTCTGCCAAAAGCATTGCTGCTGTCTTGGCACCCTGGCCTCCTCTGCCATGCCATCTGATTTCTATCATTTCATCTACCTCGCTATGTGTGTGTGTGAATATTAAAACAAGTTGCAAATGTGGACACACATTGGCAACCTGTTTATTATAACAATATTTCTGTTTGAGTGCAATTAATTTTAAAGTTTCTTATCCCCTTTTCTTAGCATCTTCTTCAATCACACATTCATGCTTCTTATTTTCCTTATCATAATTAATTCCCACCATTAGTAACAACTTAAAGCATTTTCATCATTGTAGTTAAGAATTGATGTGTTCGCCTGATGTACCTTATCAATTCCTTCAGCTACGGCTTCCTCATCCCCCTGCCAGGTTGCATGTAACAACTGGTCTGAGGCTGCAATTGCTTCGATTACATAATTCCAATTACTTTTTTTAATGGCACGAATAAACGCAGCACGAACTTCCTCATTAGGAATCGTTACTTCCTCCGCTTTACCGTCATAAGCCAAATAGCCAAGATGCACAAGCACCGTTAAGACATCATCTTTACTCTGAAAGGATACCATATCATTTTCAAAAGTATTAGTATCCACTTTGCATCGTCCACCTGCGAGCATTTGTATAATGGTATCCTTTAATCCATCAAAATTCATATTGATATAATATTTTAAAGATTCATAAGTTTCTGTACTCGTCCAGTAATTTCCTATTTTTTTTCTTCGTACGGAATCCACCACTGATTTTGGATTATAAATGTGCAAATCTTCTGTCAAATGGTATCCGTCATACCACTTTTTTGCTTCTTCAAAATCCATGCCATATTCTTCATACAGAGCACTTACTTCCGTCTCTGTAAATCCCACATATTCTGCAAGCATATCCGATTCTAGCATAGTAAATTCATCAAAATTGTTAAGAGCAGACTCTGTCCCGTATTTTTTAATTGGTAATATACCGGTCAGATATCCAAGCTTTAAAAACTTTTTCGAAGGGGCATCTTTGAATAATCCGCGCAATAAAGTAATATACTTCCTCTGCGCTGCTTCGTCATTTTTATTTTCTCGGAATATTGCATCCCATTCGTCTATAATAATAACAAATTTTGCACCGTACTTATTGTTAATTTTTGTCAATACAACTGGCAAACTACAATCACCATCGCTGACTCCATTTGGATAGTATTCTCTTAACTCTTCAATCACAAGACGCTGTATATTTTCTACTGTTTCCAGCCCGTTAGCAGATTGTCCTCGAAAATAATTTACATCAATATGCAATACATCATATTGATTCAAATGTTTAGTAAACTCCTCACTCTCTGCAATCTTACAGCCTTGAAATAATTCTTTTGAATCACAGCTTTTATCATAATAAGCCACCAGCATTTCTGCCGCAATGGATTTTCCAAACCGCCTCGGTCTGCTGACACAAATATAGCTTTGCTCCGTCTCTAACACAGAATTCGTATATTCCAACAATCCTGTTTTATCTATATATATTTTGGAACGTATTACTCTTCTAAAACCTTCATTTCCTGGATTAAAATAAATACCCATAGTTTGTTCACTCCTCGACTGTTTACTTCCTCCCACACATTATAACACAAGGATATAGAATAAAGGAGAGTATTCGAGATATTTTTAAGAAAACAAAGTGTCGATAACCATCCATCCCTGCATAATATTTAATTGTGCCAATGTCGCTCTCTGTGCAGTCAATGATTGTTTTTGTGTATAGGAAATGCAAAGAACCCAGAATGGAAAATGCTCCGTACACTATAAAATGTTTGCTCTCCCTACACCTCACAATTATTCACTGTTCTAGGAAACGGTATTACATCACGTATATTTCCCATTCCCGTTAAATACATTACCATACGTTCAAATCCAAGTCCAAATCCTGCATGCCTTACGCTTCCATATTTTCTTAAATCCAGATAAAATTCATAATCTTCCTCTTTCAGTCCGGACTCTTGCATACGAGCCAAAAGTTTATCATAGTCATCCTCTCTCTGGCTTCCCCCAATAATTTCTCCTATTCCCGGTACCAGACAGTCTACCGCGGCTACGGTTTTGCCATCTTCATTTAATTTCATATAGAATGCTTTGATTTCCTTTGGATAATCTGTGACAAACACTGGCGATTTGTAGATTTCTTCTGTCAGAAAACGTTCATGCTCTGTCTGCAAATCACAGCCCCAACTTACCTTATATTCAAATTTGTCATTATACTTTTCTAACAATTCCACTGCCTGCGTATAGGTCACTCTTGCAAAATCGGAATGTAATACACATTCCAAACGTTCTAAGAGGTTTTTATCCACATATTGATTGAAAAATTCCATCTCTTCCGGTGCATGTTCTAGTACATAGGAGATAACATACTTTATCATAGATTCCGCCAATTCCATGTCATCTTCTAAATCCGCAAAAGCGATTTCCGGTTCAATCATCCAAAATTCTGCTGCGTGGCGTGTAGTATTAGAATTTTCTGCACGAAAGGTCGGTCCGAACGTATATATATTTCGAAAAGCACAGGCAAACGTTTCCCCATTTAGCTGCCCACTTACCGTTAAATTTGTTTCCTTTCCGAAAAAATCCTTGCTATAGTCTACCGTCCCATCTGCACGATACGGAATATTTTTCAGATCTAGTGTAGTAATCCGAAACATTTCCCCCGCACCTTCACAGTCGCTTCCGGTAATAATCGGAGTATGCACGTACACAAAATCCCTTTCCTGAAAAAACTTATGAATGGCATATGCACAAAGAGAACGGACGCGAAACACTGCCTGAAATGTATTAGTTCTTGGTCTTAAATGGGAAATAGTTCTTAAATATTCAAAGGAATGTTTCTTCTTTTGTAATGGATAATCCGGTGTGGATTCTCCCTCTATTTCAACCGCTTCTGCCTGAATTTCAAAAGGCTGCTTTGCGGTTGGCGTCGCCACAAGCTTTCCCCTGATTATCAAAGCTGCTCCCACATTTAATTTACTGATTTTTGAAAAATTATCAAGCTTATCATCATATACAATCTGCAGAGATTCAAAAAAAGTTCCATCATTTATCATAATAAATCCAAAATTCTTAGAAGAACGTATACTGCGTACCCAGCCACACACCTCAATTGCAGTATTGATATATTCTTCCTTTTCTTTATATAATTCTCTAATGCTCAACATACTATTGTACCCTTTCTTCCATTTACTTTTATGCTCTCATATTATTTCAAACACTACGCTTAAAGGAGCTTCAATTCCTCCGCCGTCAGCCTCCGATAGCTACCCCTTTGCAGCCCTTCGTCTAACGACAATGCTCCCACACGTATACGTTTTAAGTATACCACATAACACCCCACGGCTTTCAGCATTCGCTTCACCTGATGCTTTTTTCCCTCTTCTATGGTCAAATAACCCGAAATTACATTTTGATTCCGGGGATTTTTTACAATATTACTACATTTTTTTCCATAAAACAATGGCTCGATATCCTGCAATTTCGCTGCATTTCGTATTTCTAATTTTGCAGGCTTTGTTTTTTCCACTTCACCTTTTAAAAATACACCCTGTTCTAATTGTTGCTTTTTTTCTGCATTTAATTCACCTACTGCCCAGAAAAAATATGTTTTTTCCACATGGTTTTTGGGATGCATCAGATTCTGATTCCATTTGCCATCGTTCGTAAGCAGCAGCAAACCTTCGGTATCCTTATCTAACCGCCCTACCGGATGCAGCTTTTCCTTTAATTGAGGCTCAAAATAATCCATAACCGTTTTATGTTGTACATCCTTTTTTGCCGTAATACACCCAGAAGGCTTATGAAACATGTAATACATCTTTTCCTCTGTTTCTGCCATACTTCCTCCTTATGCTATCATAATGTATTTAGTATACTCCAAAACAAAAAAGGCGACAACCTTTTAAGTTGCCACCTGCTTTGCTTCCCATACTCTGTTCATATTTTCCTGAAAATTTGTTTCTAACTGCTCTAGTTCTTTTGCATATTTTAAAAACTCTTCTTTGAGCACTCCGTCTTTGTCTTTTTTATAGCAAATCCGATGTTCCATACTTGCCCACAAATCCATTGCCATACTGCGGAATTGGATTTCTACCGGAAAATACTCTGATGCGTCCATATAATATAACGGTACAGCCAGGATAATATGCAGACTCCGATAACCATTCGGTTTGGGGTTCTTTATGTAATCTTTTTCTTTTACCAAAATAAACGTACTCTGTCGTTTTAACACATCAATTAATTTATAAATGTCTGCTTCAAAAAAACATACCACGCGAATTCCTGCAATATCTTTTAAATTCTCCATAGCATTCTCTTTATTTACGGCAAGATTCAGTTTTTTCAGCTTTGCTTCAATACTTTCCTGCGATTTAATACGGCTTTCAATATGATGGATTGCTTTCTGCTCTATATCAGATTCTTCGTATAAGTAATGATCCAACAAATTAATCCGTTCTATTAAAATAGACATGGCATCTTTATACGGCGTAATCAGCTCATAATATTTCTTATTTGTCATAAATTTCCTCCCTTTTCATTCCCCATTTTCCATCATATGAAATATTTGTGTTCTTTCTATGTACAATTCCTTAAACTTCCATAAAAAATAGTTCTGACCGATTTTATCATGGCATAAAATATTGTAATTTCACCGTTGGAGTTTTTCATGAGATTACACAAAATAAAACAATTAATTCCTATAGAACTTTTGCTTGTTGCACTTTTCATCACCCTGAACGCAATCAATGTGCTTCACCCTTTTCTTCCCACCTCAACCCCTGTAGCCACTCTAAAAGGAAACGCTCCTTCTTCCACTCCTGTGCCTGAGAAGAAACAGGATTATATCAAATGGGTAGAATTTAATGTAACCTGTGAAGCAATGCGAGATGCCTACCAGTATGACCTTGCTACCTATGGTCAGGAAATTCACTTGGACTGGATTTCATTATTAGCTTACCTGGGAGCAAAAAACGGTGGTAATTTCAGCAAATATCAATCGACAGATATGAAAAAATTAGCTGAGCTTCTTCTTTCCGGTGAAAAAACTTTAACACAGCTAACTGAAAAAATGGAGCATTATTCTTATTATCTGGAAGCCTATACGGCTGTGTTAGGTGGAATGGTCGGTGAATATGAGATAGAAACAACCAAACAAGCTGAACCTTCTAACTCAGTTTTTGAAAAAAGATATGGTCTGAAAGCCTTTCTCCCTATTGCAAAAAACTTTCCCTACTCAGACTATGATGATTTCGGGGCATCTCGCTCCTATGGTTATAAGCGCCCTCATCTAGGGCATGACATGATGGGGCAGATTGGAACTCCTATTTTCTTTTGCATATGGAATTAGACACATAGAAGTATATCAAAACATATCTTATCAAAAAAGGAAGCCAAATGTAAGCCGGCTTCCCTCTTTTTTATTTAAGTGCATTTTCAAAAAACAACTTCCCGGCTGCACCGTCCGGAGCTAGTCCACGGTCCTTCTGGTACCGCTTAAGTGCCGTTTCACAGTCTTTATTAAATACCTCATTAAACATCTGTGGATTGTATTTGTTACAATAAAGAATCCCTTGTACAATCTGTGCCCCTCTGGTGTACGCATTAACTGTTGTACTAACAACTTTGCATGCAGCCTTTGTCTTATCTCCGAATTCTCCATCCACTTTTAAGTTTACACATTCAAATCCATTTAGCCATACCTGTAGGGCGATTGTTAACGCTGCTTTCGTCTTGGAGCCAAATGCTCCATCTTCCTTTAGAAGTTCTTTTCCGCAGGTATCGCAAATTTTAATGTACTTTGCATATTCTTTATTAAGCCACTGCTGTACCACCCAGATTAAGCTGGTTCCGTCTGTAGTTTTGTTTTTCGCTACGTACTGTTGCACCGGTGCAACTTCCGGTTTTTTAAGGAATAGTTCTCTTTCTGCTTGTCTACGTTTTGTTAGCCCCGCCAAAACCTTTCCTTCAGCTTTATTATAGAGTAAGATTTTTTTTGCAATATCTTCTCTGTTTCGTGTTCCATCTGCGGTAAGCTTATCTATACTTCCAGTATTAAATGCAAAAGAAACAAGTGCATCAAATTCGTTCTGGTTCCAATTATACCTGTAATTGTACTTTTCTACTTTCTTTTCGAACCTCTCTAAGTCTTCTTTTAAATATTGTTCTGCCTGTTCTCGGGTAATAATATTAGTAGATTTTACTCCATAAGTATGGCCATACCCAATTGTCCACACTCCCGCAGCACATTTGTAGGCTTTCAATTGGCAACCTTCAAATTTCTTAATAAGATTTATCCCATTCTGGCTTGTTTTCATAATTTCCACAACCTTTCTAATAGAAAGAGGACGATTACTCGCCCTCTGATTTATTCTTTAACACGTCTATTGCTCTTGTTATTACTCCTGGTAATGGAATCCCCATAACTCCAAGATTTTCCACAATAGAAATTGCTTCATTTGCGATAAATGCAATCACTACAGCAGTCTTTATGTAATCTGTGCCCACAGCCAAGTCCAAGCGATGTCCTACTAATACAACTAACAGAGAGCAGCCTTTTCTAATAAGGCCCTGCCATGCAGAAATACTATTAAGTGCACCGGATTTAGATTTTCCGCTTCTCTTCCAGAATGCAGCAATCGCAAGTCCCATCAGATAATCCACTCCCATAAAGATTAATAATGTTGTCAAATCCTCTGTCCACCCGCCGAAGAATTTAGTTACAATGCTACCAATCGTTCCAATAATTGTTAAAATAACTGCTTTAATCATGTTTATTTTTTCCATTCCCTCTACCTCTTTCTCTTCATAAAAATAACCGCATATTTGCGGTCTTTTAATTAATCATTGTCTTTACTTACTAATGCAAAGAAAAATACTCCAATCTCAAATGACATCAGCATTCTTCCTCCAACTTCGCCGTGACTTCTGCTCTCCATTTTAACGGAACGTCTTCCAGTTTCATTTTTCCTTTGTTAATGCGATATACATAAAAATTAACCATTTTCTACACCTCCGTTGCCATTTCCGCAAGCTCTGTAATCGCTACGTCCTGCATCTCCTGTGTTGCTTCCAGTTCTGCAATTCTGCTTTCTAGCTCCGAAACGTCTTCCACATTTAATGTTACTGTCTTTTCTTCCAGATTCGTCGTGTAGGTCTTTAGCTTTTTGTTTGTAATTGTAGTGCACAGCACACCGCTGGCATTGTAAATCTTAAATTCTGCAAGGTTATCCTGCGTGAAATTAGCAACAATTCCTGACACCTCTGCTTCTTCCGTAAACGGTACTGTAATACAATTTTCCGATGCTCCATCTGCAATCTGGATTTCTGTTCCGTCTTTTAATACTACTTTTTCCATTTTATTTCTCCTCTGCTTTTCTTTTATTGGTTATATATTGTACTTTAAAAAGTTTCAGTAATCTTTATTGCCCATATCAAATTGTGTTGTGCTGTTGATTGTATGATTAATTCGGCTGTGCTAACATCTCCTGTTATAGTTAATTTGCTTGAATTAAGTATAGGTGTTATTCTGAAATTATTACCTTCCCACACATTTATTAGATAAAGACATTGGTCTCCATAGGCATGACCTTCGCTTACTAGGTAAGCTCCGCTAGATAATTTAACATTATTTAGTATGTCAACTGAGTTCGAACGCTCAAACACCTTAATACGTTTAGCAGCATTATTTGAATTTAGTATACTTATTTGTTCTTGCAGATTCTTACCCATAGCCGCTGCCAGTACCATGCCATCTGTGTCCGTTGTTAGATTTGCCGCTATCTTTTCTGCACCCAACTTAGCATTCCATGCAGTACGTTCCTCTGCTGTTATATGCGCCACCTCGTCCGCTTTATGGCTTATGTAATCTGCTACCGCCTTGGCAAGCTTTCTTAGTGCCACTTTTAAGCTTTCGCCGGATTTTAATTGTTCTACTTTTTTCTGCTCGGAAACATTGTATTCCGGATCTTCCAGATTTTTTAATGCTTCATCTATCTTTTCCGTATTTTCATTAAGCTGTTCTTCGTTATAAAAATCATCTCCATCAAACAAACTCATTTCATAATTTTTACTCTTTCTCATGGTAACACCTCATTCTTTAACTGTCCGTGTGTAAATTGTCTAAGTTGCTTGTGCGTATATCCTCTAAGGATTCCATGCGTGTTGTACATAAGGTCAATGTCCAGAATTATATTTGCAGGAACAATCCTGTCGCACATGGCAATAACTTCATCCTTTAGATTCTTACTGGTTAACGCAACCTTAATTGTCAAAGTGTATTCCTCGTTATTCAAAACAGCTGTATAACCATTTTCACCGCATAATCCTGTCAGAATATTGCAAAGCACACGTTCTGTATATGGACCATCCTCAATTATCTTTGCTTGGATTCGCAACCTTCGCACTTTTACATCATCTGTATCAAATGCTGTTATGTTTAAGATGTTTTCCCAACGCTTTAGACCCTCACCAGTGGCTTCATCCACAAGTGCCTCATTTATAGTGTCATATATTGTTTCCCACAAATCAGAAATCTGCTTCTGCTCCACACGCATTATTTCCTTAAATTCTTCAAATGTTTTAAATATTTCTGGAAGAAAATCAATCAAATCACGTTGCATTCGTCACACCTCCAAGTACCGGTATCTGGTCGGAGGTCAGCTCAATATTTCCATCGACACCATTCATCTTAAATGATGTTATATCTTCAGTCTCTTTTACTGACGTTATAATGGCAGCTTGTACCTGTCTACTGTATACAGTTATATAATCTTCTTTTGCCCAACTCCCTGAAAGTCCTTTGAAATACTTTTTAATGGCACTTTCAATGAAACTTTTGATATCATCAAACACCACTGTTCCGGAACAGATTACAGTCATTTCCACATTTATTTCTACGACTTCCACTCCAATAACAGTTACTTTATGCCCTATCGGCGCCAATCCGTTTCCTTCTCCATCTCTAGTAGGATCTATTATCTGCTGTACAGTATCAACAAGCGTTGTGCTTGGTGCTTCGTAGGAAGAGTTTATGATAGTTGTCTTTACATATCCTCCTGCCTGTTCCCCTGTACTATCCGTTGACCTGTAAACTTTACAAGCACCCACTCCATCTATGGAATTTACTTTTGCTTTATAATCTGCTTTATTTCCACCAAATGCAGTGTCACTAAAGCTGTCCTTCCACCTCTGGCGGAAAACTTCCGTATCTTCCTCATCTTCTCCCGGTACCAGTAATTCCACCAGTTCACAATGTTCAAGTCCTGGTATATATTCCACCGGAATCGCTGCTCCTGCATATCCATTTCCGTAAATTCCATATTCCGTGCACTGCGCCTTATAATTGTAATATCCTCCTATGCTTTCCATTTCTTCCGTAACCTCAAGCGTCATAGCAGCAGACGTAAACTTACTTTCCGTCTCCACCGGCACATTTGTTTCAAGTCTGTATACTGCTCTTGTTGCTTTTGCAGGAATAAGTCCTTTCGTAAATAATGCAATTCTTTCCAGATATTCTCGTTCTGCCGTGTCTCCAAAAACATTATCAAAAACCCACTGGATAAAAACATACATGGAACGTATTTCCATGCTGTTTGGTGCAAGTGCATTGTAAATTAGGGAAGATTCCCTTTTGTCATACTTACTATCCACCATGTTAAGTTTTTCCTGTAAAAGGTTCTCATAGGTCTTTTCATCAAAATCCATTTATATCGACACCTCCTTTTCAATATCCAATGTTCCCTTTGTTGTTTCCACAGAAAACGAAACAGATACAGTTCCCTTTGTCTCTGTATTAAATTCAAAATCCGTTACATCTGTGATTCTTTCATCCTGAAGCAGTGCCTCCGTAATTCTCATTTCCAGTTCCGGAATAACCCACTCTGTGTCCTCTCCAATCAGGTCGTTCAGTTCCACACCGTAATCTGAAGGATAAATAGAATGATTATAACGTTCCGTGGACAATATCATATGAATTGTCTGTTCCACAGCATCCAAATCTTCCACATAACCGCTTACTCTTCCTGTTTCCGTATTTAATCGAAAATCAAAGGAAGGCATTTCCGTTTCTTCGTCTTCCATGCCTTCCAAATAATCCAGTTCATATTCTGTTTCCGGTGTCATTTTGCACCTCCTATAGTGTTCCCAAAATCACATACTTCTGCCCGCCCTGTTCCCTGATAAGTACCACAGGACCTTTCTTAAGGTTTTTCCGAATTTCTTTGGTTACAATAAGAAAATCTTCCGTTAAAGTTATTTTCTGGTCAAGCTGTATGGTTAAAGGCTCTGTTAAAATGATGGTTCCATAAGTTACAGTAACCGGCTTACTGGCTCTTACTGCCTCCATTGCCGCCCGTTTGATTACATTAAGTAAATCTCCGTTATTCAACAAATTCACCTCCTGCCAGTGTTAAATCCATAGAGTGGGTTTCCGCTTCAAATTTATGTATTACTTTTTCCACGAGCATTAAGTTTTTTACTTTTATATCTCCAAGATTCAACATAACCACCACATAGCAACCGGCACGTACCTTTTTACTTCCGATTGCATTTTTTACCTCGAGATTTCTTGTTTTCCTGTTGTAATACTTTAACAGTTGTTCCACCTTCGTCTGTCCATTTTCACCATCCTGAAGGGTTTCAAAATACTGTAAAATGCCCCATTTATTTATATTCGAACTGTCTTTTGCAATGTAAACATCCCTCTTTCCGGTTTTCTCATTGTCATAGGTCAGCTTAATTTTATTGTAGGTTTCCCCATCAATGCTTGAAGTGTAGGAAAAGCTTTCACAGGTATCTTCATCAATCAGCACATCCGTTATCATGTCAGCACATTCTCGCAATGTCAATGCACCGAATTCATCATACAGGACATATAGTTTTCCGGTGTTTGTCATAGTTAAATCTATGGCATTCTGGAACATATCAAACAGTGCGCTATCTTCCTCCAGCCGTGGTGCAATGGAATATCCGGTGTCTGCAATATTTCCCGTATTCAGTCCAAAATCCCCGGCAACCCGTTCTATAAAGTCACCGGCTTTTCCGAAGTAAGAATACGTGTCCTTGTTTTTAAGATAACGTAGCTGATCATAGGCTGTCATAGAAATAATATCCTTCTCACTTCGACTTTTTTTGAATATATATCCATAAAAAAATGGTGTTGTTCCGGCATACATGGCAACGGCATTTCCCTCTGTGCATTTTAATCCTTTTCGGTGTACCTTAAATTCTATCTTTCCCGGTGTGCCTTTTCTCTGCCATGTCACTTTTACAGCTCCCAGTACTACTGGCTCATATCTTATTTTTCCATTAAAAGTATACAATCCAATATTCACCTTATGTCACCTTCTTTGCGCTTCCCATTTTCTTGTCCGTTGTTCCTATCTTTGGAATCGTAAGTTTCATTCCCGGCTTTAAATCTTCCGGATTTTTAAGAAGCCTGCTGTTTGCCCTGCGAATGGGGAGATATTTTAGTTCATCCCCGTAATACTTTTTTGCTATAGACCATATGGTATCTGTCTTCTTTACCTTATGGGTAGTGGGAAGTTTTGTTTCTTTCATCGCTCTTCCAAGCTTTTTTGTCATTGTTTTGCCATTAACGATTTTGGCTGTTTTTGCACCATAGGAAACGTACTGTTTTAACTGTATTGTTACCACAACATCAAAGCCGTTTTTTGCTTCTTCCTTTATAGTATAATCTTCCAGTGTTACTTTTAATGCCGTCTGGTATGTATTTGTGCCATTCGGCATAGTTCTGTAGAGAATAAAGCTGAAATTCTTTTTTTCTGTTTTGTACCTCTCCAGTATTCTAAGATAGTAATATGCCCTCTTGAATCCATGCTTGTAAGTAGCAAAGGGATATTTTACATTTGGTATCAGCAGGTCAAACTTGATATCTGTAAGACCTGCCTGTTTTACAAGGTTTATTTCACCGCCATTTAAGAGGTCGGTCGTTTTGTTTTTGTTATTTACTTTCAGTTCCAGTTTTTCCGGCGGCACCGGCATAAGGTGCTTGCCAAGATACATTCTGTAGCCGTTTTTTGCCATCTTCTACGCTCCTTCCGCACTTATTTCAAGCTGTTCTGCAATACTGTTTGCAAGTCTGCTGGCAATGCCGTCCACATCTGCCATGTTTTTCACGGTATTTTTTACCTCACCAACCTTCACAATAATATCACGGTAAACTGTTCGGTCGATTACCTCCCGCTCTGCGATATCACGAAGGTATTTTAGGTCTTCTGAGGTAATATCAAGTGCATCGGCTATATCTGCTGTGTTTTTAGCAGTTTTTCCAGTATTATCGGCAGCAGCAGCCATAGCATCTCCATAGGCATCGGCACCAGCATTTGTGTAATCACCGCTCGGTATATTGGTAGAACTAAAAATATCTGTCAAACTTAAATTTGACACTTTATCTTCTATTCCCTGTCCAAAACTATACCCAGCATCCCATGCTCCACTGTATTCAAATCTTTCTAAGTGGTAATCTTCCGCACTTACCTTTGCCATTATTTCTTCGCCTTTACCAAACGTATCATCAACCCAACTTCCAAGTGAATCACGCCATCCCGAAACCGCTCCGGCAAGATTAGAACCAAAAATTGTATCAATAGCAGAAGCTAATGTTTCTAACAGTCCTAATATACAATCAACCAAATCGAAGAACAATTTCGCAATCGCTCCAACCGGATCGTTAAATACGGTCGCAAAAAAGTTTACAAATGCAGCTATAAAATTCCACAACACGGCAAATACATCCATAATTGCATTAATAAGTGCTATGAACAAATTCCCTATAAACGCACCTGCTACTGCAAATATCCCACAAATAATACCTGTAGCTGAATAAGATGTTTCCGCAAATTCATTAATTGCTTCTATTACTGCGTAAAATATCGCAATAAGTGCTATAATTGCAATAATTATCCACGTTATTGGACAAGCTGCTAAAGCTGCATTAAGTCCTTGCTGCGCTACTGTAGTTGCAAAAGTTGCCACTGCTTGTGCTGCAGTCGCCGCTGCATCCACCCCTTTTAAAGCAATATCTTTTAATGTTGTAAGCCATGCAATTCCCATAGTTGCATTATAAACAACCAAAGCAGCAATTACTCCGTAAATAATAGGAGCAATCCAAGACCAGTTATCTATAACAAATCCTGCTATAGAACCCATTGCATCAAAAACATTAAGCACCGCATTAGCTAAAATCGCCAGTGTTTGGACTGCACCATTTACAAATGTCTGGAATGTGTCATTATTAGCCATATAATTTAATCTTTCCAACACAGGTTGGAAAGCAACCAATGCATTGTTTTGGAACGAAGTCCATAAGTCTCCCCATGTCATTGGCATTTCTTCGAATTTTTGATTAATTTCATCTGTTGCGGCAAAAACTGCCGCCTTAACAATATCTGCCGTAATTTCTCCGTCTGCCGCCATGCCACGTATTTGTCCTATAGGAACTTCCATATAATCTGCAATGTTTTGTATTAGGTTAGGTGCTTGTTCGAAAATACTATTTAGCTCGTCTCCTCTCAATACCCCGGAACCTAACGCCTGTGATAACTGCAACATAGCTGCACTGGATTCCTGCGTAGTAGCTCCTGCAATTTTCATTTCTTTTTGGACAAGATTTGCGAAATCAACCACCTCTGCTGAACTCCCGAATGCATCTTTTGCATTATTTCCGAAGCGAGCAACTAACGAAGCCATATCACCATAGGATGCCCTTGCATTCTGAGCGGATCTATAAATTGTATTCATTAATTCCTGTTGCTTCATGCCAGATTCTTCAAATGCGTTATTCATCAAATTCAATCGGGTAGTAGTTTGTGTAAGTTCGTCAGAAATATTCAACACATTTCCGATTGTTCGTATTCCCATATAAGCACCAACTACATTTTTAATTGTATTCATCATACTATTTGCCTGCGAAGTACCTGATTGAATCGCCTGATTGAATCTTCCTTGTTCATCTGTATTGTCCCGAATGTACCTCTCTGTATTCCCTACCGTGTTGGAAAGTCTTAAGTAAGTTACGTTCGCTTCACTGACATCCATACGCTCTATTGCACTATTTAAATTGTTCTGTTCCTGAATCGCTCGATTCAACTGCGACCTTAACTGTTCCAATCCTGAATTTGCCGTTTCTGTTCCAAGATTGACCGGATTATTTTCAATCTGCTGAATACGGTCGCGCACCATATTAATTCTAACTACTAATCTGTTCAAGTCCTGAAACATTTCAGGCGGGAACAAATTGGTATTGTACGCCTGTTGTGCAATTTCATCTTGCGTTGTACTAAGCTGTTCAAGCATTGTGTTAGTGCTTTGTATTTCCTGCCGAAACCGTTCCACACCTGTGTTCGTGAATACTTCCATGTTGTCCACTTCCCAGTGTACCGGAATTTGTACAGGCTCCGGTGTTGGAGTGGAAACACTTACATTCCCACCACTTTCCTGCATCTGCTGATTCAAACTTTCCATGGCTGCCCCTGCACGATGGATTGCGTTTTCTGCCGCTTCAAAGGTGCTTGTATCAAACGATTCACTCATTGCCCCCTGCATATCTCTTACGGAAGCAATGGTTAAATTCATAGCATCCATTATATTGTTTAAAACCGGGCTGAAACCGTCATATAACGCTATGGAGCTTTCTATTGTTGCCATCGTATTACCTCCTCTTTCTGCCCTTTTCTGCTTGTTCCCGTTCCTTTTTCTCTGCTTCTATACGTTTTTCTATCGAGGCAATAACAAAAGCCTTTTCTTCCTGCTCCATCTCGCAAAACACGGAGGGTAGAATATGCAGTTTCTGCAGGGCATAGTGTGCCATAAGCGTTTCGCCATCCCCTGCCTCGATTAGTTTTTTGCGGTGTCCACGTCTTCCTGTAACGTTTTAAATCCCTGCATTTTCTGTACAAATTCCGCAAGTTCTGCGTATTCTCCCGGATCGTCCACCAACTCCATTAAAAGGTCTTCCGCATTCATAACACCATAGGATTCCTGCAGACTAGTGTTGTCCAAGTCGGGATATACCGTGGATGCCGTAATCATTTTTCTTACATAGTCTGCGGAATTTACTTTATTTCTGTACATCCCGAATTTCCCGGTAATCTGTACTTCACGTGTACATTCTTCTCTTAACTCCTCATTTTCCTTTGCGGAAATGTGTTTAAACTCCCATTCCAATGGGGTTCCCTTTTCGTCTGTCAGGCTCTTGGTTGCCGCATACTTCTGATTTTCCTTTTTCTTTTTGTTACCCTTCATAAATAATTTAAAATCTGACATATTCTTGTTCCTTTCTTTCCTAAATTTTTGCATTCAAAAAGAGAGCCTATGTCTAAGCTCTCTAGTTATCAATTATACTGTTTGTATTCCATTTCACACTACTTTACAACTTTTTCATAAAAAATAATCGTACAGGACTTTCTGATGTATAATGAATTTGCCTAAAACATTACAAAGGAAAGTGACCCTGTACGACAAAAGCATTATACAACGAAAAGACATTAATTGGTAGACTT
>JBNMLC010000007.1:0-130070 GCA_050874665.1 Lachnospiraceae bacterium | reverse complement strand
TTATACACTTGGAATAAACACCTAAATCAGATCGAATTGATTTTATAAATTTTCTTACCATTTTTTTTCTTGTCATAATACACACCTTTTAGACCTTTCTACTTGCTATTAACTTGTCTAAATTAATATTACAACTTACGTTCTCACAAGAAGTCAAAAAAAACGGTTGAAAAAAGTACTATAATGTGATAAAATTTTTACAATTTGAGCAAATATGAAAGGACAAAGGTGTACTACATGAAAGCTTTTCTGATACTTGAGGATGGAACTACATTTACCGGGACCAGTATTGGTTCTACAAAAGAAGTAATTAGTGAAATCGTATTTAACACATCCATGACTGGGTATTTAGAGGTGTTAACCGACCCATCTTATGCCGGACAGGCAGTTGTTATGACATATCCTCTGATTGGCAATTATGGTATCTGCCATGAAGATATGGAATCTTTAAAACCGTGGCCGGACGGCTACATTGTACGGGAACTCTCCAGACTTCCAAGTAATTTCCGAAGCGAAGATACAATTCAGAATTTTTTAGAAGAACATGATATTCCAGGTATTGCAGGCATTGATACAAGAGCCCTTACTAAGATTTTGAGAGAAAAGGGTACTATGAACGGAATGATTACTACAAATGAAAATTATAACCTGGATGAAATTCTTCCGAAATTAAAAGAATATAAGACCGGAAACGTAGTAGAAAAAGTAACCTGTAAAGAGAAGAAAGTAATCAAAGGGAACGGAAAGAAAGTAGCTTTGATGGACTTTGGAGCAAAAAATAATATCGCAAAGAGCTTGAATGAGCGTGGCTGCGAAGTTACTATTTATCCGGCAGGAACAAAAGCAGAAGAAATTATTGCAGCAAATCCGGATGGAATCATGCTTTCAAATGGACCGGGAGATCCAAAGGATTGCGGAGCAATTATTGAAGAAATTAAAAAGCTTTATGATACGGAAATTCCTATTTTTGCTATCTGTTTAGGACATCAGTTGATGGCATTGGCAACAGGGGCAGACACACATAAGATGAAATATGGACATCGTGGCGGAAATCACCCAGTAAAGGATTTAGCAACGAATAGAGTTTATATTTCATCCCAGAATCATGGATATGTAGTAGATATGGATAAAATGGACCCAAATGTGGCAGAAGCAAGCTTTGTGAATGTAAATGATGGAACAATTGAGGGGTTAAAATATAAGAATAAAAATATTTTTACCGTACAGTTTCATCCGGAAGCATGTCCGGGACCACAAGACAGTGCGTTTCTTTTTGACAGATTTATGAAAATGATGGAGGTAGCGGAATAATGCCTAAAAATCCTAATATTAAAAAAGTATTGGTTATTGGTTCTGGTCCAATCGTAATTGGTCAGGCAGCGGAATTTGATTATGCAGGAACACAGGCTTGCCGTTCCTTGAAGGAAGAAGGAATTGAAGTAGTCTTAGTAAACTCAAATCCTGCAACAATCATGACGGATAAAGATATAGCAGATAAGGTATATATTGAACCTTTGACAGCAAAGGTATTAGAACAGCTTATTATAAAAGAAAAACCGGACAGTGTACTTCCTACACTTGGTGGACAGGCTGCTTTGAACCTTGCAATGGAATTAGATGAATCCGGTTTCTTAAAGGAACATGATGTAAAGTTAATCGGTACTACACCGGAAACGATTAAAAAAGCAGAAGACCGTGAAATGTTCAAAGAAACGATGGAAAAAATCGGTGAGCCATGTGCACCTTCTGAAATTGTCCATACAGTAGAAGCGGGTATTGAATTTACAAACAAGATTGGTTACCCGGTAGTATTGCGTCCTGCTTACACTTTAGGTGGAAGCGGTGGTGGTATTGCTCACAATGAAGAAGAATTGGTGAATATTTTATCCAACGGACTTCGTTTAAGCCGTGTAGGTCAGGTTCTTGTAGAACGTTGCATTGCAGGTTGGAAAGAAATTGAATACGAAGTGATGCGTGATAGTAATGGCAACTGTATTACGGTATGTAATATGGAAAATATTGATCCTGTAGGTGTACATACAGGTGACAGTATCGTTGTAGCACCATCACAGACATTAGGTGATAAAGAATATCAGATGCTAAGAAGCTCTGCACTTAATATTATCAGCGAATTAAATATTACTGGTGGCTGTAATGTACAGTATGCTTTAAATCCAAATACATTTGAATATTGTGTAATTGAAGTAAATCCTCGTGTAAGCCGTTCTTCCGCATTGGCTTCTAAGGCAACGGGGTATCCGATTGCAAAAGTGGCAGCAAAGATTGCATTGGGTTACACTTTAGACGAAATCAAGAACGCAATTACAGGAAAAACATATGCAAGTTTTGAGCCAACATTAGACTACTGTGTAGTTAAGATCCCACGCCTTCCATTTGATAAGTTTATCATGGCAAAGCGTACTTTGACCACACAGATGAAGGCAACCGGAGAAGTAATGAGTATTTGCACAAATTTTGAAGGTGCATTAATGAAAGCACTTCGTTCTCTGGAACAGCATGTGGACAGTCTGATGTCTTATGACTTTAGCGATTTAGACAACACTCAGTTAGAAGAAGCATTACACAGAGTAGATGACAGACGTATCTTTGTTATTGCAGAAGCATTAAGACGCGGTGTGTCTTATGATAAGATTAATGAAATCACAAAGATTGATAAATGGTTTATCGATAAACTGGCAATCTTGGTGGAAATGGAAAATAAATTACGCAGAGAACCACTGACGAAGGAACTTCTTGCAGAAGCTAAGAGAATTGAATTTCCGGACAATGTGATTGCAAAATTAACAGGAAAAGAAGAAGCACAGATTAAAGCATTAAGAGATGAGGCAGGAATCAAAGCGGCTTATAAGATGGTTGATACTTGCGCAGCAGAGTTTGAGGCAACTACACCATATTACTATTCTTGTTTTGGCAGCGAAAACGAAGTCATTGAAACAAAGGGAAAGAAGAAGGTACTTGTACTTGGTTCAGGTCCAATCCGTATTGGACAGGGAATTGAATTTGATTATTGTTCCGTACATTCTACTTGGGCGTTTAAGGAAGAAGGCTGGGAAACAATTATTGTTAACAACAATCCTGAAACAGTAAGTACAGACTTTGATATTGCAGATAAATTGTACTTTGAACCTTTGACGGCGGAAGATGTGGAAAGCATTGTAGAAATTGAAAAACCAGATGGAGCTGTTGTGCAATTTGGTGGACAGACAGCGATTAAGCTGACAGAAGCATTGATGAAGATGGGTGTACCGATTCTTGGTACTTCTGCTGAAAATGTAGATGCGGCAGAGGATCGTGAAATTTTTGATAAGATTTTGGAAGATTGCTGTATTCCAAGACCGGCGGGTCACACAGTATTTACCGCAGAAGAGGCAAAGGCAGCAGCGAACGAGTTAGGCTATCCGGTATTGGTAAGACCTTCTTATGTACTTGGTGGACAGGGTATGCAGATTGCCATTTCAGATGATGATATTGACGAATTTATTGGAATTATTAATAGAATTGCCCAGGAACATCCGATTTTGGTTGATAAATATCTGGTAGGTAAAGAAATCGAAGTAGATGCAGTATGTGATGGCGAAGATATTTTGATTCCTGGTATTATGGAACATATTGAAAGAGCCGGAGTTCACTCTGGAGATAGTATTTCTGTATATCCGGCGCAGTCACTGACAGAAAAACAGAAGAAGATTATTGTAGAATATACTAGAAAATTGGCAAAGGCATTACATGTAATTGGTTTAATTAATATCCAGTTCATCGCTTTTGGCGAAGAAATTTATGTCATCGAAGTAAATCCTCGTTCCAGCCGTACAGTGCCATATATTTCTAAAGTAACAGGCATTCCAATTGTAAAGCTTGCTACAAAGGTTATTATTGGAAATACAATTAAGGGATTAGGTTATACACCGGGATTACAAAAGGAAGCGGAGTATATTGCAATCAAGATGCCTGTATTCTCCTTTGAAAAACTCCGTGGTGCTGATATCAGTCTTGGACCGGAAATGAAATCTACAGGAGAAGTACTTGGTATAGCTAAGACCTTTGAAGAAGCGTTATATAAGGCATTTTTAGGTGCAGGATTCAGTCTGCCAAAACATAAGCAGATGATTATCACTGTAAAAGATGCTGATAAAATGGAAGTAGTTGATATTGCAAAACGTTTTGAAGATTTAGGATATAAAATTTTTGCCACAAGAAGTACTGCCAGAGTCTTAAATGAAAATGGTGTAAAAGCATCTAAGGTAAATAAGATTGAACAGGAATCTCCAAATCTCATGGATTTGATTTTAGGACATAAGATTGACCTTGTTATCGATACGCCGACAAATGGACGTGATAAGAGCAGGGACGGATTCTTAATCCGCAGAAATGCAATTGAAACGGGTGTGAATGTTCTTACCAGCTTAGATACTGCTAACGCATTGGTAACAAGTATGGAAACAGCGGATAAGCAGCATTTAACCCTGATTGATATCGCAACTGTAAAAAACGTATAAATGAGCAGACTCTCACATATAATAAAAGTGGTTACGCAGGAAAAGGAGATGCACACATGAAAAATTTACTGATTGCACAGTCTGGTGGGCCGACTGCAGCTATTAATGCAACGGTAGCAGGTATTGTTACCGGAGCAGGAGCCAGTGGGAAAATTGACAAAATATATGGGGCTGTAAATGGTATTAAAGGTGTTTTGGAAGAAAAGTTTGTTTCCTTGAATTCTGTATTGAAAGATATGGGGTGTATTGAACTTCTTTGTCATACTCCTGCGGCAGCGCTTGGTTCCTGTCGTTTTAAACTTGACAGTTTAGAGGAAAATGATGCGCAGTACCGTAAAATTGTTGAAATATTAAGAAAATACGATATTGGATATTTTATCTATATTGGCGGGAATGATTCTATGGATACCGTAGATAAGTTGTCGCGCTACTGTATCATGAATGGTGTAGAAGATATTAAGGTGGTAGGAGCACCAAAAACGATTGATAATGATTTGGCGGAGACAGATCATTGTCCGGGATTTGGTTCAGCAGCGAAATACATTGCAACTACTTTCTGTGAATTGGAGCGTGATTGTAATGTTTATGACATGCCTGCAGTAACCATCGTGGAAGTAATGGGGCGCAATGCTGGATGGCTTACGGCGTCTTCGGCACTTTCCAGACTAAACGGTGCAGATGGTCCGAGTCTGATATATCTTTGCGAGCGGGAATTTGATATAGATAAATTTATTCAGGACGTGAAAGAAAAACTAGAAACAAGACCTTCGATTCTGGTTGCTGTCAGCGAAGGAATTAAAGATAAGAACGGTGTGTATATTTCGGAAAGCCAGCAAAGCGGTGCGGTAGACGTATTTGGTCACAGCTATATTGCAGGCGCGGCAAGAGTATTAGAACATGCGGTAAGAGAACGTATTGGCTGCAAGGTTCGCTCTGTAGAATTAAATCTGATGCAGAGATGTGCGGCTCATGTAGCAAGTGCTACGGATATTGCGGAATCAAAAATGCTTGGAATCCATGCATTTCAGTGTGCAATTGAAGGTATGACAGGAGTTATGGCGGCAATCATTCGTACCAATTCTCATCCTTATGAGGTGATTTTTAGGCGTGTCAGAGTGTCTGCAGTTGCTAATAAAGAGAAAACGGTTCCGTTAGAGTGGATTACAGAAGAGGGAAATGATATCACAGAAGAAATGATGGAATACCTGACTCCACTGATTCAGGGAGAAGTTCATTCCGTGTTTGAAAACGGTATTCCTAAACATATTACCTTGTATTAAATGAATAAAGATTCCAAAGATAAGGCTTTGTATTACATAAGTATTACAAAGCCTTTAAATAATATTTAAAATAACGAAAAAAATACTTAAAAACTGGGAAATTTTGCACAATTTGTACAAAAAAGCTTTATTTTTGTGAAAAACAGTGGTATCATAAAGTTGAAAAGAAAAACAGTTATGTAATAACTGGGGAAAGATATTAATAATTAAGTAAGGAAAAGGGGATTCTAGAGGAAGGAGGATTAATATGGGTTACGATGTGGTTCGCGGATATGTGAATATGCAGAGTGGGGAACAGCAGAGTTTTTATTTTCGTAACACAGATGGAAATATTGCAAGCTTTATAGCAAAGAATGCCGGTTCAGATAATCGGATTGCAGTAGAAAATATTTTCGGAAGAACAATTATTAAAACAGTAGGATTAAATGGTGTATATGATGGGGTTCAATCAGCAATCAAAAGAGTGGGGGCAGAATTGGAACTAATCAAAAGTGGCGCAAAAGAAGCTGATGAGGTAGAATGTTATGAATTAAGTGCCATCATGGGCTATGAAAACGTCAGTGAACACTTTAATTAAAATAGAAGTTTGTATCATATAGTGCGATGAAATAATAGAAACAACCAGATATCGTTGATGTTTGGTTGTTTTTTTCGGCTCTTATATTAATTGCACTGCTGATTTGAGAAACAATGCACCGCTATCGTTGCTTTTTTATTTCACTCGTTGTATAATGAAAAAATATGAGTAATAAAGTAAGCAGTGCACTAGGAGGAAATATGGAAAAGATAATTGATATAATTACAAAAGAAGTGGCACGGGCCTTTTCTGATTGTGAATACGAAGAAAAGTATGGAATGGTATCCGTATCAAATCGACCAGATTTATGCGAGTACCAGTGTAATGGTGCGATGGCAGCAGCAAAGGCATACAAGAAGGCACCTATTATGATTGCAAATGAAGTAGTGGAAAAATTAAAAGACAACGAATTGTTTTCAATGGCAGAGGCGGTAATGCCTGGATTTATCAATATAAAATTATCGATGGAGTTTCTCGAAAAATACATGAACGGTATGCTTACCGGGGAAAATCAGGGCTGTGAAAAGGCAAAAGAAGCGAAAACCATTATGATTGACTATGGCGGCCCAAATGTGGCAAAACCGTTGCACGTAGGACATTTACGTTCTGCAATTATAGGGGAAAGTTTAAAACGTATGGGACGATTTCTGGGACATAAAGTGATTGGTGATGTACATTTGGGAGACTGGGGGCTTCAGATGGGGCTGATTATCACAGAGTTGAAGAAGCGGAAACCGGAGCTTGTATACTTTGATGAAAATTTTACGGGTGAATATCCAACAGAAGCACCGTTTACAATTAGCGAATTGGAGGAAATTTATCCGGCAGCAAGTGCCTACTCGAAAGAACATCCGGAATATAAGGAAGAAGCTATGCAGGCAACCTACCTTTTACAACATGGAAACCGGGGATATCAGGCATTGTGGAACCATATTCTAGAAATTTCAGTCAATGATTTAAAAAAGAATTACGAAAAATTGAATGTGGAGTTTGACTTGTGGAAAAAAGAATCAGATGCACAGCCATATATTCCGGAAATGGTACAGTATATGAAAGAGAATGGATATGCATATTTCAGTGACGGAGCATTGGTGGTAGATGTAAAAGAAGAAAGCGATACGAAGGAAATTCCACCGTGCATGATTTTGAAATCAGACGGAGCTTCTCTTTATAACACGACGGATTTAGCGACCATTGTAGAACGAATGAAGCTGTTTCACCCGGATGAAATTATTTATGTGGTGGATAAACGTCAGGAATTGTATTTTCAGCAAGTGTTCCGTTGCGCAAGAAAGACAAAGCTTGTAGAAGAAAATACTTCTTTGCGTTTCTTAGGCTTTGGAACTATGAATGGTAAAGATGGAAAACCTTTCAAGACACGCGCCGGTGGTGTAATGCGTCTGGAACATTTGATTGGTGAAATTAATGAGGAAATGTTTAAAAAGATTACACAAAATCATGAAGTGGAAGAAAATGAGGCAAGGGATACAGCAAAAATCGTAGGACTTTCAGCTATTAAATATGGTGATTTGTCAAATCAGGCTTCTAAGGACTATGTGTTTGATGTTGACAGATTTACCTCTTTTGAAGGAAACACAGGGCCATATATTTTATATACCATTGTTCGAATTAAGTCTATTTTAAATAAATACAAAGAACAGGGTGGAAGTCTGGAGAATCTTCAGGTGCTGAAGTTAGAAGAAAGTAATGAAAGCACAAAGGCTCTGGTTTTGGAAAACGTAAGATTTAACGGTGTTATCGAGAATGCATTTGCGGAATTGGCACCACACAAAGTATGCTCCTATATCTACAATCTTGCCAACACGTTTAATCATTTTTATCATGAAACAAAGATTCTTGGTGAGGAAGATGAACAGAAAAAGGAAAGCTATATTGCACTGTTAGTTTTGACAGAACAAGTGTTGCAAAACTGTATTGATGTGTTAGGTTTCGAAGCGGCAGAAAGAATGTAGTCATGGATATTTTAGTTGTAAGCGGGGGCAGATTAGACCAATCTGCACTCGCCTTTTTCAAAAAGGAGCAGCCTGTGATTGCTGTAGACGGAGGACTGAAATTTTGTTATGAAAATCAGATTCCTGTAAATTATGTGGTGGGTGATTTTGACACGATTGAACCGCAAATTCTTGCTTATTATAAGCAGCAGGAAAGGACAGAAATCAGAACGTATCCTCCCGAAAAGGATATGACAGATACCAAGGCTGCATTAGAGCTTGCGGTAGAACTGGCAAAACGTTTTTCTAAAGAGGATAAAAAGGCTGCGGACATTTTGCTGTTGGGCGGCATAGGAAGCAGAATGGACCACACGTTGGCAAATATAGGCTGTCTTATGTATACGTTAAAGAATGGCGTTTTCATGAAAATGATAGATAGTCACAATTGCATGTATGCATATCAACAGTCCTTTTCTATCGAAAAGGAGCATTTGACCTATAAAAAGTATCTTTCGTTGCTTGCAATAGAAGGGGAAGTGCGTCATCTTACGATTCGGGGAATGAAGTATGAAACAGAGGACATCACACTTCCGTTATTAAGCGATTGGGGGGTTAGTAATGAGTTGCTTGGAGAACAGGCCAAAATTGATTTCTCTGAGGGAACATTGCTGGTAATCGAATCAAGAGATTAGGAGGAAAAGATGAGAAAAGACAATGTATTTTTAGCTATATGGAGATGCTTATATCCTTTGCTTATCCATATTGCTGTAACATTTACAATTGCATTTGGATATATGTTTCTAAGCATCTTTCTGGCAATTTTTCAAAGTGCAGGTGGAGAAGATGCTATATCTTATGCGGAGGTGGTAGAAAGGTATACAGAACAGGCACTTTATTTACTGCTGGCGGCATCTGTAATTTGTATCCCTATATTTGTGTTACTGTTTCGTAATGACAGAAAGAAAGAACAGAGGATAAAGCAAAAGGAGACCTCTGTAGTAGCGTGGATTGTGCTGGCGATTATGGCAGTAACATTGTGTTTTTCGTTAAATGCGCTACTGGGCTTTAGTGGATTAGATAAGATTTCACAAAAATATCAGGAAGTAGCCCAAACATTGTATTCTGGTGGCATGTTACTTGAGATTATTACGGTGGGAATTCTGGGACCGATTTGTGAAGAACTAATATTTCGAGGTTTGATGTTTCGCAGAATGTGTGAGTATACGAAACCTGTGATTGCTGTGATTGCTTCGGCGCTTGTGTTTGCCATATATCATGGAAATATTGTTCAAGGAGTGTATGCTTTTGTGCTGGGAATTGTTATGGCAGTATGTTATCAACGTTTTCAAACGCTGTGGGCATCGATTGTAATTCATGTTGCGGCAAATATTACCTCCGTGTGCCTGACGGAAATTTCGTGGATAGGTAATATATTAGAAAAAACAAATGTATTAATTGTAGCTACAATTGTGACAACTATTGTATGGATACTTGGTATCATGATTTTAATGAAAAAAAATTTCAAAGAGAAATTGGCATAAATAAGAAAAAAAGGAGACAACTCACATTGTTTCCTTTTTCTTTCGCTTGAATTATCAGATAATATAAACTAAAAAATGAAATTGACATATAATCAGACAACTTTAAAAAAATAAGTGTTTACACAAAGGAAAAAAAGTAGTATATTAAAAAAGGATAAGACATAAGTAAAAGCACAACGAAAGGAAGGATTGCAGAGTGAGTAAAGAAAATTCTAAGGTAACGCAGCCGTCATTGTACAGCGAAAGATTTGAACATGATAACTGTGGTATCGGCGCAGTAGTAAACATTAAAGGTATCAAAACTCATCAAACCGTGGAAAATGCTTTAAAAATCGTAGAAAATTTAGAGCATAGAGCCGGTAAGGATGCAGAAGGTAAAACGGGTGATGGTGTTGGTATCCTGTTACAGATTTCCCATAAGTTCTTCTCAAAGGCAGCAAAGGAAGCGGGCATCAAATTAGGTGGAGAAAGAGATTATGGTATAGGTATGTTTTTCTTCCCACAGGACGAATTAAAGAGAAAACAGGCAATGAAGATGTTTGAAATTATCGTCAATAAAGAGGGAATGGAATTTTTAGGCTGGAGAAATGTTCCTACAGAGCCAACCACTCTTGGTCAGAAAGCCGTTGATTGTATGCCTTTTATTATGCAGGGATTCGTGAAGCGTCCGGAAGGTGTCGCTCAGGGAATCGACTTTGACCGTAAATTATATATTGTCAGAAGAGTATTTGAACAAAGTATTGATGAAACATATGTGCCATCCTTATCCAGTAGAACCATCGTATACAAGGGTATGTTTCTGGTAAATCAGTTGCGTTTGTTCTTTAAAGATTTGCAGGATTCAGATTATGAATCTGCAATCGCAACGGTACACTCTCGTTTCAGTACGAATACAAACCCAAGCTGGGAACGTGCTCATCCAAACCGTTTCATTGTACATAACGGTGAAATTAATACAATTCGTGGTAATGTAGATAAAATGCTGGCGCGTGAAGAAACTATGGAATCGAGCAGACTTCATGGTGAACTTCATAAAGTACTTCCGGTAGTTAATATAGCAGGTTCTGACTCAGCCATGTTAGATAATACATTAGAATTTCTTGTTATGTCAGGAATGGATTTGCCATTGGCAGTGATGATTACGATTCCGGAGCCGTGGGAAAATAATAAAAACATAGATCAGAAGAAACGTGACTTTTACCAGTACTACGCAACTATGATGGAACCGTGGGATGGTCCGGCTTCGATTCTTTTTAGTGATGGTGATATTATGGGGGCAGTACTGGATAGAAATGGTCTTCGCCCATCACGTTACTATATTACAGAAGATGACTACTTAATCCTTTCCTCAGAAGTTGGTGTTATGGATGTAGATCAGACAAAGGTGCTGGTAAAAGAAAGACTTCGTCCTGGTAAAATGCTTTTAGTAGATACGGTTAGGGGTGAAGTGATTGATGATGAAACTATCAAAGCCAGATATGCGGAAAGCCAGCCATATGGTGAATGGTTAGATCGTAATCTGGTCAGATTAAAAGACTTAAAGATTCCGAATCAGCCGGTACCGGAACTGACACCGGAACAGAGAGCAAGATTACAGAAAACTTTTGGTTACACATATGAAGAGTACAAGAGTTCCATTTTGCCAATGGCATTAAATGGTACAGAATCTATTGCAGCAATGGGTGTAGATACAGCTTTACCAGCATTATCAGGAAAGCATCAGCCGTTATTTAACTATTTTAAACAGTTGTTTGCACAGGTTACGAATCCGCCAATTGATGCCATTCGTGAAGAAGTAGTTACTTCTACCAGTATTTATATTGGAGAGGACGGAAATCTTCTAGAGGACACTGCAGAAAATTGCCATGTATTAAAAGTAAAGAATCCAATTCTTACCAATACAGACTTATTAAAAATTAAAAATATGAAAGTTCCTGGATTGAAGGTAGAAGTGATTCCAATTACTTATTATAAAAATACAAGCTTAGAGAAAGCGATTGACCGTTTATATGTAGAGGTAGACAGAGCACATAGAGAAGGTGCAAATATTTTGATTCTCTCGGATAGAGATGTGGAAGAAAATCATGTACCAATGCCATCACTACTTGCAGTTTCCGCAGTACATCAACACCTGGTGCGTACTAAGAAGAGAACCAGCGTTGCCATCATATTAGAGAGTGGGGAACCAAGAGACGTACATCATTTTGCGACCTT
Source organism: Lachnospiraceae bacterium (assembly GCA_050874665.1). Classification (GTDB taxonomy): domain Bacteria; phylum Bacillota; class Clostridia; order Lachnospirales; family Lachnospiraceae; genus RUG11237. The sequence continues at coordinate 117,989 of JBNMLC010000007.1, read as the reverse complement.
GTTAGGTTATGGTGCATGTGCAGTAAACCCATATCTTGCACAGGAAACAATACGTGAATTGATTGAAAGCGGAATGCTGAAGAAGGATTACTATGCAGCAGTAGAAGATTATAATAATGCAATTATTCATGGTATTGTTAAGATTGCTTCTAAAATGGGTATTTCTACCATTCAGTCATATCAGGGATCACAGATTTTTGAGGCAGTAGGTATTGATAAAGATGTCGTAGATAAGTACTTTACCGACACGGTAAGTCGTATCGGAGGTATTACCCTGAAGGATATTGCAGAAGATGTGGAAAGTCTGCATTCTACAGCGTTTGATCCATTGGGATTAGAGGTTGATTTAACTCTGGACAGTGTTGGCAAGCATAAGATGAGAAGTGGCGGAGAAGAACATTTATATAATCCTCAGACCATTCATCTGTTGCAGCAGTCTACCAAACTTGGGGATTACAAATTGTTTAAAGAGTATACAAGTCTTGTAAATAAAGAGGACATGACTGGGAATCTTCGCTCTTTAATGGATTTTAATTATCCAAAGAAAGGAATTTCTATTGATGAAGTAGAAAGTGTGGATTCCATTGTAAAGAGATTTAAGACAGGAGCAATGTCTTATGGTTCTATCTCCCAGGAAGCACATGAAACATTAGCAATTGCGATGAATACAATTCATGGTAAATCAAATAGTGGTGAAGGTGGAGAAAGCTTAGAACGTCTTACGGTGGGACCGGACGGATTAAATAAATGTTCTGCAATTAAACAGGTAGCTTCCGGAAGATTTGGTGTAACGTCCAGATATTTAGTAAGTGCACAGGAAATTCAGATTAAGATGGCACAGGGAGCAAAGCCGGGTGAAGGCGGTCACTTACCTGGTGGAAAGGTATACCCGTGGGTTGCCAAAACCAGACATTCAACACCTGGTGTAGGCTTAATTTCCCCACCACCACATCATGATATTTATTCTATTGAGGACTTGGCGCAGTTGATTTATGATTGTAAAAATGCAAACAAAGATGCACGTATTTCTGTAAAACTTGTTTCAGAAGCCGGCGTTGGTACGGTTGCAGCCGGTGTTGCAAAGGCCGGAGCACAGGTTATTCTGATTTCGGGATATGATGGCGGTACAGGTGCAGCACCAAAGAGCTCTATTCATAATGCGGGACTTCCGTGGGAAATAGGTCTGGCAGAGACACATCAGACATTGATTATGAATGGACTTCGTAATAAAGTTCGTATTGAAACAGACGGTAAACTTATGAGCGGACGTGATGTGGCTATTGCTGCACTGTTGGGCGCAGAAGAATTTGGCTTTGCTACAGCGCCATTAGTGACTATGGGGTGTGTTATGATGAGAGTATGTAACTTAGATACTTGTCCTATAGGTGTGGCAACACAGAATCCGGAACTTCGCAAGAGATTTAAGGGAAAACCGGAATACGTGATTAACTTCATGAAATTCGTGGCAGAGGAACTACGCGAGTATATGGCAAAACTGGGAGTCAGAACGGTAGATGAATTAGTCGGTAGAACTGATTTATTAAAGGTAAAAGAAAGCTTAGGAGAAAGAGCAGCTAAGATGGACTTGTCGGGTATCTTAAACAACCCGTATGCCAAAGATAAAAAGGTTACCTTTGATCCAAAACAGGTATATGACTTTAAGTTAAATGAAACAGCAGATGAAAAGATTTTACTAAAGCAGTTTAAATCAGCCTTGGATAATAAGCAGAAGAGAAGTATTGAGGTAGATGTAACTAACACAGATCGTTCTTTTGGTACTATCTTTGGTTCTGAAATTACTAAGAAGTATGGAGATACGTTGGAGGAAGATACCTTTACCGTAAAATGTACCGGTGCCGGCGGACAGAGCTTTGGTGCATTTATTCCTAAGGGTCTGACGCTGGAGTTGGTTGGTGATAGCAATGACTACTTTGGCAAGGGACTTTCCGGAGGTAAGTTAGTTGTTTATCCGCCAAAGGGAATTAAGTTTAAACAGGATGAAAATATTATTATCGGTAACGTTGCTTTATATGGTGCAACCAGTGGTGAAGCATACATCAATGGTGTTGCAGGTGAACGTTTCTGCGTCCGTAATTCAGGTGCCATTGCTGTTGTGGAAGGTGTTGGAGAACATGGCTGCGAATATATGACAGGAGGTCGTGTCGCTGTTCTTGGTAAGACTGGAAAGAACTTTGCAGCAGGTATGAGCGGTGGTGTAGCATATGTCTTAGATGAAGACAGTGATTTATATATGAAATTGAACAAAGCAATGGTTTCCATTGAAGAAATCACAAATAAATACGATGTAGTAGAATTAAAAGATATGATTCAGGCGCATGTGGCATATACCAATTCTGAAAAAGGTAAAGAAATTTTAGATAATTTCAAGGAATACTTACCTAAATTTAAGAAAATCATTCCACACGACTATAAACGTATGTTAAATACAATTGTACAGATGGAAGAAAAAGGTTTAAGCAGCGAGCAGGCACAGATTGAAGCATTCTACGCAAATAGAGGATAAGGAGGGAACGAAACATGGGAAAACCAACAGGATTTTTGGAATACGAGAGAGAAACAAGCAAAGCAGTAGAACCAAAGGACAGAATTAAGAACTTCAATGAATTTCATACCCCCCTATCAAAGGAGCAGCAGCAAAAGCAGGGTGCACGTTGTATGGCATGTGGAGTACCATTCTGTCAGTCAGGTATGACTTTAGATGGTATGGCATCAGGGTGTCCGTTGCATAATCTTGTTCCGGAATGGAATGATTTAGTATATGTAGGAAACTGGAAGGAAGCATATAATCGCTTAAAGAAAACAAATAATTTCCCGGAATTTACATCAAGGGTGTGTCCTGCACTTTGTGAAGCTGCCTGTACGTGTGGCTTCAATGGAGATGCGGTTTCCGTAAAGGAAAATGAGCATGGAATTATTGAAAATGCCTATGCACAGGGGTATGCTAATCCAAAGCCACCAAAGGTTCGTACAGGAAAAAGAGTGGCAATCGTAGGTTCCGGTCCTTCCGGACTTGCGGCTGCGGATCAGTTAAATAAGCGAGGACATTCTGTTACTGTATTTGAAAGGGCAGATCGCATCGGAGGACTCCTGATGTACGGAATCCCGAATATGAAATTAGAGAAGCACATTATTGACCGTAAAGTGGAGGTAATGAAAGCAGAAGGTGTTGAATTTATAACCAATGCTAATGTGGGAAAGGATGTAAAAGCAGGAAAGATTCTAAAAGAGTATGATAAGGTTATTTTAGCATGTGGCTCTTCGAATCCAAGGGATATTAATGTTCCGGGAAGAGATGCAAAGGGAATTTATTTTGCAGTAGATTTTCTGGCGGCAACTACGAAAAGTCTTTTAGATTCAGAGCTAAAAGATGGAAAATATATTTCTGCGAAAGGAAAAAAAGTAATAATTATCGGTGGCGGCGACACGGGTAATGATTGTGTCGGTACGGCTATTCGTCATGGGGCTGTATCGGTGACGCAGATTGAAATGATGCCAAAGCTCCCGGACGAAAGAGCTGAGAATAATCCGTGGCCGGTATGGCCAAGAGTCTGTAAGACGGATTATGGTCAGGAAGAGGCTATTGCAGTGTTCGGCCATGACCCGAGAATTTATCAGACGACGGTAAAAGAGTTTGTGAAGGATAAAAACGGGAACTTAGCGAAGGTAGTAACTGTAAAGTTAGAACCTAAGAAAGATGAAAAAACAGGAAGAACAATAATGAGTGAGGTTGCCGGCAGTGAAACTACATTAGATGCAGATATTGTTCTGATTGCAGCCGGATTCTTAGGAAGCCAGAAGTATGTGGCAGATGCCTTTGATGTTAAATTAAATGAAAGAACAAACGTAGCGACAGAAGCAGGAAAATATAATACAAATGTAGAAAATGTTTTTGTCGCAGGAGATATGCATAGAGGTCAGTCCTTGGTAGTCTGGGCAATTCGTGAAGGTAGAGAGGTGGCACAGGCAGTTGATTTAAGCCTGATGGGCTATACAAATCTTTCCGTGCAGTAGACGTAAGTTGTTTTTAGTGTGTTCGTGAAAAATATAAATGTAGAAGCTTCCAAAGCTGTGAATATATCAGGCTTTGGAAGCTTTTTTTGTTTTTGGGGATAATAATTTAAAAGAGGAATTGTGGAAAGTAATTGCAATTCGCTCTTGAAAAAGGTAAAATATACATAAATAGTAGTTAGGGTAACTGGGAAAAAAGACATAGGAGTGGAAATATGAAAGGTATGGAAAAATATCATAAGATATTTTATTTATATTTAATTATTATATTTATACTTGCGTGTTATATGCTTGGTGGAAATGTTAATACAGGAAGTGGATATTACCATGACTATAAGGTACAGGAGTGGAAAGACGGCTGGTTTGTAGAGGGCAGCGAACAAGAAGTAATGCTTCCTACAAAATCAAACGGACGGAAGAATGAGTATGTGGGAATATACAGGTATTTAAAGGAAGATACCGGCGAAGAAAGTTTATGCTTTAGGACAGATCATTCTTATGTGCGTGTCTATGCGGATGATGAGCTGATTTATACCTTTGGTAATAAGGAAGAAATTCCATTTGGTAAAACTCCCGGGAGTATCTGGAATATTATCCCGTTACATCATCTAAAAGCGGGAACAAGGCTGACAGTATACGTTATGAGTCCCTACGCAATGTATTCAGGAAAAATCAGAACAATGGTAATGGGGAATAGAGCGGATATATTACTGTATATATTTAAAGACAGTGCCCCTCTGATTTTAATCACCATTATACCTATTATAGTAGCATTTTTTCTGATTTTGATTCATTTTTGCTTTAGGAAGAATTTTGCTCCTATGATATTTTTGAATGCCGCAGTGTGCTATTTTCTTCTTGCACTCTGGAGTTTTACAGAAACCAGAGGGTGGCAGTTCTTTTTTGATAATGCGTATGTGATACAAATGATAAATTTTATATCATTTTCTATGGTGATTTCTAGTATTGCAGTTTGTCTGAACCAAATGGGAGTTATTAATAATGAAAAACACTATAGGATATTGTTGACCATAGATTTTCTGGTTCCTATATCGCAAATTATAATACAGATTTTGGGAATTGCAGACTTTTTCGAAATGCTGGTTGTAGTTCATATATTAGATGCAGCCAATATATTTGTGTTTGGTATGGATTTTGTAATTGATATTTATAAAAAGAAGGGTGATAGTAAAAATTTAATATTGTCAATCATCATGTATCTTACAACTTTTTTAAGTCTTTTATTAGATTTATTGGAGTTTTATATTTGGGATAAATTCGGAAATGGATTTTTCTCAAGAATTGAATTGTTGATTATTATCACTGTTGCAGGAGTATGTGCAGTGAAACAGGCAATTTCTATGTATGCGGAAAATATTGAAAAGCTCACTTACCAGAGAATGGCATATACAGATGATATGACGGGTATGAAAAATCGTCGTGCTTTTGACCGGGATACGGAAGCAATGGAACAAGATAGTGATACAGTGGCAATCTTATATGCGGATATGAATGGGTTGAAACAGATTAATGACAATATGGGGCACCAAAAGGGTGACGAGGCAATTAAAACGGTTGCGGATAAACTCTTGTATTTCGGAGAACAGGGAAATTTTTGTTACCGATTAGGCGGCGATGAGTTCTGTGTGATTGCCTCCAATCTTACTGCAAGAAAGATGGAGGAGGAATGTGCCCGGATTAATCAGGAATTGAAAGCGTATGAGCATGACTTTATTCATGGACTGAGCATTGCCTATGGAGCCATGGATTATAAGCCGGAAAATGGTGATAAGCTGTTTGAGGTGATGAAGAGTGCGGATCAGAAGATGTATGAGAAAAAGCAGGAAATGAAAAGGATAAAATATGCAGATAAAAATAGCAATTTGTGATGATGAAATAGTAGTATGCAGGCAAATAGAAGAAATATTGGAAGAAATGTTTTGGGAGGTTTCTGCACAATATGAAATTTGTGTGTTTCAGACAGGCAGGGAACTGTGTGAAGCTATGGAGCATGTGAAATATAATTTAATCTTTCTGGATATTGAACTTCCGGATAGGGATGGAATAGCCATAGGAAGCTATATACGGGAAACCCTGCACGATGAGCAGGTACAAATTGCTTATATTTCCATGAAAGCAGAGTATGCTTTACGACTTTTTGATTTTCGCCCCATTAATTTTCTGGTAAAGCCGTTGGAACGGGAAAAGATAAAAAAGGTAATAGATAAATACCTGGTTCTGGCGGAAAATAGTATGCAGCTGTTTACCTATAAAAAAGGATTTCAGTTTTTTAAAGTTCCTTTGGGAGAGGTTTTGTATTTTGAACGGTTTGGACGGAAAATTCATTTTTATACCTTAAATGAAGAAGACGAAGATGAATTTTATGGCATTATGGAGGACGTGTATGCAGAAGTAAAGAAAAATAAATTCTTATTTATACATAAATCATTGATAGTAAATTATCAATATATCAGCAAATTCCAATATGAATTTGTGAAGTTAGTCAATGGTGTGGAATTACCCATCAGTCAGTCCAGAAGGAAAAATATTAGAGCTATGTATTTAGAACTGATGGAAGGTGAAATGTAATGGAAGAAATGTTGAATCAAGTGGTGCTGCTATTGTCAAATGGGTTGGCCACTTATATTATATATCGGTTCATGCACGTGTTTTTTGAGAAGAGGGCTGTTGGGAAGAAGACGGCGATTGTGGTATATGCATTACAGTATGTGATATCGGCGTTTGTGCTTGTGTGGATTCCTTATCCTGTGTTGAATGTGTTTATTGCACTTCTTTGTTATGGAATGATTGTGTGGTGTTATGAGGGGAGTGTTAGGAAAAGAATAGTTGTTGCAGTACTGGGATACTTAGCTGGTTTTTTGGCAGAAACCATTGTGATGTTTATTGTAACTAGAGATAGCGTTCCTATCATGGAAAAAAGACATTTTGATGTATATATAACTATTGTGATACAGTGGATTATTTGGATAATTGTTTTGTTCCTTGAGAGAAAACTAAAGAACACTCAGAAAAAAGATAATATTCCCTACACTTTTGTGGTTGCTGTTGTAGCAGAAATGGCATTAATTATCATTTTAGAGTTTTTGATTTTTCAACAGGATGGAATCAATAGTGGTATTAGAATAGCATCTATGTTGGTAGTTACTTTTATCTTATTGCTAATGGTTTATTTGTATACCTCATTATCAGCCATTGCGGAGGAACGAACAAAAAATCAAATGATTGAGAAGGAGAAAGATTACTATCACAATCAGGCAGAGTTATTGCAGAGTAATGACGAAGACTTAAGAGCGTTCAGACATGATATTAAAAACAAAATGCTGGCGTTATATGAATTATTAGATAAAAACGAAATAAAGCGGGCGGTAAATTATCTTCAAGAACTTACGGATAAAATAGAAAAGATAAAAAATTACAGCCAGTCAGGAAATATTGTGATTGACAGCGTGGTAAATTATAAATTAAGTTTGGCAGAAAAGCAAGGAGACAGTATAACAGCAGAAGTTTCTTTGCCGGGCAAAATACCAGTAGAAGATGACGATTTGGTTGTTGTGCTAGGAAATTTATTGGACAATGCCATTGAAGCAACCAAAAAACTGGAAACAAATAAGTATATTTATTTGAAAATCAAGTATGATAGAGAATGTTTGATTGTGAAAATAGAAAATAGTTTTGATAATCATGTGATAGTGAAGAAAGAAAAATTACAGACTAGAAAAGAAAATCACGAATTGCATGGAATAGGTTTACAAAGTGTGGGAAATATCGTGGATAAATATCATGGAGATTTGAATATTGTATACAAAGAGAATATATTTTCTGTTATGGTTCTTTTATATTCCGAAAATAGACAATAGATATTTCAATTCCTTACTGTAAATTTTTACAATTTCATATGTTAAAAATGACAAGTTTCGGCATAGCAGTAAAAAGTGTGTTAATATAATGGCGTCGAAAGTGAGAAGAGAGGAGGTAACCAATGAAAAAGGAGAGAAAAACACTTTTGAAACGAGTGGCAGGAATTGCATGCGCAACGGCAAAGAAAGAAGCAAACTCTGTATGCTATGCATTTTTCTTTCAGCCAGAATTGCCGGAACAAGTGAAAAATTTAAGAAAATGCTGATGCTTAACAAAATGACAGAACGTATGGGAGCATACTTATTAAAGCAAGGTATTATAGAAAGTGGACAGGAAGAAGTCTGCATATATGGATTTCAACGAATATGTATTGATGGGATTAATATAATGTCCATATGCTTAATAGGTATTTTGGTTGGAGAACCAGTAGGAGCATTTTGCTTTTTCGTAGCTTTTCGTTCGCTACGGAGCTATGCCGGAGGTTACCATTCCAGTACACAATGGGGATGCTATGCACTTACAATATGTATAATTATAATTGCACTTTCGACAATGAAGTGTTTTACAATAAGCATAAGTGTGGCGCTGACATTGTGGATACTTTCCGGCATGGCAATTTTTCTATAGGCACCGGTAGAGGCAGAAAGAGTGAAAAAATTGGCTGAAAAATGAATCATTACAGGAAAAATGTTACTTTAGGGAAACAGGGAGAGAGAAAATGAGAGTAAAAAGAGGTATATTAGTATTATTAGGAATCATAGTGATGGTTAATTCTAGTAATATTGCATTAGCAAAAAATAGTGAAACAATACATATGCTCAGAGAAGGAACTTTTGGAGCGGCAGAGTTAGTATCTAAAAAGGAACAACAAGAAATCGATGAATTATATGCAAAAAGACTGAAGTTATGTGCAAATTATGAAAAAAATAGGAAAGCAATTGCTTCAATTGACAAAAAAATAGAAAAGTTAGGTGCAGTCGAATTGACTTCGGCGGAAGTCGAAACAAAAATGACAGAAAATACAAAAGATGGAGCGGTCATATTAAAGAGGACTTCTATTAATGTAAACATTCCTCGGGAATCATATGTTAAATGGACTAGCACCAGAAGAAAAATGACTTATAATGGAAAATTGTATGAAATTCAAGAATTACGTGCAGTTCCGACATCAAGTAGAAGTAGTTTATATCTTGGTGGAGCAAAATATAAATTTGGAGCAAAGGCATCAAAAATTAGAGCAAGTAATACATTTTTAAAGTCTGTTGTGCCATCTGTTTTGGGATGTACACCAACAGGGGCAGGTGAACTTGCATCGGTTATTTCTATTTTTCAATCATGTAAAGAGTTTTGTGATAATTTAAAAGGAAGTACAACAGTTGAAAATATAGAGGTTTCATATGATAATTTAGTTGTTGCAGAGTATATACTAGATTATGTAAAAATATCAGGTTATACTGATGAAGGACATCAAATATTGTGCTATGCTGGAAATCGTTCAGATGTTACAGTTGCTACCAATATTCCTGTTTTTGAATATAGAGTGAGGAACAACATAGCTAAAGGTGATATTCAACAATCGAAATATAATTTAACAGTTACTTCGCCAAAGTATAACAATCGGAATAATACTGCATGTAAAAATTATTATGATTATTCTAGAAAGAAATCAATTAAGGTACATTACAATGTACAAAAAGTTGACATTGTGGGGCTAAAATCCAACAAACTAACATTGCGGATTCCCAAACCAAATTATGGATTTTAGCTATAAAAAGAGGAGAAACGAGATGAAAAAATATCAGAGAGTAGGAGTTATCATATTAGTAATAGCAGGAATTTTTATATTGTATTGTGTTTTTCGACCGATGCAATATCATATACCAGCAGATTCCGAACAGGGTTTTATGGCAGTTGCCATGACAACCCCAAGCTTTGAGTATAACGAACAAAGCAATGAGGCTGTGGGAGATATAGAATTAAAATCGTATAGTATTCCGGAGCAGGAAGCAACAGAGATTAAGAAAGAGGTTTTAGAACTGATATCCCAGTTAAAGTATCATAGGACACCAGGCACTTTGGTGCAGAATATCAAGAAAGCTACGGAGTTTCGTCAAATAGAGGGAAGCATCTGGATTACTACAGCAAGAACAGAAAAATTAATCAATAACAGCAAAAATGATGTTTCCTTAAAAGATTACGACAATAATATTCGAATTTGCGGAAAGTATATTATAATAAGTAATAAAATTTATTCGTTAGGAAATGATGGAGAACACAAGGCAGCCTGGATTTATGCACAAATAGAAGAATTGCTGAAGGAAAAAGCAGAAAATTACCTGAATAAGAAAGAGGTTAGCGATGAGCAAAAGGAGAAGCTTCGTGCAATTTAAAATCCCGGGTGAAATCATATGATATGAATAAAAATGAAGCTGAAGATATTAATATTTGTACTTCGAAAGCCTACAGAGCAGAAGAGACGATATTATAGAAAATGAGTGTAAATTTATACAAAAACATATGTAAAAAAAGGCAAGTTACGGCACGTCAATATGAAGTGTGTTAATATAGTGAAGTCGAAAGAGAGAAAGGAGGTCAACGATGAAAAAGGATAAAAATAAGTTTTTGAAAAAAGTGGCAGACATAGCCTATGTGATATCAGAAAGAGAGGCAAATTCTGTATGCTATGCATTTTTTTGTCAGCCTAAACTGCTAGAGCAAGTTAAAAAGTTAAGAAAATGGTAAGCTTTAATGAACTGGCAAAACTTGTAGTGGCATATTTGGTAAAACAGGATATTATTGAAAGCGGTCAGGAAGAAATCTATATTTATGGATTTCAACGAATGTTTATAGATATCATTCATATGGTATCAATACTTTTCATCGGCTTTTTGTTTGGAGAGGTAGTGGGAGTATTGGGCTTTTTCACTGCGTTTCGTTTACTGCGAAGTTATGCGGGCGGATATCATGCCAGTACACAAGGAAGATGTTATATTCTTACGATGTTTATCATTATAATTTCACTTTCGACGATTAAGTATATTACTATAAACATGGTGTTAGCATTGATATTATGGTTGTTATTTGGAATTGTAATTTTTCTTTGGGCTCCGGTAGAAGCAGAAAATAAGCCGTTAGAACAGATGGAAATCGAAGTTTATGGAAGAAGAGCGAAACAAATATGGTGCTTGGAAACGATATGCTTTGCAATAAGTCTTGCAAGCAATTGGGAATCGGTATACGAAGGCATTTTACTCGCAAGTATATGTACAGGCTTATCCTTAATGATGGCAAAAATCGAAAAATAAAAACACACAAAATTGGGAGTCAGACAAAAAATAACGCAGAAACTCTCATTATTTGATAATCCCAATTTAATAAGATAGGATGGATGAACATGAAACCTTTGAAAAAAATAGAAGAAAAACTAGATAATATTACTCAATTCGGACAAGAAAGGTATATTGGAAAATGTATAGGTTCTTGGTTTTACATTATTTATTGTTCTGGTGAAGTTCCATTCTCAAAAATGTATAATCCACTCTTTTATAGTGCAGTAGGTTATATGAAAAAGAATTGTACAATAAAAAAGAAAATTTTTTGCGGACTCACAGATCCTGTGGTAACTATTATACAACTTGTATTTTCGTATATTATTTTCGAGATTGTATTATCTGATGTTATGTTATCCATTTTTTTAGCTGTAGTTTGGTGTGGAGGAGTAGGGATATTAACTTACTTTTTTTCGAAATATACTGAAATAGGAAAAATAAGAATAGCTAAATTAGAAGAATTTTTTGAAAAAATCTGAATTGTTACTTCATGATATACATATAAAAACAGTTGCAATTCAAAAAAAAATTAGATATAATAGGCAAAGAGTGTAACAAAGGTTGCATGAAGGGGTACACCACCGCGGGTGTAGTTTTCTTCATGTAACCTTTTTTGCTTACTAAATGCGAGAGAAAGAGAGGAGATAGCATGGTTCAAATCAATGGAGAGGCCATAGAACATATGGAGGGAAAAAGCATCGCAGAATATTTAAAGGAAGCGGGCTATGACAGCAGAAGGGTGGCAGTGGAACGGAATGGTGCCATTGTACCTAAGAAAAGCTATGAGGAAGTAATGATTAGCGAAGCAGATACCATAGAAGTGGTAAGCTTTGTAGGTGGAGGGTGATATGGTCACACAGGAACAATTAGAACAGGCGATGGATCAGCGGTTTTCCAAAGAAGTGTATGAAAAATTTAAGCAGGCAAAGGTCTGTATTGCAGGACTGGGAGGACTTGGTTCTAATATTGCACTTATGTTGGCAAGAAGCGGAATTGGCACATTAAAGCTTATTGATTTTGATGATGTGGATATTACAAATCTGAATCGGCAAGCATACAGGATAGAACATATCGGTATTCCTAAGACAAAGGCCTTGCAGGAAATGATTGGAGAAATCAACCCTTATATCAGAGTGGAAACCGTACAGGAAAAGGTGACGGAAGAAAATATAAAAGAAATTTTTACAGGAGAAAGACTGGTTTGTGAAGCTTTTGACAATCCTGAATATAAGGCAATGCTGGTGAATTATTTATTAGAGCAGCAGCCGGACACTGTCGTGGTATCCGGTTCTGGCATGGCAGGTGTGGGCAGCAGTAATTATATTTGCACAAGACAGAAGATGAAACGTTTGTATGTGTGTGGTGATGGCGAAAGTGATGCTTATGCAGGAATGGGCTTGTTATCACCCCGAGTCAGTATCTGTGCAGGACACCAGGCGAATATGCTGTTACGTTTGATTTTGGGAGAGACGGAAAGTTAAAAATTAAGTAATTTTATGGATAGAGATAGGAAGGGAATCAAGATGAAAGATGACAAATTAGTATTAGGCGGACATGAGTTTTCGTCCAGATTTATACTGGGCTCTGGAAAGTATAATGTAGAATTAATTGATGCAGCAGTGAAATATGCAGGGGCGCAGATGATTACTTTGGCATTGCGTCGTGCAAATTCCAATGGAGAGGGAAATATTTTAGATTACATTCCGAAAGGGGTGACGTTGCTGCCAAATACATCGGGAGCAAGAAATGCAGAGGAAGCAGTGCGCATCGCAAGACTTGCCCGTGAGATTGGTTGTGGAGATTTTGTAAAGGTGGAAGTGATTCGAGACAGTAAATATTTACTGCCGGATAATTACGAGACAATAAAGGCGACAGAAATTCTCGCAAAAGAAGGTTTTGTGGTATTGCCATATATGTATCCTGATTTAAATGTAGCAAGGGACTTAGTAAATGCCGGTGCAGCGGCAATTATGCCATTAGCAGCACCTATAGGTTCTAACCAGGGACTTGCAACCAAAGAATTTATTCGTATCCTTATAGAAGAAATAGAGCTTCCGATTATTGTGGATGCAGGAATCGGAAGGCCTTCGCAGGCTTGTGAAGCGATGGAACTTGGTGCAGCGGCAGTGATGGCAAATACTGCAATTGCAACAGCTGGAGATATTGTAGCAATGGCGGGTGCGTTTAAATCTGCTATAGAGGCAGGGCGTGCAGCATATTTAGCAGGACTTGGCCGTGTGCTTTCAAATGGTGCAGCGGCATCTTCACCGTTAACAGGATTTTTACAGGATTAAATGGGGTTTATGATTCAATATTAAAAGACAGAAAAGAGGATATTTATGGAAAAAACAAATCATATGGAATATATGGAGGGAATGGAGGTCATAGATTCTGATGTTATGGAGCAGGTGCTTCATGCCACGGAAGCGTATGATTACATGGCGTATTCTGAGCAGGATGTCCTTGCTGCGTTGCAAAAGGAACGTCTTACACCAAGAGATTTTGCAGCATTATTATCCCCGGCAGCAGCTCCATTTTTAGAGGAAATGGCAAGACGTGCAAAGTTAGAAACTGCAAAACACTTTGGAAATTCTGTATATTTATTCACACCATTGTATATATCGAATTATTGTGAAAACTATTGCATTTATTGTGGATTTAATTGTCATAATCCGATTCGGCGTGCAAAGCTTTCTCTGGAGGGCATAGAACAGGAAATGAAAGCAATTGCACAGACAGGTTTGGAGGAAATACTCATTCTTACCGGAGAGAGCCGCAAAATGTCAGATGTAACGTACATTGGAGAGGCGTGTAAAATAGCCAGAAAATATTTTAAAATGGTTGGGCTTGAGGTTTATCCGATGAACGTGGACGAATATGCTTATCTCCATACATGTGGAGCTGATTTTGTGACCGTATTTCAAGAAACTTATAATGCAGACAAGTACGAAACGCTACATTTAGCAGGACATAAAAGAGTATTTCCTTATAGAGTGAACGCTCAGGAACGTGCCTTAAAAGGTGGTATGCGCGGAGTGGCTTTTGCAGCTCTTTTGGGATTGGCAGATTTTAGAAAAGATGCATTTGCTACAGGAATGCATGCATATTTGATTCAGAAGAAATATCCTCATGCAGAGATTTCTTTTTCCTGTCCAAGATTGCGTCCTATCATTCATAACGACAAAATTAATCCAAAGAATGTACATGAAAAGGAATTACTTCAGGTAATGTGTGCATATCGTATTTTTATGCCATATGCAGGAATGACCATATCCACCAGAGAACGTGCGGATTTTCGTGACCATGTGATTGGATTGGCAGCAACTAAGATTTCCGCTGGAGTAAGTACTGGAATCGGAGGACATCAGGGGGAAGGAGAACAGGGGGATGACCAGTTTGAGATTGCAGATACAAGAAATGTAGCAGAAGTAGTATCCAGCATCAAAAAACAGGGATTACAGCCTGTGATGAACGATTATGTGTTCCTATAAAAGAATAGCAGTAACTGCTGCGAAATTGGCAAAACTTCCATTGACAGAACAAATAAGAAAAATGTCAAGAATTTATAGACCGGATATGTTGATTTTACGTGAAAAAGAATTGCAGCCGGAAGCGTATGAAGCATTGGCAAGGCAAGTGCTGGCGATTTGTGAGGAGGAAGGAATAGAATGTGTTTTGCACAGTTTTATAGATGTGGCACAAAAATTAGGCGTAGGTAAAATCCATCTTCCCCTTGAAATTGTAAGAAAACAACAGGAAAATCTTGCAGCATTTCAAGGTATAGGTGTGTCTGTTCACAGTGTAGCGGAAGCAAAGGAAGCCTATGCATCAGGTGCTACTTATCTGACGGCAGGTCATATTTTTGAAACAGACTGTAAGGCAGGAATGCCCGGAAGGGGAATTGGATTCCTAAAGGAAGTTTGTCGGGCAGTTCCAATTCCGGTGTATGGAATTGGAGGAATTGATGACGATAATACGGAAAGTATAAAAGCAGCCGGAGCTGCAGGTGAGTGTAGAATGTCTTATTATATGAAATGATATTTTTAAGCAGGAAATTGGAAAATTAGAAATAAGATAGATTTGCTTATAGAGTAGAGGGAAAAAATAATGATAATCAAAACAAGATTAACAGTAAGATACGCAGAAACAGATCAGATGGCAATTGTACATCATTCTAATTATCCTATATGGTATGAGGCTGGAAGAACAGAGTTTACAAAAGCAATGGGAATACCGTATTCGAAAATTGAGGAAGAAGGTGTATTGTTTCCTTTGTTAGAGCTTCAGTGCAAATATATTCAGGCCGCAAAATATGGCGATGTGGTCATTGTGGAAACTTCTATTACAAAACTGAATATGGTAAAAGTAGAATTTTCTTATAAGGTATATCGTGAAAGTGATGGAGTACTTCTTAACACAGGCAGTACGGTGCATGGTATGGTGAGCAGAGAACTTCGTCCTATAAATATGAAAAAACAAAAAAAGGAAATTTATGCGTTACTGGAACAGGCATTGGAAAAGTAAGGAAAAACAGGAATATTTTATATAAAATTTACATATAATAGGAAGAAATGTAAAAAAAGTAAACTATTTCTAAAAAATATGTGAAATCACTAATAAATATGAAAAACGAGAAAACAAGAGAAAAAATGAGATAAATAGAAATAATTAGGCGTAAACTGATATAAATTCGAATAAATGGAGTTGCACATTGAATATAAAGTGTTAATATATGACTATCGGTTAGCACTCGAGTGAAATGAGTGCTAATAAACAAAGAAGATAATTAGTCATAGAAATAAAAGGAGGAAAACAACATGACATTAAAACCATTAGGTGACAAGGTAGTTTTAAAACAGTTAGAAGCAGAGGAAACAACAAAATCAGGTATTGTTTTACCGGGACAGTCTAAGGAAAAGCCACAGCAGGCAGAAGTAATTGCAGTCGGACCGGGTGGTGTAGTAGATGGAAAAGAAGTAACTATGCAGGTTAAAGTAGGAGATAAGGTTATCTACTCTAAATATGCAGGAACAGAAGTAAAGCTTGGCGATGATGAATATATCGTAGTAAAGCAGAATGATATCGTAGCAATCGTAGAAGATTAATTTTTATAAATTAAAAAATCAAAACAGATTAATCAGGAGGAATGAAAGATGGCAAAGGAAATTAAATATGGGGCAGAAGCCAGAGCAGCATTAGAAGCAGGTGTAAATAAATTAGCAAACACAGTAAGAGTAACCATCGGACCAAAAGGAAGAAATGTAGTACTTGACCGTTCTTTTGGAGCACCAATGATTACAAATGATGGTGTGACAATCGCAAAAGAAGTGGAATTAGAAGATGCTTTCGAAAATATGGGAGCACAGCTTGTAAAGGAAGTTGCAACAAAGACAAATGATGTTGCAGGAGATGGTACAACAACAGCGACAGTGCTTGCACAGGCAATGGTAAATGAAGGAATGAAAAATTTAGCAGCAGGTGCAAACCCTATTATCTTAAGAAAAGGTATGAAGAAAGCAACTAAGGTGGCTGTAGAAGCGATTCAGAACATGGCTGCTCCGGTACAGGGGAAAAACCATATTGCAAAGGTTGCAGCGATTTCAGCAGCAGATGAAGAAGTTGGAAATATGGTAGCAGATGCTATGGAAAAAGTTTCCAAAGATGGAGTTATCACCATCGAAGAGTCTAAGACAATGCAGACAGAGCTTGACTTAGTAGAAGGTATGCAGTTTGACAGAGGATATATTTCAGCATATATGGCTACAGATATGGAAAAGATGGAAGCAGTATTAGAAAATCCATATATCTTGATTACAGATAAGAAGATTTCTAATATTCAGGAAATTCTTCCATTATTAGAGCAGATTGTACAGTCTGGAGCAAAACTTCTTATCATTGCAGAAGATGTGGAAGGAGAAGCTTTAACAACCTTAATCGTAAATAAATTGAGAGGAACCTTCAATGTAGTAGCTGTGAAAGCTCCGGGATATGGCGACAGAAGAAAGGAAATGTTAAAAGATATTGCAATTCTTACAGGTGGTCAGGTAATCTCAGAAGAACTTGGTATGGACTTAAAAGAAACTACCCTTGATATGTTAGGACGTGCAAAATCTGTCAAAGTACAGAAAGAAAATACTATTATTGTAGATGGAGAAGGCTCTAAGGAAGAAATTGCAGGACGTGTTGGACAAATTAAATCCCAGTTAGAAGAGACTACTTCAGATTTTGATAGAGAAAAATTACAGGAAAGACTTGCTAAGATGGCAGGTGGTGTTGCAGTAATTCGTGTTGGTGCAGCAACAGAAACAGAAATGAAAGAAGCAAAATTGCGTATGGAAGATGCTTTGGCAGCTACAAAGGCAGCAGTAGAGGAAGGAATCATTGCAGGTGGTGGTTCTGCATATATCCACGCTTCGAAAGAGGTTGCTAAGTTATTAGACACATTAGATGGTGATGAAAAGACTGGTGCAAAACTTATCTTAAAGGCATTGGAAGCACCATTATTCCATATCGCAGCAAACGCAGGTTTGGAAGGTTCTGTTATTATTAGTAAAGTAAAAGAATTAGAACCGGGAATGGGATTTGACGCTTTACACGAAGAATATGTGAATATGGTAGAAGCAGGAATTCTTGACCCGGCAAAGGTTACAAGAAGTGCTTTACAGAACGCAACCAGTGTTGCATCTACGTTGCTTACTACAGAGTCTGTGGTAGCAAACATCAAAGAAGATGCTCCTGCAATGCCGGCAGGTGGTGCCCCGGGTATGGGAATGATGTAAGCAGCATCAAAATTTGAGATGATATTGTCATAAATAAGTATTGATAATGAGATCAGAAAAAGCTATCCGTTTTGTGGATAGCTTTTTCTAAACTTAATCTTCAGAATATAGAAATTGTAAAAAATCCCAAACCTGCTCTGGGTGTTGTGAATTGTAAGGAACCGTAAGAAAAACAGTCTGGTCCTCGTACATGTTTTTTTGTTGTTGCAGCCTTTTGAGAACAGGGGAGTTGCTGATGTCAATACCGCAGGCATAAGCAGGAGTATTATTTTGCGTGGCATTCAATGCATCGGTAGTAATCATTTGCTTCTCAAAGCGCTGATATAGATTTTTCGGCATGGCATCTTCTAAATTTAAAAATATTTCACGCTCACCGAAGTAGTCAAGCATTTCACGGTTACAAAAGAAAAAATCAATTTTTTTGACATCGAAATCGCTCATTACCTTAGTATATGCTACTGTACTCATCTGGTCTTTGATAGCAGTATCAATGAAAACAGAACTATTGAAATATGCATTGTATTCGTCTAAATTGTAACCCCGGCAGGCAACGTATTCCTGTAACAGTTCTTTGGCCTGTTCGTCACCCCAGTCAGCATTGAGAAGATAGCCATTGAGAAGTGTTGGCTTTGCATTCTGGCGCCAGATAAATATACTGCTTATTATAATGGTGGACAGCGCTAGAATAGCGAATAGATGAAATTTGTAATAATCCCAAAGATACTCAAGCTTTCTTTGGGGAGAAAGTTTTTTAAAACAGATTTTTGAAAATTGCGTATCAGTATCTTTCATAGGTGTCCTCCGGATATTAAATTTTATAAAAAATCAATGATAAATCGAAAATCAGTTACGAGGATAAGTATAACATATTCTATCATGAAAAAAATAAAAAAAATATGAAAAGTCATAAACAAATGAAAAAACCCTTTAAATATTTTTTAGGTTTGGTATAATCAGTTTATGCGTTTTTAAACAACAAAAAATAACTTTAGGAGGAAAAACAATGAATGAATCTTATACAGAACTACTAATCAAAAGAAAACCTACATTTAGCATGATTTTAATAAAATCATTGTTGATTGGATTGATAGGTGCCTGCTTTGTTCTGACACTGTTAGGAAATCCATTTACGTTGTTGGGGGTAGTGATTTTTGGTGCCTGCTTTTATGTGGTAAGAGGAAAAACAGATTTAGAGTACGAGTATTTGTATGTGGGCGGTGAATTAAGCGTAGATAAGATTATGAATAAACAAAAAAGAAAACCGTTAATTAATATGAATATGGAAAAAGTAGAGTTAGTTGCACCTACCGACTCGGAAAAGTTAAACGAATACAAAAATAAGTCATTAAAAAAGCTGGATTTTTCAAGCCATACAGGAAAACCAAATTATACAGTGATTTATCATGGAAAGGAAATACAGTATAGAGTATTATTAGAATTAAACGAAGAAATTTTGAATGGTATGTACAATGTGGCACCAAGAAAGGTTTTTAAGGCATAAGAATTGTTTTCGGAATTACGAATTATGTTGAAAATTGTTGTTGACATGTAAGAAAAAGTTTGCTAAACTAATTCAATACCGAGAAATAAAAATAAGCAGGCAATAATATAGAAACTATGATGTTTCGTCAAGTAGAAAGCGGATAAAATTATCCGCTTTCTATTGACATTTACACAGGTAAAAAGCAGTAACTTTTTCTGCCAAAAATAAATGTATAAAGAAAGCGAGGACATTAAAATGGGTAAAATTATCGGTGAAGGCATTACATTTGATGACGTACTTTTAGTACCGGGTTATTCAGAAGTTATCCCAAATCAGGTAGATTTATCTACACAGCTGACTAAAAAAATCAGACTTAACATTCCTATGATGAGTGCCGGTATGGACACAGTAACAGAGTACAGAATGGCAATTGCCATGGCAAGACAGGGTGGAATTGGTATTATTCATAAGAATATGTCAATTGAAGCACAGGCTGAAGAAGTCGATAAAGTAAAACGCTCAGAAAATGGTGTTATTACAGATCCATTTTATTTATCGCCGGAACATACCTTAGAGGATGCAAATAATTTAATGGCTAAGTTCAGAATTTCCGGTGTACCTATTACAGAAGGCAAAAAGCTTGTTGGTATTATTACGAACCGCGATCTTAAGTTTGAAACCGATTTTTCAAAGAAGATTAAAGATTCTATGACCTCGGAAGGTCTTGTTACTGCACAGGAAGGAATTACTTTGGAGGAAGCAAAAAAAATCCTTGCTGCATCCAGAAAAGAAAAGCTTCCAATCGTAGATAAAGATTTCAATCTGAAAGGTTTAATCACAATCAAAGATATTGAAAAACAGATTAAATATCCGTTGGCAGCGAAAGATGAACAGGGCAGACTGCTTTGTGGTGCTGCAGTAGGTATTACTGCAAATGTGTTAGAAAGAGTTGCAGCTTTAGTGGAAGCAAGAGTAGATGTGATTGTACTTGACTCTGCACATGGACATTCTTTAAACGTTATTAACTGTGTAAAGATGATAAAAGAAAAATATCCGGATTTACAGGTTATTGCCGGAAATGTTGCAACAGGTGAGGCAGCAAAAGCATTAATTGAGGCCGGAGTAGATGCCGTTAAAGTTGGTATTGGACCAGGTTCTATTTGTACAACCCGTATTGTTGCAGGTATTGGTGTTCCGCAGATTTCAGCAGTAATGGATTGTTATGAAACAGCAAAAGAATACGGAATTCCAATCATTGCAGATGGTGGTATTAAGTATTCCGGAGATATGACAAAGGCAATTGCAGCAGGTGCTAATGTGTGTATGATGGGAAGCATCTTTGCAGGTTGTGATGAAGCTCCTGGAACATTTGAATTGTATCAGGGAAGAAAATATAAAGTATATCGTGGTATGGGAAGTATTGCAGCGATGGAAAATGGAAGTAAAGACCGCTATTTCCAGGCAGATGCAAAGAAACTTGTACCAGAAGGTGTAGAAGGACGAGTTGCATATAAGGGAACGGTAGAAGATACCGTATTCCAGTTAATGGGTGGTATCCGTGCAGGTATGGGTTACTGTGGAACACCAACGATTGAAGAGTTAAAGGAAAAAGGAAGATTTGTTAAAATTTCTGCAGCATCTTTAAAAGAAAGTCATCCACATGACATTCATATCACAAAAGAAGCACCAAATTATAGTGTTGAAAATTAAAAGCAAGAATTGTAAAACTCTCTGAGCGAAAGTTCAGGGAGTTTTTTTCTATAGGGCAAAGAGAGGCACACACTTTGTCATTTTTAAAGAAAAATTTAAAGAATTTTAAAGAATTTAAGTGAAAAATGTGATACACTGATATATGCGGCAAATTATGTCGAAGTATAAACGTTAAAGCGAGGGTAACTATGCAGAGAAATAACAGAGATTTAGCGGCTTATCGCGAGTCGGCAGAATACAGAAGGCTGAAGGCAATCCGAAGAAGAAAGAGAAGGCAGCGTGTGATGATAGCCAGAACATGTGTGTTTGGTGGAGCTGCTTTGATTATACTGGTTATTGTACTTTTAATTCATGCTCTGGTATCCGGGCATAAAGAGGTAGAGACATCAGGCGGAGTGAATGGCAGTGTTTTTAAGATGAAGAAGGAAGAAAAATATCTTGTCATTGAAAAAAAACCTGACATTGATGTACAGTTATTAACGCCGAATGACTATTCACGACCGGGGATTGCGACAGAAGCAATTAAAAATATTGTAGTACATTATACAGCAAATCCGGGAACGACAGCGCAACAGAACCACGATTTTTTTGAAGGACTGAAAGATACGCATGTTACCAGTGTAAGCAGCCACTTCGTAGTAGGATTAGACGGTGAAATTATCCAGTGCGTTCCAACAACGGAGCGTGCATATGCTTCGAATCAGAGAAATTTTGATACAGTTTCCATTGAATGCTGCCATACGGATGAAACCGGAAAATTTAATGACAGTACCTATAATTCAGTAGTAGAGCTTTGCGCATGGCTCTGCTGCAAATTCAACTTACAGGCAGAAGATGTAATCAGACATTATGATGTTACTGGAAAAGCATGTCCAAAATATTTTGTGGATCATCAGGAGGCCTGGGATAAATTTATTCAGGATGTGTCAGATTACATCAAAGCTAATGCGGTGGAAATGACGGAAGAAGAACGGGATGCGTATTATGGGGAAGAAACAGTAGCACCGATTTCGGAAGATAATAATACAACAACAGAAGAATAGAATATGAAAATGCTGCCTATTTATCATAGGCAGCATTTTCTAAAAACAACCCCTGAGCCTTGGCGGGAGCAGAGGCAGTAACAGTACCATTTCCAGAGAGAATTTGTTTTACATCTGTGATAGGGCGATTGCCACAACCAATATCTAACAAAGTACCAATTATCATTCTTGCCATATTGTGAAGAAATTGATTGGCAGTAATGGTGATTTGTATTTCGTTACTATCCTCATAAATATCAATGGAATCAATGACTTTTTCGGTGGATTTTGTTTTTTTTACCGTGGAGAAGCATTTAAAATCATGTTTTCCCAATAAGTCTTTGGCGGCAATACGCATCTTGTCGGCATCGGGCTTTTTGAAACAATAGTACATATACTTACGCTCAAAAACACTTGGTACGTCCCCAATAGAAATTCGATATAGGTAGGTAATGGATTTGGCATTGAGAGAAGCGTGAAACCGTTCCGGCTTTTCTTCAATATCAATTACAGCGATATCCATAGGGAGATATCGGTTCAAATAATTTTTTATCTCATACAGCTTCATAGGAGAAGCAGTTTTGAAATTTACAACCTGTCCGTGAGCATGGACTCCGGTTTCCGTACGGGCGGCACAGTTTAATTCCACATCTTCGCCGGACATTTTTTTGATCACTTCTAAAAGCTTTGCTTCGATGGTACCGGAATTATCCTCTTTTCCTAAGCGCTGCCAGCCATTGTAGCGGCTGCCATCATATTCCAGTATGAGTTTTATATTTCGCATGTAAACCTCCTGAACTTGTTTCTTGTATTTTTACACATTCTGACACAATTACATTGTAACATTAAGGAATAAAATAGCAAGACTTTTCAAAACATATGGGTAGCCCAATAACTTCAAACAACAAAAATGTTCGCAATAGAAAAAAAGCGTCCGTCCTGTGCGGACAAAAAAGAAAATATGTCACTTTTTGTTTTTGAATGCTTTACAATGTTGAGAACATTAGGTAAAATAATTATGTTTGAGTTAATTTTGTGTAAACACAAGGAGGACAAAATATGTCAATGACAGACGTGGAAATGTTATTTAAGTTCATTGGTGGACTTGGTATGTTTCTATATGGTATGCATGTGATGGCAGAAGGGCTACAAAAGACTGCCGGTGACAAGATGAAAAAACTGTTGGGAATTTTGACAAACAATCGGTTCCTGGCAGTATTGGTAGGTGCTGGAGTGACTGCGATTATTCAAAGCAGTTCTGCAACTACAGTTATGGTGGTAGGCTTTGTAAATGCAGGCCTGCTGAATCTTACTCAGGCAGTTGGCGTAATTATGGGTGCTAATATTGGTACTACAGTTACTAGCTGGATTGTATCCATGAGTGAATGGGGTGCATTTTTCAAGCCTGAATTTCTGGCACCACTTATTATTGGTATTGGTGCATTTGTGATGCTGTTTTCAAAAGATGAAAAGAAAACCGAGGTTAGCCAGATAGCCATTGGTTTTGGTGTTCTGTTTATTGGCTTAAGCTTTATGTCAGGCTCCATTACACCATACAAGGATGCACCGATTTTTGCAACTGCATTCAAAACCTTAGGAGCGAATCCGATTCTTGGAATTTTGATTGGAGCTATAGTTACAGCAATTATTCAAAGTTCTTCTGCGTCTGTGGGAATTTTACAGACACTGGCATTAAATGGAGTGGTTACCTGGAATTCTGCCGTTTATATTATGCTGGGACAGAATATTGGTACTTGTGTAACGGCATTGCTTTCTAGTGCAGGAACACAGAAAAATGCAAAAAGAGCTGCAGTTATTCATCTTTTATTTAATATAACAGGTGCTATTTTCTTTGGAATTGCCATGTTTGTGTTCTTTTTGTTTAATAAACAAATGGCAAATTCAGCAGTAACGAGTGTGGAAATTTCTATCTTCCATACGGTATTTAATATTGTAAATACAATCATTATGTTCCCATTTGCAAATCTGTTAGTAAAAGCATCAGAAGTTATTTTACGTGGGGAAGAAAACAATTCAGAAGATAGTATTGAAGTGATTATCAGACACTTAGATGACAGAATTTTAGAAACACCTTCCTTTGCGATTGAAAACACCCTATCAGAAATCGAACACATGGGTGAAATGGCAGTGAAGCATATTGTTACGGTAAAAGAGGCAGTGCTGGACCGTAATACAAAAAAGATAAAAAAGGCATATAAAATAGAAGAAAGTATGGATCAATATGCGGAATTGATTTCAAATTATCTGTTAAAAATCAATAAACTTCCGTTGACAGAACAGCAGAATCTGATTGTGAGCAATTTATTCTATACCGTAAGCGACTTAGAACGAATTGGCGACCATTGCGATAATATCACAGAATTGGTTGAAAACCTGGTAAAATCAGATTTGGTTTTCTCCGAAAAAGCAATCAAAGGAATTACCAGAGTGTTTGAAAGAACAGAAGAAGCGGTTAGGAAAGCAGTAGAAGCACGCTCGACGGAAAGTCAGGAGGCTATTGATATTGTAGAACGTGATGAGGCATTTATTGATGATATGGAGGAAGAGTTACGAAAACAGCATATCAAGCGTCTTGCAAAGCAGTTGTGTGATGCAAATGCCGGAATCATTTTCCTGGACATGCTTACAAATTTAGAACGAATATCGGATCATTGTTTAAATATTGTGGGATATGTAAAGGACGAACAGCATTAAGATAGAATATAAAGTTCTTGTAAAGTCTTGTAGAATCAAGGCTTTGCAAGAACTTTTTGATTTTACAAGAACTTAACACAACCATTATTTGCCTTTGACAAAGCACTGATACAATAATCATGCTGAACAATAAAAATTCGAAATTAAGTGGAGGAAAAAGTATGAAATTGAAAAAAATAGCAGCAGGATTATTAGCAGGTATGATGGTATTATCTTTAGCTGCATGTGGCTCGGGAAAAGAAGAGGTAAAAGAACAAGACCAGACAGCAAATGAAACAACTGAGAATACCGCTGAAGATGCAAGCGGAACGCAGGAGAGTACTTCTACAGATGCAAGTGGAACGCAGGAGAGTACTTCTACAGATGTAAGTGGAACAATTGTAATTACAGGTTCTACATCGGTAGAAAAAATTCTTACAGAAATGAAGGATGAGTTTTGTGCAATGAATCCTAACGTGACAATTGAATATACAGGAAGTGGCTCATCAGCGGGGATTAAAGATACCAAAGCAGGAACGAACAATATTGGAGCATCGTCTAGAGAGTTAAAAGAAGATGAGGTGGAAGATGCTTTAAAAACAGAAGTATTTGCGTATGATGGTATTGCTGTGATTGTAAATCCTGCAAATGAAGCAGTAAGTAACATTACAATAGAGCAGCTTTGCGATATTTATTCAGGAAAAATCACAAACTGGTCAGAAGTAGGTGGCGCAGATGCTGATATTTTCGTGGTGTCCAGAGAAGAATCCTCAGGAACCAGAAGTGCATTTGAAGAGTTAATCAGCTTAGAAGATGCAGGTGGACTTAGCAGCACAGCGGCAGTTTCAGAAGGAAATGGTCCGGTACAGGCAGCCGTGGCAGAAAACGAAAATGCAATTGGCTATGTATCCTTTTCATTTATCGATGATACAGTAAAACCATTGACAGTAGATGGAGTAGAGGCAACGGCAGAGCTTGCAAAGAGTGGAGAATATCCATTATCCCGTCCGTTCCTGTTCTGCTACTATGAGGATAAAGTAAGTGAAGCCGGAAAAGCATTTCTTGATTTTGCTTTATCTGCAGACGGACAGACATGTGTAGAAGATAATCATGGAATTCGTGTGGATTAATTAAGGAGTAAAGGGAAGGAGAACTTTATGAATGGCGATGCTATGGCAGTAGAAAGTAAAGCAAATTTAGTTCCAAAGGCAGAAGAAAAAAAGATTATGAAACGTAATTATAAACGCGAAATAATAGAGAAAATAGTAGAAGGAATTTTTTTCCTTTGTGCATTTATCAGTGTGGTTTGTGTAATAGCCATTATTGGCTTTGTATTTTATAAAGGTCTTCGTCCCTTTCTAGGAGAAGATGCCTACAGCTTTGTGAAATTTATTACAGGAAGCAGATGGGCACCTTCTGAAAATGTATACGGTATCTTTTATATGATTGTTGCCTCGGTGCTTGCAACACTGGGGGCGGTCATTGTAGGAGTGCCAATTGGAGTGCTGACGGCGGTATTTATTGCTGAGATAGCACCGGAATGGGCGGTAAGGATATTAAAACCTGCGGTGGAACTTTTAGCGGGAATACCATCGGTACTTTATGGAGCTTTTGGACTTGGTGTCATTGTGCCAATCATTAAAACAATTTCTCCGAAAGTACATGGACAGTCTTTGTTTGCTGTTATCATAGTGCTTACGATTATGATACTGCCAACCATTGTATCACTGTCCGAAAGTGCAATCAAATCAGTACCTCATTCCTATGCAGAGGCTTCTTTAGGGCTTGGCGCATCGGAAATACAAACAATTTTTAAGGCAATTCTTCCGGCAGCAAAATCAGGAATTTTATCGGCGGCAGTTTTAGGAGTAGGACGTGCGATTGGAGAAACTATGGCAGTTATGATGATTGCTGGTAATCCGACAGCAGGTCTGCCGGACAGTATCTGGTCTATGGTAAGACCTTTAACCACGAATATTGCAATGGAAATGAGTTATGCATCCGGAAGACAGGCAGAGATGCTGTTTGCCACAGGAGTTGTTTTGTTCGTATTTATCATGTGTGTTAATCTCATTATGACATGCATTACAAAAAAGACGGAGGTTTCTTGTAAATGATGAGCAGACAAATCAAAGATAATATTATAAAAGCACTGATTTATGCATCTTCGGCATTTAGTGTTGCTATTCTCGTAATTATTATCGGATTTATTGTAATAAAAGGAGCACCAAGAATTAATCTTGATTTTCTTACACACTCTTATGAGGATAAAACTACCTATGTTACTGTGAAAGAAGTAACAAATGCTGATGCAGAAGTAAAAGAAAACCAGTGTATTAGCAAGGCGTTGGGCGTCGCTTTTTCGATGAATGAAGAGGGACTTGTGATTGAAAAAATCGAAAAAGATTCCGCATTAAAACAGGCAGTAGATGGCACGGGAGCAGTGTATGGACTAAGGAAGAATGATATCGTAACCAAAATTGGAGATTATAATATAGAACGAGAAATAAAAGCGAATACAGATTCTGGGGCTGTTTTGACAGAAAGTGCGAAGGCAATTCGCAACAATAGTGGGGACATGAGAGTGAAAGCAGTTCGCAGAGGCGGCGGGATTATTTCTATGGTAGTTACTACAATTTATATGGTTTTACTGTCATTGCTCATTGCCGGTCCGATTGGAATTCTGGCTGCAGTTTATTTGAATGAATATGCTAAGAAGGGGAAAATGATGACATTAATTCATTTTGCAATCGAAAATCTGGCAGGAATCCCATCTATCATCTATGGTCTGTTTGGTTCTCTGGTATTTGTGCAGATGCTGAAACTGCAATATTCTTTATTAGCAGGGGCATTGACGGTTAGTATTATTTTATTGCCAACGATTATCAGTACAACGGAAGAAACATTAAAAACGATACCGAAAACATATCGAGAATCTTCTTTGGGACTGGGTGCAACGAAACTTCAGACAGTAAGCAGAGTAGTGCTTCCCAATGCGATTTCCGGAATCCTCGTGGCAGTTTTGCTTAGTATCGGAAGAATCGTGGGAGAATCTGCTGCGTTGTTGCTTACTGCCGGAACAGTAGCACAGATACCGTCACGTTTGTTTGGAAATTCTGCCAGTGGAGCGACCTTAACAATTAAGGCATATATGCTTATGAAAGAGGAGAATGATTTGACGACAGCTTGTGCTATTGGAGTGATTTTATTATTGATTGTTATTATAATCAATGTATGCTCTAAACTTGTGACAAAATACTTTTTCAATAATAAAGGAGAACAGGCATGATAAAAAAAGAAAAAATGCAGGAAGCCGTAAAGTTCGATGTAAAGGATTTGAATCTTCATTATGGCGATTTCCATGCCCTTAAAAGTATTAATATGCAGATTCCGGAACATGAAATCACAGCATTTATCGGTCCTTCCGGATGTGGCAAGTCAACTTTTTTAAAAACAATAAATCGCATGAATGATTTAGTCGAAAATGTAAAAATTGAAGGAAACATTTTTATGGACGGAATAGATATTTATAGCGATATTGATGTAATAAAATTGCGTCAGAGGGTTGGAATGGTGTTTCAACAGCCCAATCCATTCCCGATGAGTATATATGATAATGTGGCATATGGCCCAAGAATTCATGGAATCAAGAAAAGAAGTGAATTAGACGAAATAGTAGAAAGAAGTCTAAAGCAGGCGGCTATCTGGGATGAAGTGAAGGATAGACTGAAAAAAAATGCTTTGGGGTTATCCGGAGGTCAGCAGCAGCGTATTTGTATTGCGAGAGCTTTGGCAGTAGAACCGGAAGTTATTTTAATGGATGAACCGACTTCGGCATTGGATCCTATTTCTACATTAAAGATTGAGGATTTAGCAGTTGAGCTGAAAGAAAAATATACCATTGTCATTGTTACACACAATATGCAGCAGGCAAGTCGTATTTCTGATAAAACCGCTTTTTTCCTGACAGGCAATGTGGTAGAATATGGAGATACAACAGATATTTTTCATAATCCTCATGACAAAAGAACAGAAGACTACATTACAGGAAGATTTGGTTAGGAGGGATTGTTGTGTCTACAAGGCAAAGATATATAGAAGAATTAGAGAAAATGAATCAGAATGTAATACAAATGAGTACGCTGATTGAAGAAGCGATTGGAAAGGTAATCTATGCGCTTAAAAACAAAGATTCAGAGGTGGCACATAAAATTATTGAAGATGATGATGCTATCGATGAAATGGAGAAAGAGATAGAGGAAGAATGTATTACTATTATTGCAAGACAACAGCCATTAGCTAAAGATTTGCGTCGTGTTACATCTATTATGAGAATGATTTCTGATATTGAACGTATTGCGGATCATTGTGCCGATATCTCGGAGTATATCATTCTTCTGACAAAGGAAGAGAAAATTCCAATGCCGAAATTGGTAGAAGATATGCTTTTGAAGATGAAGGAGATGGTAATTGCAGCGATCGACAGCTTTGTAAACGAAGATTTAGAAAAGGCACGCTATGTGAAGCAGGAAGATGATATTGTAGATGATTATTTTGACACAATTTTGAACGATTTATGTAACACGATGGAAAAGCAACCGGAATTTGTACGACAGTATGCTTATTTTATAATGATTATCAAATATATTGAACGAATGGCGGATCATGCCACAAACATGGCTGAGTGGAATGTATATATTATTACAGGGGATTTATAGAACATGAAAAGAAAACTTTTTATTACATACTTTATCATTGCTTTTATGGTGATGTTTGCGGTAGGAGGCACCTTTTTTGGAAAAGGATATTCTTCCTTAGTGAAGCAAAGTGAAGAAGGGTATATGGCACAGACACAGTTGATGGCAAATGCTTTTGCAGCGGATTTTCCGGGAGAGGAAAATTTAGAAGAATTTGTGGAAAAGTATGCTGCAGAGTATCATGTGAGAATCACAGTAGTGTCTGAAGACGGAGAAGTAGTGGCGGAAAGCAGTGGGGACTATGACGAAATGGAAAACCATGCCAGTCGCATTGAGATTAAAAAGGCATTAGCGGGTGAAAAGTATAGTGTAAGAAGATATTCCAAAACTCTGGGCATGGAGTGTATCTATTGTGCGGTTCCGCTCATAACAGAGCAATTTCGTGGAGTGATTCGTTTAGGTGTCCCATTAAAAGAGTTAAAAAGTATGGAATTTGGATTCTTAAAGTCGGCATTTATAGTAGTCCTGTTCATATCTGTTGGTATTGTTTTAATGGCAGTTTATTTTAGTAATTACATAACTCAGCCACTAGATGAAGTGACGAAGGCGGCAAGGAAGATTGCAAAAGGTGATTTGCAGGTGAAAATATATACAAGGCAGAAAAATCAGATTGGTCTGTTGGCAGATGCCTTTAATTCAATGGCAGAAAAACTGAAGGATAATATGAATACGCTGTATGCCAGAAATAATGAATTAGAAGCAATCTTGTACAGTATGGATAATGGGGTGGCAGCCATTGATGAAGAAAATAAGATTATTTTTTGTAATCAGGAATTTAAGGTTTTGACAGAGCGTGAAGCAAATGACATTACAGGGCTTCCTATATATCATGTGCTTAGAAATCAAGTGCTTTATGATGTGATTGATAAGGTGAAAGAAACAAAAGATTCTGTGATAAAAGAGGGGAATATTTACAGGGAAGAAGAACGTGTAATGAAAATCAGCGGAACACCGTTGTATGAGAAAAAAGAAAACAGAACAGTGGGAGTGCTGCTTATTTTTGAAGATGTTACCCAGATTAGAAAGCTAGAACATATGCGAAGCGAGTTTGTATCCAATGTATCGCATGAATTCAAGACGCCGCTGACTTCCATTCGGGGGTTTGTGGATACGTTGAAAAATGGTGCAATCCATGATGAAAAATTTGCTCTTAAATTTTTAGACATTATTGATATCGAAACAGAAAGACTATACAATTTAATTCAGGATATTCTCCTGTTATCGGAGATTGAGAATAAGAACGATTATAATGTAAAGGAAAATAATGTGAAGGAAATTGTAGGAGAGGTAATTATGTTGCTAAATCCGAAGGTAAAGAAAAATGTTTCATTAAAGTATGAACCGGATACCTATATCAGACCTTATACCTGTAATGCAGACAGAATAAAGCAACTGATGATTAATCTGGTAGATAATGCGATTAAGTATACAGACAATGGAACAATTTGGGTAAAGTGTTCAAGTGATGGAAATTTCCTATACTTAAGCGTACAGGATACGGGAAAAGGCATTGAAAAGGAATGTCTTGACAGGATATTTGAGAGATTTTATCGTGTAGATAAAAGCCGCTCTAGTAAAACGGGGGGCACAGGGCTTGGTTTATCTATTGTAAAGCATATTGTGGAAATGTATAATGGAGATATAGAAGTGGAAAGTGAAGTTTTGGTAGGAACTAAATTTTTAGTGAAGCTGCCATATCAGACAGTTTCGTAAGGAGTAAACATGGGAAAAGTAATTCTTGCAGTAGATGATGAAGAACACATTTTAGAATTGTTAGAATATAATTTAGCAAGCAATGGATTCCGGGTATTGACAGCTGGAAGTGGCGAAGAAGGCATTGAAATACTTAAGAAAGAAGCAGTTGATTTGGTGCTTTTAGACATTATGCTGCCGGGAATCGATGGAATGGAAATGTTAAAAAGAATACGAAAAAATTCTGAATTGGCAGAGCTTCCTGTCATTATGCTGACGGCAAAAAGTGAAGAAATTAACAAAGTTTTAGGGCTGGAAGTCGGGGCGGATGACTATATTAGCAAACCTTTTGGAATATATGAATTAGTGGCGAGAGTGAAAGCTGTTCTGCGAAGAAGTGAACGGACAAAAGATGTCTCTGCGACAGAGAAAGAAAAAGATGAAGTCATTGTCATTGATAAAATTATAATTAATAATACAACACATGAAGTGACGGTGGATGGAAAAACGGTTGAACTTGCATTGAAGGAATTTGAGTTATTGTATGTGTTAGCGAAGCATCGAACCAGAGTGTTTTCCAGAGAGGTGCTGCTTGATAAAATCTGGGGGTATGAGTATGCAGGCGAAACCAGAACAGTGGATGTACATATCCGCAATTTAAGAAAAAAAATAGAGGAAGATGACAATAAGCCAAAGTATATTAAGACAGTGAGAGGAGTGGGATATAAATTTTCGTGACCTGCCAAGAGAACGGTAACATATCATGACGTGGACAAAACTGTTACAGATAGTGCCGTAAATAGCGAAACAATAGTTGCAATCATAGTATTTTTCATGTAGAATAAATATTGATATGGTGTGAAATTATTGCGGAGCAGGTGTGGAGAAATGGGTATAGACAATAACGAAGAAAATAAGAAGGTTCAAAAATTTTCCTCCCTGATACAAAGGGAGGAATTACAGTATATACAGGATAGCTATGCACAAGTTGCACAGCTTTTTGTCGTTTGTTCTGATGCAGATGGACAGCATATTACAGAGTATTCAGGTGATCGTGAGGAACTGGAATTTATTTTGGAGAGAGTGCAGCCACGTTATTATGACATGCTGGTACAGCAACTGAGAAATAACCCCTATGAGGAGCAGATTGTAGTGGATACAAACTGTTCCTGTGTGAAGCTGGTAGGAACGGCTGTTGCAATCGGACGCAAGCCGGTTATTTTATGCTGTGGTTATGCAGTGTTGAAGGATATTGATATGTCTGAGAATGCTGAAGAATGGGAAAGAATAAAGACAAGGGTAACGCAGAAAGAAATGAACAGCCGGATGGAGTTGTCTAGAGTATTGATGCGAAAATTGTTTGCGGAAGCGTTTCTTGTGATGAATGCAAAAGAGGAAGCGCATAAGAGTAAAATGGCAGAACAGAAGATGAAAGAAGAACTTCAAAAGAATGAAACAATCACTGCCATATTAAGAAATTTAGAATCTGCAGATGAATTTGAAGTTCCAATTAAAAATATTATTACATTAGCAGGAAAGTATTTAAAAACGGATATTGCAAATGTGTTTCAGGTACATAAAAATGACAAATGCCTGGAAATAGTGTGCCATTGGGCGGAAAAGGAAGAAAATAACTATTTTCAAGACGGAAGCAGAATTTTGAATAGTGAATGGGCCCTGGATAATGAACGGCCGGTATTCATATCATCAGGAATGCAGCTTCCAGCCTTCAGCCGACAGAAATTTTCAGAATATGGAATTCAGGCAATTGCATCCTTACCGATTTATGTAAATGATGAAATTGTGATTTATGCCAATTTTATGGAAATATCTAAAAAACGTGTATGGGAGTTGGCGGATATACAGTTTTTGGGCGATGTTGTCAAAATAATTCAGAGCATTTTGACAAAGCGAACAACGAAAGAGTCCTTAGTAAGTTCTTATGTGTCTTTAGCTAAAATATTAGAAAATGTGGGGAGTGGTATTTTGGTGACAGATAAATGTACGGACGAAGTGTTGTTTAGTAATAAGATTATTCGACAGAATTTTTCGAAAGAATTAGCAGAGGGAAATTTAAGTGAAGTCCTTCGCAGAGGCAAAAAGATTAATAATAATTCAAAATATATAGAGTATTATGCGGAGGATACAAAACGCTGGTATGATTTATATTATACGGAGCTTTCCTGGGTGGATGGCAGAGAAGCTGTTCTTTGTGTATGCTATGATGTAACGGAGAAGCGTAATTATCAAAAGAAGATAGAGCAGCAGGCAAATAACGATTTCCTGACGGGTCTGTACAACCGTATGCGGTGTGAACGTGATTTGAAAAAATATCTGGAAGAAATGAAAAAGAACGGAAAATGCGGCTCCATGTTCTATATGGATCTTGACAATTTCAAAAATATTAATGATGCCCTGGGACATCAATATGGGGACATTCTTTTGCAGGAATTGTCGAGCCGTCTGCGTGCAATCCCCGAAATTGCAAATACTTGTTACCGTATGGGGGGAGATGAATTTATTATCCTCCTTCCGGAAAAGCATTATGCAGAGAAGAATCGAATCTTAGAAGAACTGATGCAAATATGCAAAAAACCGTGGAATTTAAATGGCGTAGATTATTATTGTACTATGAGTCTTGGAGTAGTGGATTTTCCACAAAACGGAGAAGACTCCAGTGATTTGATTAAAAAAGCTGATATTGCCATGTATGAAGCTAAAAAGGCAGGAAAAAACAGAATTCATTATTATACGGAGGAATCCGGTTCCTCTTCTATGAAGCGGTTTGATATGGAAAAGAATATGCGTGACTCGAGCAATGAGGGGTATCGGGATTTTATTGTCTACTATCAGCCGATTATTCAGGTAGGAGAAAACGGAGAAGTAAAGTGCAGTGGCGCAGAAGCCTTGATTCGTTGGAAGCATGCAACGATGGGATTTGTTTCACCGGCAGAATTTATTCCGTTGGCAGAGTATCTTGGTCTGATTAATCCGATTGGTTCCTATGTGCTGCGTCAGGCATGTAAGGCATGCAGAAATTGGAACGAATTAGGACACCCGGAATACAAAGTAAATGTAAATCTGTCTGTGGTACAATTGTTACAAAACGATATTGTAGATATCATAAGACAAATTGTAGAAGAAACAGGGATTAATCCGAACAATCTTACTTTGGAGGTGACGGAAAGTCTTGCGATTAACGATATGAACCGAATGAAACAGGTGCTTTCCGAAATCCGTAAATTAGGCATACATATTGCGTTAGATGATTTTGGGACAGGCTATTCTTCCTTAAATCATATCAAAGAAATACCACTGGATGTAATTAAAATCGACCAGACGTTTGTGACAGAGATTGAACGAGATGATTATGCCAAAGCTTTTATCAGAATGATAAGTGAACTGGCAGTAGCATTGGGACTTCATGTCTGCGTGGAGGGAATTGAACGTAAAGAGCAGCTTGCGATTGTTCAGAAAATGGATATCGAATATATACAGGGCTTTTACTTTGATAAGGCTATTCCTTTACAAGATTTTGAAACAAAGTATATATTTAACAGTGGGGGAATCAAATAATTAGGAAGTGGTTACAGTGTACATATCTTTGGAAAAATACAATAATGAAGAATTTGAATATGAACTGTCTGAACTGACATTATCTGCATTAAGAGTGGAGTGTAATATGTATCAGGGAGAAAACTACAAAGGCACTTTTGAAATTGACGGGAATCGGGAAATTCAAGGGTTTATTATTGTTTCTTCACCCAGGATGCACTGCAGGTCTAACTCCTTTTGCGGGACTCATAATGTAATCGAATTTGAGTTCAACAGTCTTGGGATGGGGGAAGGCGAGGTAGTAAAGGGAAGGTTTGAAATTATTTCTAATGTAGGAGAATACAGCCTTCCTTTTGTGGCAACCATCGAAAAGTATCATGTGACTTCCTCGATAGGAAGTATTAAAAATCTGTTTCACTTTGCTAATCTGGCACAAAATTCATGGAGCGAGGCTTTGAAAATATTTGAAAGCAGCTACTTTCCAAAAATCTTTTCTAGTCATGACAGACAATATCTTCCTTTATATGAAGGACTATTAGAAAATGCAGATAAAAATTATGCAATGGAAGAATTTTTGATTGCAATTCGTAAAAAGGAACCAGTGGTATTTGCATTGGGAAAACAAGAGGAAGTAGTCAGCAACGTTTCAGAGGATATCAGGGAAACCGTACCATTGACAAAGAAGAAACAGGGATATTTTGAAATTATGGTAGAGTCGGATGTGGATTTTCTTGTTCCCTATAAAAAATATCTTCATGAGGAGGATTTTGTAGGGAACCTCTGTCCATTTGAATATTATATAAAATATAATATGCTTCATGCAGGAAAAAATATGGGTAAATTAATATTTTCCACGCTGGATCAGAAAATAGAATTTACAGTGGTTGCTATCCGCAAAAAAGAATCCGAGAGACAAAGAGATGTATCAAAAAATGTCATTCTGCAACTGACGCAGAATTATATTGCATTCCGTACGAAAAAAATGAATAGTAGTACTTGGGCAAAAAGTTCGCTGGAACTTATGGAAAGAGAGTATACAAACTGTAAAGAACAAGTGTTCTTTGAACTATATAAGGTACAGCTTCTGCTGGCTGAAAAGCGAACGGAAGAAGCGTGGCACATATTAAAAAATTCTATTAACGCAAAGCAGCTAAAAAGAAACGATATAGAAGATTATTGTTATTACCTGTATCTTTTAGCATTAGCGGAGCAAAAAGAGAGTGCAAGGGACAGGGCATTACAGGCAGTGATGGAAGCTTTTGAGGGTAATAAAAGAAGTTGGAAGATTTTTTGGATTACGTTGTATATACAGGAAGAGTATGAACGGAACAGACAAAAGAAATATGATGACATAAAAGAGTTTTGTAATGCTGGCTGCAACCATCCTGTGATTTATATAGAGGCAGTCAATGTGATGAGAAAAGAAATCAGTGTTTTAAATCATTTGGATTCTTTTGAATTAAAAGTGCTGCTGTGGGCTGTGAAGAATAATCAAATCACCGAAGAAATGGCGAAGCGAATTGTGTATCTTGCTTCTAAGATGACGGAATACCCATCAATGCTTCATAAAATACTGACAGAATGTTATATAAAATATCCTGCACAAGAAACGATTCAGGCGGTATGCAGCCTCCTGATTAAAAATGACAGACGTGAAAGTAAATATTTTTATTGGTATGAGCTGGCCATACGCAATGAACTAAAAATCACCAGATTGTATGAATATTATCTAATGTCAATTGATACAAGCGTTTATCAGGTTTTGCCGAGAAATGTGATGATGTATTTCTTATATGAGTGTGATTTAGATTATAAACGTCAGGCATATCTGTATGCAAACCTTATAAAAAATCAAGAAGCGTATGGTGATTTGGCAGAAAAATATCAGGAGCAGGTGGAAAAATTTGTTTTAAAAGAAGTTCTTGCACGCCACATGGATGAAAATCTGGCATACCTGTACCAGAAGCTTTTGAAAGAAAAGCAGTTGGACGAAAATACTGCAGAAGCATTTGCGTCTGTGATGTTTCTTCACAAGATTAAAATAGATGCGAAAGATGTGCAGCAGATTATTGTTCGTCATACAGCACTGTATTATGAGGAAAGCTTTCCTTGTAATAAAGGGGAAGCCTATGTGAATATTTACAATCATACCTATATACTGTTAGGTGAAGATGGTTATGGCAGACGTTTTCCTGTTCATACGGTTTCAGAACCGATACGTCTGTATCAGAATGCACAGATAGAAGGGGCAGTCTTTGCTTTGGCAAAAAGTGAAATAGGAATTTACATTCATAAGCTGATTGATAGAGGAGCCTATCTGAAGGTAGACGAGCAAAATATAGAGCAGTTGCGTAGAATTTCTAGAAGCTTAATTGTAAAACAGGAAGAGAAAAAAGAATTTTATGGAAAAATTGCAGATTTTTATTATGAAAGCAATCAGATGGAAGAGCTTGATAATTATCTGTTAGAAGTTGCATTAGAAGAACTGCCGTCAAAAGACAGAGGGCGCATGATAGATTATATGATTATGAGAAAAATGTATGAAAAATCTTATAATTATGTAGTCACATATGGTGCAGAGGGTGTGAATAATAAATTGCTTTTAAGAGTCTGCAGTTTATTTTTAAGGGAAAATCCGGAAGCTTATACAGAGGATGAAAATTTTTGCCGCTTATGTCATTATCTTTATGATAAAGGAAAATATGATACACAAGTATTGGCATATCTGATTAAGTATTATCAGGGAAACTTAGGACAAATGCGAAAAGTGTGGAAGTCTTCCATTGAATTGGGATTAGATAATTATGAACTGGAGGAAAGATTGTTAGTACAGTCATTGTTTGCTCATTCCCACGTAGAAGAGTTGATTGAAATTTTTGAAGATTATATACGGCAGGGAGCAAGACCAAGCATCGAAAGAGCATTTATTATTAATCAGTCTTATGAGTATTTCGTAAAACAAAAAATAACCGAAGAAACTGTAATGAAGCGGTTGTATCATATGTTTGCGGAGGGAGAAGAATTGCCTGATATTTGCAAACTTGCACTTTTGCAGGGATTTTCTGAACAGGAGGAAATGATACAACAATGTGAAGTGGTCTTAAAGCCGTTGGTGAAAGAAATGCTGCAAAAACGAATCTATTTTGAATTTCTGAAAAAATACGCCTATGATTTGCCACAGGAAGCTTTTCTGTTGGACAAGACATTGTTGGAATATAGAAAAAATCCATTGGGAACAACAAAGATTCACTATATACAAGAAGAGACACAGACAAACGAGTATCAGATAGAAAGTCTGAACAGGGTATATCCGGGCGTGGAGACAAAAGAATTTATTTTGTTTTTCGGCGAGGCATTGCAATATTATCTTACCGAAAGTACCACAGAAGATGATGTGGTAGTAGAAAGTGGAAGAATTATGCGTTCTGAAGTTCCCGTAACCAGGGGAGAGAGCAGGTACGAATTATTAAATGACATGTTGATTAGTTATGCCATGCAAGATGAAAAAACGTTGCATGTACTAATCGATAAATATTTAAAAGAAGATTACATTGTAAAACATGTATTTTCTATCAAATAAGGTGGTGATTTGTGTGGAAGTGGAAAAGGAACAGATGAGAAAAGTTTATGCAGGCTATGCTTTGGGGGAGGAGTATTGCCAGATTAGTCTTTTTGCACCTGGAAATTCCTCAGAGCCTATTTCGGTAACCACACGACTGGGAGGAGAAAAAATAAATATCCCTATGGTGCTTGCAAAAAAGAAGCAGATAGAACAGTGGTATTATGGTGAGGAGGCAATAAGGCAGATAGAGCTTGGACAAGCCATCGCAGTAGAAAATCTTTATAAAGGAAGTATGGAAAATCAGTCGGTAGAAATCGAGGGAAAAAAATACAAAATGGTATTATTGCTGCAGATGTATCTGAGAAAAACGTTTGGTCTTTTGCTATCTTATGTACCGTTAGAAAAAGTGCAAATGTGTACTTTTGCGGTGGATAAAATAGACGCAGACATGGTGCAAATGTGGAAAACTATCATAGAGGGACTTCCAATTGAAAAATCTGCGTTACGTCTGATTTCCTATGGAGAGGGATTTGCTT
The DNA here is from genome assembly GCA_050874665.1 of Lachnospiraceae bacterium. Taxonomy (GTDB): domain Bacteria; phylum Bacillota; class Clostridia; order Lachnospirales; family Lachnospiraceae; genus RUG11237. Next base: position 78,962 of record JBNMLC010000007.1, on the reverse strand, counting down.
ATTATGTGGCATTTCAAGAAGAAATTTCGTGGGAGAGAGGGGCAGTGTTATTTGAATGTAAAGGGAAAGACAAAATAATAAGCAGGGTGCTTACACTAGATAAGGGAACGCTGCCGCACCTTTTGTTTGTGGAAGAAAAAGAGTGGGAAATACCAGATTGTAATGATGAAACATTTTTTGATTGTGCTAAGGCACTGCTTTCAAAAATCAAGGCATCGGTAATCTATCTTGTCGGGGAAGAATTTGCTCAAAACTGGTATCCGGAAACGTTAAAATTATTGTGTCAGGGAAGACGCGTGTTTCGAGGACAGAATTTATATGGACTTGGAGCATTGAATTATTCCGGAATAAAACTTGGAGTGAAAAATGAGGATTACCTGTATTTGGGGGAAGAGCAAATTCATGTAAATTTCTTTTTGAAAGCGGTGTATCAGGGAGAAGAAACAGATTATGAGTTGTTGTCCGCTGAGTCGCATTGGTTCGAGGCAGAAAAAATCATTGATTTTGTGCCGGATAAAGAAAATCAGGTGGCAGTTTATGCACGGGGACTGGATGGAAAGTGTGAAGAGGTAATCAGAGTGCTTTTAAATGATTTTCCGATACGAGATGAAGGTGCCTCCAGACTGCGGCTAAAGTTACATTTTCCAGAACGCTATGTAGGTGCGATAGAAGTAGAGGATTTGGGGTTTGGAGAAATATATGTGGCAACACATAAAGTGTGGGAAGAAAAATTTGACTTGCGGCTATTACGGGAAAAGCTGAATGGGAATTTGAAGCATATAAAGGAGAGATAAAATGAGAAGAATGTTAATCTGTTGCGGCGAAAAAGCAGACACACCCCTTTATATGAAAGAATTTGAGGTATCTGTTTCTACAATCGAAGAATTATGTTATTGTTTCAAAAAGAATCTTCATATGCTGGAAGAAAGTATTATGAGGGAGGAACTTTGTGCTTTTATAGAACAACAGCTGCATTTGAAGGCATTAGCGGAAGAACTTAGAAGTGTAATTGGACAGAAAAAGGGATTGTCTGCATTTGTATGTAGTATCATGGAGTATACAGGGTATCTTTCTCAAAAGGAAGTCGTGTACTTAGAGGCAGAACTTAAGGAAGTAGAAGGGAAAGACAATGTGGTACGGCGGAAGGCAAAAGCAGACTTTTTATTGCAGAATGAAAAGTATGCCAGGGCAGCAATGGAGTACGACAGCATTTTGCAGGAAGAGATGATAGAGGATGATAAGATCATAGGTGATATATATCATAATCTGGCTACGCTATACAGCAGAATGTTTTATTTTGATAAAGCGGCGAAATATTATCAGATGGCATATGAAAAGAATAAAGATAAAGAAAGCTATGAAAGTTACTTACTGGCATTACATATGTGCTTGTCCAGGGAAGAATATGTAAAAAAGGTAGCAGACGAGATGGTTACAGAAGAGACAGCACTTGCATTAGAAAAAAGGTTAGAACAGTCATTAACTGAGGAGGCTGCTTCACCGGAACGAAATCGTATGAATGAAATCTCTAATTATCGAAAGCTAGGGTATGTGCAAGAGTATTATTGGGCATTGGAAAAGGTATTTGAAGAGTATAAAAAAGAATACAGAGATAGTATGTCAGAAGGGTAAGAGATATGAAGATAACAGAATGGTTTTTGAAAAAGATTAGAAAAAAAGAAACGGAGGAAATCCAAGAAGAAGTCACAGAGGAGCCTGTGCAGGCTCAAGAGGAAGAACCGAAACAGGAAACTACGAAGTTTAAAAAGCAGAAAGTTAATATGGAAGATGCCAAAGAACGCAGCAGCTATGTAAGAGAATGCTGCGAACAGATGGTAGAGGCATCGAACGAAACAGAAAATGCAAAGTTAGAATATAAACTGGTGACGGCCTATTTGAATGATATGCAGATGATTGAAGATATGCCGGAAGACAGAAAGGTAACAGTGAATGCTACGGTTCGCAAGATTCTAAATTTAAATGAAGAACGGAAAAATCTTCAGAAAACTACGAGTAAGATCACAGATATGCAGTATTGGTTTGCAGAGAATCATGAAGAGGAAATTCCGGATGCATTAAAACGGATGACAGAAAATGAAAAATATCGGGAAATCTTAAAATCGGATATGCGTCATTTGGAAAATGAAAAGGCAGCACAGAATATCCGGAAGAAGGATATTATCCAGGAACAACAGAATTTAAAAGGAATGTCAGTGATTGCATTCGCAACCTTGATTGCAGTAATCGTTTTGATTGTAGCATTTCAAATTATATTTGAGGCAGAGGTGCAGACTGCTTATGTAGTGTCTATGTTTGCAGCGGTTTTAGTGACAGCAGGTTTGTTTATGAAACTGAAAAATGCAGATTATGAATTAAAATATACAGAAACGTGTCTTAACAAGGCCATTGGTCTGTTAAATCATACAAAAATTAAATATGTCAATATAACAAATGCACTAGATTACAGCTATGAAAAGTATAATGTGAAAAATGCATACGAATTGAATTATATCTGGGAAAATTATATGAGAGAGCGAGATGAAAGGTATCGTTATCAACAGGCGAGTGATGATTTGGAATTTTATCAGGAGCTTTTGGTAAAGCAGCTTGCCGAGTATGGGATTCAGGATGCCAGTGTATGGCCATCACAGGTGAATGCGATTATTGACAATAAGGAAATGGTGGAGATACGTCATAGATTAATTTGCCGCAGACAAAAGATAAGAAAACAATTAGAGTACAATAAAAATATTATGGAAGAGGCAAAGAAGGAAATCTCAGAATTAGTAGCGAATCATAAGGAATATGCTGCAGAAATATTGGATATTGTAAATTCTGTAGAGGGTTGAAAAGTCCTTGTGTTCATATTTGCAATATGATAAAATACAAAGGTAGTAACAGTAAGTGAAAAGGGGAACAAACTTTGTTTTATAACTATAGTCAGGAGGGTGCGATATGGCAAGATTTACATTACCAAGAGACTTGTATCATGGAAAAGGGTCTCTAGCAGAACTGAAAAATTTAACAGGAAAAAAGGCAATCGTGGTAGTCGGAGGCGGTTCCATGAAACGTTTTGGCTTTCTGGATAAGGCGATAGGATATTTGAAGGAAGCGGGAATGGAAGTGGAATTATTTGAAAACGTAGAACCGGATCCAAGTGTGGAAACCGTAATGCGTGGGGCAGAAGTTATGAGAAAATTCCAACCGGATTGGATTGTATCTATGGGTGGAGGCTCACCAATTGATGCGGCAAAAGCAATGTGGGCATTTTACGAATATCCGGAAACCACCTTTGAAGATTTGATTACACCATTTAGTTTTCCGACTTTGCGGACGAAGGCAAAATTTTGTGCAATACCGTCTACATCGGGAACAGCAACAGAAGTTACTGCATTTAGTGTAATTACAGATTATAAGAAGGGAATTAAATATCCGCTTGCAGATTTTAATATTACACCGGACGTGGCAATTGTAGATCCGGAACTGGCTGAAACTATGCCTGCAAAATTAACAGCACATACGGGAATGGATGCGATGACTCATGCGATAGAAGCCTATGTGTCTACCTTACATTGCGATTATACAGATCCGTTGGCAATCCATGCAATTAAAATGATTCATAGGGATTTAAAGAAATCCTATGATGGAGATATGGAAGCAAGAGACAGAATGCATAATGCACAATGTCTGGCTGGAATGGCATTCTCAAATGCATTGTTAGGTATTGTTCACTCTATGGCACATAAAACAGGAGCGGCATACACGGGTGGTCATATTGTTCATGGCTGTGCCAATGCAATGTATCTGCCAAGAGTGATTCAATTTAATGCGAAAAATAAAGACGCAGCATTGAGATATGCTGAAATTGCAAAGGCTTTGAACCTTGCCGGTGATACCACCGAGGAATTAGTAGCAGCGTTAGTAGCAGAGATTAAGGCAATGAATGATTCTTTAGATATACCAAAAGGCATTAAGGAATATGAAGGCGGAATAATTGATGAAAAAGAATTTTTCGATAAACTTTCCAATGTGGCAGAATTGGCAATTGGGGATGCATGTACCGGTTCTAATCCGAGAATTCCAACACAGGAAGAAATGGAAGGACTTTTAAAAGCCTGCTTTTATGGAGAAGATGTAGATTTTTAAGGAAAATAAAATATAACAATTCACAAGATGAACTGTTATGGAATTTACACTATGAACTGAAATGGGTGTTGCTTTTCTAAATTTTATGTTATATAATTTGGACTGGGAGTTTGTGTACAGGCTCCCAGTCTGTGTATTCCAGGAAATAGAAATTACATAATACATAGGACAGATATTAAAATCAGATATAAGAAAAGGACAGGTGGAAAACAATGGAAAAAAGAGAACTCATGTATGAAGGAAAAGCAAAAAAAGTTTACACAACAGATGATCCAAACATCGTTATCGTAGACTATAAAGATGATGCAACAGCTTTCAACGGTGAAAAGAAGGGTACGATTGTTGGTAAAGGTGCTATCAATAACCGTATGACAAACCATGTATTCAAGCTTTTAGAAAAAGCTGGAGTTCCAACCCATCTGGTAGAAGAATTAAGTGATAGAGAGACAGCTGTAAAAAAAGTAGAAATCGTACCATTGGAAGTAATTGTAAGAAATGTTGCTGCCGGAAGTTTTTCTAAGAAGCTTGGTATCGAGGAAGGACGCGAATTATTATGTCCTACTTTAGAATTCAGCTATAAGAATGACGATCTTGGTGATCCGTTTATTAATGGATATTATGCACTTGCATTAGGTCTTGCAACACAGGAAGAAATTGATAAGATTGCAGAATATACATTTAAAGTAAACGAAGTATTAAAAGAATATTTCTTAAATGCAGGAATCAAATTAATCGATTTCAAGATTGAATTTGGCAGAGATGCAGAAGGAAAGATTATTCTTGCAGATGAAATTTCACCGGATACTTGTAGATTATGGGACGTTGAAACAAACGAGAAGTTAGACAAGGACCGTTTCAGACGTGATATGGGAAATGTGGAAGAAGCATACAACGAAGTATTTAAACGTTTAGGATTATAGGAGTAAAGAATGAATAATCACGAAATGCAGGGAGACAGAGAATTACATGAAGAGTGCGGCGTGTTTGGAATTTACGATTTTGATGGAAATGATGTAGCTTCTTCAATTTATTACGGCTTATTTGCATTGCAGCACAGAGGACAGGAGAGCTGCGGTATTGCGGTTAGTGATACCAACGGACCGTTCAGAAAAGTAGATTCCTATAAGGGAATGGGACTGGTGAATGAAGTATTTCAACCTGAAAATTTAGAGGGATTAAAGGGTGACATCGGTGTGGGTCACGTAAGATATTCTACGGCAGGTGGAAGTACAAGAGAAAATGCCCAGCCTTTAGTACTAAATTATGTAAAAGGAACACTTGGACTTGCCCATAATGGTAATCTGATTAATGCGCCGGAGCTTCGAAGAGAATTAGAATATACCGGAGCTATTTTCCAGACTACGATCGATTCAGAAGTGATTGCGTATCATATTGCGAGAGAACGTTTGAACTGTGGAACCGTAGAAGAGGCAGTAAAGCTTGCGATGAAGAAAATTAAAGGAGCATACTCTTTGGTAGTAATGAGTCCTAGAAAGTTAATCGGAGCAAGAGACCCACAGGGCTTTAAACCTCTATGTATAGGAAAAAGAGACAATGCCTATATTCTGGCATCTGAAACGTGTGCGTTAGATACAATTGGAGCAGAATTTGTAAGAGATGTACTTCCGGGAGAAATCGTTACGATTACACCGAAGGAGGGAATTGTATCAGATACCAGTATGTGCCCAAAGGAATCAGAGGAAGCAAGATGTATTTTTGAATACATTTATTTTGCGCGCCCTGACAGTTGTATAGACGGTGTCAGTGTATATGATTCCAGAATCAAGGCAGGACGCTTCCTTGCGATGGATTCACCGGTAGATGCAGACCTTGTAGTAGGTGTGCCAGAATCCGGAAATGCTGCAGCGCTGGGATATTCTTTAGAATCAGGAATTCCTTATGGAACAGCGTTTGTGAAAAACAGTTATGTGGGAAGAACGTTTATCAAGCCGAAACAAAGCAGCAGGGAATCCAGTGTAAGGGTGAAGCTGAATGTTTTAAAGAATGCAGTAAAAGGAAAAAGAGTCATTATGATTGATGATTCTATTGTACGTGGGACTACGAGTGACAGAATTGTGAATATGTTAAAAGAAGCGGGTGCCACAGAAGTGCACGTACGTATCAGTTCTCCGCCATTTTTATGGCCATGTTATTTTGGAACAGATGTACCGGCAAGAGAACAGTTGATTGCATACAATCGTTCTGTGGAGGATATTAGAAAAATTATTGGTGCGGATACTTTAGCATATTTAGATATTAACCGTTTAGAAGAGCTGTCCGAAGGAAAGGCAATCTGTAAAGGCTGCTTTAACGGAAAATATCCAATGGAACCGCCAAAAGAAGACATTCGTGGCGAATACCAGAAGTAGGAGGAAAAAGAATGACAGACAGATACCAGAGTCCATTATCAGAGCGTTATGCAAGTAAGGAAATGCAGTATATTTTTTCACCGGATATGAAATTCAGAACGTGGAGAAAATTGTGGATTGCACTTGCAGAAACAGAAAAAGAGTTAGGACTTGATATTACAGATGAGCAAATCGAAGAATTGAAGGCTCATCAGGATGATATAAATTATGATGTGGCAAAGGAAAGAGAAAAACAGGTTCGTCATGATGTAATGTCACATGTGTATGCTTATGGAGTACAGTGTCCAAAAGCAAAAGGAATTATTCATTTGGGAGCTACCTCCTGTTATGTTGGTGATAACACAGATATTATTGTTATGACAGAAGCCTTAAAGCTTGTGAAGAAGAAATTAATCAACGTAATTGATGAACTTGCTAAATTTGCAAATGAATATAAAGCACTTCCGACTTTGGCATTTACACATTTTCAGCCGGCACAGCCAACTACGGTTGGTAAGAGAGCAACTCTTTGGATTCAGGAATTTTTACTGGATTTAGAAGATCTGGACCATGTGCTGTCTAATATGAAACTTCTTGGCTCGAAAGGAACTACCGGAACACAGGCAAGTTTCCTTGAATTGTTTGATGGAGACCATGAAACAATTGACAAAATAGATCCTATGATTGCAAAAAAGATGGGATTTGAAAGCTGTTTTCCTGTTTCAGGACAGACTTATTCCCGTAAAGTTGACACCAGAGTATTAAATGTTTTAGCAGGAATTGCAGCAAGTGCTCATAAGTTTTCGAATGACATTCGTTTGTTGCAGCATTTGAAAGAAATAGAAGAACCTTTTGAAAAATCACAGATTGGTTCCTCTGCGATGGCCTACAAACGTAATCCGATGAGAAGTGAACGTATTGCATCTTTATCAAGATTTGTAATGGCCGATGTAATAAATCCAATGATTACCTCTGCAACACAGTGGTTTGAACGTACTTTGGATGATTCTGCAAATAAACGTCTGAGTATACCGGAGGGCTTTTTGGCAATTGATGGTATTTTGGATTTATGCTTAAATGTAGTAGACGGATTGGTTGTGTATCCGAAAGTAATTGAAAAACGACTTCGTTCTGAGCTTCCGTTCATGGCAACCGAAAATATTATGATGGATGCTGTGAAAGCTGGCGGTGACAGACAGGAATTGCATGAAAAAATTCGTACACTTTCTATGGAAGCCGGAAAAAATGTGAAAGAAAAAGGATTAGACAATAATTTGTTGGAGTTAATTGCAGCAGATCCTGAATTTAACATGACATTGGAAGATTTACAGAAAACAATGGATCCTGCAAAATATACAGGACGTGCAAAAGAGCAGGTAGAAGCGTTCTTGAAGAATGTGGTAACCCCAATCTTAGCTGAAAACAAAGAAATTCTTGGTATGAAAGCAGAAATTAACGTTTAATTAACGTATCGTGTAACAGGTAAAAATAACAAAACTTAGGAGGAACAAACATGGTAAAAGCAGTCGTTGGAGCGAACTGGGGAGATGAAGGAAAGGGAAAGATTACAGATATGTTAGCAAAAGAAGCTGACATTATTGTAAGATTCCAAGGTGGTGCCAATGCAGGTCATACAATTGTAAATGACTATGGAAAATTTGCATTGCATACACTTCCATCCGGCGTTTTTTACAATCATACAACAAGTATCATCGGAAACGGAGTTGCCTTGAATATACCTCTTTTGTTTAAAGAAGTTCAGGACATAGTAAGTAAGGGTGTACCGGAACCTAAAATTTTAGTTTCTGACAGAGCTCAGATTGTTATGCCATATCATATTCTGTTTGATCAGTATGAAGAAGAAAGACTTGGAAAAAATTCTTTCGGTTCCACAAAATCCGGTATTGCACCATTTTATTCAGATAAATATGCTAAAATCGGATTTCAGGTAAGTGAGTTATTTGACGAAGAATTATTAAAAGATAAAGTGCAGCGTATTTGTGAAACAAAGAATGTTATGTTAGAGCATTTATATCATAAACCACCAATAAATCCGGAAGAATTGTTAGAAACCCTTCATGAATATAGAGATATGGTAAAACCATTTGTATGCGATGTATCTTTATATTTACATAATGCACTCAAAGAGGGAAAAGAAGTTCTTTTAGAAGGACAGCTTGGAACGTTAAAGGACCCGGATCATGGAATTTATCCAATGGTTACCTCATCTTCTACTTTGGCAGCATATGGTGCGATTGGTGCAGGTGTGCCGCCATATGAAATTAAGAAAGTAATTACAGTATGTAAAGCATATTCTTCTGCTGTAGGTGCCGGAGCTTTTGTCAGTGAAATCTTTGGTGATGAGGCAGACGAATTAAGAAGACGTGGCGGTGATGGTGGAGAATTTGGTGCTACTACAGGAAGACCAAGACGTATGGGGTGGTTTGACTGCGTAGCGTCTAAATATGGCTGCCGTTTGCAGGGAACTACGGATGTGGCATTTACGGTGCTTGACGTACTTGGGTATCTGGATGAGATTCCGGTATGCACTGCCTATGAAATTAATGGTGAGCAGACTACGGAATTCCCAACAACAGCATTGCTTGAAAAGGCAAAACCGGTAATTGAAAAGTTACCAGGCTGGAAATGTGATATTCGTGGTATAAGAAAATATGAAGATTTACCGGAAAATTGTAGAAAATATATTGAATTTGTAGAGGAAAGAATTGGATATCCGATTACTATGGTTTCGAATGGACCTGGAAGAGAGGATATTATCTACAGAAATAAATAAAAAGCACAATAGGATATGAGGAGCTGCCTGAAAAGGCAGCTCTTTGTGTAGGCATAGAAGGAAAATATAAATATGGATAAATGCAACAAGAAGGGAGAAAAACATGATAAATACAGTTATATTTGATATTGGGCGGGTATTGGTAGCGTGGGACTGGCAAAGCTATTTGCAGAGTTTTGGATTTTCGGAGCAAAAAACGGAAAAATTGGCAAAAGCCGTTTTTCAAAACGAGTCATGGAAGGAAACGGATCGGGGTGTTTGGAGTGATGAGGAAATTTTGCAAAGCTTTATAAAAGAAGCACCGGAGTATGAAGAAGATATTCGAAACATATGGATACACATGGACAGATGTGTTCGAAAATATGACTATACAGATACATGGATTCGAGAGTTGAAGGAAAAAGGTTATCAGGTATATTATTTATCTAATTATGGAAGAACCTTAAGAGAAAGTACAAAAGAAGCACTTAGTTTTACAAACGAGTGTAATGGGGGGATTTTCTCTTATGAAATTCAGACAATCAAGCCAGAACAGGCTATTTACAAAGCACTTGTGGAAAAGTATTCCTTAGTTCCAAGTCAATGTGTATTTCTGGATGATATGCCACAAAATGTGGAAGCAGCAAGAAAATATGGATTGCATGGAATACAGTTTGTTACATATGAACAGGCAAAAGAAGAGTTAGAAAAAAAGCTGGCAAAGTACTAAAAAAAATGCAACAAATCCGTTAAATAACTAGTGAAATCTGCCGATAAACAAGTAATAGCATTTTTATGCCAATTTTTCAAATATACATAAATAATAATATAGAGGACGGGTGGTATGATGAGAAAAAAGACATTGGGGAAATGGAAAAAGATAACGGCTGTTTTTTTGACTGGAATCATGCTTGCTTCCACAGCGGGACCGACGTCGATTCAGGTACAGGCAGCAAATAAGGGAACGGTGAAGGTAAAAAATGAAATTTCCGCAGGAGTTACACTGAAAACAGATGGAGATTTGGTTTCATCTTCAACGGAAGAGAGTACGGTTACGGAAAAAACATATAGCACGATAAGTGCAGTGGCTGCCTATGTATCAAAAAAAATGACAAACAGAGAAAACCATTTCAGTGTGATTTACACGGGAAGTGACTATGATACTTATGGAGATAGAGGAAAAATTAAAAACGATCTTTTGCCCAAAGCATTTTCTGTTGATACTGCAAGCACGAGTGATGCGGATTATTTATTCAATATTTATAAATCAGTAGATGTGGATTATGTGGTGAATGCAACAAATAAGTATATTCACTTTACGTTTGACGTGGAATACTGGGAGAGCAAAGAAGAAACAGAGTATGTAGATGATAATCTATCTTCCATTATTTCGGATATGGGCTTGGCAGAAACAGCAACAGACTATGATAAAGTAAAAGCTGTACATGATTGGCTCTGTGGTAATGTGAAAAAGGGAAATTCAGTTACTTCAGAAGTAGATGGAAAAACACAAATTGCTACACTGACACCATATACTGCGTTTAAATATGGTCAGGCTTCCAGTGCAGGATATGCAGGACTGGCATATAAGCTCTTATTTAAGTTGGGAGTGCAAAGTGCCATAATCAGAGGAACGGAGCAGGGAAGCAATACTAAGGTGTGGAATCTGGTGAAGCTAGATGGAATCTGGTATCATATGAGTATTTATGATGATGATAAAGATTCCTCCAATGATGGTTTAGACAATGCAACGTATGATTATACTTATTTCCTTTTAGGAACCAACACACAGAGAAAGAAGCTTCCGGTAGGAAGTCTGTACTCCGGGTATACAGCTTATTATGAAGTGTCAGAAGAAGATTATTTTGCAGATGATGATCCGATTTTCACAGAAGACGGTAAGAAATCTCTTTATGGAATTACAGCACAATTTGTAGGTCAGGAACAGGAAGTGGGAAGCTTTATCTCAAAAGGACAAATTCTGGTATATGCGTATTATTCAAAAGAGGACTATGATTTAAAACAGAACAGTGCATCGGTACGTGTGTTTGATATTGCTCCTATGCGTGTAGAACGAGAAGGTGATAACACAATTACTGTTACTTATATGGGAAAATCCTGCAAAATCAATGTCATAGGTTCGAATACCCCTGCCACAGACGGCAAGTTAAAAATTGATTTTGTGGTAAATGGAGGAAGTACAGTAGATTCCATTACAGATATTTCTAAGAACCAGACAATTAGCCTTTCTTCTGTTACCCCCAAAAAAGAAGGGTATCAGTTTGGAGGCTGGTATTTAGACAGTACACTGCAGACAAAGTGTCCTACAAAGTTTACGATTACGCAGAGCATTACATTGTATGCTAAGTGGGAAAAGACAAGTGTATCAGCATTAAAAGTGACTTATCGGGGAAAAGCGTTGCCTGTAAATACGGTTTATGAAAAGGATTCGAATGGAGACTATATTATATCTGATGACGGAAAACCAAGCATTTTGCGCTGGGAGGCACCGTTAAACCGCTCAGATTTGGAAGTGGTAGCTTTTAATAGTGATGGTACCGAAGGACTGATTAACGATTATACAGTTCGTATAAAAGAAGGAAAAAACAATTTTGATTGTAGCTATGAAGAACCACTTTTGTTATTCAACAAAAATGGCACAACCTTTCCGGCATCCGGTCAAAGTATTGTTATGGAAGTGGAAAAAGATGGAAAGACAGATACTTTTGAGGTATATCTGTCAGAATATTGGGGAGAAGACCAGACAGTAACGAACGGAAATGTAAAGATTGAAGTATATGAGGATGTTTCAGAGGAGGGGGTACCGGGGTCTCCGGCAGTGGTAGAGGTGCCAAAGTATTCCAGGTTTTCGGAAGCAGGAATTGAAGAACCTTCCAGAGCCACAGAAACATTTAGCGGCTGGTATACAGAAACGGATTATGTGAATAGAGTGACAGATTATACCAGAATTACAGAAGATACAAAGATATATGCGAAATGGGTAAAGAAAACTTTAAAAGCGTTATCTGTGGAATATACGGGAACGGATATGCCAATTTGGAGCAATATTGATTTAGACAAAGTTTTGGTCAAAGCCTTTTATGATGATTATTCTGTAAAAACAATTCTTGATTCCTATGAAATTTCATCTACTTTGATAGAAAATGAAGGAACCAATGTATTTACAGTAAAATATCAGGAAACAAATCCTTACGATGCAGACGAAATTATTTCTTTTACGAAAAATTTTACAGTAGAGGGATATATTCCGGATGGAGAAACTTATCGTGTGAGTTTTGACAGTATGGGAGGCTCTGTAGTAGAAAGTATTACCGGTGTGGCAAAGGGGGAAACCATTACCTTGCCAAACCCACCAACCAAAGAAGGATTTGTTTTTGGAGGGTGGTATCGTGATACTTCCTGCAAAGTACCTTTTACCGAAAAGTCTAAAGTAACAAAAGATATCACATTGTATGCAAAGTGGTCAGAATTTGAATTGATTCCATATTCGTTGGAGGCAGCTTATATTGGAGATGCATTATATGTTAATGATGGCATTCCAAAAGAAAGCATCAGGGTAATAGCAATGTACAACGATTCTGTGGCAAGAATGGTGGAAGATTTTACTTATACTCCGAACACCATTCTACAGGAAGGGGCTAATGTGATTACGGTTTCCTTTGAAGATCTGAATGCAGCAGTTGTGATTGAAACAGGTATTCAAGGTAAAAAGTATACAGTTACATTTGACAGTTGCGGAGGAAATGACGTGGCTCCAATTCAGAATATTATCTGGGGAGACACAGTTACTTTACCAGTACCTGTTAAGTCAGGAGCTGTTTTTGAAGGTTGGTACACATCTAAGGATTATACCACAGAGTTTACGGAAAAAGATTTTGTAACAAACGATATTACATTATATGCAAAATGGAAGGAAGAGGCAACCGGAACGATTACACCGACAGCGGGAGCAAATGTTACGGGAGGAGCAGGAACGATTACACCGCAAGTGACTGCGGCAGTGACGGAAAGTGTAACTCCAACAGTGACTCAGGCAGTAACACCAACGCAGAATGCAAAAGCAACACCAACGCCGGGTGGAAATTCCGATGGCAGTAAGAAAACAGTGGAATCTATCAAGGCGGAGTATCTTGGCAGTGATGTGGCGGTTGGAGCTGCCATTGCAAAGGAAAACGTTCTGGTAACAGCGACATATTCGGATGGAACTACACAAACAGTAACGGGATTTTCTTTGACACCGGACACGATAAAGGCTGCAGGAACAAATGTTGTGGTAGTAAAATATAAAAAGAAATCAGCAACCATAACGATTAATGGTATAGAAGCAACACCACTGCCTACTAGCGCAGCAACTACAGCACCGACACAGTCGACAGCACCAACGAAGGCAGCAACTACGCCGGCAGCAACAGCAAAACCAACTGCTACGACAACAGCAAATGCGGGAAGCACACAAAAAGCATCTCCTCAAAATTTTCAGGATAAAGTGAATTCTATTTTAAATAAGATAAAAAATGGAAATAGTGATGCAAGCGTTGAAGATATTGCACAGGCAATCAGTATGTTGCACGAAATGACGCCAAGAGAGTTGAGTGAGATTGATGAAGATGTTTTACGAACCTTAGATACATTGATTTGTAATCTTAGTAATGTAAGCATTGTGATTGATAATCATATAGAAAATTATGCGGTTACAGAAAATGATGTGTGGGGACTTGGATTTGTGCTTTCTGCCAGTGATATTTTAGGCGGTAACAAGGTTGAGGTGATTCTTGACATATCAGATGCAGTCTTAACTTCTAGTGAACGAAATTTGTTAGAGCAGTATGCAATCATACAAGATAAGAATATTTTTAAATATCTTGATATTAGGTTATACAAATATATAGAAAAGAAAGGTACTACAAGAGATGCGGATAAGCAGCCGATTTATGAGACACTGCTGCCGGTTCATATGACAGTGCCGATACCTGCAGAAAATCAGGGTGAGTTGTATTACTGTGTGATTCGTGAACATAAAGAACAGGTGAATGCGATTTCTGATTCTGACAGTTCGGAAGAAACGATTAGTTTTGAAAGTAATTATTTTTCTATTTTTGCGTTAGCGCATGGAAATACACAGGTAGAAGACCTTCCGGTTGAGGCGGGAGAAATGATTACGGCAGATACACCAGGGAATACGTCAGGAAATGGAGGAACGGATGACGTGCAGACAAAAACGAAAGGAAATTCTACCCTTCCATTTATTTTGGCTGCGATTGCCGTCATTGCTTTTGCAATTATGGTTATTACCATTGTGATTGTAAAGGAACTAAACAGAAAAGATGAGGAAGAAGTAGTGGCAGAAGCTCACGAACCGGAAAAGAAAGAATAACACTATAAAAACAATATGTGTGAAGGCATATGATAGAAAACATAAAAATGAGTAGGGTGCATTGTCACCCTACTCATCTTTATGTAAAAGTTTATATAGCATATTGCAGACATACAAGAGCACAGGAACTGCAATAGTGCAGAAAATAGAAATTTGCAGTAGCTGGAAACTTAAATCGCTGTCCATAAGGGCAAATACCAAAGTGGAAATGTAGAGACCTGCAAGTAAGATAATGCCCAGGACTGCAAGTATTTTTTTTGTTTTTTTCAAAATCAGACCTCCTAATAAAATATATAACATAGTATAGCATAGATTTTATTAGGCGAAAAGAATTATCTTCCGTTTGTTAACATTCCTCCGAGCATACCACTCAAAGAACACATAAGCATAACAGTGATAAAATGTGTAGCATCGCTTTGCAGACCTTTGTTGATGATAAGGGAAATCAGTGTGAGAAATATAAAATAAATTCCTCCAAGCAACAGTCCATATAGAAAGCGTTTAGAAGCTGCCATTTTGCCTGTCAGGTAACCACCGGTAAAACAACTGACAACATAACTTAATGTAATACCAATACTTATAACAGACTCATTCAAATGAAGCTTTAGAAGAAGAAAAGAGAGTAGAAACAGTATTAACAAGGTAATTACATAAGAAACAATAAGGCTTTTTATAAGAACGGAAATTTTGATATTCATAAGAACCTCCCATACCAAATAATTGAAATAAGTGTTGACTTTACTGTATTATATTTGACAAGTATCATAATTATGTTAAAATTATTGCAAATTCGTTACCGCTATCTTTGAAATATCTGCAAAATCTATTGACAAATTACAGAAAAAATTGTATATTGTTAAGCAATAAACTTATAAGCAAGAGAAAAGGGGAGATATTTTTTGGATTCAGGAGACGCCATACAATTGTTAATTTTAGTGATTCTTATTGTTTTGTCAGCTTTTTTTTCATCAGCCGAAACATCGCTTACAACAGCGAATAGAATCCGGATTATGAATTTAGCAGAGGAAGGCAGCAAAAGAGCAGCAATGGTATTGAAGGTAGTAGATGATTCAGGGAAGATGCTCAGTGCCATTTTGATTGGCAATAATATTGTGAATATTTTAGCATCTTCATTGGCAACCGTGCTGGCAACGCGCTTATTAGGAAACAAAGGTGTTGGAATTGCTACCGGAGTATTGACATTGTTAATACTTGTCTTTGGGGAAATAACGCCGAAGACATTAGCAACAATTCATTCAGAAAAAATAGCTTTGATGTATGCACCGGCTATATATTATATAATGATTATACTGACACCCGTTATTTTTATTATAAATAAGCTGTCATTAGGATTTCTAAAGCTTTTGCGGGTAGATCCTAACAGTAAAAGTGATACTATGACAGAAAATGAACTTCGAACTATCGTGGATGTGAGCCATGAAGAAGGTGTCATTGAGAGCGAAGAACGCCAAATGATAAATAATGTATTTGATTTTGGTGACTCTTTAGCAAAAGATATTATGGTTCCAAGAGTAGATATGATTTTTGCTCATGTGGATGCCACAAGAGAAGAGTTAATTGAGATATTTAAAAAAGAGAAGTTTACCAGACTTCCGGTATACGAAGAGACTACGGATGATGTGATTGGTATTTTAAATATCAAAGATTTGCTTTTATATGAAAATGGTATGGAATTTCATGTGAGAGATATTTTGCGTAATGCTTATTTTACATATGAATATAAAAAAACATCAGAGTTGATGATTGATATGAAGCAGGATTCTAACAATCTGGCTATTGTATTAGATGAATATGGTGCTACGGCAGGTTTGATTACACTAGAAGACTTGCTAGAAGAGATTGTAGGAGAAATCCGGGATGAATATGACGAAGATGAGAAAAATTTGATTCGTAAATTATCGGAAAGAGAGTATCTGATTGAAGGCTCTATGAAGTTAGATGATGTTAATGATGCTCTGGGACTTTCTTTTAGCTCAAAAGATTATGATTCCATAGGTGGTTTAATTATTGAGTTGTTAGACCGTTTGCCGGAAAAGCATGAAGCTGTTACAACAGAAAATGGAATACGGCTGGAAGTGGAAAATATTGACAAAAACAGAATAGACACCGTTCGTTTGACAATTCCTGAGAAAGAGGAAACGGAAGAAGCGGAGGGTTAAATAAATAGCAGGGATAGGTAAATTCCCTGCTATTTTATAACTATTCAGTTGCAATGTAGGTGGAATAACCGGCATTTCGCAAGCGTTGTTCCATTGCAATTGCATTGCTTAGATTTTGATAAGCACCTACTTGAACAAAATAATAGCCACGGTTGTAATTAATGTAGGCAGGGAAACCTTTAGCGACAAGTTCGTTTACAAGGTTTTGAGCATAAGTTTTGTTTTCAAACACACCCACATTTACACGATACAAGGTTTCTTCTTCCGCTGCAGTGATGGATTGCATGATGCCATCGGCAATTGCCTGTGCAATTTCATTGAATTTTTCGTCAAACAGTGCATTGTCTTTTTCGTTGTCAATAAAACCAGCTTCTACTAAAACAGCAGGCATCTCGGTACGGCGTAACACAACTATGTTGGGTCTGCTGTAGATTCCCTGGTCAGTAAAACCAAGTTTTTCTAGTTCTTTATTGATGTTTTCTGCCATAATATGGCGGATTCCACTGTCTTCATAAACAAGTGATTCTATGCCCGTACCAGTGCCTGGAACAGGCATAGCATTTCTGTGTAAGGATATAAAGTAATCTGCTCCTGCGTCATTTGCAATCATTGCTTTTTCGTAAGGAGTCTGGTATACATCTTCGGTTCTGGTGAAAACTACATCAATTCCATTTTTTTTGAGAATATCACCTACTGCCTTTGCAAGAGCAAGCGTATCATCCTTTTCTCTGCGACCTTCAAACCGGGCACCGTTGTCAAACCCACCATGACCGGCATCTATAACTATTTTCATAAAACCTCCAAAGGATTCCTTTTAACTCATTTTAGTATATGATGAAAAAAGAAAAGTGTGAAAAAATTAAATTTGTTGTATAAATAGATAAGAAAAGTCAATACTATTAGCGTGAAGGAAAGTTTTCCTTCACAAGTTTATTGGAAATTCCCCCCTTCTGATAAACTGCATACGAATGATAAGGAAAATACTTATCCTCCCCTATTCCCCCCTGAAGCAATCGGCTTTAGGGGGGTTTTGTTGTTGCAAGGGGTGTTGACAGTCCGCATAGCAAGAAAAAATCAGGTAGATATTACCAAATCCAATGCGCATATGTTGGCAGGCTGCAAAGGTGTTTGACATGGACAAAACAGGCTACAAAATAAATTTGACGTATTCCCTATACTTATGCTATAATATCATAAATGTGTGGCGGTATATGCAGCCACGAAAAAATAGTCAGCCTCAGGTTGCTACGACGTAAGGAGGGAACATGATGAAGCATATTAAGACTTTAACTACACGTGATTTAAAGCAGTCTATGAAAAAGGGTGGATGTGGAGAATGCCAGACATCTTGTCAGTCTGCATGTAAAACATCTTGTACTGTAGGAAATCAGAGCTGTGAAAGCCAGAAATAGGGTTTAGATGATTTATAAGCAGCGGCTTAAGTCGCTGCTTATTTGTGCGAACAATGGCGGCATTACAGAGTGAAAGGAGAAAAGATGGTTCATCAATATATTAATAATGGCTACCATATTGTGTTAGATGTGAATAGCGGTTCTGTTCATGTGGTAGACGAAATGGTATATGAGTTGATTGCGTTTGTAAAAGAAGAAAAGCAGAATGATACTAGAATAAATGAAGAAACAACCAATAAAGCTGTAAAACATTTTCAAGGTGTGTATCAAGAAAATGATGTGCGGGAAGCAGTGGAAGAGCTTAACGAACTAATTGATGCCGGACAGTTGTTTACAGAGGATATTTATGAGCCATATGTAAAAGACTTTAAAAAGCGAGAAACAGTAGTAAAGGCTCTTTGTTTACATATTGCCCATGACTGTAATCTTGCATGCAAATATTGCTTTGCAGAAGAAGGCGAATATCATGGAAGACGGGCTCTGATGTCTTTTGAAGTGGGAAAAAAGGCTCTGGATTTTCTTATTGCTAATTCCGGAAGCAGAAGAAATCTGGAAGTGGATTTCTTTGGCGGTGAGCCGCTGATGAATTTTGAAGTGGTAAAACAGTTGGTAGCATATGGACGGGAACAGGAAAAGATACACAACAAGAATTTTCGTTTTACCTTGACGACAAATGGTGTGTTATTAAATGATGAAATACTGGAATTTTTAAATAAGGAAATGGCAAATGTGGTTCTGAGTATTGACGGAAGGGAAGAAGTCAATAATAAAATGCGTCCGTTCCGCAATGGCAAGGGAAGTTATGATTTGATTGTTCCGAAATTCCAAAAGGTTGCAGAAAGCAGAAATCAGACAAATTATTACGTGCGTGGTACTTTTACTAGAAATAATTTAGATTTTAGTGAAGATGTACTTCATTTGGCAGATTTAGGTTTCGAACAGATTTCCGTAGAACCGGTGGTTGCAGCAGATACGGAAGACTATGCTTTAAGAGAAGAAGATATTCCGGTTATTTGTGAACAATATGATAAGTTAGCAAAAGAAATGATCAAAAGAAGTAAGGAAGGAAAATGCTTTAATTTCTTTCATTTTATGATTGATTTGCAAGGCGGTCCTTGTGTGGCAAAGCGTATTTCCGGATGTGGTTCCGGTACGGAATATCTGGCAGTAACACCTTGGGGAGATTTCTACCCATGCCATCAGTTTGTAGGAGAAGAAAAATTCCTGTTAGGAACTGTGGATACAGGAATTGTAAACACAGGAATTGTGGAAACATTTAAGGGCTGTAATGTATATGCAAAGGATAAATGCAAAAATTGTTTTTCTAAATTTTATTGTAGCGGCGGTTGTGCGGCTAATTCATATAACTTTAATGGTTCTATTAACGATGTCTATGAAATTGGTTGTGAATTGCAGAGAAAGCGTGTAGAATGCGCTATTATGATAAAAGCAGCCTTAAATGAAGAAGCGTAAATAAGTATATTAAAAATATATTTATAATGAAATATGCGGTATAACCGCAGATGAAAGGAGTAAAAAAATGCAGATGAAAAAAAACAGAGGAATTGTAGTTCTTCTGGTAATCGTGCTGGCAACAGGATTTTTAGGATACTTGTCAGCGTTTGGTATTGGTAGTGAACAATGGGGTTCAGCAAAGGACATTAAATTGGGACTGGATTTGGCAGGTGGAGTAAGCATTACTTATGAAACTACAGAGGCACATCCAAGTTCAGAGGATATGAGCGATACCGTATTCAAATTACAGAAACGTGTGGAAACTTATAGTACAGAGGCACAGGTATACCAGGAAGGCGAAAACAGAATTAATATTGAAATTCCGGGTGTGTCTGATGCGAATGAAATCTTGGAAGATTTAGGTAAGCCAGGTTCTTTGACGATTCAGTCAGAAGATGGTGAAGTGGTATTGCAGGGAACAGATATTAAGGATGCCCAGCCTGCAACACAGCAGAATGATATGGGTAATAAGGAAACAGTTGTAGTATTAACATTGACAGAGGAAGCAAAAGAAAACTTTGCAGAATATACAGCAGCCCATATCGGAGACAGACTTCCAATTGTCTATGATGGGTCAGTAATCAGCAATCCGACTGTGCAGAGTGCAATCACAGGTGGTGAGGCAACTATTACAGGTATGTCAAGTTATGAAGAAGCAGATGAGCTTGCTTCTATCATTCGTATTGGTGGTTTAAAATTGGAATTACAGGAAATGCGTTCCAATGTAGTAGGTGCACAGTTAGGTGAAGAAGCAATACATACCAGCTTAATTGCAGCAGCAATTGGTTTTGCCATTGTTTGTATCTTTATGTGTATTGTGTATAGAATTCAGGGATTTGCAGCAAGTATTGCATTGTGCCTTTATGTAGGTGTGATTCTCGGATTATTAAATGCATTCCAGATTACATTAACATTACCGGGTATTGCTGGTATTATCCTTTCTATTGGTATGGCGGTAGATGCCAATGTTATTATTTTCGCACGTGTTCGTGAGGAAATTACTGCAGGAAAGACAGTTCGTTCTGCAATTAAAATCGGCTTTGAAAAAGCCTTATCTGCCATTGTGGACGGTAATGTAACCACATTGATTGCGGCCTTTGTGCTTGCTATTATGGGTACTGGTAGTGTCAAAGGATTTGCATATACCTTAGCTTTAGGTATTGTCGTATCAATGTTTACAGCATTAGTTATTACAAAGTATTTGGTAAATGCTATTTATGCTGTTGGAATTCAGAGTGAAAAATTCTATGGCACAAATAGGGCAAAAAAGGAAATCAACTTCTTAAGCAAAAAAACAATTTGTTTTGTGGCTTCTACAGTTGTTATTATTGGTGGATTTGTATTCCTGGGAGTGAATAAGTCTAATACAGGAAATGTGTTAAACTTCAGTCTTGAATTTATGGGTGGTACATCCACAAATGTTACATTTAATGAAAATTTGACAATACAGGAAATTGATGAAAAAGTAAAACCTGTGATTGAAAAGGTTACAAATGATTCTGCGATTCAGACACAGAAGGTTACAGATACAAATCAGGTGATTATTAAGACCAGAACACTTTCTTTAGATGAGAGAGAACAATTAAATACAGCGTTAGAGGAAAACTTTGGAGTAGATACTTCCTTGATTACAACGGAAACGATTAGTTCAACAATCAGTTCAGAGATGCAAAAGGATGCAATTATTTCTGTGATTATTGCAACAATCTGTATGTTGCTTTATATCTGGTTCCGTTTCAAAGATATACGTTTTGCCGGAAGTGCTGTACTGGCCTTACTGCATGACGTGTTAGTAGTGCTTGCATTCTATGCGGTAGCAAAGATTTCTGTTGGAAGTACATTTATTGCATGTATGTTAACTATTGTAGGTTACTCTATTAATGCTACAATTGTTATCTTTGACAGAATCCGCGAGAACATGGTAGAAATGAAGAAAGCAGATTTGGAAGAAATTGTAAATACAAGTATTACGCAGACACTTACTAGAAGTATTTATACTTCCTTTACTACTTTTATCATGGTAGCAGTATTATTTATTCTTGGTGTAAGTTCTATTCGTGAATTTGCCCTTCCATTGATGGTAGGTATCATCTGTGGTGCATATTCTTCTGTTTGCATTACCGGTGCCTTATGGTGGGTAATGAAGACAAAAATTGGAAAAAAAGCATAAAAACATAAAATCAAGAACGGAATCGTCAGGCAGTTCTGCCTGGCGATTCTCTGTATTAAGGAAAATAAGAAAAGATGAAAAAGAGATGGGTTGTATCTGCTAAAAGGGCAGATTTTAAGGGAATAGGAGAAAAATACGGTATTGATCAGGTGGTGGCGAGGATTATCCGAAATAGAGATGTGATTGAGGAAAAGGATATAGAAAAATATCTTAGCGGAAACAGAACAGATTTTTATTCGCCGTATCTGTTGAAAAATATGGATAAGACAATAGAAATACTTACTGAGAAAATTAACCGGAGAAAGAAAATTCGAGTAATAGGAGATTATGATATTGATGGCGTATGTGCTACTTATATCTTATATGAAGGATTAAAAGTGTGCGGTGCACAGGTAGATATTGAAATTCCAGATAGAATCAAGGATGGATATGGAGTGAATGAAGCGTTGGTTCGCACAGCCTATGATGATGGTGTGGATACCGTGATTACCTGTGATAATGGGATTGCCGCGGCAGCAGAATTGAAAGTAGCCAAAGATTTGGGTATGACAGTCATTGTAACGGATCATCATGAGGTTCCTTATACAGAAGAAAATGGCGAGAAAAACTATATTCTTCCTCAAGTAGATGCTATTGTAAATCACAAACAACAGGATTGTACCTATCCGTTTAAAGAACTGTGTGGTGCCGCAGTGGCGTATAAGGTGATTACTGCATTGTATGAACAGTTTGGAATCGATACTCAAAAGCTGAATGAACTGCTTGCTTTTGCAGGATTTGCGACGGTGGGAGATGTAATGGAGCTTCAGGGAGAAAATAGAATACTAGTAAAAGAAGGTTTGAAAGAATTGCATCGGACTTCTAATATTGGCATGCTAAACCTGATAAAAGTCTGTGGATTAGAAAAGGAACAGATTATGGCTTATCACATAGGATTTGTACTTGGTCCATGTTTGAATGCCAGTGGACGATTAGATACGGCAAAGAAAGCATTAAAGCTCCTGACGACCAGAGATTTCGCGGAAGCCGGGCTGATTGCAAATGAATTAAAAATGTTGAATGAGAGTCGTAAAGAAATGACAGATGAAGGTGTGAAAAAGGCAGTTGAACAGGTAGAATCCACTTCGATATCAAAGGACAGAGTATTAGTGATTTATCTTCCGGAATGTCATGAAAGTATCGCAGGGATTATTGCCGGAAGAATCCGTGAAAAATATTATAAGCCGGTGTTTGTGTTGACAAAGTCTGAAGAGGGGGTAAAAGGTTCCGGACGTTCTATTGAAGGATATTCCATGTATGAAGAAATGACAAAGACAAAGCACTTGTTTACAAAATTTGGCGGGCACCCGATGGCGGCAGGTCTGTCCCTTCCAGAAGAAAATGTAGAAGAATTTCGACGGGAAATTAACGAAAACTGCTCTTTAACAGAAGAAATGTTAACGGAAAAGATTGTAATTGATGTACCCATGCCCTTAAGCTATATCACGGAATCTCTGATAGAACAGTTAAATATTTTAGAACCCTTTGGAAAAGGAAATGAAAAGCCGATATTCGCGGACAAAAATATTTCCATTTTAGGTGCCTGTAAAATAGGGAAACAAAAAAATATGCTGCGTTTGAATTTACTAAATGAGCAGGGGAGTAGAATGGAAGCTATGATGTTTCGCAATTGCGAAGACTTTGAACTGTTTTTGCAGGAAAAGTATGGTGAGGCAGAAGTAGAGAAGATTTACATGGGACAACCAAATAATATACGGATTGCCATTACCTACTATCCGTCCATCAATGAATTTCGGGGAAATCGAAAAATACAGGTGACAATACTGGGATGGCAGTAGATTTGGAATTGTTGCAATTTTTAAAAAAATTACAAAAAATTTAAAAAAAGGTGTTGACAATCGTTTGCATGCGTTATATAATAATCAAGCAGTCGAACGACAGCAAAACATGGGATCTTAGCTCAGCTGGGAGAGCATCTGCCTTACAAGCAGAGGGTCACAGGTTCGAGCCCTGTAGGTCCCATGTAAACCTAATAATATGGCGAGATAGCTCAGTTGGCTAGAGCACACGGTTCATACCCGTGGTGTCGGGGGTTCAAATCCCTTTCTCGCTACTTTGTAGAAGCCTTAAAATCTTAGATTTTATAGGCTTTTTTTCAAATGTAGACAGAAGGAGGAATTATATGGAAAATTATAGTATGTATTTTCCAAGCTATTCCATTGGCACAAAAGTATATGATAAAATATATGAGATATGTAGCCCCTATGGAAAAAAGATAGTTTGCATTGGTGGAAAAAGAGCATTGCAGGCAGCAGAAAGCAATATCAAAGCAGCAATTGAAAATACTGATTTGAGTATCGCAGGGGTGCTCTGGTATGGTGGAGAAGCTTCTTATGAAAATGTAGAGATATTAAAGAACAAGCTGGAAGTAAAGCAGGCAGATATGATATTTGCGGTTGGCGGTGGAAAGGCGTTAGATACGGGGAAGGCACTGGCAGAACAGTTAGGTATGCCTATCTTTACTTTTCCTACGATAGCTTCGAACTGTGCATCTACTACAGCAGTCGCTATTATGTATGAACAAAATGGTGTGTTTAAGGAGCCTTATTTTACCGAGAAACCGCCGATACATGCTTTCATACAAACGGGAATTATTGCCAAAGCCCCGAAACAGTATATGTGGGCGGGAATGGGTGATACCTATGCAAAATACTATGAAGCCTCCGTATCCTCAAGAAATGATGAACTTCCTCATTATTTAGAACTGGGTGTAAACATAAGTCAGATGTGCGTAAAACCTGTATTGAAATATGGTGAAAAGGCATTAAGTGATAATGAAAAAGGAAATGTATCACAGGAATTAGAGCAAGTAGTA
Organism: Lachnospiraceae bacterium; assembly: GCA_050874665.1. GTDB lineage: Bacteria > Bacillota > Clostridia > Lachnospirales > Lachnospiraceae > RUG11237. The sequence continues at coordinate 54,148 of JBNMLC010000007.1, read as the reverse complement.
CTGGCAATTGTAGTGAGCACAGGGTTGGCATCAAATTTGTTGACCAAGGAGCATACCGTACATTATAACAGTGGCCTTGCCCATGCGGTATTTTACAGTCTTACGGCATTTCCTCAAATTGAAAAACATCATCTTCATGGGGAAGTGGTGGGATATGGCGTGCTGATTCTGCTTTTGTGTGACGGTCAGGAAGAAGAATTTAAGAAGGTATATGAATTTCATAAGAAAACAAATCTTCCTACAAAGTTATCTCAGATTGATATTACAAACGATGAATTTGAGTCCATTCTTACAAATATCAGGAATCGCAGTGATATAGCCCATTATCCATATATGGTTACGGAAGAAATGGTAAGAAAAGCTTACGAAAGACTAGAAGCGCTTGATTAAAAAATATTACATATTATTTAGTGATTAAAAAGAAAGAGGAGAAAACAATGAAATTAAAGACTATGATGAAAAAAATGGCTGCATTGGGTATGGCAGTAGTTATGATGACAGGATTTACGGCTTGTGGTAGTGAAAAAGAAGATGTAATTAAAATCGGTATTGTACAGATGGTTGAAAACGGTGCTTTTAATGACATGCGTCAGGGCTTTATCGACGAACTGGAGGCTAAGGGCTACGGAGAGGATAAAGTAGAAGTTATTTATAAAAGTGCTCAGGGAGATGCGACAAATCTAAATACCATCTGTCAGGAAATGGTTAGAAATGATGTGGATTTAGTAGCAACTATCGCAACTCCGGCAACACAGGCAATGGTAAATCTAGAAAGTGATATTCCAGTGGTGTTTGTGGCTGTTTCTGCACCGGTGCAGGCAGGAGTAATTACTGATATGGAAAAACCGGACAAAAATGCGACAGGAACCTCTAATGCAATTCCGGTTTCAGATATTTTTGCATTATCAGACCAATTGACACCGGGCTGTAAAACCTATGGTTTCCTTTATAACACAGGAGAGGTAAATGCGGTAAATACGGTAAATGATGCGAAAGCATATTGCGATGAACACAATCTATCTTATGTAGAGGCAGTAGTTACAAACTCATCTGAAGTTCAGCAGGCAGCTCAGACATTGGCAGAACAGGTAGACGCTATTTTCGTTCCAAATGACAGTATTATTCAGAGTGCAATGCCAAATGTAGCCGAGGTAGCCAGAGATGCTAAGATTCCGGTATATGGAAGTTCAGCAGTTATGGTTTCTTCTGGAGCTTTTGCAACCATCGCAGTAGATGACAAAGAAATTGGTGCACAGTCTGCAGATATGGCAATCGAGTATTTAGAAGGAAAAGCGATTGCAGATATTCCGGCAATTGTGGTACCGGCAAAGGCTACAGTAATCAATGAACAGACAGTAGAGGCACTGGGACTTCAGTTGAGTGATGATGTAACAGCTTCTGCAGTATTTGTACAGGATACACAAGAAAACTAAGAAACAGCAGAAAGGAAGAAAGAAAATGGCATTAGTGTTGGGTTCCCTGCAGTTAGGACTTTTGTACGGATTATTAGCAATGGGAATTTATATTACATTTCGTATTTTGAACATTCCTGATTTGACTGCTGAGGGAAGTTTTACCTTTGGACTTGCAGTTTCAGCAGTATTTACTGTAAGCGGACATCCGATGCTTGGAATTTTATTTGCCATATTGGCAGGTGCATTGGCGGGAGTAATTACAGGTTTTTTACAGACAAAATGTGGGATTCATCCTATATTGGCGGGAATTCTTACTATGAGTGGGTTGTACACAGTGAATTTGTGCATTATGGGAAGCAGCTCTAATTTATCATTGATTGCGAATGATACCTTATTTAAAATAAGCTATGATTTATTTGGCTTAGATAAGGAAATGAGCAAATTGATTATTGCTATCGTTGCGGTTATGGTGACAGCAGCAATTTTAATCCTATTTTTCCGGACTCATATAGGACTATGCATTCGGGCAACAGGCGACAATGAAGAAATGGTAAAGGCTTCTTCTATTAATATTAATGTAACAAAGATACTGGCGCTTGCAATTGGAAATGGCTGTATTGCATTGTGTGGAGGTCTGATTGCACAGTATCAGGGATTTGCAGACATTAATTCCGGTGTGGGAATCTTAGTGGTAGGTCTGGCTTCTGTGATTATAGGAGAGCTTTTTATTCGAAAGAGAAGTGTTACCGCCGGAATTTTTAGTGCGATTGTTGGTTCAGTGGTGTATCGCTTTATTGTTGCGTTAGCCATGTCTAATAGCTTTTTCCCGGCATATGCATTGAAGCTGGTGTCGTCTATTATTGTAGGGGTGGCACTGGCATTGCCGGTAATTCAAAATTTCTGGAATGGAAAGAGAACGAGAAAAGCGCAAAAACAGGAATATTTGAATTATCGAAGTGATTGGAAGGGAGGAAGATAAAATGTTAGAGCTTGTAAATGCACAGAAAACATTTTTAAAGGGTACTCCTAATGAACACAGAGCTTTAAATCATGTGAATCTTACATTAAAAGACGGAGATTTTGTTACGATAGTAGGTTCTAATGGTGCAGGAAAATCCACATTATTTGGTGCTGTATGTGGAAATTTTATTTTAGATCAGGGCGGCGTTTTTCTGGATGGTGAAGATATTACATTTGTATCAGAGCACAAAAGAGCAAGATATATTGGCAGAGTATTTCAGGACCCTATGAGAGGAACGGCTCCGCACATGACGATTGAAGAGAATCTGGCACTTGCGTATTCGAGAAATCGTAAAAACCCTCTGAAATTTGCCATTAGCAAAAAAGACAGCATGATGTTTCGGGAATATTTAAGCAGGTTCTCTATGGGGTTAGAAGATCGCATGGATGCAAAAGTGGGGTTACTTTCCGGTGGACAAAGACAGGTGGTTACTCTTTTAATGTGTACAATGACGACACCTAAACTGCTTCTGCTAGATGAGCATACAGCAGCACTTGACCCTGCTACGGCAGAAAAGGTAATGAATATCACGAAAGAAATTGTGGCAGAGAAGAAGCTTACGACAATGATGATTACGCATAATTTAAAATCTGCCCTGACTACGGGAAACCGACTGCTTATGTTAGATAGTGGAGAGATTATTCTTGACTTGGAGGATAGGGAAAAGAGTGAACTGACGATAGACGGTCTTATGAAACTATATTCCCAAAAGAAGAATAAGGAACTGGATAATGATAGAATGTTGTTGAATTAAAAAAAGCAATGATATAGAACATGCAAAAGTCCTGAAATGGGTAGTTCATTTTAGGACTTTTATTTATGATAAGATTACAGTGTCAAAAGGTCTGATTCCAGCTGCGTCCATACTTGCTGAAACTTACAGTGTGAAGCTGTATAGCCAATGGAAGAAGTGTAAGAGTAATCTAAGAAAGGAGAATTTTATGCCAAATATTATTGAAATAACAGACTTTGAAGCACCGGAACTGGATGTGTATGCCCGTCTTACGGAAGTGCAGTTATTGAATCGTCATGAGCCGGAAAAGGGACTTTTTATTGCAGAAAGTCCAAAGGTGATTGAACGTGCTCTTGATGCGGGATATGAACCGGTCTCCTGTTTGGTAGAACGTAAGCACATTGAAGGACAGGCAAAAGATATGATTGCCCGCTGTGGAGAAATCCCTGTCTATACTGCCGAGTTTGAAGTGCTTACAAAATTGACCGGTTTCCAGTTAACCAGAGGAATGTTGTGTGCTATGCATCGCCCGAAATTGCCAAGCGTGGAGGAAGTGTGTCATGGTGCAAGGCGGATTGCTGTATTGGAACATATTATGAATCCCACTAATGTAGGGGCTATTTTCCGTTCTGCTGCAGCATTGAATATTGATGCGGTATTACTTACTTCTCAATGTAGCAATCCACTATACCGCCGGGCTGCAAGAGTCAGCATGGGTACAGTATTCCAGATTCCGTGGACATACATAGAGGAGGAATCTGTCCCGTGGTCTGAAGGTGGTATCCAATATTTACATCAGTTAGGATTTAAGACTGCCGCAATGGCATTACATGATAATTCCATTAGAATAGATGATTCCAGACTTATGGCAGAAGAAAAGCTTGCTATCGTGTTGGGAACGGAAGGGGAGGGACTGACACCCTGTACCATTTCTAACTGCGATTATACAGTTCGAATTCCCATGTCCCACGGGGTGGATTCTCTCAACGTAGCTGCAGCAAGTGCGGTGGCTTTTTGGCAGCTTGCTTCCCGATAGGTTTCTTCTGGAATTATATTATAAGGTATAGGGGAAGGAGAAAAAACTTTGCGCTGATTTGACAATCCCAATCATTTATGTTAAAATAAGTAAACTCTTTGCACTGCATACAAATCTACAGTACAAACTGAGCAGACCGTGATAGAACATCATGGAGTCGGGTCACAGATGTGACAGTGGACAATATCATCCACGGGACAGTAGTTGCTAATACTGGACGTGGGTGTTTTTTTATACTTTTTGAAAGGAAAAACTTCTAAAAAAGGTTCCCCACGCATATTTAGTGCCATAGAGTATTTCATATCATATTTGGAGGGAACAGGCATGAGCGAAAAGGGAGTAACTGTAAAAAAAGAAAAGAACAGGTCAGAAAGTAGTGATACATTCCATAAAGTGGCGACAAAAGTATCTATCGTGACGATTGGCGTAAATATTATACTTTCTATTTTAAAGCTTTTAGCAGGGATTGTGGCAAATTCGAATGCCATGATTAGTGATGCAGTTCATTCGGCATCTGATGTATTCAGCACCATTGTAGTTATTATTGGAATTAAATTTGCTTCGAAAGAATCAGACAAAGAACATCCTTATGGTCATGAACGCTTAGAATGTGTAGCAGCCATTATTTTATCTATGGTCTTGCTTATGACCGGACTTGCAATAGGCTTTGAAGCATTGAAAAACATTATTCATGGAAATTATGAAACTTTAGAGGTGCCCGGGACATTGGCATTGGCAGCCGCTTTGATATCAATTATTGTAAAAGAGATAATGTTTTGGTATACAAAGGTGAATGCCAGACGGATTGATTCTAGTGCACTAATGGCAGATGCGTGGCACCATCGTTCCGATGCATTTTCCTCTATAGGAGCCCTGGTGGGCATAGGAGGAGCAAGACTTGGATATGCGGTAATGGATTCTGTAGCCAGTATTGTGATTTTTGTTTTTATTGTCAAGGCATCTTATGATATTTTCAAAGATGCTATTAATAAGATGGTAGATCATTCTTGTGATGAACAAACGGAAAGACAAATATATGAATGCATCATGGAAGAAACCGAAGTACTATGCATCGATTTACTTCAGACAAGAGTATTTGGAAACAAAATTTATGCAGATATAGAAATTGAAGTAAAAAGTTCAAAGACATTAAGGGAAGCTCATGATATTGCAGAACGCGTACACGAAAAGATAGAGGGAGAGTTTCCGAGAGTAAAGCATATTATGGTGCATGTAAATCCTGCAGATTGACAGGAAAAGTATCGTAGTGGAAAAGTTGCTTTTTTAGTTATCATAAGTTATACTTTAATAGCTAAAATAACAAAAGGAGAAAGAGGATTTTATGAGAGGAACAAAATTGAAAAAAAGGCTATGCCTGGTAGCACTGACAGCATCGATGGCAGTGGGATTGACTGCGTGCGGACAGACAGCAGACGGAGGCAAGCAACAGACAACGGAGGATATTCTTGCTAAAATGAAAGAATATACTGCGGGGAGTGGAACCGTATCTATTTATTTAGAAGATGGTTGGGAAACACAGGATTTAGGAATCGATACATGGCTTGGAGTTCAAAGTCAGAGTAAAGGTGATGAAGTTGTGGTAACACAGCTTCCAAAGAATCAGTACAATGGCACAGTTAACAGTTTAGAAGATTTACAGGCAATGATGGAAGAATCTTTTAATATTACAGATGCGCAGCCTACAGATGCGCCAGAGGTGGCAGGATTAACAAGTGTATCTGCAGTTACTTGTAACATAAGCTCTGATGCTGGAACAGGAGAGGCATATATTATTTATGGTGAAAGTGATTATGCTTATTATATGCTCGTATATTCATCAAAAACTATTACGGACAAAGAAAAGGCAAGCTTTAACGCTTCTTGTACTACCTTAAAAGAAACACCGCTAGAAGAAGAAAATAATTTTGCAACGGAAATGACAGATACCATTCGTTGGTTTGATGCGTCTTATGCAATCTTAAGTAAATTGAATCATTATAATTTACAGTATTTTGGTGGTCTGGCAGCAAATGAAGAAAATGCTGAAATAGTAAAGGAAGCTTTAAAAAGTTCATGGGAAGTTACGGACAGAGCATCCGCAGATGAAACAATGGAGTGGATTTTATCAGAAGGTCACAGACAGGATTTTAAAGATTCCATGAAAAGTCTTGTTGATGCAGGAATACAGAATGTATCAGCAGACGGAAGAAAAGATTTTATACTGGAAAACTATGAGGTGACAGATGATGAAGCGCAGCATTTAGCAGATATGTATGGCTTGTATGAGCAATATGGTGAAAATGCGATAGATGCATGGGATTACTGCCGTGCCTTATCCTTAGCTGCTTTTTATTATCATGCAGGATATTATACAGAGCAGGAAGCTTTGGATAAATCTCTGGAAATAGCACAGACGATGCAGCCGTTATATAGTTCATGGGATGAAGCAATGGACAGCTATCTGCGTGGATATGAATATTGGGCAGAAGAAAGCAGTGATGAAAGAAGAGCCATCTATGAAGAACTTAAGCAGGAAGAAAATAGTTTGTATCATGTAGATTGGAACTTAACTTTTGAAAAGACATGGTAAACAGTAGATAAATGTGGCAGCTTTCAGAGTAAATTTAAACAGCTCTGGAGGCTGCTTATTTGTTTATTGATGTTGTATAGGCAAGGAGAATAGGATGATAATACAGGTTAAAATAATTCTAGGATATGTATTGATTATGACTGTGATTGGTTTTTGGTCTATGTATATTGATAAAAGAAAAGCAAGAAAGCATGAATGGAGAGTTTCGGAGAAAACATTATTTATGATTGCCATTCTGGGTGGCAGCATTGGTTCTAATCTTGGAATGTTTTTATGCAGGCATAAAACAAAACATTGGTACTTTGTTATAGGAATGCCGGGAATTTTAATACTTCAAATAGCGGCAGCAGCGTATGTATATATAAAATGGTTATAATAGTTATATTAGAGCAGAGTTAAATAAACAGAAAGTTTGGACATGTATATGTATCATGAATAAAAAAGGGGCAGGAATTGTATTCCTGCCTGTTCTGCATAAAATCTATCTTAATGACGTCCCTGTATTAACTTGTAAATTCCAGCCTTTTCTAGTGCGATGCCAAGTACATAGAAAAGAATGATTCCTACAATGTCCTCACCTACAAGTCCCGGAATCTGTGCGGCTCCTGCGGCAATATTACCTTCTAAAAAGCTTCCTGCGATGAAATATCCCAATACCATAACAACAGTTCCGACAATAATGGCAATGCCGGTTTTCGCACTAAGTATCTTGGCCTTGCCTTCTTTATCACAGGCTATCAGAGAAACTACACCACCCATAATGGATTTAATAATTAAGGTTGGAATCATCCAGGCATACCAGCCGCCAAACATGTCTGCAAGGGCAGAACCGATGCCGGCACAAAGAATACCACCCGGATTACCCAGGAAAACGGAAGCTAAAAAGATAAATCCGTTTCCTAAATGTGCATACCCTAAAGGAATCGGTATTTTAAAAAATAATGTGGAAACACATACAAGTGCCATAAAAAGTGCTATGGAACAAATTTGATTCGTAGAAAATTTACCTGATTCTTTTTTCATAACAAAAACTCCTTTGCAGTAAAAATATTAAAATATCAGAGATAGTGTACTGATAAAATGGTAAGATGTAAAATGCCAGATTTAATGAAAATAACCATGCCAGATGATGTGAAATCGTGTTTTGGCTGGGGTTTGACACCCCGTGGAGAAAAAATTCCGGACATTACAATTATAAAGGAAGGAATTCGGGAATGCGGTTTTGGAATACGGTATAATAGGAAAAGCCTGCATCTTTCAGTATACCGGGAATTTTGGAAAATTCGTATCCTAAGTATTCTGTTACATGGGCATCAGAGCCTACAGTGATAATTTCTCCGCCTAATTCCCTGTAGCGCTTCAAAATATTTTCATGAGGATTAGGGTGTCCTAAGCCGTATTTAAATCCTCCGGTATTTACTTCAATTCCCTTTCCAAGAAAAATAATTTGCTTTAGTATTTCATCTAGAATATCCCGATAATCATCGAAGGAATAGTTTTCCTTACGATTTGGGCAGTATCTTACGATATAATCGATATGACCGTAAACATCGAATTCTGTAAAACTCCTGATATTTTCTAAAATAGACTCAAAATATTCCAGATAACAGGCACTTTCATCATTTTCCTGAAAAAATTTAGGGTAGTATGGGTCAATCCCATGAACCAGATGGGAAGAGCCAATTACAAAATCAAAGGGGAAAGATGTTAAGTATTTAGAATGGGTTTCAGAAAGATGTGGCTGTAATCCAAGTTCCACACCAAAGCGTAAGTCGATTTTATTCCGGTATTCTTCCTTGTAATGTAGATAGGATTTCCAATATTCTTCTGTATTTAATTCGAAATTTTCAGGACATTGTGGATCGTAGTCTAAATCCATATGTTCTGTAAAACACATGGTCTTTAAGCCAAGGGAAATGCCCTTTTCAATCATGTCCTTCATGGGCGTCTGGCTGTCGCCGGAAAAAGATGTATGTAAGTGAAAGTCTGAATGTATCATTGTGCACCTCCTGATAATGAAAAAGTGTTTGTAGAGTGAATTGTTGTAATAAGTATAATTTATATGTAGGGGAATGTCTAGATGAATTAAGGAGATGCAGGGAATCATAGAAGTGCTTGTACAATTTAACGAAATATGAGAATAAAATGCCTTAGAAAGTGTAAAAACTATGAAAGTGTCACGTTTTCAAAAAATAATTCGAAATATGACTTGAATTTTTGGAACAAATTAGGTAAAATGTAATAGGTTGATGAAATTTTAACAATCTCATTAACGGATTTTAGCGTAATCCACTGCCGAAGTGGCAGGGAAAATAAAATTTAAAAGCTTTAGGAGGAAATTAAAGATGGCAGTAAAAGTAGCGATCAATGGTTTTGGACGTATTGGACGTCTTGCATTCAGACAGATGTTCGGAGCAGAAGGATATGAAGTAGTTGCAATCAACGACTTAACAAGTCCTAAAATGTTAGCACATTTATTAAAGTATGATTCATCACAGGGTAAATATGAAAAGGCTGAAACAGTAACAGCTGGAGAAGATTCTATCACAGTTGATGGAAAAGAAATCAAGATTTATGCATTCCCAGATGCAAACAACTGCCCATGGGGAGAACTTGGAGTAGACGTAGTATTAGAATGTTCAGGATTCTACTGCTCAAAAGACAAAGCACAGGCTCATATCAATGCAGGTGCTCGTAAAGTTGTTATTTCTGCACCAGCAGGAAACGACCTTCCTACAGTAGTTTACAATGTAAACCATACAACATTAAAAGCTGAAGACAAGATCATTTCTGCTGCTTCTTGTACAACAAACTGTTTAGCACCTATGGCTGATGCATTAAACAAATATGCAGCAATTCAGTCTGGTATTATGTGTACAATCCATGCTTATACAGGAGATCAGATGACACTTGACGGACCACAGAGAAAAGGTGACTTAAGAAGATCTCGTGCAGCAGCAGTTAACATTGTTCCAAACAGCACAGGTGCAGCAAAAGCTATCGGTTTAGTAATTCCAGAATTAAACGGAAAATTAATCGGATCTGCACAGCGTGTACCAACCCCAACAGGTTCTACAACTATTCTTACAGCTGTTGTTAAAGGAAATGATGTAACAGTTGAAGGAATCAATGCAGCTATGAAAGCAGCTTCTAACGAATCTTTTGGATATAACACAGATGAAATCGTATCTAGCGATATCGTAGGTATGAGATTTGGTTCTTTATTCGATGCAACACAGACAATGGTATCTAAAGTTGCTGATGATTTATATGAAGTTCAGGTTGTTTCATGGTATGATAATGAAAACAGCTACACAAGCCAGATGGTTCGTACAATTAAGTACTTCTCTGAATTAGCTTAATTTACGGGGTAAGTAATTACCGCGATTTAATAGGACATATAAGGTCCGGTCTATGTGGACCGGGCCTTTTTATTTATGCAGGCAATTCGCAAAGCATGTTTCTCAACGTTTGTTAGCTTGTTAGTAAAAAAGATGCAGGTTGCAAATTGCGAATAATATAATAATCAGGAGGTTTAATCAATGGGATTAAATAAAAAATCAGTTGATGATATCAACGTAGCAGGAAAAAAAGTATTAGTAAGATGCGACTTTAATGTACCATTAAAAGATGGAAAAATTACAGATGAAAACCGTCTTGTAGCAGCTCTTCCTACAATCAAAAAATTAATTGCTGATGGTGGAAAAATCATTCTTTGCTCTCATTTAGGAAAAGTAAAGACAGAAGAAGATAAGAAGACAAAGACACTTGCTCCAGTCGCAGTTCGTTTATCTGAATTATTAGGACAGGAAGTAAAATTCGTAGCAGATCCTGAAGTAGTAGGAGAAAATGCAAAAGCTGCTGTAGCTGCTATGAAAGATGGAGAAGTAATCCTTCTTGAAAATACTCGTTTCCGTGCAGAAGAAACAAAGAATGGTGAAGCATTCAGCAAAGACTTAGCTTCTCTTTGTGATGTGTTTGTAAATGATGCATTCGGTACAGCACACAGAGCACACTGCTCTAACGTAGGTGTTGCAGGCTTAGTTGATACAGCCGTTGTTGGATACTTAATGCAGAAAGAAATCGATTTCTTAGGAAATGCAGTTGAAACACCAGTTCGCCCATTTGTTGCTATTCTTGGTGGAGCAAAAGTTGCAGATAAATTAAATGTTATCTCTAACTTATTAGAGAAATGTGATACACTTATCATCGGTGGTGGTATGGCATTCACATTCTTAAAGGCTCAGGGCAAAGAAATAGGTACATCTTTAGTTGATGATACAAAGTTAGATTATTGTAAAGAAATGATTGCAAAAGCAGAAAAACTTGGAAAGAAATTACTTCTTCCTGTAGATGCTGTTGTTGCAGGTGCATTCCCAGATCCAATTGATGCTGAAATTGCAGTAGAGGCAGTAGATGCAAACGCTATTCCGGCAGATAAAATGGGATTAGATATCGGACCAAAGACTGCTGCAATGTATGCAGAAGCTGTAAAAACTGCAAAAACAGTTGTATGGAATGGACCGATGGGTGTATTCGAAAACCCTATTTTAAAAGAAGGAACTGTTGCAGTAGCAAAAGCATTGGCAGAAACAGATGCTACAACAATTATCGGTGGTGGAGATTCCGCAGCAGCAGTAAATCAGTTAGGATTTGGTGACAAGATGTCACATATTTCTACAGGTGGTGGAGCATCTCTTGAATTCTTAGAAGGAAAAGAATTACCAGGTGTAGCTGCAGCAAACGATAAGTAAGACTTGGCGAGGCATTTTCAAGCCTGGTAAGGTGGACATATCGTATTATAAGCATATGAAAAGGATTAGCATAAGGAGAATTTAGAAATGGCAAGAAAGAAAATTATCGCTGGTAACTGGAAAATGAATAAAACTCCTAGTGAGGCAGTTGCTTTAGTAAACGAATTAAAACCATTGGTAGCAAATGATGATGTTGATGTAGTATTCTGCGTACCTGCAATTGATATTATTCCGGCTATGGAAGCAGCTAAGGGAAGCAACATCAATATTGGTGCTGAAAATATGTATTTTGAAGAAAGCGGTGCTTACACAGGTGAAATCGCACCGGCTATGCTTGTAGATGCAGGGGTTAAGTATGTAGTACTTGGACATTCTGAAAGACGTGAATATTTTGCAGAAACAGATGAAACTGTAAATAAGAAAGTATTAAAGGCTTTTGAACATGGTATTACACCAATTATCTGCTGTGGAGAATCTTTATCTCAGAGAAAACAGGGAATTTATATTGACTGGATTCGTATGCAGATTAAGATTGCATTCCAGAATGTGACAGCAGATCAGGCTAAGACAGCAGTAATCGCTTATGAGCCAATCTGGGCAATCGGAACAGGCGAAACAGCTACAGCAGATCAGGCAGAAGAAGTATGTGCAGCAATTCGTGCCTGCATTGCAGAAGTATATGATGATGCAACAGCAGCAGCAATCCGTATCCAGTACGGCGGTTCTGTAAACGCTAAGACAGCACCGGAATTATTTGCAAAACCAAACATCGATGGAGGTCTTGTTGGAGGAGCTTCTCTTAAGGCTGAATTTGGTGATATTGTTAATTACAATAAATAATTCTAATATAAAATATAATACTTAAGCATAGAAAGACCATCTTTACGGCGTGGATACGGTAAGGGTGGTCTTTATGTATTACAAAAATGTTACAAAACTGTTAGAAGGATTGAGAAAGTGAAAACAATATGATAGTATTAGAAACGTAAGAGGAACGAATGGGAATAGATTATGTAACAGGATGTCGGGTACTATTAGACACCGGACACTTCACGAAAGGAGAAATCTATGAAAACCAGATACATGAAAACAGTTTCTTCCATTATAATGGCAGCAGCAATGTCTGTAACAGCAGTTTTGGGAGGAATTCCTTTAGCAGCAGCACAAAATCTTGGATTGGTTATGAGCGTACAGGCTGCAGATAACAAAGATTCAGCATTAGCATCAGCTACAGAGAAAGATGTAGATGCAGACGGAGTAAAAGAAATGGTGTGGAATTGCCTTTATTTTGGCGAATATCCACAGAGTGAAATAACAAATAGTAAAAAAATTGCACTTTTAAAGAAGGTTCCGGAAAGTCAGTGGATTGCACTGGAAAATCCTGCAAATGCAGAAGAAGGAACAATGGCATATTATATAGCTGCAAGCGGAAAGAAATATCTTCGCATGAAAATGAAAGATGCTACCTATGCAGTAAGCGGTGAAGAAAATTTCTATGATTGGGCAGAGGACGAAGAAAGTTATCATTATTTTCAGTATGATCCAATAAAATGGCGTGTTCTTTCAGTGAATGAAGACGGTACAGATGCTTACCTGATAGCGGATAAGAGCTTGGATACACAGCAGTTCCATCCGACAAAGAAGATTACATATGTGAACGGACAGCCGAAGGACTCTAACAGATGGAAATACAGTACGTTGCGTAGTTTCCTGAACGGATATGGAAGTGAGTCAAATACATATAAATACGATTATTCTGGAAAATACAGTTTTAAAGCAATGGCATTTTCTGAAATCGAACAGAATGCTATATTAAACACAAAAGTAAATAACAGAGAAAGTTATCATCATTATTTTGATGGCAACGAAACAAAGGATGACATTTTCTTATTATCGTATAAAGAAGCAGCAGGCGATGGAGATTATGTAAAGTATGGTTTTACTAAGGATAGATACAGATATACGCAGAACACAGCTTTCTGCCGTGCTATGGGAGCTTATACCAATTATGGATATAACTATAGCTGGCTTCGTTCCTCAGGTGATGGAACATATCGTGTAAACGTTGTATGCTACAGCGGCGATGTACACAAAGGTGGAAACAATGTAGATTATACAGATTATTCTGTTCGTCCGGCAATTCATATAGATTTAACGGACAAATCTCTTTGGTCATATGCGGGAGAAGTGGATTCCGAAGGTCGTATTTCTAACTATAAAGCTACATTTGACTTCAACGGTGTAAGAACTGAAAAATATTGTGATGTGCAGAATCAGTTAAGCGTTCCGTCAAATTATGAAGAAAAAGGTTATAAGTACACATATAAAGTAAATAATGTAGATGTGACAGAAGAAATTCAGTCAGGAACTTATGTAATCAATGGAAACATCACTGTATATGTTACAAGAACAGAAGCAGAAGTAGAAAATAATATCATCACAGTATATTATAGAAACACAAACTGGTCACAGGCTTATATCCATTACAAAAAAGGAACTGGAAGCTGGACAACAGTTCCTGGTGAGAAAATGGAGGCAAGCACAGAGCAGGATGGATATAATTGGAAATATGTAATTGAATTAGGAGAAGATACATCTGCATCTGTATGCTTTAACAATGGAGCCGGTGCATGGGATTCTAAGAACTCTTCAAACTATAACTTTGCAAAGCCTGGAATTTATGGAATTAAAAATGCTTCTATTTATACTTTAGCGGAGGTAACTCCAACAGTAACAGAAGAGCCAACAGTGGTTCCGACAGAAGAACCAACAGTGATTCCAACACAAGAGCCAACAGCGATTCCAACGGAAGAACCGACAGTAATTCCAACACAGGAGCCAACAGCGACACCAACAGAAGAAGCAACAATAACGGCAGTACCAACACTGACAGTACAGCCGACAGAGGTACCTGTAAATAACACAATTACAATTTACTACAACAATGCAAGCTGGTCACAGCCATATATTCATTTCAAATCAGGAGATAATGCATGGACTGCTGTTCCAGGAGTAAAAATGGAAGCATGCAATGATGGTAATGGATATGCTTGGAAATATGTGATTGAGTTAGGTGAAGACACTACAGCAACAGTATGTTTTAATAATGGAGCTGGTGCATGGGACTCTAGAAATGCAGCTAATTACAATCTGACACAGCCGGGTGTATACGGAATTCAGAACCAGAGTATTTCTTCACTTGAGAAATAGAAAAAAATAATATATAATTAAGAAGTAAAGAGGTTCTAATGTGGAACCTCTTTTTTAGAATAAAATCATACGGGAGGTTTTTATGTATCGTACAGCGGAAACATTTTTACATGTAGTTTATGAAGCGCTTTATGCGCCATATGGAACGGGTTATAATTATGGAGGCGTTAATTGGGAGATTCTGTTTCGACTGGCAGAAGGTTCTAAAATGACAGTATTGACGTATGAAACAGTACGACGTTTATCAAAGGATTATATCATACCGGAAGAAATTTTAGAAGAGTGGCATCAAGAATATGTAGATGGACTGGATAGGGCAGAGGAATGTAAAAAAGCATTTTCTGAATTTGCAGAGAAGGCAAAGCAGGACAAGGTAACGTATGCAGTGTTTAAAGGATTTGTTCTGGCTGATTTATTTCCGAATCCATTATATCGTACTTCCAATGATACAGATATACTAATAAAAAAAGAAAATGCACCGGAAATGATACGTTTTTTGAAAAAGCTGGGCTATAAAAAAGACGCCCACGACTCTACGGAACAAGTACCAGTGTATTATAGGGAGCAACCGAATCACAGATTGGAATTGCATTATAGTCTGTGGGAAGAATTTAAGGGACCTAAAATAGACATTTTAGAAAGCTTTGGTATCACTGAGGAATCAAGCTTTATAACAGTACAAGCAGGACAAATGGAACTCACTACCCTGGGATATGAGGAGCATCTTATTTATCAGATGTTTCATATTATAAAGCATATTTTAGTAGAAGGTATGAGCTTTAGCGGATTAGTAGATATTACATTGTACATAAATAAATATGGAAGGGTGATAGACTTTTCTTCATTTTGGAGCAAAATGGAACAGTTAGGATATGCAACATTTTGTGAAACATTTTTCCAATGCTGTATTCAGTATTTGAAGATGGATCGTGCTATTATGGAGCATCGTGCAATTCCAAGCATAGATATGAAGGGACATCTGATGGTTCAGTTTATTAATAAGATTATGATGCCTTTTCATGTGGAAGAGGAAGTAAAAATGTATATGCTTACCAGACCATATGTTGATGGTATGGACGCTTATGATAATCCGGAGAAACATCTTACAGAGCCGGAATATAAGCTGGTATTAGAACGTGCAAAGGCAAAAATTGAAATGATTCATATGTTAGGCCTTACCTGTCAGGAAACATCTACAGGTGAAATAGAAGAACAAGAGATTGTTTTTACAGAGGATTTAGTGCAGGCAAAGAAAAATGCACCATATTTTTACCAGATATATGGGCTTACGGTGGCATCTGAAATTGAAATGTCTGAGCTGATCTCTGGGGAAAAATCGGGGATTGCAAAGGAAGATGCTGATGTGTATGTGCACTATTGTGCTGTGCCGGAAATGTTGAAAAATCCACAGCTTCAGATGATACAATCCAATCGTGTGTGGTTTGAAAGTGTACATGCAAGATTTCTGGTACAAAATGGTAATGAAATTATTATCGATAAAAAAGAAGAAAGCTCTTCCGATGAAAAGGTAAAACCATATGTGATAAGTCATGGGCTTGCATTTATATTATATATGAAAAATATTATGGCTTTGCATGGTTCTACGGTTGGAAATGAAAATGGAGCAATCACGATTATTGGCAGCAGCGGTGCAGGAAAGTCTACCATATCCACCGGACTTCGCAAACGTGGATACAAGCTGATTGCAGATGATGTTTCTGCCATAAAAATAGAAAACGGGGTACCGTATGTGCAAATTGCAGTTCCTCATCAGAAATTCTGTCGGGATACAGCGATAAAAGAAGGGTATAAAATAGACGAAATTGAATGTATCAATGAAATACGGGATAAGTACAGAGTAAAATTATCCGAAGATGAAATGTATTCCGGACCTGGAATATTAAAAGGAATTTTTGAAATCATACCAGATAATAAAAATAATACCTTCCGTATCGAAAAGCCGGAAGGGCTGGAATTGCTGCAATTAATGTCTGCAAATATGTTTTCGCAGTATTTGTTTTCTAATACCTCGGGATTGTCGGCAGATATGTTTCAGACAGCACTTCAAGTGGCACAAACAGTTCCTGTCTATAGAATTTATCGTCCGGTTGATGAGGATACGGTGGAAAGAATTTTGAATGAAATTACAAAAATTGTAAAATAAATGCAACAAAATTGTTAGAATTCTTGTAAGAAGCTAGAATTCATGCTAATATTACCATTATAAAAATAGTTTTTATTAAAGTTAAGGAGGAAACAAAAATGAAAGAATGGAAAGAGCCGGAAGTATTAGACTTAAAAATCGCTTTAACAGCAGGTGGAACTAGTAAAAAACCAAATCATAGTTCACATATTCTTCCAACACCAATTCCAACAATCATTCCTTTTGAGGATGAAAGCGATATTTCATTATAATTGATAAGTTATCGTGAAAGACTGTACCATGAGAAATGGTATGGTCTTTTTTGTTGTATAAAATTAGGGTATCAAAAATTTATAATCATACATGATAAAATTTATTAAGGTAGATGAGGGAAAGTACTTGAAAATAAAAAAGAATCTCGGTATAATATCACTGTTAAGTGGTATAAAATACAGTAAAATATAGAAAAAAGCAAAGATAAGGAGAAAGAAATGAGTAAAAAACCTACAGTTTTAATGATTCTTGATGGATATGGTTTAAATGAAAAAGAACAGGCAAATGCGGTTGCACTGGGAAAGACTCCGGTTATGGATTCTTTAATGAAAGAATATCCTTTTGTAAAAGGTAATGCAAGCGGAATGGCAGTTGGACTTCCGGAAGGACAGATGGGTAATTCAGAAGTTGGTCATCTGAACATGGGTGCAGGACGTATTGTTTACCAGGAACTTACCAGAATTACAAAAGAAATTCAGGACGGCGATTTTTTCAAAAATGAGGCATTATTAAAGGCGGTTGCAAATGTAAAAGCAAATGATTCTGCATTGCATCTTTTCGGCTTGTTATCTGATGGCGGAGTTCACAGCCACAATACACATTTATACGGATTATTAGAACTTGCAAAGCGTGAAGGATTAAAGAAAGTATATGTACATTGCTTTTTAGATGGACGTGATACACCTCCGGCATCAGGAAAAGATTTTGTAGCAGAATTAGCAGGAAAAATGAAAGAACTTGGTGTAGGTGAAATTGCATCTGTTATGGGTCGTTATTATGCAATGGACAGAGATAATCGTTGGGACAGAGTAGAACTTGCGTACAATGCGATTGTAAAAGGAACTGGTGAAACAGCAACAGATGCAGTAGATGCAGTTGCCGCTTCTTATGCAGCAGATAAGACAGATGAATTTGTACTTCCAACTGTGATTATGAAGGATGGCGCACCGGTAGCGACAGTTGCAGATAAGGATTCTGTTATTTTCTTCAACTTCAGACCGGATCGTGCAAGAGAAATTACAAGAGCGTTCTGTGCAGATGATTTTGATGGCTTTGCAAGAGAAAAGAGAGTGGATACTACGTTTGTATGCTTTACAGAGTATGATGTTACTATTCCAAACAAAGATGTGGCATTCCATAAAGTATCTATTACAAATACATTTGGAGAATTTTTAGCTTCCAATGGAAAAACACAGGCAAGAATTGCAGAAACAGAAAAATATGCACATGTTACATTCTTCTTTAATGGTGGTGTAGAAGAACCAAATAAGGGAGAAGACAGAATTCTGGTAAAATCTCCAAAAGTAGCTACGTATGATTTGAAACCGGAAATGAGTGCTTATGAGGTTTGTGATAAGTTGGTTACAGCAATTAAATCAGATAAATATGATGTTATCATCATTAATTTTGCAAACCCTGATATGGTAGGACATACAGGTGTAGAAGCTGCGGCAGTGAAAGCAGTAGAAGCAGTAGACGAATGTGTTGGAAAAGCAGTAGATGCCATTAAAGAAGTAGGTGGAGTTATGTTTATCTGTGCTGATCATGGAAACGCTGAACAGTTAGTAGATTACGAAACAGGTGAGCCATTTACAGCACATACAACAAATCCGGTACCATTTATTCTTGTAAATTATGATGAAAATTATACTTTACGTGAGGGTGGATGCCTGGCAGATATTGCACCGACTTTAATTGAAATAATGGGAATGACACAGCCGGCAGAAATGACAGGAAAATCACTTTTAATTAAGAAATAAATAATCAGTTGATAGATACAAAATGTCGGGATACCCTTGTCAGTGTGACAAGGGTATTTTGACAAGGAATAAGAGGGCATGCAAATGGAGAACAAAATACTGGTAATTGCAAAGATCTTATATCAAAAAAGAATTTTGCAAGAAAAGTTAAATGCGATATTCGAATCTAATATAGCAGTAATTGGGGAAACAGACATTTTAAAAACAATAAGAGCATTTCAACCGCATCGCATTGTCTGTTATTTGAATCAGATGGAAGAAACCGAGCGGATTGCTTTGATTGAGATTTTAAAGCACGGAAAATTTTTAAATAACGAATTGGTACTGTTAGGAACAGAAGAAGAATGCAGTGAATTTAGAAAAGAAGCCAATTTAGAAATGTGCATAGAAATAAAACGCCCTGTAAGCCTTAATAATTTTGTGCTGTCGGTACAAGCTATTTTAGAATGTCAGTGCAAAGACAAGCTACAGTTAGATGTTTATAAGAGAGATATTCTTGTAATTGATGACGATCCTGTTGCCTTGAAGTCCATTAAACTATGGTTAGAGGATACTTTCAGGGTGTCTATTGTGAACTCAGGAGACAGTGCCTTGAAATTCCTGGAAAAAAAGAATGCAGATTTAATTTTAATGGATTATTTGATGCCGGGAATGGATGGAAAGGAAACACTAAAAAAAATACGCAGTCATCCTAAAATGAAAGATATTCCGGTATTTTTCCTGACAGGATTGTCAGACAACGAAAAGGCACAGGAAGTAATGGAGTTAAATCCACAGGGATATTTTTTAAAGACGGTACATAAGGATGAAATGCTTGCTGCAATTGTGAACTTTTTAGACGTATTATAGATATGATACAGAAGAGAGCGAGGTGCAGAAAATGGCATATCAAGCACTTATAATTGATGATAATAGTGTATGCGCGGCAGTGCTTTCCGGCCTATTACGAAAATGTGGGATTATTGCAGAAATGGAAGAAAGTGCAGCAGCAGCGTTCAAAAGAGAGGATTTGACTTCGTTTGACTTGATTTTTGCAGATTATCTGATGCCAGAATTTGATGGAGTAGAAACTGCCCGAAAAATTCGAGAGGAAGCAGAGAAAAAGCAAAAAAAGATTCCTATAATTTTGTGTACTGCAAACATAGATGAAGTGCAGGAAAAAGAGAAGAGAGAGGTTTCTGCTATTCTGCAAAAGCCTGTAAAACAGAAGGAATTAGAAGATGTGTTGCGCAGTTGTATTTCATGGGAAAACATATCAATGCAGGAAACTGCGAGTGCACAGGAAGAAAAAGAAAAGTTACAGATTCCTGGACTTTCTTGTACTTATGCCATCGAGTTATCCGGTGATATCGCTACATACAAAAAAATACTGAAAGAGTATTATAAAACAATAGACGGAAGAATTCATATGCTTCGTGTACATGCACAGAATTATGAGGTGGAAGCCTTTAAAATTGAAGTGCATGGGTTAAAAAGTGCATCTCGTCTTATTGGAGCATTGGAGTTTGCAAAGTTTTGTGCGAAAGTGGAAGATGAGTGTGGAAGCTATGACGATGAAACACTGTTAGGCGCAGCGGAGCAGTTGATTTCTAAATATAGAAGGTTTCATGAACTGCTCAGACCTTATGTGGATATACAAATATCAAAGGAAAGCAAACCACGGGCAAAGGAAGAACAATTGGTGCAGTGGTTTGGCAAAGTGAAAAATGCCCTGGAAGATTTCGACTTTGATAAAGCTGAGAACATACTTGACGAGATACAAGAGTACCAGTTGTCTGATTTTTTTGATGATTTGGTAAAAAAACTACAAGAAAAAATGAATGTAATTGATTATGCTGGAGGAATTGCAATCATTGATACCGCCCTCGGGCATATTTTAAACCCTTCTGACATATAGTGTATTAACTGCAGATTTAGCCCTTTAGGCATGTCTGAACTATACTATAAGTTAGGAGGATTTTTTATGAAAACGGTTGATTTATACAAAGATATACAGGTACGAACAAATGGCGAGATATATCTTGGTGTAGTGGGACCGGTAAGAACAGGAAAGTCAACATTTATTAAGCGGTTTATGGATTTGATGGTTTTGCCGGAGATAGAAGATGAATACGTGCGAAACAGAACACAGGACGAATTGCCACAGTCGGCTCAGGGAAGGATGATTATGACAACGGAGCCGAAATTTATCCCTAAGGAGGCAGCAAAAATCAAGTTAGCTGATGATATTCAGGTTTCAGTGCGCCTTATTGATTGTGTGGGTTATATGGTAGAAGGGGCAGAAGGACATATTGTGGGAGATACGGAACGCCTGGTAAAAACACCGTGGTCAGAGCAGGAGATGTCTTTTACACAGGCCGCAGAAATAGGTACCAGAAAGGTAATTCATGATCACTCTACCATTGGCATTGTTGTGACAACAGATGGTTCTGTAAGTGGAATCCCGAGGGAAAATTACATAGCACCGGAAGAAAAGACAATTGCAGAATTAAAGAAAATCGGAAAACCATTTGTGGTGATTTTAAATTCTATGAAACCATACAGTGAAGAAAGTACAAGAATTGCAGAAGAAATTTCAAAGAAGAATCATGTAAGAGTGCTGAGTCTGAATTGCCAGCAAATTCGAAAAGATGATATTCACAAAATATTAGAATATATATTAATGGAATTTCCAGTGATGGAAATAGAATATTTTGTACCAAAGTGGATAGAAACATTGCCTATGCATCACCCAATTAAAACGGATTTAGTAGAAAAAATCAGAGAAAGTTCTGAAGGAATCAAGGCAATTAGAGATGCAATAGATGAAAAATTATCTTTTGAGAGCGCCTACGTCAGTAGAATGAAATTAGATGAAGTGGATTTAGCCACCGGAAAGATTAAGGTGCAGATTCAGATTGCAGATAAATTTTATTATGAAATGATTTCTGAAATGCTTGGTGTCGATGTGGAAAACGAATATACGATGTTATCGACAGTACAGGAACTCGCACGTATGAGACAGGAGTATCAAAAGGTAGAAAATGCTATGCAATCGGTAAAAATGAGCGGTTATGGTGTGGTAATGCCATCACAAAATGAGATTAAATTATACGAGCCGGAAATTGTGAAACATGGAAATAAATTTGGCGTAAAGATACGTTCTGAGGCACCTTCCATACATATGATACGTGCAGGAATTGAAACAGAAATAGCACCAATTGTGGGAAGTGAACAACAGGCAAAAGATTTGATTGAATACATTAAGAATAACAGTAACGAGGCAGAGGGTATTTGGAAAATTAATATATTTGGAAAGTCTGTAGAACAGCTTGTATCAGATGGAATTAATTCTAAACTCTCACAGATTGGAGAGGAAAGTCAAAGTAAATTGCAGGATACAATGCAAAAGGTGGTGAATGACAGTAGTGGTGGCATGGTTTGTATTATTATATAAACTGATGCGAGGAAAATTGAACTTAAAATTCAAGTAAATGAAAAGCATGCTCATAGTCTGTTAAGTGTGGGCATGCTTTTCATAAATTAACTAACGGTATTCACCAAGATAAAACAAAGCAAGCGTTCCCGGACCGGAGTGAGCTCCAATCGTAGAACCTACATAGTTAATCAGGAAAGAGTTAATTCCAAGCCGTTCTCTTATCATATCGGCTAACAATTGGGCATCATCGAGACAATCTCCATGACTGATGAAAACAATGTCATTTTGGTTTGCATAGCTTCCCATTTGCTTTTCCATCGAGTCAACCAATGTAATCAAAGATTTCTTTCGACCACGTACTTTTTGTAAAGGAATCAAATGTCCCTCATTATCTACATGCAGAATCGGTTTGATACTGGCAAGAGTACCAAGAAAAGCGGCGGTCTTAGAAACTCTTCC
The DNA here is from genome assembly GCA_050874665.1 of Lachnospiraceae bacterium. GTDB lineage: Bacteria > Bacillota > Clostridia > Lachnospirales > Lachnospiraceae > RUG11237. The sequence goes on along the minus strand of JBNMLC010000007.1, from coordinate 31,336 downwards.
GCCTCGGTATAAATGATTCAGATCATCTACAGTAAAATTGTGGACAATATGAAGTTTATTTTCCTCTACCCATTGGCTTGTTTCTTCTAAAGAATTTCCGTTTTCTAACATACAGACTGCTTTGTGTACTAGCAGACCTTCGCCTAGAGAGGCACAGAGGGAATCTATTACAATGATTTTGTAAGGAAATCCTTCTTCTTCCAATTCCTGAGCAGCCAGCAGGGCACTATTATAACTGCCACTTAAGCCTGAGGAAAATGCAATGTGAAGAATATTGGCATCATTTTTTCGGGCAAATTTAATAAAAAATTCTTTTGCAGTAGTAGGATTTACCTGTGATGTGGTCGGCAGGGAGCCTTTCCGCATTTTTTGATAAAATTCCTGTACATTCATAGGATGTTCCCAGTCATAGGTTACATCCTCCATAGTATAAGTTAAAGATAATATTCCAAGATTATGTTTTATTATATAATCTTCTGGTAAATCGGAAGTTGTATCAGTTGAAATAATAAAGTTTTTCATACAGTTCTCCTATTATTCTTCATTTTTATTAGAGTATATCATATTTTATTCCAAAGTAAATAGAAAATAACTATTCTTTTTGGGAACTTTCACTTTGTTTAAAATTGGGTTCCGTATATTCTTCCATAATAATTTTGCGATCTCGCAATCGGAAGGTCACTTGCTGTTGCTCTTCTTTTACTTGATGTTTTTCTGCGTTAATAGAAATTATGGTTCCAGGGTAAACACTTCCGCGGAAACCGGCACAAGAGGAGGCAGCAGCTTCAATAATGCGGTTACATTCGTTTAGCTGGTTCGTTAGTGAAACCAAATCATCCTCTCGTATTTTAATTGCCTGTTGCAACGTTTTGTAAGTGTAATGCTCTGTCTGATTTTGTTCTTCAAAGATTACAAGATTCTTTTTTAAAGCGGTAATTTCTAATTTTGATTTAGATATAGCCTGCATGGTTTCACCATACTTCTTTATGATTTCAGAATCTACACCAAGAATCAAAGTGGTTGGAAGTTCAGCCCTGTTTCCAACGGTAGTCGCATCAATATAGCGTAGCGCTCTTGTGATTCCACCAAGAATCAGACCACGCTTTCCGGAAAGTAATACGCCGTCAGCACAAGTAACGTCACAGTTTAGAATGTGATTTGCATTTAAAGAACCGCCACATTTTATGGTTGTAGATTCAAAAAATGGTGCAAATACATTGCCTCCGGCTTCAATGTAAGAAATATCTCCACCCTGAATCCCTTTCGCTAAAACGACATCACCGGCAGCATAGATGGAAGCAGATTCTACATAGCCATTTACTTTTACATAACCTGTTGCCCGGACAACCATATTAGGAATAATATTTCCCATGATTTCTACATTTCCATCAAAATTGATATTGCCAACGGAAATATCAAGATCCTTACTGATAGAAAGGCAATTGACAATATTGATTTTATTATTCTGGTATTCAATTTGTCCGCTGCAAGTAGCAAAATATTGTTTTTTATCTTCCGTCATACGAATGCCTTTTCCACGAAGTATAGGAAGATCTTTTCCACGCTTTGGGATAATAAGCTTTCCACTCACACTATATCCGTACTCTCCGGGAGTAGCCGGCGTATATTCTGCCAATAAGTCGCCCTCTTTTGCAAATTCATAGGAAGCATTATTAAAGTAATCTACAGAACCATTTGGTAATATAACCGGTTTATGGTCTTTTTTTTCAGGACTAAAATGGAAGGTGAAAAAGCCATCACTTCCATTTATTGCATCTTTTCCACGAGCTATGACAATTGCTTCATTATATAATTCTTTTCGAACAATTCGCTGTAAGCTTGCAAGGTTTATTCCTTGCTTAATGTTATGCTCTGCAAGAAATGTTACCAGATGCTCTACAGTATATGGTTCATCTTGCGGTGGAGCCAGAAAAAGACTGGCACTCATACCATCCTGAGCAATGGAAACAGAGGTCTGGGTTTTGGGAGATGTCGATGAAGCCACATCAGCACCTTTGTTAAGCTTTTGGCTTGCTTCTAGTTCTGCCTCAATAGAAGCCATGATTTCATTTGAGGACAAAGACAACATGTCATTTACCAGTGCAGAAGAATCCTTTGCAAAGAGAAGTTTTTCTCTGGTAGTTTTCATGGTATCTGCTGAAATACTCGAATCCATGTAGACGGAAACCTCAAGTCCTTCTTCCATACCAAGACGAATCTGTTCCATTTGGGCGGCTGAATATTCGCTTTTAGCATAGGAAGCGGCATCTACACCGGACTCAAATCCAAGACGTATTTCCCGAATTTGTTCCCAGCGGATACGGGTGGTAAGATAAGGCTTAATATTAATATTTTGCTGTAGGCAAAGTCCAATCTCTTCGATCTGGTCTGCGTTGTAGCCTGCGTTCACAAAAGAAAGAATATCATACCCCCATTCTCGGGATTTACGAAGCTGTCGTAAAACTTTTGAATTATATCCCTTTTTAAGATAAGGTTTATAATCAAAATGGTCTTGCAGTGAACGACGGATTTCACGCATCATGATAGGATCGTAATTTTGTTTTGCGTATTCAGAGACATCTAATTTTTTAAGTAATCCCTTGCGTATTTCTAACATCTGAGGAGATGAAAATTCGGGAGATTCATAAATGGTAGTGTCTAATCCCTCTAATAAGCCAAGACGAATCTGTTGCATCTGCTTGTCGTCATATTCTAAAAGTCCATATCGTTCGATGGGCAAATCTGCCTTGTAGCCTAAATAGATTTGTTCTACCTGTAGCCAATTAAATCCCTGCTCTAACCATATTTTTAAAGAAATGCCGTCCTCTAAACCTTTGCGAAGAATTTCCATTTGTGTTGCACTAAATTTAGGATTCAGATAGTAAGAAACATCTAACTTGCTTTCTAAGCCTTTTAATATCTGAATTAATTGCGGAATACTTAATTTTAACTTTTGATATAATTTGATATCTCCGCCAAAAGATTTACATGCCTTCAATAATAAAAGATATTTCTGTTTTTCTATATCCATTTGTTTTTTTGCTTCTTGCATAAAATGTCCCCCTTATAAAAACGCACTGATGCTACCTTATTTTATAATACCGCAAAAATGTATATTTTTCAAACGTATTTATGGAAAAATATGTAAAAATTACACAAAAAAGCAAAAATAGTTGTAATAGCATAAAAAAAACAGGGAAAGAATATAGAAAGAACGGAAAGGACAAGATGAGGTAAAAGCAAAGAAGAGAAGGGGATATAGCGATATGAAAACATGGAATATTATATGGCAAAATCTATTTTTAATGTCTTTAGGAGGAGCAATGTATTATTGCGTGGAGTTACTGTATCGGGGCGAGTCCCACTGGAGTATGTTTCTGCTTGGAGGCTGCTGTTTTGAAATGATAGATGTAATTTCAGAAAGAATGACATGTTTACCAAACGTCTGGTCTAAGATGTTGCTTAGTGGGGCAGGAATTACACTGCTAGAACTGATCTGCGGATGCATTGTAAATTTATGGTTGAAACTGGATGTATGGGATTATAGTGGCATGCCATTACAGGTAATGGGACAAATTTGTTTTATATTTAGCTTTTTTTGGTTCTTATTATCTTTTCCTGCTATGAAAATCTGCAAATCACTTCGAGTACTATTTTTTGAATAGTAAAAGTGCATAAAAATGCAAAAAAAATACTTTCTATAACTTGTATTTTGCACAAAAATATAGTAATCTATAGTATATAATTACTAGCTTGAGGGAAATGGAGGAAGTACTATGAAGAGAAGAATAATAGCAGCTTTATGTATTGTTTTGGGGATAGTTACATTGTCAGCTTGCGGTAGTGCAGAAACAAGACAAGATGCACAGAAAACGGAAGAAACAGAATTATATATCTTTAATTCCAAAGGTGAAATTTCAGATTCATTAAAGGAATTGGTTGCAGAATATGAAAAGGAGAGCGGAGTAAAGGTAAAACTGTTTAATACGCAGGCAGGCGAAGATCATATGAAGGCTTTGCGCTCTTTGATGAATGAGAAAGTAAAACCGGATATTTATACGGTGCAGTCGGTGACAGAGTTAGAGGAGTGGGAAAGTTATGATTATGTAATGGATTACTCTAAGGCAGAGGGTATGACATCTGAATTTAAAAAACTAGCAGATGAGATACCGGAGGAATTAAGACTTTCCACAGAAGAGGGAACGAATTATGGAGTGCCATATAATATTGAAGGTTATGGCTATATGGTAGATACCCAGATGATATCAGATATTTTTGGCGAAGGGAACAAAGACAAGGTTTTAGAGGATTTAAGACTTTGCAGTTATGAGGAATGGGAAAATTGCATTCGTGTTCTCGGAAATATGATTGATACAGGTGCAGGCGGTCAGATTATGCTGAATGGAAATACATACACAATTGGGGGAAAGACAGGTCTGGCGTCAAAATTGACAGGGGTGTTTGCATTTGCAGGAAGTGATTCCTGGACGTATGGAGATCATATGTTAAATGTAGCGGTGTGCAGTGGTCTTGCAAATGTAAGTCAGGCACAAAATGCAACGAAAGAACAGGTACAGGGCTTGAAAAATTCCTTTGTTGCATATGCGAAAGCACTGGATTTAAAAACCTCCTACGCTGCAGGTGACAATGGACATTTGGCTCGTTCAGCAGATATGATTAATTCTACTACAAACAGCTATGATGCAGCGATTAAAAAGTTTGCCGAGAGTAAAGCCATATTCTTTAAAAATGGTAACTGGACAGCATCCAGCATTGCAGAGATAGATGATGCAGTTGCACAGCGACTCACATTTCTTCCTGTGAAGCTTCCGGTTACAGATGCAGATATTAAGGTGGAGGGTTTAACAGCGGCACAAATGAATAGTACGATTCCGGTATTTGCATCTATGTATTATGTAATAAATGACAGAAATGATGAAGCACATAAAAAGGCAGCACAGGATTTTCTGGTCTGGCTGAACACTTCAGAAACAGGTATGAAATATATAACGGAAGTATTTCAGTTTATCCCATATAATGCAGATCCGGAAACCACTACAGTTTCTAATGCATTGGGAAATTCCATTATTAAATATGTAAATATGGGGGGAACGCTGTCAAATCCATACAATGGTGCACCATCTAACTGGGGTGGAAATACGGTAGGAACCTATATTTTACAAAACTATCTGACAAAGCCGGTATGGGATGAAAATGATTACAATAAGATTGCAGACTATGCTGTTTCACAGTGGATTTCTATGGGCAATTTAAAATAAGAAATAAGGAGGACAGTGATATGAAAATTCGCAGTAAATTAATTGGTGCTTTTTTAGTTCCGGTAATATTAATTATTATTTTGGGAACTATTTCATATAATATATCTGCTAATGGATTTAAGAATAATTATAAGGATTCTGCACTTTCTACCATGACTACGGTAGCAGATTACTTTGAACTTGGATTCCATACGATTTCCTCTAAATCCTTGCAGTTAGATTCCACAGAATCTATTACTAATTACTATTCCGGGGCATATAAAGATGACAGTGTCAATGAAACATTAGTACAAACGGAATGTTATAACGAAGTATATTCTGCTGCGGTACTTGACCAGATGGTTTCCGGTGTATATATTATTGGAAATTATGGGGAAAACATTAACTCCTTCCGCAAAGGTGATTTGATGCCGGGCTGTTATGATGCATTTCTGGAATCTAGTGAGTATCAGGCGTTGATTGAGAGCAGAAATCCGGAAATATGGTTGGGTTATCACCCGTTTATAGATGAAAAGATGGGTGATATTGAATCCGATTATGGTATTACAGTGATTAGAAATTTAATGGATTCCGGAAACAAAAAATCAGGTTTTATTATTTATGATATTTCACGAGATTTTATTCTTGAAATGTTAGATGAAACCGAGGTAGGAGAGGGAAGTGTTGTAGGTTTTGTGACGAATGACGGAAGAGAAATAGTATCTGGCAGCTATGAGGAAGCGTTTCGTTTTACGGATACAGAGTTTTATCAGAATGCTCTGGCTAGCGAAGCCTCAAGGGGAAATCAGATGGTTACATATAATGGTAAGGATTATTTGTTCACATATGCTAAGTTAGATGGTTATAATTCTATGACATGTTCCATGATACCTAAGAAAGTGATTTTGGCACAGAGTTATAATTTGCGTAATATTACTACGGGTATTGTAATATTTGCAAGTATGATAGCAATTATTACAGGTACAGTGATTGCTTATGGAATCAGTCGGGCAATTTCCGGAATTAACGGTGTACTTGGCAAAGTATCGGAGGGGGATTTAACGGTATCCTTCCAATCCAAACGTAAAGATGAATTTAAAAAGCTTATTTCCGGAATTATTGGTATGCTAGACAATATGAAAGACTTGATTCGCAAGGTAGCCGGTACAGGTAAAACAGTATCTAATGCAGCCAGTGAAGTGACGGAAAATTCGGAGATTGTATTGACGGCAACACAGGGAATCACTAAGGCAATTAAAGAAGTGGAAATTGGTATCGTACAACAATCAGAAGATTCGGAGATGTGTTTGATGAAAATGAGCGAGTTGTCAGATAAAATTAATCAGGTATCTGATAATGCAGATAAAATCAGAGATACTGCCGATAACACGAAGAATATCGTTATGAGTGGACATAAGACGGTAAAAGAATTAGATGAAAAAGTTAAGGATACCACAGAAAGTATGAAAGATATTATGGAGAATATCGTTCAGCTTTCACAACAGTCGAATACAATTGGGAATATTATTGGAACTATCAATGATGTGGCAGATCAGACCAATCTTCTCTCATTGAATGCTTCTATTGAAGCTGCAAGGGCAGGAGAAGCAGGAAAGGGATTTGCAGTAGTTGCAGATGAAATTCGAAAATTGGCAATGCAGACAACAGATGCAGCAGCAGAGATTAATACAATTATTTCTAATATTCAGAATCAGACAGAGGTTACGGTAAACACGGTGGAAAATGCACAGGAAATCGTAGAATTACAGGAAAAAGCTCTGGAAACTACGGTAATGGCATTCAATGATATTAATCGTCATGTAGAAGATTTGAATAACAACCTTGAAAGTATTATTTCCGGTATTTCCGGAATTGAAGGAGTTAAAGAAGATACCTTATATGCAATTCAGAATATTTCGGCAGCATCTGAGGAAGTTGCAGCAACTATGACAGACTTGACGAATACGTCAAATAAACAGTTAGGTGCAGTGGAAACATTAAATGCTACAGCAAATAAACTTGGGAAAAATGCTGCAGAATTAGAGGAAGTAATACGTGTATTTAAAGTAGAATAAAACTCAAAAGTGGAGCAACAGGACATATGAGTTCTGCTGTTCCATTTACTTTTGACAAACTTCGACAACAATAATATAAATATATTATCGCAAAAGAAAGTAAAAAAACGAAAAATATGGAATGTCGAATTGTGCGATAAGTAACCATTGATTCTAATAAAAGATGCTTTTATAATAACAACAGAAAAACGGGCATATAATTGATTGGAGGATAATAATGGAAAAATTAAATGTAGCAATAGCAGATGATAATGAAATATTATTGGATTTATTGGAAGAAATTATCAAAAGCGATGATGAACTAAATGTTGTTGGAAAAGCAAGAAATGGTGAAGAAGCTTATGGAATAATAAAGAATAAAGAGCCAGATGTTGTATTATTAGATATTGTTATGCCAAAAATGGACGGACTTTGTGTAATGAATAAAGTGAAAAAGGACGCAAGCATTAAGAAACAGCCTGCATTTATTATGATTTCAGCTATCGGACAGGAGAGTATTACAGAAGATGCTTTTGAAATGGGAGCAAATTATTATATTATGAAACCATTTGATAACGAAGTTATTATTAATCGGATTAAAAGAACCAGAGATAAGAAACCTTTACACAAATCCTCAGAAAAGTACATACCATTAGAAAGAGCAAGTGAGATAAAGGAACGGAATTTAGAGGCAGATGTCACCAATATCATTCACGAAATAGGTGTGCCTGCCCATATTAAGGGATATCAGTATTTAAGAGATGCCATTATGATGTCGGTGGAAGATATGGACATGCTTAATTCTATTACAAAGATATTGTATCCAACCATTGCTAAAAAATATCAGACCACATCAAGTCGTGTAGAACGTGCGATTCGTCATGCTATTGAAGTTGCCTGGAGCAGAGGAAAAATGGATACGATTGATGAATTATTTGGTTATACAATAAATACAGGAAAAGGAAAGCCGACAAATTCTGAATTTATTGCATTAATAGCGGACAAAATAAGACTGGAATACAAAAATAGATAAGGATTCATGCTTTTCTTGTACAAAAATCTGTGCTATGATAATAAAGATTATTGGGAGAAAACGGATAGAGGCAGGAGGAGCAGCATGAAAAAAGTATTATTTGTGGCGTCTGAGGCGGCACCTTTTATAAAAACCGGAGGACTTGCGGACGTAGCGGGTTCGCTGCCAAAATATTTTGATAAGGAAACATATGATATCAGGGTGATGATTCCAAAATATCTTTGTATTCCGGAAAAAAAATTAGAAGGGATAACATTTCTTACCCATTTTTATGTAGATTTATCATGGCGCAGACAGTATGCCGGGGTCTTTACAAAAAAGGTAGATGGAATTACGTTTTATCTGATAGATAATGAATATTATTTCGCAGGACCTGCGCCATATGGGAATATCTATGAAGATATTGAGAAATTTGCATTTTTTTCTAAGGCAGCATTAATGGCAATGCCTGAAATAGATTTCCGCCCGGATATTGTACACTGTCATGATTGGCAGACAGGGGTAATTCCGCTGATGTTAAAAGAATGTTTTCGTGGGAATCCATTTTATCAGGGAATCAAATCGGTTATGACAATTCATAATCTTAAATTCCAGGGGAGATGGGAAATTGCAAAAGTAAAGGATGTACTTGGACTGCCGGATTACTATTTTACATCGGACAAGTTAGAGTCGTATCATGATGCAAATTACCTAAAGGGAGGTATCGTGTTTGCAGATGCAGTAACAACTGTTAGTAAGACGTATGCCGAGGAAATAAAGACCATAGAATACGGAGAGGGACTTCATGGATTGCTTAGTGCCAGAAGCAATGATTTGCGAGGAATTGTAAATGGCATTGATTATGAGGAATTTAATCCGGAAAATGACTCCTATATATATAAAACATACAATGCGAGAAATTTTAGAAAAGAAAAGATAAAAAATAAAAGGGCAATTCAAGAGGAACTGGGACTTGAAAGAGATGATAAGGCATTTCTTATAGGCATTGTGTCCAGATTGACGGACCAAAAAGGCTTTGATTTAATTGACTGTGTTATGGACGAAATTTGCAGCAAACATATACAGTTAGTTGTTTTAGGAACCGGGGAAGAACGTTATGAGAATATGTTTAGGCATTATGAGTGGAAGTATCAGGGAAGGGTATCTGCTAACATATATTATTCGGAGGAAATCGCCCATAAAATTTATGCAGGAAGTGATGCATTTTTGATGCCGTCACTGTTTGAACCATGCGGTTTGAGCCAGTTAATTAGTATGCGTTACGGAACAATTCCTATTGTACGGGAAACCGGAGGATTGAAGGATACCGTAGAGCCATATAATGAATATGAAAGTACAGGTACGGGATTTAGTTTTTGTAATTATAACGCACACGAAATGCTAAAGGTAATTGAATATGCAATGAACGTGTATCAGAATCAGAAGCGCGAATGGAACAAACTGATTGACAGAGCTATGGCGGCTGATTTTTCGTGGAGTCGTTCAGCAAGAGAATACGAAGAGATGTATGAGTGGCTGCTAAAATAATTCCAATTGATAGAATAAAACCTTTTTCTTTTGTAATACTAAGAGAGTATGAAAGAAGGAGGTTTTTTTATGTCAAATATTTCAGAACTCGATTTACAAAATTTAAGACATTTAATTTCAGGGTATGAAACAACACACTGCAAAATGAGCGAGTATGCATCTAACGCTACGGATCAGACTGTGCGCCAGTTTTTTACAAAATCTGCCCAATCAGCATTAGAATCTAAAGAACAATTGATGCAGTTTTTAAAGTAGGAGGAAGAAAGTATGTTGAATGATAAGACAATGGTGGCTGATACTCTTGCCGGTATCAACGGAGAACTGGTTCGTTTTGGAGAAATGATTCCTCAGAGTGAAAACAAGGCATTAAAACAGACATTAAAGCAGATGAGAAATCAGTGTGAAATGTCTCAGGAAGAACTATACGAGATTGCCAGAAGCAAACAGTATTATGTACCGGCTGCTATGGCTACAGAGGAAGAGGTAGCACATGTAAAGAGTATACTTAGCTCTTTGAGTGCAAAATAAGATTTTTAACAAAAAAATAGATTGATTGAAAAAACCCCGGGTGATGCAACTTGTTTCATCTGGGGTTTGTGTTATTTGTATGTTCTATTCATCTCTTTAGAGTATGTTCCTCATACACATGTAAGTATTAGGTTATGTTTGTTTAAAATATACAAAAACGAGTGAAAACTAAAAATAACTTGCAATTAGTTAAAACTAACTGTATAATCTTTTTGCGACTGAAAATTACAAAATGGTCGGAAAAGGAGAAGCAGATATGAAAGAAAAGCGAAAAGAAGGACTGGCAAGACTGTTGCAGCTTGCCGGAAACAAAAAGAAACGATTACTTGCAGCCTGTGTATTATCGGTGGCTTCCGCTCTGTCAAGGATTGTATTTTTCTTTACAATATACGGAGTGATACGAGAAATCCTGCTGCATTACAATGCACCGGATACCATTCGTATGCAGACAATCGTATGGTATACCGGAATTACGCTTGTGGGAGTCGTGCTTTACGGCGTATGTGCGTATGCCTCAAGTTGCCTGTCTCATACGGCAGCATACGATTTGTTGTATGAAATCCGCATGCAGCTTATGGAGAAAATGTCACGTATTTCTATGGGCTATTTTAACGGCACAACGCAAGGCGCAATCAAAAAAATTATGACAGACGATGTAGAGGAAATTGAAGTGTTCGTGGCACACAACCTGAGTGATGTAGCTGCTGGGATTGCAGCACCGTTGTTTACAATTATTTTTTTGTTTTGCATGGATTGGAGACTGGCACTTGTGACTATGCTTCCAATTGTGATTTCTGTCGTGCTGCTTGGCATGTGCTTAAAGCAGAAGGACAAAGCAGCATTGCAAAAAGAAATGGCAGATCGTATGGAGCAAATGACGGCAACCATTGTTGAGTTCATACACGGAATCCCGGTGATAAAGGTGTTTAACCGATCACTTGGTGCATTTCGACGTTATCGGCACGACATCAATGCCTTTGTTAACTCAGTGGATAAGACAGCGAAAGCCAATGCGGTACCTATGGGATTTTATTATGTGTTTTTTGGTGCACAGATGCTGTTTTTACTGCCGGCATCTATTGTAATTTTACAGAGGGAAGCAGATTATAGGGAGACGGTGTTGACGGTGATTTTGTTCTTTCTGATTGGGCAGGGATTAAAAGAGCCGCTCGAAAATATGATGAATCTTATCGTGGGAATGAACCGAATCAACGAAAGCGTGAGGCGAATTGATCATGTTTTATACCAGCCGGAGCTGACCGCCGAAGGAAGTGAAATTCCAAAACATTTTTCGGTGGACTATGAACATGTCAGTTTTTCTTATGATGGAAAACGTAACGTGCTGTCAGATATTCAGTTTCATGCTAAACAGGGAATGGTGTGTGGAATTGTAGGACCTTCCGGCAGCGGAAAAACGACATTTTTGGAGTTGTTGCTTCGCTTTTATCCGTTAGATGAAGGTTGTATCAAAATCGGTGGTATAGATATTACGCGGATTCCGCAGTCCGTTCTAATGGAAAAAATCGCATTTGTTTTTCAGGACAGCATGATTTTTACAGATACTGTCGAGAATAATATCCGCATGGGAAACGAAAAAGCATCTTTTGATCAGGTGGTCAATGCGGCAGAAAATGCGGGCATACATGATGTGATTATGAAGCTTCCACAAGGGTATCAGACGGTGCTTGGCACCCAAAATGCTTATCTGTCAGGTGGAGAGAAACAGCGGCTTGCGATAGCACGTCTGTTTTTAAAGGACGCACCGATTGTTGTTATGGATGAGGCGACCGCTTATGCAGATGCTGAAAACGAAAGCAGGATACAGGAGGCATTTGCACGGTTATCAAAAAACAAAACAGTATTTATTATCGCGCACCGTATACGAACCATTGCAAATGCAGACAAAATCATGGTATTTGAGAACGGAAAAATCATAGCCTGTGATTCACACGAAGTTTTATACCGGACATGCCCATTATATCAGCATATGGTGAAAGCGAACGAACGCCGGGACGACTGGACGATTAAGAAAGTAAAGGAGGAAATACTTCATGCGTAGTAAGAAATGGTTTTCAATCTTATCTTTTGGCGATACCGCTGCATATATAAAACTACTATTATGGTTTATGGTGGACAGCGTCGTAGCGACAATACCCTATGGCGTTGTAATTATTGCCATTTATTTTCTGCTCCTGCCGATTGGAGAGAAGGTACCACTAGATACAAATGCCTTATGGAAGATTGTGCTGGTGCTTGGAATACAGGCAATCTGCTATCTGTTTGTACGTATGAAAAGTTATATTATGAGTTGCTGTGGTATGGCAGAAGGAATGAAAAAGGCAAGAATGGACATCGGGGAGCATCTGCGGAAATTGTCGCTTGGATTTTTCAACCAGAGAGATGCAGGTGAACTTTCGACTGTGCTTTTACGGGATTTTTCTACCATTGAAAATCTGGCAAACAGCTTTGCACCGCAGATTGCCATTACGGTTGTAAGACTTGCACTGTCGTTTGTGTTTCTCGCAATTTTTGACATTCGCATGGCACTTGCTTTGTTTATTACTATCCCATGCACTCTTCCGTTTGCGTTGATTAGCTACAAGCGCATGGCGGTGTCTGGTCTGGAACTGATGGGCGCACAGCAGGACGCAGCCTCTGGTATTTTAGAATATGTGGAGGGAATTCAGGCGTTAAAGGCATTTAATATGGCAGGCGAGAAATTTGAAAAGTTAAAAAATGCTTTTGACAAACAGCGTGCATCGGCAGTACATATCGAAACAAAATCAGCAGCACCGATTGCTACTGCAGGTAAAATGGTTTTGAATATGGGAATTGCTATTACGATGCTGGCGGGAGGAATGCTTACGGTACATTTAAAACTTTCACCGTTTTATTACATTGCATTTCTTGTGATGGCACTCAACATTTATGAGCCGGTTTCTCTCTTATTTTTCTTTATTGCGGATTTTGCACGGACGAACCGGGCAAATGAGCGAATTACGGAAATTTATCAGGAAAAACCGCTCAAAGAATATTTAGAACATAAAGAACAACCAAAAGATCAGACGATTACCTTTTCTCATGTAAGCTTTGGATATGGGGAAACGATGGTGCTAAAAGATGTTTCCCTCACATTTCCAGAAAAAACGATTACAGCACTGGTTGGTCCGTCAGGAAGCGGAAAGTCCACAATTACAAAGCTGATTGGACGTTTCTGGGATGTAGATGACGGTCAGATTACACTGGGCAGCGTTTCCGTAAAGAATATGCCGACCGAGGAATTGCTGGCCAATATTAGTATGGTATTTCAGGATGTTTATTTGTTTCACGATACCATCGAGCAGAACATAAAAATGGGGAAGGAAGATGCGACGCGGGAAGAAGTGATACAGGCAGCAAAAAAAGCATCTTGTCATGAATTTATCATGTCTTTGCCGGATGGATATGATACAATGGTGGGAGAAGGTGGCTCCACACTCTCCGGCGGAGAAAAACAGCGTATCTCAATTGCAAGGGCACTGCTCAAGGATGCACCAATTGTTCTGCTAGATGAGGCAACAGCATCACTTGATCCGGAAAATGAAGTATTGATTCAGTCTGCGATTAGTGAGCTTGTATATGAGAAAACAGTTATTATAGTTGCACATAGACTGCAATCAATCATGAATGCGGATCAGATTGTCGTGCTGGATAATGGACGTGTGCGGGAAGTCGGAACGCATGACAGGCTGCTTGAACAGGGCGGTATGTATGCGCATCTGTGGCAGGAGCAAAGTCGGGCCGGAAGCTGGAGCATTAAATAAAGTTGAAACGAGAGGAATCAAAATGCCAATCAGAGTTTTTTCAGAAAAAGAAAAAAGAGAGATAGAAAGTAAAATGTTTGAAGCGGGCATGGAACTTATCAAAACCTACGGACTGACACACGCATCTGTCGCAAAAATTACGCACGCTGCTGGTATCGGAAAGAGCACGTTTTACAATTTCTTTGCAGCGAAAGAGGACTTCGTAATTGCACTGATTAAATATGAACGGGAAAAATCGATGGAGGCTATCCACACGCTGTTAAATGGGCGAAAGAAAATGAGCATGGAGGAAGGGAAATCCCTTCTTCGCATGATCATATACCACCAAGACAGCATCTATCAGTATCTTACGGAAGAGGATATGAAGAATCTCTATCCGGCAATGCATCGGGAAGGGATTATCGAGGAGGATTTAAATTCCGATACTCCGGAGTATCTGTTATCTATCATGGAGGGAGTGAAAAGCGATGTCGATGCAAAGGTGTTTGTCAATTTCTTGCGAATGATGGCAATCTGCATGACACAAAAGGATTCGCTGCATCAGGATGTTTTGGAGCAAAATATTGATCTGATTTTTGAGAAAATGTATGAATATGTATTTGTTGCATAGGAAAGTACGTTATTCCCTCTTACAATAAATCGTTAATGAAGGTTTATGTGTACAGATTATGCATATTGGAGCATTTGATAATGAGCCTGAAACAGTAGCAATAATGGATAAATATCTGAGAGAAAATGGATATGTGAATGATTTCACCGATGAACGACACCATCACGAAATCTATTTATCAGACCCAAGAAAGGTCACGCCCGAAAAATGTAAAACTGTTATCAGACATCCGATAAGGAAATTGTAAGTAACAGTTACATTTGTAAATGTAAATTGAGATATTTTTATTGCTTTTTTCTTGATAATTGCATATGATATAGGTGAGCAAGAATACTTGCTTGATTTAAGTGCGTTGCTACTTTGAGTGCAAACCTTTAATTTAAGTGCTTCACTACTTTGAATGTGAACCTTTAATTTAAGTGCTTCGCAGCTTAAAATGCGAATCGTTAATTTCAGGGAGATAAGATGATTATCTCCCTGTTTTGCTATACTATGGAGGATAAAATATGGATTTTTATCGTATAAAGAGGAATACAATCAGTATCTGTAGAGGTATGAAAAAGAAATCAAGGGCTCTTTACGATTCAATTATATGATTCCTGTGCCAGAGGAATGTATTGAAAGACTGATTATTAAAGATGTAGAAGATGAAAAATACCGACTGTTACTGAATAAGGAATATCAGTTTTGTATGGACAATGCTGAGCGGATTCAGAAAAAAGCAAATAAAATATACGAAATGGTTACAACAAATAGAAAACAGAAATTAACTGATAACAGTTGTGCTTTTAGTATTTTGGAGCAGGGATACCGAGATTATGTTGAAAGTGTTTTAAGAAAAAAGCCTTAATAAACATAGTTGCATTATAGAAGTTAGTACATAAAAGGGAGATTATGTCAATGAATATTGAATATAAAATGCTTACAGAAAAAGAACTGAATACTTTTATCAACATGAGGATAAATCAGCTTAGAGAAGAAGGGGCTAAAGAAGAGATTGATCTGGTTCCTGCATTGAAGGACTATTATGCACGTCATATGGCAGATGGAACATTTGTATCCTGGCTTGCCTTTGATGGAGAAAATATTATTGGGACAAGCGGGATGTCATTTGTGGAGAAGCCGCCCTATTTTGGATGTCCAAGTGGAAAGATGGGATTGTTGTCCAGTATGTTTACCGAACCAAAATATAGAAGAAAAGGTATTGCAAAGGAACTTTTATCTCGTGTTGTAAATGATGCTAGGGAATATGGGTGTGGAGTGATACAGATTACAGCGTCTGATATGGGGGTTAAATTGTATACAGATTTTGGATTTGTACATAATGGTAACTTCATGCAATATGAGCTTTCTTAACAATTATATATTTCATTATACATAGAGAATATATATTTTTATACCAGATATGATGAGAGAGAGACCATAATCATTGATTGTTATGGTCTCTCTACTGTTATATTTCCAAAGAATCTTCTGCATCCACCCACATCTGCATTGTACCATCAAGATACAGTTTTGCGTATACATCAATGCTGTTTCGTTGAAGCTTGTATTCTGCAAATATCGTTCTCATCGTATCGAATCTCCTTATCATTCAATCAACTATCAGTTACAAAAATCAGAAGCATTTCAATCAGTTCACCATGTCACTTTTATTTTGTGTTATACTGTATTATATAATTTTCTTGGTCTCCGCTGCCGCTTCGGTCGGCACAGAGCAGAGGTCGTAAACACTGACGGGACGATATAACACAAGGGAAACAATAAGGGAAAGCTCACCTGCGATAAATTCAGAGTTTTTAATGGCTTACAGAGAATTTGATAAAAAATATAACAGTTATTATATGTTTTAAAACAGGTGAAATCTCAATCGGAATTTATCGGGCGGACATAATATGAATGGAAATGTTATAGGATTCATGGTATGGGCAATCGTTGGTGTTATTATCATTGGTATTGGAATAAGCGCTTTCTTTTCAAAGAAGGCGCTTGGTTTTTGGCAAACACAAAGCCCCTCTCGGTGAATGATATAAAGGGTTATAACCGTGCTACTGGTAAGCTGTTTATTTTTTATGAATTGATTTTGATTGTATTAGGACTACCTTTACTAAAAGGGCAAAATAGAACATAATGAGGACGGGACACCGAGTCCCCGACTTAAAATTCTTCTTTCTGAAATCTGAAAGTGTGTTATAAATAAAAATTATTAAGATTTATAGCAGCGAATTCTTAATCTTTATGTGTTAGATTGGTTATAGAAAATATTATGAAGTTAAAAAAGGGGGCTATCCGAATGAATTCAGTTTCAAATAACCAATCAGGCGTAGGTATTCAACTGGGTCTGTTTGACGCTATTAAAGACTTGCTTTTTGTTGATCCTATTTTTTTAATTGGGATAATCGTAATTTGTGTAATTCTGATTATAATTTTCAAGAAGAATAGGACATTACCTAAAATCAGAATATCGATTTTATTATTGGTATTTTATTACTACTTATGTGTAATGCTTACAAGAATTGTAGGTATTCCTACTCTTCATGAATATATAAGGTTGTCAGGGTTAGGAAAAGTGTTCTTCAATCCTAATATAAATCTGATTCCGTTTAGTGATGGGGTTAGTTTGAGTTTTATTTTGAATATTTTTCTCTTTGTTCCATTGGGTTTTTTATGTCCCCTTATAAGTAAGAGTTATCAATGCGTGAAAAATACACTTTTAATTGGTTGTGGATTATCACTTTCGATTGAAATTGTTCAGTTATTTACCTTGTATAGAGCAACGGATATAGACGACCTTATTACAAATACTGTCGGAACACTTATAGGCTATTTTTGTTTTAGGTTTACACACAAGCTGGTAATAACTAAATCCCATTCAATAAGTGATTTCAAGGAACCGCATTATATGCGGTATATGCCTATCGTAATTATAGTTATGACTTTTATTTTAGGCTTTTTTAATTAAGTATAATTTTGAAAAAATCCAGGTTGTCGTTCTTTAGAAGTAGTTATTATCAACAGGCGTTTTGTTGTTTTAATTAGAATCTGTACTTCTTCTGACGAGTTCAGCGCATAAATAAAGCAATAAGGAACTGTTATATTCCCGTTCAATTTCAAAGTGAATTCTTAATCTGAACAAAATATTGTTTTTATAAGACTAAAATCGTCAAACACGAATTTAAATGGTGAATCAAGAATTTACTATTTCATTTTACAAATAAAAATAAAAAAACTCTTGACTTAGAGTTAACTCCAAGTGATATGATTACTGCAACAGGAGGTAGAGATCATGAAGAAATTATTCTTAACATTTGTGAGGCGACAGTATGACGATTAAAGAAGTATCAGAAAAATATGAAATTTCGCAAGA
Source organism: Lachnospiraceae bacterium (assembly GCA_050874665.1). Classification (GTDB taxonomy): domain Bacteria; phylum Bacillota; class Clostridia; order Lachnospirales; family Lachnospiraceae; genus RUG11237. The sequence continues at coordinate 13,156 of JBNMLC010000007.1, read as the reverse complement.
TACGCTCCGGTATTACGAGCGAGCAAAGGTAATCCCGCCAGTTACAAGAACAGCAGGGGGAATCCGTGATTATCAGGAAGAGGATATGAAATGGGTGGAGCTTGCTGTCTGTATGAGGAATGCGGGGCTGCCTATTGAAAGCTTGATTGAATACCAGAGGCTTTTTCAGAAAGGGGATGCTACAATACCTGCAAGGCTCGAACTTCTGAAGGAACAGATGGAAGTTCTTAGAAAACAGAAGGAGCAGATAGAGGAAACTATGGGAAGGCTTTCCTATAAAATATCCAGATATGAAGAGGCAATGAAAACTGGAAAGCTTACCTGGCCGAAAGGAGATTGACAATGGAAAAAATGAGTAAAAAAGATGTAATGATAGTAACCGGAGCCGGACAGATTTCTATGGCGATTGCAAGAAGGATGGGTTATGGAAAGAAAATTGTGATGGGAGATAAAAATATTCAAAATGCAAAGGCAATCGCAGAAATTATGAACACGGCAGGATTTGATGTAGAACCTGTAGAAATGGATCTATCTTCCAGAGAATCCATAAAAAAACTGATTGCAAAAGCACAGGAATATGGAGAAATAAAAATGCTTGTTAATGGGGCAGGCGTATCTCCTAGTCAGGCTCCGATGGAAGCAATTTTAAAAGTAGATTTATATGGGACGGCAGTTTTATTAGAAGAAGTAGGCAAGGTGATTGCAGAGGGCGGTGTTGGCGTGACAATTTCCAGTCAGTCGGGTTTTAGAATGCCGCAGCTTACAGCACAAGAGGATGCAGCATTAGCTACCACCCCAACAGAAAAATTATTAGACTTAAGAATCCTGCAGCCAGAAAATATCAAAGATACGCTTCATGCATATCAGATGGCAAAGCGTTGTAACGAGAAACGTGTGATGGCTCAATCAGTAGAATGGGGAAAACGCGGTGCAAGATTAAATGCTATTGCACCGGGAATTATTGTAACGCCACTTGCTAAGGATGAGTTTAATGGACCACGAGGAGATTTCTATAAGAATATGTTCAAAAAGTGTCCGGCAGGTCGACCTGGAACGGCAGACGAAGTAGCAAATGTAGCAGAACTTTTGATGGGTGATAAAGGAGCATTTATCACTGGTTCTACGATTCTGGTTGATGGCGGTGCTACATCTTCCTATTATTATGGCTCATAAAGGCCAGAAAAATAGAAAAGCGTGAAAACAGAATATGTATCATGGGAAAGGAACGGAAAATGAATAATTTTATATATGACATTCCAACGAAAGTATATTTTGGAGAAAACCAGTTAGGACATCTGGGTGAAGAATTAAGTAAATATGGAAAGAAAGTATTGTTGACATATGGTGGCGGTTCGATTAAAAAATCAGGTCTGTATGATAAAGTCGTTACGGAGATTAAAAATGCAGGACTGGAACTTTTTGAACTATCAGGAATTGAACCAAACCCTAGAGTATCTTCTGTAAGGGAAGGAGCAGATATCTGCAAGAAAGAAGGAATTGATGTGCTTCTGGCAGTTGGTGGCGGCTCTGTCATTGATTGTACCAAGTATATTGGTGCAGCGGCCTACTATGATGGAGATGCGTGGGATATCTTAGAACGCAAAACTGATGTCACAAAATGCCTTCCAATTTTGGACATTTTAACGCTTGCAGCAACCGGTTCAGAGATGGATTGTGGTGGAGTTATCAGCAATCCCGATACAAAGGATAAGATAGGACTACTTTTCCCGGTGATGCAGCCAAAGGTTTCGTTTCTGGATCCGACACTTACTTACAGTGTAAATGCTTATCAGACCGCCTGTGGTGCAGCGGATATGTTAAGTCATATCATAGAAGTTTATTTTAATATGAATGCAGATCTTTATATGTTGGATACCGTAATGGAAGGACTCATGAAAACGATTATTAAATATGCACCAGTTGCGATAAAAAAGCCGGATGATTATGAGGCAAGGGCAAATCTGATGTGGACATCTTCCTGGGCAATCAATGGATTTGTGGATGGAGGTAAGCAGCAGGCATGGAGTTGCCATCCAATGGAGCATGAACTTTCAGCAATTTACGATATTACTCATGGACTGGGACTTGCAATTCTGACACCACGCTGGATGGAATATTGTTTAGATGAGACCACAGTATCAAAGTACTACCAGTTTGGCTGTAATGTATTTGGATTGCCTGCTTCAATGGAGCCTATGGAAGTTGCAAAGAAGAGCATCGAGCTTGTCAAAGAATTTTTGTATCAGACATTGGGATTAAAGAGTACCTTTACGGAGATTGGAATTGATGATAGTAATTTTGAAGTAATGGCTGAAAAGGCAGTTGTACTTGGTGGATTGGCTTATGCATTCAAGCCTTTGAATCAGCAAGATGTAGTGAATATTTTTAAGATGTGCAGATAGTATCAATTTGAGAGCAATAAAAGGGGATACCGGGGAATAGTTCTGGTGCCCCTTTTGTAGTGTGTCGGCAAGCTGGGAGCACATTTGTCGGTTTATGATTAAAACTCCAGACACGTAGGCATGAAAAGTAATCTTAAAAATACAGATGCATGGATTTCTTGCACTGTTGAAAGAAGAGTATGACCTGTGGATTTCGCAGCAGCAAGAAGCAATGGAAAAAACGGGGGTCAATTATATTTACAGCTCCGTTTATGATTTGACATTTACGACAGTAAGAAGATTGTTAGAACGTTAAAACAAATGATATAGGAGGTATTATAAAATGGAGTATACAGTATTAGGCAATACAGATATTCAGGTTTCTAAGCTATGTGTTGGGTGCATGAGTTTTGGAAAAGCAGGAACCATGCATGATTGGACGTTAGATGAGACAGAGACGGAGGAAGTGATTAGATGTGCACTTTCATTAGGAATTAACTTTTTTGATACAGCAAATGGTTACTCAGCAGGAACAAGTGAAGAATATTTAGGGAAAGCTTTAAAAAAGAATATATCACGTAACAAGGTGGTCATAGCTTCTAAGGTTTATTTTAATCCCGGCAGGTTGTCTGCTGAGGCAATTCATAGAGAAATAGATGGTACTCTTAAGCGTCTGGGGACAGATTATCTTGATTTATATATAATTCATCGCTTTGATTACGATACACCTATGGAAGAAACAATGGAGGCATTAAATGATTTGGTGAAAGCAGGGAAAGTACGGGCACTGGGTGCCTCTGCCATGTATGGATACCAGTTTCAAAATATGCAACTTGTTGCTAAAGAGCATGGGTTTGCACAGTTTCAGGCGATGGAGAATCATTACAATCTTTTATATCGTGAGGATGAAAGGGAACTTATTCCAATTTGTAAGCAGATGGGTGTGTCACTGATTCCCTATAGTCCATTAGCAGCAGGACACCTTACACATCCGCAATGGAATACGGATACACTACGCAGCAGAACAGATCGAGTTGCTAAAGGAAAGTATGATGAGACAAAACAGCAGGATATGCAGATTGTTGGTCGGGTACATGAATTGGCGTTGCGATATGGTGTAAAGATGCAGCAGATTGCGTTGGCATGGCATTGGGCGAAAGGGGTCAGTTCTCCAATTATTGGCTCTACAAAAGCTTCACATCTAGAAGATGCAGCGAAAGCATTGGAGGTAAAATTGACATCAGAAGATATTGCATATTTGGAAGAGCCATACATTCCCCACAGAATCGTTGGTGCAATTGCTCACAATCCGGCAGAGGGAGTTATGCTGTTGGACGAGAAAAAATAAAGTAAAAGCTATAAATAGAATGCGAAAAATACTTTTCATTGTGCGGGGATAAAATTGTGTGTTGATATGGTTTGCACAAAAATATAATTGACATTATGTAACAGAGATTATATAATATATATTATATAAAGGAGAATATGTATGCCGCCAAAAGTTAAAATAACAAAAGAAATGATTATAAATGCTGCATTTGAGATCACAAGAGAATATGGAATTGAAGCTGTAAATGCAAAAAGTGTAGCAAATTATTTGAAGTGCTCTACGCAGCCTGTTATGTATAATTTTGCAACGATTGAAAAACTGAAACTGACGGTTTTTGATAAAGCGTTTGCATATATGAAAGAACAGGTTGTATTCCCGAAAGGAAAAAAATGTGAATATCCAATGAGGGAAGTAGGGTTAGATTATATTTCATTTGCCAGAAGAGAACCTAATATATTTAAATTACTTTTTGAATCCTCTTATTCGGAAAGATGCCCCATAGATGATCTTGGGGTAGACTTGGACTTCCAGCCTGTAATAGAAGCGTTTGCAAAATTTCTGAACACCAGCGTGGAAGAAGCAAGAGCTGAATGGCTGATACGTTATTTTATGGTGCATGGAATTGCATGCAGGATAGTGAATCAGAAGGTTGATTATTCGGATGAACAACTGTTGGAGTTCATGATTCGGTTTGATGCGGGCAGAAAGTAGCACGAAGAGGGAGTGTTATGTCAGAATATAAAGATGAAGGTGTTTTTGTACTGTGTCCGAAGTGCGGTGTAACAGCAAGAACATAGATCAGAAAAAATACAGTGCTAAAGAATTTTCCGTTATATTGTCCGAAGTGTAAAGGAAATTTTCTGATAGAAGCCAGAAATCTGCAAATGAAAGATTGTAAGTAGCCAGACGCTAAGACGCAGAGCCACGTTCACAGATGTGAATCGGGTGCTGCGTTTTTTGTTTATGATAATTAGGAGCCGGAGTGAAAAAGATATAAGCATAAATTATGCGGAAAATTTGAGGTGGATTTTATGAAATAGTACCAGTAGTGTTTTCAATGGAAATAAAATCTCATATGCTGTTTCAGTAACGGGGCATATGCAGCATTGGTATGGATTGGTGCTTTTTGCTGTTATATTGCAATCATAAATTTTAAAAATCGAAAAAGTAAATAAACAACCAATCAGATGGGAGGAAATATGGAACATAAATCGAAGAATTATAAAATATTACAGACTATTGCAAAGATAGGAAGAATACTTAGTAAGGTAGCTTTTGTATTCTCTGTGATTGGTATTTGCGGCTGCATAGTGGAATTGCTCAGTAACGTGTTTGGAAATGGTGGAGCCTTTAAAATTGGCGGTGTTACAATATATGGATTGCTCACAGATTTTAATGCTTATAATGTGAAAAGCATTAGTGCAACTTTGGTGGCATGGATGGTCGTATGTGCTGGGGAAGCTGTACTTGCAAAATTCGCAGAGCTTTATTTTCGTAATACACTGGCAGCGGGGAGACCTTTTACCCGGGCGGGAGCCAGAGAACTTAGAAGACTTGGAATTATGACGATGGTTATACCGACAGGGTGTGCAGTTTTAGCAGAAATCATACAGGGAATTATGGCAGGGTTTATGAAGGTGACAGCAGATGGGTGTGCGGACTTGAACTTTGACAATGAAGCCTCTGCCGTTGTGGGTGTTATGTTTATTGTCGGTTCGTTTATATGTGGCTACGGTGGCGAAATGTTAGAGGAAAAGAATATAACACAGGGATAGCAGCTATATATTGCTTGTTAAGAATGGAGAGAGGTCTTGCACATCATGGTGTGACTGCGGGAATATGCCATATCTGACAGGGACTCGTGGAAGGATATTTGTCATGCGTATGAAACTAATATAAGCTTGCTACAAAGCCTTACAAGATTATTGTTCATTGCAAAAGCACCGGTTTATATGACGGTATTTCTATTGATGGGAGCATGAAAATGCAAAGGTGAGCACTGTCGCTAAAATAAAGTGGGTCAAAGATAAGAAACAGTAAACTCTACGGAGCGTAGGTTCCGTTTCTGAGACATAAATTCTAGTATAAGAGTGCGGTATTATAAACAAATCAGATTAAGTGGAGAATAATATTATGGATCAGAAAAAAATAGGACAATTTATAGCTGCGCTTCGTAAAAACAAGAATATGAAGCAAAATATAAGTGTAAAACAGGAAAGGATACAAAATGAAAATTAGAAAAATGATAATGCAAGATTACGAAAAAGTATATCAGTTATGGCTGTCCTGCGCTGGAATGGGTCTCAATAATCTGGATGACTCAAAAGAAGGAATTGAGAAATTCCTGAAAAGAAATCCGGATACCTGTTTTGTGGCAGAACATCATGAAATTATTGGTGTGATTTTAGCCGGAAATGATGGCAGGAGAGGATATATTTATCATACGGCAGTACACCCAGATTATAGAAAACAGGGGATTGCTACAAATTTGGTAGAACAGGTAGAAAATGCAATGGCGGTGTTAGGAATCAGCAAGGTGGCTTTGGTTGTGTTTGACCGAAATGATACAGGAAATGCGTTTTGGGAAAAGCGAGGCTTTACAGTAAGAGATGACTTAATTTACCGCAATAAAGCTTTGACAAATATTGTCAGAATAGATACATGAAAAGCTAGAGATTCTTGGAGGGGTATATGAACATTTATTGAGGAATATCTTGAAAATCTTGACAGATTTGGTTTCAAACGTGTCGTGATTTTCAATGATCACGGCGATGGACTTCATATTTCTGCAATCGTAGAAACAATCAAGAATGCAAATCAGAAATTGGAGTTACAGGCATACTGGGTGGAATATGAGTATGAGATGAAGGAGCATGGTTTTTCTGGTGAAGAAGATTATATTTTGAAGCTTACAACCATGCCGTTTGAGGAAATGTTTCAGATTAGTAAAATGCCGGAGGATGAATTTGATATCCATGCCGGGGCGTTCGAAACAGCGACCATGCATGAAATCTATCCGGAAGCAGTCAGGGAAGATGCACTGGCAGAGTTAAAACCAACATTCCTGAAAGGAGAAGAGATTGGTAAATGGTGTCATGGGGAAGCAATGGACAAAAAGCTTATCCCGAATGGATATGTAGGAGATCCTAAAAGCAGCCGATATATCAAGACTAATTTAAAAGAGGCAGACAGGCGGATTGCAAGAGATATTGTAAATATGTTTGGAAAGTAGGTGATAAGCAATGCTATGTAAAAGAATAATTTTCTTCGATGTTTTACTCTGTGTGAGGGAAGATTGAGGACGATACTTGCACAGAGAAAAATACTTTCGTCCATAATCGGACTTTGCACTTTTTGGGATAATTGAAGAAAAAAGAAGGAGCAAAATTCGATGAAACAATTTCAAAAATATATTATTTTATGGGGAACACAGAGCATTTCCCAGCTTGGCAGTTCAATGACAGGTTTTGTATTGACATTATGGGCATATAGCCAGACACATTCGGCATTTGCAGTATCACTTATGACATTCTGCAATTATGTACCATATATTATCCTAAGTTTATTTGCTGGAAGTTTTGTAGACAGACATAGCAAGAAGGCGATTATGCTTATCGCAGATAGTGTAGCGGCTGTCGGAACAATAGCAGTTCTTTGTCTTACAATAGCAGGAAGAATGGAAATCCTGCATATTTATCTCGTAAATGCAGTAGTAGGCTGCAGCAGTGCGTTTCAACAACCTGCATCTTCGGTTCCAGTATTTAAGCTGGTTCCAGAGGAAAAACTGGAGATGGTCAGTGGAATGAATTCATTTTCCATGAATCTGGTTACAGTCGCGAGTCCTGTGTTGGCTGCGTTTTGCTATGGAGTATTTGGAATGGGGAGTGTACTGTTGATAGATATTATAAGTTTCATGGCAGCGTTTCTTGTATTGTTATTTCTGATAAAGCTAGAAGAAGATAAGGCTACAGACCAAAAGACATCTGTATTTAGTGGAACGGCACAAGGCTGGCAGTTTTTATGGAAAAACAGGGGACTTCTTGCAATGATGCTGACAATGGCAGCAATAAATTTTTTCTCCAGACTGACCTATGAAAACATTCTGTCTCCGATGATTTTAGCAAGAAGCGGAGAAAATGATATGGTGCTCGGATTGGTAAATGCGGCTATGGGGACAGGTGGAATTGCCGGAGGGGTTCTTGTTACTATGAAAAAGGAAACAAAGAATCGGGTAAGAATGATGTACGGTTCGGCAGCAGTCTCCTTTTTATTGGGAGATATTCTGATGTCAATCGGAAGAAATGGTATTTTCTGGTCGATTGCCGGAATGGCGGCAAGTCTGCCGGTTCCTTTTATTATGGCAGCAAATAACGTGATAATGTATGCAAAGGTGCCACAGGAGATACAGGGACGGGTGTTTGCAGTGCGTAATGCCATACAGTATAGCACAATCCCGACTGGTATTTTACTGGGCGGAGTGCTGGCTGATTATGTCTTTGAACCATTTATGCGGTCTGGAGCTCCACTGGTACATATATTGGAAAAACTTGTAGGTGCAGGGAATGGAAGCGGCATGGCATGTATGTTTTTATGTACTGGAATGTTCGGGTTTATCATTAGCTGTGTTTCTTATAAAAATAAAGATATTCAGGCACTAAACGAATAGAATGGGGTGTTACTATGAGCAAATATGATTCTTTATGGAAATGGATAAAGGAAAATAAAACAGACAATTTCAAATTGACCTATACAGAGATAGAAAATATTGCCGGTTTGTCAATAGATCATTCTTTTCTTACATTCAAAAAAGAACTTTTAGAGTATGGCTTTAAGGTGGCAAAAATCTCTATGAAGGAGCAGACAGTAGCATTTGAAAAGATAAACAAACAAGAGAAATAGAATAACATGGAATTAGTAAGTAATTATATGCGTGACGACACATTACGTCATGCATGAAATGAATTAACCAAGAAAACATTCGGTTTTGATTTTGAAAGCCGGGTGAGAGGCGGATATTTTGAGGGCGATAAAGTGAATATCGTAAAGTGGAAAATTTGGTAAGAGACAGTTTCTGGAATGTATATCGTCTGGGATATTTAGATGGAATCACAGGAGAGTATGCGACTTTGGCAGGTTATCTGGCAGATGAGAAAGAAGCGGAAAAATTTGATAAGCAATTTTCATAGAAAGAAAAGAAAAATTACCGGACATTTCCCAGCATCTTAGTATCGTTTTTTTGCATGTTAGTTGTCTGCACATAGACAATAAAATGAAATAGCGATAAAGTAAACACTGTATCAATTGCGTTAAATGAGTAAAGTATATGATAGGAGATATGTATGGAAGGACGAAGCGGAGTACTGGTTCAAAATGAAAAACAGGCTAATAAATCGGTTGCAAAGGTGATGAGGATTACATTTCTGATTTTTTCTGTTGTTTTTATTTTAAACGTATTGGGAATTTTTGTTGTAGATATGAAGATTATGACAGTTGCTTATGTTGTGGGTTCCATTTTGCTGTGGCTTCCTACGTTCATTGTAAATATAGCGAAACTGGAAGGGGCATATGTCAAATATATGCTTACAATCTGTGCAGTCATATTTGTTTCGATTGTGACGTCAACCTTAGGCTATCATGCAGTGCTTTTATTTATTTATGCGATAGCTATAGCAAGCTTGTATTTTTCAAAGAAAATCAATGTTTTGATTACAATCTTGTCAGTCATCGGAATTTCAGCCGGACAATTGATTTGTTTTATATTTGCAATCCTGCCGGATAAGAATTTCACAACGTTTTATAAGTTGATTGTATATGGAATTGTGCCAAGAGCAATGGTGCTGATAGCAATTGCAGCAATTTTTACAATGCTCTGTGAACGTACTGCGGGAATGCTATCAAATCTCATGAATGCAGAGGAACAGGAGCAGATGATACATGAGATGAGATTAATGCATAAGAAATCACAAGAAACCTCCAAAATACTTATGGATATGGTAAAGGAATTGTCTGAAATCACAGAAAGTTCAATGGAATCTAATGAACAGATTGTGAGAGAAACTGGAAATGTATTAGAAAGTTTCAGTAAAAATACAAAAGAAATTATAGGTGTCAATGAGCGAACGCAGGATATTAATGCAAGATTAGAGGAACTTGCAACAATAAATGGGCAGGTATCCGGGCTTGCCAGACAGATAAATAAATTATCAAAGGATAATCAGAACAAGATGGACAGCGCAACAAATAGTATGGAACAGATTCATGTAAGCACGAACGAGTGCAAGAAAATTATATGGAAACTGGGAGAGGAATCAAAAGAGATTCTTGGGATTATTCAGGTAATCTCAGGAATATCCCAACAGACTAATATTTTGGCTTTAAATGCATCTATCGAAGCGGCAAGAGCTGGGGAACAGGGAAAGGGATTTGCTGTGGTTGCAGAACAAATTCAAAAGCTTGCGGAGCAGACGAAAAGAGCAGTAGATGATATTGGAAAAATTGTAACAGAATCAGTTCATAATACGGATAATGCAGTCAGTGTTATGGAACAGAGTGTTCGATTGACAGAAACCGGAATGATTAGTATTCAGGAAGTAGGCAATTCTACCTCTATGATCACAACATCAAATGAGCAGATGACCGCACAGATTATGGAGATGGATAAAACGGTTGAAAACATACGAAGCCATAGTAATAAAGTTGCAGCGTCCATGGATCAGGTAAATGTCAACACACAGAATAATTATCAGGCAATTGAACATGTAACCGCAGCAACGCAGGAAAACAGTGTGGGTGCAGAAGCTATAGAAGAGATGGTTGTACGGATCAGGACATTAGCAATGAAGTCGGAAGGGAAAGAGTCATGAGAGTAACAGAAAAGATTGTAAGCAATTCCGATGAAGAAGGCGTAACGCTTGAATATGTGAGGCTTACAAAGGATTTTGAGGAAATAAAAGAATATGTACAGCACAAAGGAGATACGCTGGTTGGATATACGCATGAAAATGAGAGGACGTCTGTCAGAGTAGAGGATATACTGTATTATGAGGCTGTGGATGGCATGGTGTTTGCATATACGGTGGACAACGTTTACGAGATAAAAGGTCGGTTGTATCAGGTAGAGGAAAAAGTCAGGAGAAGAAATATATGCAGAGCGTCAAAAACAATGCTTGTTAACATAGATTATATTACTTCTGTGCGAACTGCATTAAATGGAAGACTATACGCTAAGATGGAAAACAACGAAGAAATATTGATTACGAGAAGATATGCTAAGGAAGTTGAAGGTTGTTTTATGGAGGATGATGACGATGAAAGAATTTGATCCGAAGAGAGAATTTTTGTTTGATTACATAACTGTCGTGGCAGAATGTACGTTTGCGATTGCCATTATCGGAAGTCTTTTTGCAAGAAATAATAGTATCAGTTTTACCTATTTTTTTCTTCCATTTGGATTGGCGCTTATCTGTATGATTCCATGTATTCCGATTTATCTGAAGGAAGATATGACCATTCCGCAAATCATGTGGCAGAGAGGATTTGAACTTGTAGTTTTGGAAATTGCAATGTGTGTTACGATTTACCTTCTTATGGGTGATAGTATTTTGAAAATAGTCTATGTTGCAATTATTATCTCTACAGCAGTTTGTGATGTGCTGTCTTATCTGGTGAAGTGGTATCTGGAGAAAGAAGAAGCAGATAGGATAAACAGGAAGATTGCAGAACACAGAAATAAAACAAAGAAAGAAGAATCAGAGAAATAAGAACGAATAAAATGGTGTCAGTTTTAATTTATGAGGATAGCAGCAGAAGGGAGTATTTATATGAACTATATTAGAATTACAAAAGAGAATATTGATAAAGAGCATATTTGCTGTGCCATGTCCGGTAAGCAAAGTGTAGTCAAAAAGGAATGGATGAAGCAACGATTTGAGGAAGGTCTTGTTTTTTATCGAAGCGAAGAACGGGGCAAGTGCTTTATTGAGTATATTCCGGCAGAAAATGCGTGGATACCGATTCAAGCTGAAGGGTACATATACATAAATTGTCTGTGGGTTTCCGGAGCTTTGAAGGGACATGGTTATTCAAATGACCTGTTGGCGGAATGTATTCGTGATGCTAAGGAGCAGGGGCGAAGTGGAATTTGTATTTTATCATCTGAAGGGAAAAAGAGAGAGTTTCTGTCTGATCCAAAGTTTCTTTCTTATCATGGTTTTATGGCTGCGGATACTTCGGATTGTGGGATTACGCTTTATTATCTGCCCCTTGAACAGAACGCAGAGTCGCCAAAGTTCAAGGAATGTGCTAAGCAGCCTGTGGTAGATGAGAGTGGTTTTGTGCTTTATTATACAGATCAGTGCCCATTTACATATTATTGGGTTCCACGAGTGGAGGAAGTAGCAAAGGAACACAACATTCCACTAAAGGTCATTCATATTACTGGTAAAGAGGAGGCGCAGAATGTACCTGCACCGGTCACCACATATGCTTTATTTCGGGATGGTAAGTTCATGACACAGGCAATTCAATCGGATAAGAAATTTTTAAAGCTTGCGGGTATGTAAATGATGCAAATCTTGAGGAAATGTCAGGCTGTAAAGGGGTGTTTCCTAAGGCTCCGATATATGCAGTGGAAAGAATTAAAACAATTAAGAAGGTAGGATTTACTAAGTCGGAACATTTGTTGAGTGGTAAAACCGGATATGCCTATGATGGATATGGGACAATTAAATAATATCAAGATTCAAGTTTTGAACTGTTTAAATCGTTTTGTGAAAGGATAAGAAATATGGCATCAAGCAAAGAGTATTTACAATTTATATTAGAACAGTTAGCTGGTTTAGAAGAGGTTACTTATTGTGCTATGATGGGGGAATACATTATCTATTATCGAGGTAAAATAGTCGGTGGTATATATGATGACAGATTACTTGTAAAACCGGTAAAATCTGCGATTTCTTATATGCCGGCAGCTAGTTATGAATTACCGTATGATGGAGCAAAAGAAATGCTGTTAGTGGAAGACGTTGATAGTAAAGAGTTTTTGACTGGTCTTTTTAATGCGATGTATGATGAATTGCCATCACCTAAACCGAAAAAGAAAAAGCAATAGACAATTTCAGTATAAGGGAGGAATTCATATGAATCAGTGGTAAATGTCAATATTAAGTGGTGCATTGTGAGACAATTCAGCAATTTGACCAACCAGTAAAATTATTCTTTCTATATAATGCGATTCTAAAAATTTAGTAATTTTTTACAATAAATATTATAATTATGGTACCATTCCTAATCCCTCCTAAGGAGTACTAAGGGATAAAAATACTATCCCTAAGTACTCCTAAAGTGCCCCTTCCCCATCTCCAGGGGGCAAAAAAATTCTTGTCGTAGAATATACACACAACCAGAATCAATTTTTCAACTCCCCTTCTTTGAAAAAGAAGGGAAC
>JBNMLC010000006.1:0-149190 GCA_050874665.1 Lachnospiraceae bacterium | reverse complement strand
TCGGTACAGAATGGCAATGAAAATACTTATACATGGCAGTATGCATCAGCAGGAGCCCACACAATAAAAGTAGTGGTAACTGACGGTACAGGAAAAACTGCAACTGTTACAAAAGAGTATGATTTAGAACAGGATGCGGCAGTACCAACAGGCGGAGTGACAGTAACACCGACAAGCAGACCGACAGAAACTCCGACACCGACACAGAGTGGAGGTAATTCCAGTCTGGCATTAACACAGTTTAATGTACACTGTCTGACAGCAGATGGTACTTATAAAGTAGGAGATACTTACAAATTAAAAGCAAATGCAACAGGAGCACTGGGAACACCATTGTATATGTTTACATATGTACTGAATGGAGAAGAAGTTATTATAAAGAATTACGGTCCGGAATCAGAAGCAAGCTTTGTTGCAACAGAAGCAGGAAAATATGTATTTAAGGCGTATGTGGTAGACAGCAGCAATGATAGGAATCCGTATTTTGAAACAGCAGAAATGGAAATCGTATCTGCTCCGGATGTTACCGTTAGTCCGTCAGTGACACCGATGTTGACAGATGTACCAATCCTTTCTGTTGTTCCGACACAAATACCGACAACGACAGTGACACCAACACCAACACAGGCACCGGTAAATACACCGAAGGTAACAAATGCACCTAAGCCAACACAAATTTCAATTGGAAATGGTGACACAGTAACAGACAAGTCAAGTAAGGCAACTTATAAAGTGACAGCAACAGGAAGCAATAAGACAGTAGAATATACAGGATATACAGGAACAAGCTCAACCGTAAACATTCCTTCTGCAATAAAGATTGCAGGTGTAACCTACAAGGTAACCTCCGTTGCTGATAAGGCGTTTAAGGGAAATAAAAAGCTGAAGGTAATTAAGATTCCTGCAAGCGTAACAAAGATTGGAAAAGAAGCATTCTCAGGCTGCAGCAACCTTGCGAAAGTGAAGGAAGGAAAGAATGTAGCAAGCATTGGAGATAAAGCATTCTATAATTGTAAGAAATTAAGTGCAATTACAATGAGCAAGAAGCTTACAAGCATAGGAAAAGCAGCATTCTATAAGTGTACATCATTAAAGAAGATTACATTAAACAATAAGGTAAACAAGATTGGTTCTAAGGCATTCTATGGCTGTAAGAATTTGAAGAATATTACAATCAGAACAACAAAGCTTACCAATAAAAATGTAGGAAGCAGTGCATTTAAGGGAATTAACTCGAAGGCAGTCATTAAGGCACCGGCAAGCAAATTAAAATCATATAAAAAGATTTTGAAGAACAAAGGTGCAGGTAAAAAAGTAACATACAAAAGAGCATAGTAATTAGTTTGCTCATATAAATCATAAAGCAGGGTATTGCATCATAGACGGTGCAATGCCCTGCTTGTTTTTTGGGATAGTAGCAACGTGTATCCCCAAAAATACCTAAGAAATTGTGAAAAGTCATAAAAAAATGGTGAAAAACACAATGAAATATGTTAAAATATACATAATGAGGAATCATATATAATACTATATAGGAGGAGCTTTTTATGACGAAAGGAAAAGGAGAAAATACTACCGGCCGCAAGGTAGTGAAAGCAGGAAACAAAATTCTGGCGGCAATTGTAATTTTGGTAATATTGATTACAGTGATTAATTCTACACTGTCGTACCAAATGATGAGCAGCAACATCATTAAGTTGACAGAGGAAAATTTACAGAGGGAGGTGGCATCTTCAGAAAAGATTCTTTCTAATATTCTGGCAGATAAATATCAGGCATTGGAATATGTTTCCAATCTTCCGGAAATACAGTCTATGGATTGGAAAAAGCAGGAGCCGGTTTTAAAAGAAAAAGCCGAGCCTTTTGGCTTTGAACATATTTTTATTATGACAAATGATGGAATGGGATATTATGCAGAAGATGGTTCTGTCAAAGATCAGTCCCAAGAAGAATTCTATAAAATGATTACAGGAGATGTAAGAGTAGTAACAGAACCTTTTGTGGAAAGCGAAAAAGAACGTTCTATCACAACACTCACTATGCCAATAAAAAATGGGGATAACATTCTTGGTACAATTTGTGGGGTAATTGATTTGAACGAAATTAATACGGTTGTGCAGGATATAGAAATTGGTACATCAGGTTATGGATTCCTGATAAATTCTAATGGAGAATTCGTTGCTAACAAAGATATGAGTACGGTATACAATCAAGTAACAATTGCAGATGAAACATCAGAGTATGCAGGCTTTGCGGGATTACTTGACGAACTTAAAGCAGGGGCAACCGGTGTAAAAACCTACACTGTAAGTGGAGAGAAATATCTGACTGCATATACTCCGTTAGAAGGAACAGGCTGGCTGATGGTTATTACGGTAAAGCAGTCAGAAGTGTTAAATGTTTTAGAAAGATTAAGAGTACTCCAAATTGTTGTTGCGATTATGGCTATCATTTTAGGTGCAGTCATCTCTGTATTTATTGGAAAATGGATTTCCAGAGCAGTAGGACAGGTAAACAGATTTGCGAAAGAAATGGCACAATATAACCTTACTTATTCTGATACACCAAGAGGTAACGATGAATTTGGAGAGGCAGTACGAGGTTTAAACTCTACAGTAGAAACATTGAATGGTATTGTTGGAAATGTATATACCAGCAGTGAAAATATTTATCAGGCAGATGAAAAAATCAATGGTATGCTGACGGATATTTTTGGTCAGATTAGTGAAACGGCAGATGCCGTTACTAATATCACTTCTAATATGGAAGAATCATCAGCGGCATTGACAGAGTTAAACGCAATGGCTCATGAAGTGAATGATCATACAAAGGTATCTGCACAGGAAGCTGGAAATGCGTTATCACTGGCGAAAAACATTAGTGAAAGCTCTGCGAAGATTCACAGTGATACGGTAAAAACAAAAGAAAACGTAGAAAATAAATATACTGCATGCAGTGAAAAATTAAAAGCAGCCTTAGAGAAAGTAAAAGTAATTGAAAATATTTCTTCCATGTCAAACTTAATTTTGTCAGTGGCAGATGAAACAAGTCTTCTTGCATTGAATGCCAATATTGAGGCTGCCAGAGCAGGAGAACATGGAAAAGGCTTCGCTGTAGTGGCAGGGCAGGTAAAAGCACTTTCAGAACAGACAACCGATGCGGCAAATGAGATTCAAAGCAGTTTACAGGATGTATTAACCTCTGTTCAGGAATTATCAGGAGCTTCCAGTGAATTAGTACATATGTTTGAAACAGATATCATGGAAAGCTTTGATCGTATGCTTGCGGTAGCAGAAGAGTATCAGAGTTCAGGTACTTCCATTAATCAAATCGCAGATAATTTCAACCACATTGCAGAAGTCAATGCATCTGCAATGAATGATATCAGCACAGCGTTGAATGAATTATCGTCAGCAGTTACAGCCGTGTCAGATAATTCTTATAGAATTTCTGAAAATATGGTTGTTATTAATACGAATAGCACACAGGTTGCTGAAATGTCGAACGGCAATATTGAAACAGCACAAGAATTGATTAATGCAGTGGATAAGTTTAAGATTAAGAAATAGAGCAAAAAGAAAAGGAAAGTCGCGAGTAATTCACGACTTTCTTTTTTGATAAAAATCTGTTACAATACAATTACATTAATAAAAAAGGACGTGAGTACAATGAAAAGAGTGTTTTTAATTGTTTTAGACAGCTTTGGAATTGGACCGATGCCAGATGCACAAGAGTTTCAGGATATTGGAAGGAACACTATAAATTCTGTGTCAAAAAGCAGAGAGTTTTACATGCCTAACATGGCGAGTCTTGGCTTGTTCAATATTGATGGAGTGACTTGTAAGGAAGCCATTGGAAATATTAATGGGGCTGTGGCAAGAATGACAGAGAAGTCCAGGGGAAAGGATACCACAATCGGACATTGGGAAATAGCCGGAATAATTTCTAAGGACCCTCTTCCGACGTATCCGAATGGTTTCCCAAAAGAAATCATAGAGGAATTAGAGCGAGCCACAGGACGAAAAGTATTATGTAATAAACCATATTCAGGTACGGAAGTAATTAAAGATTATGGGGAAGAGCATATGAAAACGGGAGCACTCATATGTTATACTTCGGCAGACAGCGTGTTTCAAATAGCGGCTCACGAAGAAATTATACCATTAGAAGAATTGTATGATATTTGCCGAATCGCAAGAAAAATATTACATGGTAAGAACAGTGTGGGCAGAGTAATTGCAAGACCGTTTGTAGGAGAAGCGGGGAATTTTGTGCGTACTTCTAACCGTCATGACTTTTCCTTAGAACCACCGAAAGAGACTATGCTTGACATCTTAAAAAATAATGGAAAAGAGGTGTTGGCGGTTGGAAAAATTAACGATATCTTTGCCGGAAGAGGAATTACAGAACATGTATACACTAAAAATAACGATGATGGTGTTGAAAAAACGCTGGAATACATGAAGCGGGAATTTGAAGGATTGTGTTTTGTAAATCTGGTGGATTTTGATATGCTGTATGGACACCGAAATGATGTGCACGGTTATGCAAAGGCACTGGCCAGATTTGACAGTCAGCTTACCAAAATTACCAATGCAATGCGTTCGGAAGATATCTTAATGATTACGGCAGATCATGGTTGTGATCCAGGAACACCATCGACAGATCATTCCAGAGAATATACACCGCTTATTATCTATGGAAATTATGTACGGCCGGGAAATTATGGTACAAGACCAACGTTTGCGCAGATAGGGGAAACGGTTCTTTCTTACTTTGATTTAAGCTTGCATCAGGAAGGAATTGAAAAAATAGAATGTTTTTTGAAATAGTGGACAGTCTATAAAATAAATTTTGAAAGGAGATAAGCGGTTTGTGCCGCTTGAAATGTAATGGCAATTAGTGATTTAAAAGAATATGAGGTAATACAAGAAAAGCAGATAAGCGATTTGAATTCCAAAGGGTATTTAGTGAAACATAAGAAAAGTGGAGCAAAGCTAATGCTTCTATCAAATGATGATGAAAATAAAGTGTTTTATATTGGATTTCGAACACCGCCAAAAGATGATACAGGACTTCCGCATATTTTGGAGCATTCTGTATTATGCGGTTCGAAGAAATTTCCAGCGAAAGATCCATTTATCGAATTGGCAAAAGGATCACTTAATACCTTTTTAAATGCAATGACTTATCCGGATAAGACAGTGTATCCGGTTGCAAGTTGTAATGACAAAGATTTTCAAAATTTGATGCATGTATATATGGATGCGGTTTTTTATCCAAATATATATGAAAGAGAAGAAATCTTTCGGCAAGAAGGCTGGCATTATGAGTTGGAGAAAAAGGACGGAGAATTAAAATATAATGGCGTTGTATATAACGAAATGAAAGGTGCCTTTTCTTCACCGGAGGGGGTACTTGATCGTGTGATATTGAATTCACTGTATCCGGATACGTCGTATTCTTTTGAATCTGGTGGAGACCCGGCAGCTATCCCTGATTTAAAGTATTCAGAGTTTTTAAATTTTCATAGCAAATACTATCATCCATCCAATAGTTATATTTACCTTTATGGTGATATGGACATGGAAGAAAAATTAGTTTTTCTGGATAGGGAATATTTAAGTAAGTATGATGCCATGAACATTGATTCTGAAATCAAATTACAGACACCGTTTGAAAAACCGGTGGAGGTATATAAAAAATATTCTATTACCAATGAAGAAACACAAGAGGATAATACGTATCTTTCTTATAATTATTCTGTAGGAACAGCGTTAGACAGAAAGTTGTATTTAGCGTTTCAGATTTTAGAATATGCGTTGATTGCGGCTCCGGGAGCACCTTTAAAGAAAGCATTGCTAGATGCCAAAATAGGAAAAGATATTATGGGCTCTTACGATAATGGAGTTTATCAGCCTATGTTTTCTATTATTGCCAAAAATTCGAATACCTCCAGTAAAGAGCAGTTTTTAGAAATAATTCAGAGTGTGCTGCAGGAACAGGTAAAACAAGGAATCAATAAGGATTCTTTGAGAGCGGCAATAAATTACAATGAATTTCGTTATAGAGAAGCAGATTTTGGAAATTATCCGAAAGGATTAATGTATGGTCTTCAGGCATTAGACAGTTGGTTGTATGATGAAACAAAACCATTTATTCATATTGAAGAAAATGAGACTTTTGCATTTTTAAAAGAAATGGTGGAAACCGATTATTATGAAAAACTGGTAGAACAGTATATGATTCATAATTCGCATGCGGCGTTGGTTGTTATTGAACCGGAAAAAGGTCTGACAGGTAAAATAGAAAGCGAAGTCAGGAAAAAATTAAAAGAATATAAAGCCTCCTTAAATGAAGAAGAGGTAGAAAAGCTGGTAGAAAAAACAAAAATGTTAGAACAATACCAGGAAGAGCCATCTCCATTGGAGGATATTTTAAAAATTCCAATGCTTACCAGAAAAGACATGAGAAAGAATGCGCTGTCGTTTAATAATAAGGAACTTCATTTTGGAGATACCTTAGTGTTGCATCAGGAAATATTTACGAATGGTATTGGATATTTAAATCTCTTGTTTGATATCGATAAAGTTCCAGAAGAACTGCTTCCATATGTGGGAATGCTAAAATATATCTTAGGTATGGTTGACACTCAAAATTATGCTTATGGGGATTTCTTTAATGAAATTAATATGTATTCCGGCGGTATCAGTGTTTCATTTAATAGCTATTTGGATACTAAGAATCCGGGTAAATATAAGGCATACATGGAAGTAAAGGCAAAAATAATGTATGATAAACTTCATTTTGCATTCAAAATGATAAAAGAGATGTTACTTTCGTCAAAATTTGAAAATGAAAAACGTTTATATGAAATCATTGCTCAATTAAAGTCAAGATTGCAAATGAGTCTTACTTCGAGTGGACATACAACAGCAGTTATGCGAGCAATGTCCTATTTTTCAGACACAGCATATCTTTCAGAACTGACTAGTGGAATTACATTTTATAAGTTAGTGGAGGATATTGAAAAGAACTTTGAACAATGTAAAGAGGATGTAATCAGAAAGTTGAAGGAAACGGCTGCATACATTTTCAAAGCGGATAATCTGATGGTCTCCTATACCGCACAGTCAGAAGGCTTAGAAGGCTTAGAGAAGGAAGTAGAAAATTTAAAAGACAGTTTAGGCATTTCGGGAAAAGAAGCAGCAAACTATCAATTTGAGTTAAAACAGTTAAATGAAGGATATAAAACTTCTTCTAAGGTACAGTATGTTGCAAGAACAGGTAATTTTAAGAGTGAAGGATTAGAGTATACAGGGGCTCTTAAAATTTTGAAAACCATTCTCAATTATGATTATTTATGGAATCATATCCGTGTGAAGGGAGGTGCCTATGGCTGCATGAGTGGATTTGGAAGAATGGGAGACGGTTACTTTGCGTCTTATCGAGATCCAAACTTAGAAAGCACCAATGAAATTTTTGAACAAACTACAGATTATGTAGAAAAATTTTCAGCAGATGAAAGGGATATGACAAAGTATATTATTGGAACCATTAGTGAGATGGATACCCCGTTAAATCCATATGCCAGAGGAAATCGTTCTATGATAGCGTATCTGACCAATCTTACGTTTGATGATATACAAAGAGAACGTGAACAGGTATTGACAGCACAAGAGGAAGATATCAGGGCATTGAAAGCTCATGTGCAGGCAGTCTTAAAACCAAACAATTTATGTGTTATTGGTGGAGAAGAAAAAATACAAGAACAGGCAAACTTATTTCAGGAAATTAAAAACTTATTTGAGTAATCGTAAATAATACATGAAAGAGAAAGGAAAGAAATGGAAAATAGTAACAGTACAAAGTCGGGATTTGTAACATTGATAGGAAGACCAAATGTGGGAAAATCTACCTTAATGAATCAATTAATTGGGCAAAAAATTGCAATTACCTCTAATAAGCCACAGACTACGAGAAATAGAATACAGACAGTCTACACAGATGAACGTGGTCAAATTGTATTTTTGGATACTCCGGGAATTCATAAGGCGAAAAATAAGCTTGGTGAGTATATGGTAAAGGTAGCAGAATCTACATTAAACGAAGTAGATGCAGTGCTCTGGCTGGTAGAACCAACTACGTTTATCGGTGCCGGAGAAAGACATATCGCAGAACAATTGAAGCGTGTCAAGACACCCGTAATACTTATTATTAATAAAATAGACACAGTAAAAAAAGAAGAAATTTTATTATTTATGGATGCATATCGAAAGATATATGATTTTGCGGAGATTGTTCCGGTATCTGCCTTGAAAGGAATGAATTCGGATACGCTATTAGAAGTTATTTATAAATATATGCCATATGGACCGATGTTTTATGATGAGGATACCATTACCGATCAGCCGGAGCGGCAGATTGTAGCAGAGTTAATCAGAGAGAAGGCATTGAAATGTCTGGATGAGGAAATTCCACATGGGATTGCAGTTGCTATTGACCAGATGAAATACAGAAAAGACGGAACATTGGTGGACATTGATGCAACCATCGTATGTGAGAGAGAGTCTCACAAGGGAATCATCATAGGAAAAGGCGGAAGTATGCTCAAAAAAATAGGTTCGGCTGCACGATATGAGATAGAACGCCTGTTAGATACAAAGGCGAACTTAAAATTATGGGTAAAAGTAAAAAAAGACTGGCGCGACAGTGACTTTATAATGAAGAATTTTGGATACGATAAAAGAGATATATAGATTGTAATTGGCAGATTTTGAATAGTATAGAACACACTCTATGGCTTATACTAATCTTAGAATGAATGAAAGATTAGGGGGTTTGCATAATGGAGAAAGACTGGCAGAAGTTTGCTATGACAGGAAGTGTACAAGATTATCTATCCTATTGTAATAATCGGCAAATACGTGAAACGAATAAAAATCAAACAGGTGAGAGCGACGATGGCAGACATGACACGGATGATTACAGTACTTGGTATGGTAATAGCGACACAGCCTGTCGGTGAATATGACAGAAGAATTGTGTTACTGACAAAAGAAAGAGGAAAAATAACAGCATTTGCAAAAGGGGCAAGAAGACAAAATAGTAGTCTTCTTGCAGCGAGCAATGCATTTGCATTTGGAACGTTTTATTTGTATGAGGGAAGAAACAGTTATACAGTAAGACAAGCGGAGATTCAGAATTATTTCAGTGAGTTCAGAACAGATTTAGAGGCAGCATGGTATGGGATGTATTTTCTTGAAATTGCCGACTATTTCACGAGAGAAAATAACGATGAAAAAGAAATGCTGAAATTATTGTATCAAACGATGAGAGCGCTGATTTCACCTAACTTAGACAATTGTCTGGTACGTTACATATTTGAATGGAAAGCAATGGTAATTAACGGAGAGTATCCGGATATTTTTCAGTGTGGTATCTGCGGAAAAACTATAAAAAGTGCTTTCTTCGACAGCAGTCAATTTAAAATTGTATGTAGGGAGTGTGGAGAAAAGGGAAGAAAATATCAGACTCTTTCTCAGTCAGCATTATATGCACTACAATATATTGCAAGTTCTTCGGTGGAACATTTGTATACTTTTCGAGTGACGGATCAAGTGTTGCGAGAAATGAAGAATGTGGTTGAAATATGCAAGAATAAAGTGATAGATAAAGAATTTAAAACAGAAGATTTTTTAAAAACACTTTAAATTATTTTTTGTGGTTGAAAATATAAATCAGAATAGGTATAATGATTACGGTAAGTAGGAGGGCATATTATTATGAAGAAGATAAGTCAGATGATACTTGTGCTTATGGCAGCAACAATGCTGGCCGGGTGTACAGGAGAAAGTGAAGTGGCAGAACAGGGCAATTCTGTTCAAGTGTCAAAAGATGGAAGCATTATCGGGGTGCTGGTAAGTGTTCTGGATCAGAGTTATTACAATTCGGAAGAATTAAAATCTATGATTGAAACAGAAATTTCAGAAACGAACACTGCTATAGGAACAACAAAAGTAGAATTAGAAGATTATCAGTGTGATTCTGCTGGAAATGTGAAAGTTAAAATAAAATATGCAGATAGTGATGCATATCTTGCTTTTAATGGTGGCTCCTTTTATTGTGGCGATGCAGTAACAGCGAAGGAAGCCTACGGTTTATATGGAGTTTTTTTAGATGTAAAAGATGGTAAAATTACTACAGAGGACGCAGTGGTATCTGAAGATGCAAAGGTTGTGGTTCTTTCAGAAAATATGAATGTGATTGTACCTGGAAAAATAGTTGCGATTACAGACAACGTAGAAATGATTGGTAAAAAGAGTGCTTCTGTCAACTTAAAAAACGAAGAAGACTTAGCATACATTGTATATAAGTAGGAAATAAAATAATTGGAGGATAATGAAAAATGGAAAAAACAATGGATAAAATTGTTGCGCTGGCAAAATCAAGAGGTTTTGTATATCCGGGTTCGGAAATATACGGAGGACTTGCCAATACATGGGATTATGGAAATCTTGGTGTGGAGTTGAAAAACAATGTAAAAAAAGCCTGGTGGAAAAAAATCATTCAGGAAAATCCATATAACGTTGGCTTAGACTGCGCAATTTTAATGAATCCGCAGACATGGGAAGCTTCCGGACATTTAGGTGGTTTTTCGGATCCATTGATGGACTGTAAGGAATGTCATGAAAGATTTCGTGCAGATAAGCTGATTGAAGAATTCAGCCAGGAACAGAATATTGAATTGTCAAATTCCGTTGATGCATGGAGTCAGGAAGAAATGAAGAATTTTATTGAGGAGCATAAGATTCCATGTCCAAGCTGCGGAAATCATAATTTTACAGATATTCGCCAGTTTAACTTAATGTTTAAAACATTTCAGGGGGTTACGGAAGATGCAAAAAATACTGTGTATTTAAGACCGGAAACCGCACAGGGTATTTTTGTAAACTTTAAAAATGTCCAGAGAACTTCCAGAAAAAAAATTCCGTTTGGAATTGGACAGATTGGAAAAGCTTTTCGTAATGAAATTACTCCGAAAAATTTTATTTTCCGTATGAGAGAATTTGAACAGATGGAATTGGAATTTTTCTGTGAGCCGGGAACCGATTTAGAATGGTTTGGTTACTGGAAGAATACTTGTGTTAATTGGTTAAAAACACTTGGCATTAAAGATGATGAAATGCGTGTAAGAGATCATGAACCAGAAGAATTAGTATTTTACAGTAAGGCAACTTCGGATATTGAATTTTTATTTCCATTTGGCTGGGGAGAATTATGGGGCGTGGCAGACAGAACAGATTACGACCTGACTCAGCACCAGACAGTATCTGGAGAGGATATGGCTTATTTTGATGATGAGAAGAAGGAAAAATATATTCCTTATGTAATTGAGCCTTCCTTAGGTGTGGACAGAATGGTATTAGCCTTCCTTTGCAGTGCTTATGATGAAGAGGAATTAGAAGGTGGAGATATGCGTACTGTGCTTCATTTCCATCCGGCAATTGCACCTGTAAAAATCGGTATTTTACCACTTTCCAAGAAACTGGCGGAGGGTGCAGAAAAAGTATATGCAGAACTTGCAAAAACTTATAATTGTGAATATGACGATAGAGGAAATATCGGTAAACGATATCGCAGACAGGATGAAATTGGAACACCGTTTTGTGTAACTTATGATTTTGATTCAGAAGAATATGCTTCTGTGACTGTTCGTGACCGTGATACTATGGAACAGGAAAGAGTGAAAATTGCAGATTTAAAAGAATACTTTGAAAAGAAATTTGAATTTTAAGAAAAAGGGCGGAAATTGTAGAAAAATTTCCGCTCTTTTTCATTTTTAAAAAGAAAATCTTAAGATAAACAAAAAGTAGTTGTAAATATATGGTTTTTGTGTTACATTTCTAGGGTAAAAACAATAAATAAGAGGTGACGAAATGAAGAAACTATTATGCAAAGCGTTATGTGCAGTTATGACGGTTAGTGTTGCAGCTACAACAGTACCGTTTGGCAGTAATGCAGCAACAAAAGAAAGTAATGCAACAGCCCAGAGTATTCAAAGCTCGTGGTTAAAGGGCTCGAACATTCTGAAAAAGGATTCTTATGTGGAGGGAGAAATCATTGTCGTAAGTGCGAAAAATGCTGGAACTTCAGGGAAAAGTATGATTAATGTACTTGAAAGCAGGACAAAAAAGCTTGGAGCAGTTATTGAGAAAAGTTACAGCATCGATTCAGAAAATGAATCCAATCAATACCAGGTATCCTTGATTAAGTCTGAAAAGTATACGACAAAAGAACTGATGGAAAAGTATCAAAATTCTGGCGGGGTAAAATTAGTACAACCTAACTTCAAATATCATGCCGCCGATATTGATAAAACAAAGTATAATAACCTGCGTTGGGGGCTTCATAACGAGGGACAGAATGCAGGAGAAGAGTCTTTTGACATCAACAGTGATTCAGATAAGGTGAAAATGGCAGCGGGAGAAGAGAAAAAAGAAAAAGTCGTTGCTATCATCGATACAGGTGTTGATTATGCGAATCCGGAATTAAGTTCTTATATTTGGAATAACCCAAATACAAATCATTTAAAAGGTGAGCATGGATTTGATTTCGCTAATATGGATGCAGATCCTATGGATGATTATGGACATGGAACTCATTGTGCCGGAATTATTACAAGCGTTTTGAATGGCGAAAATGTAAAGATTATGCCAATAAAGTTTTTAGATTCCGAAGGATACGGTGATAGTTATAGTGCAATCGAAGCCTATCAATATATATATACGGCACAGAAAATGGGAGTCAATGTGGTTGCTATCAATAATTCATGGGGTGGAGATAGTGATGAAAATGATGTACTCCTGAATCAATTTATTAATCTGGTAGGAGAAAAAGGTGCAGTTTCTGTATGCGCTGCCGGAAATGATGAAGCGAATTTAGAGGAGTATATGTCTTCACCAGCGTGCATGGACAGTCCTTATATTATTAGTGTAGCAGCATCAAACGAAAAAGGAGAATTAGCACAATTTTCTAATTATAGTACAAAATATACAGATATTGCAGCACCAGGTACAGACATTCTATCTTATGTAAGCTATCATTGCTTTAATCCTGCGGTATATAAAGATAGTGATGCTGGAAAAGAATTATGTGCCACATATCAGGACTTTAATGGTGAACTGGTTACACCGGATGTGCCGCAAAAGCTTAATTATTCTAATCAAAAGGAAGAAAGTATACGTTATAGTGTAGAGAAAACAGAAGATAGTGTAGGAGAGCAGGAAGTTACGTTAATAAAAGATGACTTTTTTGGTGAAAAAACAAAAGATGCACAGGCACTTCAATGGAAAATTACAGGAGCAGAAGAAGGCGATGAGTATTTGCTATATCTTCCCTATGAGCAGGAAGCATCTTTGACCCCGGTTCACCTGAATATGATGTTAAAAATGCAGGCACCGGAGTTGGTCATCAATCCTGAGGATTTATTCATTGATTGCAGTATGCTTCAAGTAGAAGACTTACAGATGTTGAAGGACGGTTCCTATTCGAAAGATGATTTAAAAATTGTGGGTGCAATGGCTGTCTATGGAAAAGAAAATTATTGGAATCAAATTTCTTTGAAAAAAGATAATAAAGTGAAAAAAGCAGGAAAAAGAGCGATTGTATTGAAACTTGTAGTGGAACACCCGGGTGATTATTCTTTCGTTCTTGATGATTTTGCAATTAGTAAAAGTAATGTTGAAGAAGAGGAATTTGGTAAAACTGCTTTTTATAATGGTACTTCTATGGCAACACCATATGTAGCCGGAGCAGTGGCAAGTATAGCCAATGCATATCCACAGGATACGGTAAAGGAAAGAATTGCAAGGGTGGAAGGCTCCGTACAGAAAACGGAAAGTTTAAAAGATAAAACAGCATCTGGTGGTGTACTGGATTTAGAAAAGTCTGATCAGCCGCAGCCGGTGTTTGAAAAAATCCTGATTCAAGAAAATGGTGCGTTAGAATTTCAGGGGAATTTTTTCCGTGAAGGAAGTAAAGTTATAATCAACGGTCAAGACACCACAATAAAGTCACAAACAGAGAAGTCCCTGATAGTTGAGGGAAATTATTATAATAAGAATCTTTCTATAGAAGTGGTGATGGGTGACAGTACATATTCGGACAATTGTTATTTTGCAAAGGGAGCCACGCCAAAGAAAGTTGGAAAATTGCCAATTGTAAATTATGATACTACTTTGGTTTGTGCAGGAGACTTCATGTATATTGTCAGTCCTACAGGAGAGGCATATGGCTTTTCGGAAGAAGCTTCTGAATATGAAGGTATGGTAGATGTTGTAACCTATGGTGGAAGTTATGATGCGGAAAAAATATTTGATAATGCAAGGGGAATTATAACTCTAGAGGGAGAACCGGTATGTCTGGATTCTACGCTATACGCTGTGGTAATTATGGACAATACATTTTCCAGAGAAGCTGCCTTGATTATGCTGAATATGGATACTATGCAGTGGGAAAAAGTTGCGGATTTGCCGGATGATTACAGTGATTTGAATAAGTTAAACGGTTTATATGCTTATGATCAGCCAACACTGGCGGCTTATGATGGAAAATTGTATCTTCTTGGTGGATTTGATGAAGAAAAAGAGGTTGCAACCAACAGCGTGTATATCTATGATGTAAACACACAAAAATGGAGTAAAGGCATTTCTATGCCGGAAGGACGTTTTGCAAGCAAGGCTTTACAGACAGGAAACAAGCTTGTGGTAACATTGGGCGGCAATGGAACGGAAAAATGCCCGGAAACACTTGTTTTTGATGGAAAAACATGGACTGTATCAAAGGCAAAACTGGATTTGTTTGATATGGAAAGCTATTATTATGGATTAGACGAAGTAAAAAGCAGAGCATATGCAACAGGAAGAATCGGCATCTCAGCAGAAGGAATTGTGTATACAGCTTGTAAGGCAGATGGTTTGGGAGATACTTTTATTTATGATGTTAAGTCAGATAAATATATAGCAATGAATTGTAGTGTAGGGGAAATAGGAAAGAATAGAGTGCTTTCTGCCTCTGCATTAGGAGACACGTTGTATATTCTTGCCGGGCCAGATGGTACAAGCAGCGAAGAAGAATTGTTTCAATCTATACTGTATGCAGCAAATGTGAAAGATGGAAGATGTTGTGTAACAGAAACGCAACCACAGGAGGGTGGCTGTATTTGGGGTACCGGGCTGTATATGCCGGGTAGTAATGTTACAATTACAGCAGAACCGTGGGAAGACTATTATGTGAAGAATCTTTGGATTAATGGAAAGAGAGTGGGTATAAAAAAGGAGGAAACATCTGCTACAATTTCTAATATCAGTACAGATATTTCAGTAAGTGCTGAATTTGGAGCATATGTCACAGATATTCTCTTAGATAATGAAAAAATCAGTCTTGCAGAAGGAAAAAGGACAAAACTAAATGTACAGATATTGCCAGAAAATGCAGAGTCTGATGCAGTAAGTTATAAATCCAGTAATACAAAAGTTGTTACAGTGGACAGCAAAGGGAATATCAAAGCTGCCAAAAATGCGGCTGGAAAAAGTGCAGTTATTACAGTGACAGCAAAGGACAGAAATATCGTAATTGCAAAGTGTAAAGTAAAGGTGAAAAAGCAGGTATATGTAAAGAAAATCAGCCTGTCTACGAAAAAGAACACGAAAAAATTAAAAGCAGGAAAAAGCCTCACAATAAATGCGACGGTAACGCCTGCAAAAGCAGATGTGAAAGAGCTAAAGTGGATTTCCAGCAATAAAAAGTATGCAACGGTCAGCAATGGAAAAGTCACAGCGAAAAAGGCAGGAATTGGAAAAACAGTAACAATTACAGCCAAAGCTACCGATGGTTCTAAGGTAAAGGCATCTGTAAAAATTAAAATCGTGAAGTAAGTGCGAGAAATTTAATCTTATTTGTCCGGGAATATTTTAGAAAACCTTCCATATATTTTTTATAAGGAAATATATGGAAGGTTTTTGCGTGAAAAAAATAAAAAAAATAATTATTTTTACGTTTATCATGATTTCACTGGTTAGTCAACCTTTCGTTAGCTATGCACAAGAGCAGACAAAGAGGCCGGAAGAAACGGAGCTATTTGCAAAAGGGGCTGTATTACTAGATGGGGATTCCGGAAGAATATTATACAATAAAAATGGAAACTTAGCGATGCCTATGGCAAGTACAACGAAGATTATGACGTTAATTGTAGTATTAGAAAATGCAAAATCAGATGATGTGGTTACTGTTTCAGCGAATGCTGCAAATCAGCCGAAAGTGCATCTGGGTATGCGGGCAAAGCAACAGTTTAAATTGGGGGATTTGTGTTATTCTTTGATGTTAGAATCGCATAATGATTCAGCCGTTGCTTTAGCAGAGCATGTGGGAGGGAGTGTAGAGCAATTTGCTGCATTGATGAATCAAAAGGCGAGAGATATTGGATGTACAAATACATATTTTATTACTCCGAATGGTCTGGATGCAACAGCGTCAGTGGAGGGAAAAGAAAAGATGCATTCTACAACAGCAGCAGAATTGGCGAAAATTATGAGATACTGCATCATGCTGTCCCCATGCAAGGATAAATTTATAGAAATTACAAGGACGATGTCTCACAGCTTTTGCGATATTTCCGGTCAAAGTTCATACAACTGCAATAATCACAATGCGTTTCTGCAGATGATGGAAGGAGCATTGTCCGGTAAGACGGGATTTACAGGAAAAGCGGGCTATTGCTATGTTGGTGCCCTTCAAAGAGGGGAAAAAACATATATTGTAGCGTTATTGGCTTGTGGATGGCCAAATAACAAAACCTATAAGTGGAAGGACACAAGAAAGCTGATGGAATACGGAATTAAGAATTATGAATATCGGGAAGTGTTTGAAAGAAAAGAGGATTTTTCTCCCATACAAGTCAGGGGAAGCTGCATGGTAGAAAAAGGAGAAATAAAACTATGGGAGAAGGCAGAAATAATACCATATATGAAAACGGAATCATTGTCACTTTTATTGAAGCCTGAAGAAGAGGTCAAGGTAAATTATGTGATAAGAAAAGATATAGAAGCTCCGATTGAGAAAAATGATATTATTGGGACGGCAGAATATTATTTAAATAATGAGAAAATAAAAACATATAACATCTATTCAGGAAGTGAAATTGTACCAATAAATTTTAAATTATGTCTGGGGCAAATCATTAAAAAAATATTACTATAAATTGCCTCAAAATTCGTGAAAAATCCAAAAATAACTTGATAAAAGTGGTAAAAAGCATTACAATTAAACTCGGCAGATATTATACTTTTGCAACAATAGAGAGCACGCTGCGTGAGTTTTCTATTGACAAGAATAAAAATTAGAAAGTGGAGGGCTGACAGATGAGTAGTACAGTACAAAGCTCAGCAAGTAACAGAATAAATGCGTTGCTTGATGAGAATAGTTTTGTTGAAATCGGTGCGAAGGTTACTGCCAGAGCAACAGATTTTGACATGAAAAGCAGTGAAACACCAGCAGATGGTGTAATAACAGGATATGGGGTTATTGATGGAAATCTCGTATATGTATATAGCCAGAATGCTTCCGTATTAGGTGGCTCTGTAGGTGAAATGCATGCAAAGAAAATCGTTCGTCTTTATGAACTTGCAATGAAGGTTGGGGCACCTGTCATCGGACTTGTAGATTGTGCAGGTCTTCGTTTACAGGAAGCAACAGATGCATTAAATGGGTTTGGTGAAATTTATTTGAAACAGACACTGGCATCAGGGGTAATTCCTCAAATTACAGCAATTTTTGGAAATTGCGGTGGTGGTCTTGCAATCATGCCAGCAATTACAGATTTTACATTTATGGAGGAAAAAAGTGCCAGATTATTTGTAAACACACCAAATGCACTGGCAGGAAATAATGTATCTAAATGTGATACTGCGTCAGCAAAATTCCAGAGTGAAACATGTGGCAATGTAGATTTTGTGGCAGAAGAAGCAGCACTTATTGCACAAATCAGAGAACTTGTGACCATGCTGCCGGCAAATAATGAGGATGATATGTCTTATGAAGTATGCACAGATGACTTAAACAGAGCATGCTCTGATTTGGAAAATTGTGTAGGAGATACATCAATCTTATTGTCCAAAATAGCAGATAACAATCATTTTCTGGAAACAAAAGCAATGTATGCGAAGGAAATGGTAACTGGATTTGTAAAATTCAATGGCGTTACCGTTGGTTGTGTGGCAAATAGAAGTGAAGTGTATGGTGAAGAAGGATTAGAAGCCTCCTATTCTGCGGTATTAACACCGGCAGGCTGTGAAAAGGCGGCAGAATTTATTCAGTTTTGTGATGCTTTTTCTATTCCGGTCTTATCTCTTACCAATGTGACAGGTTTTAGTGCAGAAGTAGAAGCAGAAAAGTCTATGGCTAAGTCTGTTGCCAAGCTTACATATGCATTTGCAAATGCTACGGTACCAAAAGTCAATGTAATTATTGGCAACGCATTTGGAAGTTCTTATATTGCAATGAATTCAAAAGCAATCGGGGCTGATGTTGTTTACGCATGGAGCAATGCTAAAATAGGTATGATGGATTCTAAACTTGCTGCTAAAATT
This sequence comes from Lachnospiraceae bacterium, assembly GCA_050874665.1. Classification (GTDB taxonomy): domain Bacteria; phylum Bacillota; class Clostridia; order Lachnospirales; family Lachnospiraceae; genus RUG11237. The sequence continues at coordinate 130,543 of JBNMLC010000006.1, read as the reverse complement.
ATGTATGAAGGCGAAGGAAATGATGTGATTCAGACAAAAGCAGCAGAATATGACGCACTTCAAAACAGCGTTGATTCCGCGGCAGGAAGAGGATATGTGGATACCGTTATGGAAGCAGCGGACACAAGAAAATATGTAATTGGCGCTTTTGAAATGCTGTTTACAAAGAGAGAGGATCGTCCGGGCAAGAAACATGGAACGGTCTAGTGAGGTGGCGTATATGAAAAAAATATTGACGATTTTATGTATGGCAGCCTGTTTGTTTGGTGCAACAATTTCTTCTTTTGCGGCAGACGATGTAAAAAATTCAGAGGCATATACAAATTATGGTGCTAAATTCGATTCATTAATTCAGCAGTTAATCGGATACTCTGATGAAGAATTAGAGGAAATCAAAAATACAACAACGAGTGAAGAAGATATTCAATTGATTGATTCCTGGATGGCAGTGAAAGAGGATTTAGGAGCATACATCGGTGTGCTTAGTTGTGAAGCAGAAGGCGGAGACACAGATCTTACAGTTACAATGAAGTTTGATTTTACAAACAGAGACATTACGATGGTGTATACTGCAGATTCTGAAAGTGCAAGTATCAGTTTTGAAAAGGTACTTACGAAAATGGAAATTTTGAAAAAGGCCGGCATGAATACTTTAATTGGTATGGGAACTGTATTTATCGTACTTATATTTATGAGTTATCTGATTGGTGCTTTTGGAATTATTCCAAAGTTGTTTAACAAAGAAAATAAGACAGCCACTGTAGAAGAAAAGAAAGTGGAAATTCCACCGGCAGAAGAAGATGTAACAGACGATTTAGAATTGGTAGCAGTAATTACAGCAGCGATTGCAGCAGCGGAAGGAACTAGTGCATACGGAGTTGTAATACGCTCTATTAAGCGTGCAGATAATGCAAAATGGAAAAGAGCATAGAGTTAAGGAGGACATATAGAATGAAAAATTATACAATTACAGTAAACGGAAATGTATATAACGTAACAGTAGAAGAGGGAACAACAGAAGGTGTAGTACAGGCACCGGTAAAGGCAGTGCCAAAAGCGGCACCTGCGGCAGCACCAAAGGCAGCAGCACCGGCAGGCGGAGCAGGCAATGTCAAAGTTACGGCAGGAGCTGCAGGTAAAGTATTTAAGATTGAGGCAAATGTTGGAACCGCAGTGAAAAAAGGTGATCCGGTGGTAATCGTGGAAGCAATGAAGATGGAAATTCCTGTAGTTGCACCAGAGGATGGAACTGTAGCAAGCATTGATGTAGCTGTAGGTGATTCCATAGAAGCAGGTGCAACATTAGCAACATTAAACTAAGAATTCCTGTGGGAATTTAAATTAGAAAACAGGAGGTCTTACAATGGGATATATTGGTGAAACATTTAACAATCTCATGCATCAGACCGCGTTCTTTAACTTAAGTGTTGGTAATTATGTTATGATTGCGGTTGCATGCGTATTTTTATATTTGGCAATCAAGAAAGAATATGAACCATTATTGTTAGTTCCGATTTCTTTTGGTATGCTATTGGTTAATATTTATCCCGACATCATGTTATCGATAGAAGAGTCATCGAATGGTGTCGGAGGTTTATTGCATTATTTTTATTTAATGGATGAATGGTCAATTTTACCATCACTTATTTTCTTAGGTGTCGGTGCTATGACAGACTTTGGACCATTAATTGCAAATCCCAAAAGCTTCTTATTAGGAGCTGCAGCACAGTTTGGCATTTTTGCAGCTTATCTTGGTGCCATGATGTTAGGTTTTAGTGATAAGGCAGCGGCGGCAATTTCTATTATTGGTGGAGCAGATGGCCCGACATCTATCTTCCTTGCTGGAAAGTTGGGACAGACGGCAATTATGGGACCGATTGCGGTGGCAGCATATTCTTATATGTCACTGGTTCCGATTATTCAGCCACCGATTATGAAATTGTTAACAACAGAAAAAGAAAGAAAAATCAAGATGGAACAGTTAAGACCTGTATCAAAGCTTGAGAAGATTCTCTTCCCAATTGTTGTAACAATTGTTGTATGCTGTATTCTTCCAACAACGGCTCCATTGGTTGGCATGTTAATGCTTGGTAACTTATTTAAAGAATCCGGTGTAGTCAGACAGTTAACAGAAACTGCATCGAATGCATTGATGTATATTGTAGTTATCTTACTTGGTACTTCTGTAGGAGCTACTACAAGTGCAGAAGCTTTCCTAAATTGGGATACAATTAAAATTGTAGTTTTAGGATTGATTGCATTTGCTTTTGGTACAGCAGGTGGAGTTCTATTTGGAAAGCTTATGTGTTGGGCAACGAAGGGAAAGGTAAATCCGTTGATTGGCTCTGCGGGTGTGTCTGCGGTACCGATGGCAGCCAGAGTATCACAGAAGGTCGGTGCTGAGGCAGATCCAACAAACTTCCTGCTGATGCATGCTATGGGACCAAATGTTGCGGGAGTTATCGGTACTGCGGTAGCAGCCGGAACATTTATGGCAATTTTTGGTGTAATGTAAAAACAGTTGGAAAAATTAATTTGGAGGTAAACTAGAATGGCAGAAATAGAAAAGAAACCTGTAAAAATTATGGAAACGGTTCTGCGTGATGCACATCAGTCATTAATTGCTACAAGAATGACAACAGAACAGATGTTACCAATCGTTGAGAAAATGGATAAAGTAGGGTATCATGCAGTAGAGTGCTGGGGTGGAGCTACTTTTGATGCATCTTTAAGATTCTTAAAGGAAGATCCGTGGGAAAGACTTAGAAAATTAAGAGATGGATTCAAAAACACAAAATTACAGATGTTATTCAGAGGACAGAATATCCTGGGATATCGCCATTATGCAGATGATGTGGTGGAATATTTTGTGCAGAAATCTATCGCAAATGGTATTGATATTATTCGTATTTTTGACTGCTTGAATGATATTCGTAACTTAGAAACAGCGGTGAAGGCCACAAATAAAGAAGGTGGACATTCTCAGATTGCACTTTCCTATACCTTAGGTGATGCCTATACCTTAGATTATTGGATGGATATGGCAAAGCGTGTAGAAGATATGGGGGCAAAGTCACTTTGTATTAAGGATATGGCTGGTTTGTTAGTTCCATATAAGGCAACAGAACTTGTACAAGCATTAAAGGATGCAACAAGCTTACCAATTCAGCTTCATACCCATTATACATCCGGTGTAGCTTCTATGACTTACTTAAAGGCTGTGGAGGCAGGCTGTGATATTATTGATACAGCAATTTCCCCGTTTTCTATGGGAACAAGTCAGCCTGCAACAGAAGTTATGGTAGAAACATTTAAGGGAACACCATATGATACAGGGCTTGACCAGAATTTACTGGCTGAAATTGCTGATTACTTCAGACCGATGAGAGAAGAGGCATTAGAGTCAGGACTTATGAATCCTAAGGTATTAGGCGTTAATATTAAGACACTGTTATATCAGGTACCGGGTGGTATGTTATCTAACATGGTTAGTCAGTTGAAAGAACAGAATGCAGAGGATAAATACTATGAAGTATTAGAGGAAATCCCAAGAGTACGTAAAGATCTTGGTGAACCACCACTTGTTACACCTTCTTCACAGATTGTTGGTACACAGGCTGTATTTAATGTACTTATGGGTGAAAGATATAAGATGGCTACCAAAGAAACAAAAGCGGTTCTTTCTGGTGAATATGGTTGTACGGTAAAACCATTTAACGAAGAAGTGCAGAAGAAGTGCATTGGAGATAAGAAACCAATTACATGTCGTCCGGCTGATTTGTTAGACAATGAATTAGATAAGATAGAAGCAGAAATGTCTGAGTGGAAAGAGCAGGACGAGGATGTATTGTCTTACGCATTGTTCCCACAGGTTGCTACAGATTTCTTTAAATACCGTCAGGCTCAGAAGACAGCAGTAGACCCGACAGCAGGAGATAAAAAGAACGGAACTTATCCGGTATAATCCGAAGAAAAATAAGATATATCTTATATACAACATTAGATTGAGAGAAAAGCTTCAAGCGGTAATGCCTGAAGCTTTTCTGATGTTAAACCCCCAATTTACAAGGCGGGATTGTTACAACTTCTATATTCTTTTCTTTAAGTTTGTCCATACCTCATCTGGTATATTTAAATTTCCACGTCCAACACCTAAATCAATATATGGCTTGTTTTTTCCGTGAAAATCGGAACCACCGCTGATACCAAGCTGATAACGTTTCGCAAGAAGACGCATCTGACTTTCGTCAGCACGATTGTAAGTGGAGTAGATTGCTTCAATTCCCAAAAGTCCCTGCTTGGATAGAGTAGCTACGAGTTCTTCAAGAGCATCTGGACTTAGTTTATAAAGAGGAGGGTGGGCAAGAATGGGAATTCCTCCGGCTTCACGAATCAGGTGGATTGCCTGCGCAGGTTTCACTTTTTCTCTGGGAACATAACAGGGACCATGATCACCAATATATTTTTCAAAAGCGTTCTCGATTTTAGAAATGTAGTTGTGCTCTAGCAGGAAACGTGCAAAATGTGCTCTTGTAATAACGGAGTCCGGAAAACGTTCATAAAGTTCTGGAAGAGTAATTTTCATGCCTTTATTGGTAAGAAGTTCACACATTTTTTGGTTTCTATTTTCTCTGGATTGAATAAATTGTGTTAATTTTTCAGAAAAATAGGAATATTTATAATCAATGTTTAATCCTACAATATGGACATCTTTTCCGTTGTACTCTGTGGAAAATTCGATTCCAGGAATCACTTTTACTGGAGAGGAAGCAGAAGCATGTAGTGCTTCATCGATGCCTGCGACAGTGTCATGATCCGTCAGTGCAAAAGCAGTTAGTTTTTTTTCTGTTGCATAGGCTACCAGTTCGGTAGGAGTGTAGGTACCATCAGAAGCGGTAGAATGTACATGTAAATCAACCATAGTTAAACTCCTTTCAATGAGTTGAGAGAGAAAAAGAGAATGCATGCACATTCTCTTTTTGAAAATCAGTTATTGTCATCTTCGTTATCTACAGTGAAAATCTGACGTTTTTTCGCCATTTCATCACTTTCTAAGTATTCATCATAAGTAGTCATCTTATCGATTAAAGCACCGCCTGGGACAATTTCCATAATGCGGTTTGCGGTAGTCTGTACGAACTGATGATCACGGGAAGAGAACAGGATAGCTCCCGGGAATTTAATCAGACCATTGTTCAATGCAGTAATAGATTCCATATCTAAGTGGTCAGTAGGTTCGTCAAAGATTAAGACATTGGCACCACTAATCATCATTTTGGATACCATGCAGCGTACTTTTTCACCACCGGATAATACATTAACTTTTTTCACCCCGTCATCACCGGCGAATAGCATTCTGCCGAGAAAACCACGTACATAGGTAACATCTTTTACCGGTGAGTATTGTGTTAACCAGTCAACAATTGGAAGGTCACAATTGAATTCCTCTGTGTTATCCTTTGGAAAATATGCCTGGGAGGTAGTAACGCCCCATTTAAAAGTACCTTCATCTGGCTCCATTTCACCTACAAGGATTTTAAAGAGAGTGGTTTTTGCCAATTCGTTTCCGCCTACAAAGGCCACTTTGTCTTCGCGGTTAATAATGAAAGAAATGTTATCTAAGACTTTTACACCGTCGATAGTTTTTGATAATCCCTCTACCATTAATACATCATTACCGATTTCACGTTCTGGACGGAAGTCAATGTATGGGTATTTACGGCTGGAAGGCTTGATTTCGTCTAATTCAATTTTTTCTAAGGCTTTCTTTCTGGAGGTTGCCTGTTTGGATTTAGAAGCATTAGCACTGAATCGTGAAATAAAGTCCTGTAATTCTTTAATCTTTTCTTCTTTCTTTTTATTTGCTTCTTTCATCTGTTTTATAAGAAGCTGGCTGGATTCATACCAGAAATCATAGTTTCCGGCATAGAGCTGTATCTTGGCGTAATCGATGTCTGCAATATGGGTACATACTTTATTTAAGAAGTAACGGTCATGAGATACTACGATTACCGTATTTTCAAAATTGATTAAAAATTCTTCGAGCCATTCAATGGCATTTAAGTCTAAATGGTTGGTAGGTTCGTCTAAAAGAAGAATATCAGGGTTTCCAAACAATGCCTGTGCGAGTAATACTTTGACCTTTTCACTACCCTTCAAATCGCCCATAATAGAATAATGTAAGTCTGTTGAAATACCAAGACCGTTTAAAAGCATAGCGGCATCCGATTCGGCCTCCCAGCCATTCATTTCTGCAAATTCACCCTCTAACTCGCTGGCACGAATACCATCTTCGTCAGTGAAATCTTCCTTTGCATAAATGGCATCCTTTTCTTTCATAATATCATATAGACGTTTGTTTCCCATGATAACAGTATCTAATACGGAAAATTCATCGTATTTAAAGTGATCCTGCTGGAGGAAGGAGAGACGCTGTCCCGGAGTGATGATAACCTCACCATTGGTAGGTTCTAACTGTCCGGATAAAATCTTAAGAAATGTAGATTTCCCGGCACCATTGGCACCGATTAAACCGTAGCAGTTTCCCTCTGTAAATTTAATATTTACATCTTCAAATAAGGCTTTTTTACCAACACGTAATGTTACATTGCTTGTACTAATCATTCTTAATTTACCTTTCTATGTGTCATTTTCATAAATAATTCCAGATGTATAAAATCATACGCTTACTATTTTACCGAAAATTCGGTATTTTGCAAGTGTTTTTGAAGAAATTTCCATTCTGGTTTACAAATAGACATTTTGCATGATATGATAATTCTATAAAAACATTTTAGTAACTTGCATATTACACAGAGTGAGGAGTACAGCTTATGAGTAGAGCATATGAAAATTTACAGTTATGTTATCAGCAAATAAAGGAACGGATTCCACTCAAACCTAAGGTAGCTTTAATTTTAGGCTCTGGTTTAGGGGATTTTGCAGATAGGATTGAAATAAAAGGGGAGATTCCCTATCAGGATATCAAAGGATTTCCCGTTTCAACCGTAGTGGGACACAAGGGGAGATTTGTGTTTGGATATGTGGGGGAAGTTCCGGTTGTAGTGATGCAGGGAAGGGTTCATTATTATGAGGGCTATTCTATGGAAGAAGTAGTGATGCCGGTTCGTCTGATGAAGCTTATGGGGGCGGAAATTCTGTTCCTTACAAATGCAGCCGGTGGTATTAATAAAAGTTTTCAACCGGGCGACTTTATGATGATTACAGATCATATTGCAGAATTTATACCTTCACCGTTGATTGGAGAAAATTTAGAAGAATTCGGAGTACGCTTTCCTGATATGAGTAATGTATATGACCGGGCATTGCAGGAACATATAAAAGAATGTGCAGTGAACTTAAATATTCCCATTCAACAGGGAGTATACATTCAATTTACCGGGCCTGCATATGAAACGCCTGCAGAGATTCGCATGAGTAAAATGCTTGGAGCTGATGCTGTGGGAATGAGCACAGCATGTGAAGCAGTGGCTGCGAATCATATGGGTATGCAGATTTGTGGCATTTCCTGTATTTCTAATATGGCAAGCGGTATCAGTGAAACACCTTTATCTCATAAGGAAGTTCAGGAAACAGCAGACAGGGTAGCAGAGGAATTCAAAAAATTAGTCTGGAATAGCATTGAAACATTGAATGGAAATGAAACTTAAATAAAAGGAAAAGGATATGTGACTATTATGGAAAATGAAATGTTGATCAGACAGGCACTTGAGGCAAAAGAGAATTCTTATGCCCCATACTCTAAATTTCATGTTGGAGCTGCATTACTTAGTAAAAATGGAAAGGTGTACACCGGTTGTAATATTGAAAATGCAGCTTTTTCGCCTACGAATTGTGCAGAGCGGACAGCTATATTTAAAGCAGTAAGCGAAGGGGAAAAAGAATTTTTGAAGCTTGCCATCGTAGGGGGAGCGGAAGGAAAAAGTATGAATTATTGCCCACCGTGTGGTGTCTGCAGGCAGGTAATGCGGGAGTTTGTTGCTCCTGAGGAATTTATTATTATACTGGCAAAAAGTGAAGAACAATATAAGGAATATACATTGGCGGAACTTCTTCCTAAAAGCTTTGGACCGGATTATTTGTAATTGTGCCAATTGTTCGAAAACTATTGCGAAATATGTGAAACATTATTATAATTAAAAGAAAAATGCAAGAGTAAGGAAGTTAAAAATGAAGATTAAAAGTGTAAAAGGAACCAACGATTATTTACCGGAGCAGGCAAGGATTCGCGATTATCTGCAAAACAAAATTTTAGAAGTCTATACGGAAAATGGCTTTGAACATATTATCACGCCGGCGATAGAAGATGCTGAAAATTTAGATAAGAGTGAGGGTGGAGAAAACTTAAATCTTATCTTTAAAATTTTAAAGAGAGGTGACAAGCTTACAAAAGCAATTGAAGCCGGTAATATGGACGAGCTGTCTGATATGGGGCTTCGATATGATTTAACATTACCATTGAGTCGTTATTATGCAAATAATCGAAATGATTTAATTGCACCAATGAAATGCATACAGATTGACCGTGTATATCGTGCGGAACGTCCGCAAAAGGGAAGATTAAGAGAATTTATCCAGTGTGATATTGATATTTTAGGAACATCTTCGATTAATGCGGAAATCGAGCTGATTTGTACAACGACAAAGGCATTGCTTGCCATTGGAATGGACGAGTTTACAGTAAAAGTAAACGACAGAAGAATTTTGCGTGCTGTGCTATTGCATATGGGCTTTGAAGAAAAAGAATTAGACAGCGTATGCATTATCTTTGATAAAATGGATAAAATTGGTGCAGAAGGCGTAGAGAGCGAATTGACAGAAAAAGGATATGATTCGAAGGTTATCGACAAATTTGCAGCATTTTTAAAGGCAGGAGATTTTTCTCTGGAAGGCATAGAAAAAATGATAGGAGATAACGAAGCAATTGCCAATGTAAAAAGAATTATAAAGACAGCCCAAGAGCTTGCAGAGGGAAAATATAATTTGAAATATGACATTTCCCTTGTAAGAGGTCAGGGATATTATACAGGAACTGTATTTGAAGTAGAGAGTAATAAATTTAAAGGAGCCATTGCGGGTGGTGGAAGATACGATCATTTGATTGGAAAGTTTTTGAATGAAGATGTTCCGGCAGTAGGCTTCTCCATTGGATTTGAACGTATTTATGCTATTTTAAGCGAACAGGGAATCAAAGAAGAGGACACGAAGAAGCGGGTGGCAGTGATTTATGAACCGGAGGATATTGTAGGGGCATATCAAAAGGCGGAAGAATTGCGTAAGAATTATACCGTGACCTTGTTCGAACGTCCAAAGAAAGTAGGAAAGCTTTTAAATAAATTAGAAGAAAAAGGATATTATGGTTTCTGGCAGTTTGGGCAGAACGAAGAAATGAATGTCATGGGTCAGACAAAATAGAAAAAATAGGCAAAAGAGTAAAAGGGTCTTGCAATTTTAAGCAAGACCCTTTTTGTAAAAGAGATTTACGAAAAGTTAACAAAAACTCATTGAAACAAAGATAGAAATAGCTTAAAATGAAAAAGAAGGATTATCAGTGGGAGGCGATACAAGCATGAAAAAGGTTATTTTTGCGGCAATTTATATCCGCTCTTATGAAACAGGAATGAAGATATTTGAATTGTCAGGACGAAGTGGCATGAAGGAATTAAACAGTATCATTAACCACTTGGAATTGGGGGCAGATGCGTTTACAAAAGAAAAAATCAGCCAGGAACTGATTGACAGGTTGTGTAAAACTTTAAATGACTTTAAAGTATTTATGAAAGAATATGGAGTAGAAGAATATCGTGTGTGCGCTACCAGTGCTTTACGAGAAGTAAAAAACACACGAATTTTGTTAGAACAGATTAAAGTGCGAACAGGATTTCAGATAGAGATTTTAAGTAATTCAGAGCAGCGCTTTATTGGTTACAAATCTATTGCATCTAAATGGAATGAATTTAACGAAGTGATTAAAAAGGGAACGGCAATTATTGATGTAGGTGGCGGAAGTATACAGGTATCATTGTTTGATAAGGATAGTCTGATTACCACACAGAATATCAAACTGGGTTCTCTAAGAATCCGGGAGACCCTGTCGGCATTAGAAAATAGAACTACTCATTACGGTCAATATGTCGAAGAGCTTATTAGTACCGAGTTAAATCACTTTAAGAAGTTTTATCTGAAAGAAAGAAATATAAGAAATATTATCATTACGGGAGAATTTATTACAAATTTTATTGCAAGAACAGACAATAATTCACTGAATGGTCGTGCCACCTACGAAGAATACATGAAAATCTATGAAAAGATATGCAGGCTGACTCCGGAGCAGGCAGCTAAAAAGTTAGGTGTTGCACAGGAAAACGCGAGATTAATTCTTCCGTTTGGAATTATTTATAAACGCTTTTTAGAAATTATGGAAGCAGAAACTATCTGGGCACCAAATAGGGATTTGGGCGATGGAATTGCTTATGATTATGCCGAACGGAAACAACTGATTAAAGCGGAACATAATTTTGAAGATGATATTATTGCGTCTGCTAAAAACATGGCAAAGCGCTATATGGCAGGAAAGAACCACATAAATATTATGGAAGAATTGGCGATGGAACTTTTTGATGTGACAAAAAAAGTTCATGGATTGGGCAAAAGGGAAAAACTGTTGCTTCGTATCGCTGTTATTTTATGTGATTGTGGAAAATACATCAGTATGTCAAGGAGTGCAGATTGTGCTTATAATATAATTATGGCAACAGAAATTATAGGATTGTCTCATAAAGAGAGAGAACTGGTTGCACAGGTGGTAAAATTCAATACAGAAGAATTTGAATATTTTGAAAAATTGTCCTCATATACTAGCATTGGAGAGCCAGAATATTTGGTGATTGCAAAGCTGACAGCCATGCTTCGACTAATAAATTCCATGGATTACAGCAATAAACAGAAACTTAAAAATACAAAATTTATAGTGAGGGAAAAACAGTTGGTGATTTCTGTGACATCGAACGATGATATTATGTTAGAAAAAGAAAAAATACGAGAGAGTGCTGAGTTTTTCGAAGAAATTTTGGGAGTTATGCCAGTAGTAAAACAAAGAAAAAGCATTTAAGGGGGAAAAGTATGGAAAAGAAAAATTTTGGCAAACCAGAGTATTATAAAAATAGAGAGTTAAGTTGGATTTTATTTAATACCAGAGTGTTAGAGGAGGCGAAAGACAAGGAGAATTTACTGTTTGAGCGGATTAAATTTTTAAGCATTACTTCTTCCAATCTGGACGAATTTTTTATGGTCAGAGTGGCATCTTTGAAGGATATGGTAAATGCAGAATATGAAAAGACAGACATTGCAGGAATGACTCCGGCAGAGCAGTTGGTTGAAATCAACAGGGAAACACATAATTTTGTTAACAGTCAGTACATGACATATAATCGCTCGCTGCTTCCGGCATTGAAGGCAGAACATTTAAATCTCATATCGTCACATGAAGAATTAACAAAAGAGCAGGAAGACTTTGTCGATGTATTTTTTATGGAAAATGTATACCCGGTTCTGACACCTATGGCAGTGGATTCCTCAAGGCCATTTCCACTAATTAGAAATAAATCCTTAAATATCGGAGCATTATTATCAAAGAAGGAAGAGGGTGGGGAATTAGAATTTGCTACCGTACAGGTACCGGCAGTCATTCCACGTATTGTCCCGCTTCCGGATAGTGAAAATGGAGAAAAAAATCTTATTTTGCTGGAAGAGGTGATTGAAAGAAATATTGACAAATTATTTCTTAATTATAATGTTGTATGTGCACACCCATACAGAATTATGCGCAATGCAGATTTAAGTATAGATGAAGATGAAGCAGAGGATTTGTTAAAAGAAATTGAGCGACAGTTAAAGAAACGTCAATGGGGGGAGGCAATACGATTAGAGGTTGAAGGAAGTATTGATAAGCGTTTACTAAAAATCCTAAGAAAAGAACTTCGCATCAAAGAAGAGGATATTTTTAAAATCAATGGTCCGATTGATCTGACCTTTTTAATGAAGCTTTATGGTATGGACGGATTTGAATATTTGAAAAATCCAAAATATAAACCTCAACCGGTGCCGCAAATTATAGAAGGTGAAAGTATTTTCAAACAGATACGTAAGGGAGATATTCTGCTTCACCACCCGTACCAGACATTTGATCCCGTGGTAGATTTTGTGAAACAGGCGGCAAGAGATAAGGAGGTTCTGGCAATTAAACAGACACTTTACCGTGTGAGTGGAAATTCGCCAATTATTGCAGCACTGGCTCAGGCAGCGGAAAATGGGAAACAGGTTTCTGTCCTGGTTGAACTAAAGGCGAGGTTTGACGAGGAAAATAATATAGGCTGGGCAAGAATGTTGGAAAAAGCAGGATGCCATGTGATTTATGGACTTGTGGGTTTGAAAACACACAGTAAAATTACTTTGGTAGTAAGAAAAGAGGAAGATGGAATCCGCCGATATGTACACTTGGGCACTGGAAATTATAATGATGCCACAGCAAAATTATATACAGATATGGGTCTGTTAACATGTTCCGAGCGGATAGGGGCAGATGCTACGGCGGTTTTCAATATGCTGTCCGGATATTCGGAACCAAAGTCATGGAATTGTCTTTCTGTGGCACCAATTTGGCTTCGGGATAAATTTGTAAGTCTGATTGAACGGGAGCGGGATAATGCAAGACGGGGTAAGAAGGCACATATTATTGCTAAGATGAATTCACTATGCGACAGAGGAATTATTGAAAGCTTGTATGAAGCTGCAGCAGAAGGTGTAAAAATTGAACTGATTGTTCGTGGAATCTGTTGTCTAAAAGTAGGAATTCCCGGGGTTAGTGAAAATATTACAGTGCGCTCTATTGTCGGAAATTTCCTGGAGCATAGCAGAATATATTATTTTTATGATAATGGCAATGAAGAAATATATATGTCTAGCGCAGACTGGATGTCGAGAAATTTAGATCGCAGAGTGGAGATTTTGTTTCCGGTGGAAGATGAAAACTTAAAAAGACAAGTAATGCATATTTTAGATATTCAGTTAGCAGATACATTGAAAGCACGTATATTGAAAAAAGACGGGACTTATGAAAGGGTAGATAAACGAGGTAAGGAGTCATTAAGTGCCCAGCAATACTTCTGTGAAGAGGCTGTAAAAATAGAAAAAATAAAGAATAGTACCAATACAAACAGGGTATTTATCCCCGAAGAATCTATGGAGAAAAAGGAATTAGAAGATGATGAAGGCATGCATATTTGATTTAGATGGAACATTAACGGACACAGTAAAATCTTTAGCATATTCGGTAAATCTTACATTACGTGATTTAGGATATGCACCACAACCGGAAGAAAGATTCAAACAATTCGCAGGAGATGGAAGAAGTGTATTACTAGAGCGGGCTTTACGGGCAGCGGGTGATGTAGAATTAATACATTATGAAGAGGCTGTGAAAATTTATGACAGTTACTTTAGCGAAAATAGTATGTATCAGGTTAAGGCATACGATGGGATAAAAGAAACATTGACACAGCTAAAAGAAAAGGGAATAAAACTTGCAGTATTGTCAAATAAGGCAGACAAAGAAGCCGTAAAAGTAGTAGAAATGGTATTTGGAAAAGATATGTTTCAGATAATCCGGGGACAGAGAGAAGGTGTTCTAAGAAAACCAAGTCCTCAAGGTGCAATTCTTATTGCACAAGAATTGGAGGTGCAATGTAAAGAATGCCTTTATATTGGTGATACCAATACGGATATGCAGACAGGGAACAAGGCAGGAATGCATACGGTTGGTGTTACTTGGGGATTTCGCGAACGTAAGGAATTAGAAGAAAATCATGCAGAATATATTATTGAACATCCCAAAGAATTAGTTGCTTTATTAGAAGAAGCGTAGTAAAGTAAAGATAGAAATTTCAATGGAGTAGAACAAGAAAGGGAGTTAAAAAATGACAAAGGAGCAGTTGATTGCATTCAATGATTATATGGATGAATTACTTGCGGATGAAAAAATCAAACAAATGTCAAATTATATTCAACATGGTGACACGACTTGCCTGATGCATTGCAAAGCGGTGGCATATGAAAGTGTAGTATTTGCCTGTAAATTTCATGTTAAGGTGGATATGAAGAGCTTAATTCGAGGGGCTTTGCTGCATGATTATTTTTTGTATGACTGGCATCATCAGCGTTTAGGAAATTTACATGGATTTCATCATCCCGGAATTGCGTTGAAGAATGCTATGCGTGATTATGAGTTGACAGAGATAGAAATGGATATTATAAGAAAACATATGTTCCCTTTGACGTTATATTTACCAAAATACAGAGAAACAGTTATTGTATGTCTTATGGATAAGTATTGTACCATAAAAGAAGTCTTTCGTAATTTATTTAAGAAAAAAATATGTAATGCTTAAGGGGAGAGGAAAACTCTCAAGTATAAAGCGGCAAGTGATGGAAATAAATGTATTGTACCATCACTTGCCGCTATTTGAATGTATGCACACAGTGGAAAAGGATAGCCGGGGGATAAGATTACACCTTTGTCAATTTATGCGTTTACGTTTTGATAATAGATACCATGTTTATCTATAAGTTCTTCATGGGTTCCGCTTTCAAAGACGCTACCTTTTTCCATGACATAGATATAGTCACAGCTTTTAATTGTTTTTAATCTATGGGCAATTATGATACAAGTGATATTTGTGTCCAGATGATCAATTGTTTTTTGAAAGCTTTGTTCGGTAATGCTATCTAAATTACTTGTTGCTTCATCTAATATAATAATATCAGGTTTCATAAGCAATGCTCTTGCTATTGCAATTCGTTGTTTTTGCCCGCCGGATAAATTTGTTCCGTTTTCTTCCAGCATGGTGTCATAGCCATTAGGGAGGGATTTAATAAATTCATTAGCCATGCACATTTCACATACTTTTTCAATTTCTTCATCGGTAGCATTTTCATTTCCGAGCTTAAGATTATTTTTTACGGTATCTGAAAATAAGAAAACATCTTGTGAAACATATGCAATGTGTCTTCTTATGGAAGAGGGAGTGTATTGATATAAATCTTTATTGTTAATTGTGATGCAACCTGTTTCCGGTTTGTAAAACGACATCAATAATTTTGCTAATGTTGTTTTTCCACAACCACTTTCACCTACAATGGCAATTTTTTTACCTTTCGGAAAGAGCATATTTATGTTTTTAAGAACAAGCTGTCGATTTCCATATCTGAAATCAACATTTTTTATTCTGATATCGCCAAAGAGATTGTCTGCATCCTCATTTGCATCATTTTTTTCAGTTTCTGTATCAAGAATATCATTCAAACGTTCTGCCGCAACTACCGCAGTTTGTAATTCAGGCTGTAAATTGATAAGGTTCTGCACTGGATTTAAAAAGAAATCTGTAAGATAATAGAACGTAAACAAATCTCCAATACTAATGATGTCTTTCAAACAAAGATAGGTACCAGACCACAATAAGGTAACGACACCAATAGATGCGATAAGATTAACAATCGTTTCCTGCAAATTGTAGATGATAGCTCCCTTTACAGACATATCAGCTAGTTTGTTGTACATTTTTTCTGTTTTTCCTTTTGCAGAGTTTTCGTACAGGCATGCCTTTATTGTTTCTATGCCATCAATGGACTCTTTAAGATATGCGGTAACTTGTGCATCTTGCTCCATTAGATTATGGTTGATTATTTTTATGGGTCGTCTAAATGTAAATATGATGATGGAATAGACAAGCATAATAGCAATAGTAATGAAAAAAAGCGTGCTGCTTATGTAATAAAGTAATGCACCACCAGCTATAGCCAGAATGGTATCAAGCATAATAGTTAACGTTGTTGTTGATATAGCCTCCCTTATTTTTTCGGAATCGGAAAATCTTGACATAAATTCTCCAGTTTTTCTTGAACCAAAAAAATCTGTTGGCAAATCTATAAGATGATTATAATATTCAAGTGTTAGTGGAACATCAACTTTTTTAGCAACAAGAGCAAGGAGGTAACCTCTTAACATTTGCAATATCCATCTAAAAATATACAATATGATAATAGAGATACAAACCGTATTAATATTTTCAAAAACGATAGATAGCTTATGCTCAAGGCTTTCCGTTAATTTAGTAATAGTTCCTTCGCTCGCTTTTGAGTGTTCATCCATGTGTTCATCATCCATGATTTCTTCTTCGCTTGCAGCGGAGGTAAAAGCGGCATTCAAAACATAATCGAATATAACAGAACCGAATATGTTAATAGCTGAAACCATGATAGACATGAAAAAGACAAATAGAAGCATTTTCTTTTGAATTGTTATATATTTAAAAAATTTATAAAATGAGTTCTTTCTTGCATTTCCAGGCTGAAAGTTTTGGTTTGGCTCAAAAACAATGATTTGTCCTTGCCATTGCTCTATAAATGCTTCCACGGGCATTCGTGTTATCTTGATTTTTGCCGGATCTCCGACTATGACAATTCCATTTTTTATGGAGTAAACAACAATATAGTGTTCATACTGTGCTTCATTTACAATTCTGGCAATAAAAGGAAATGCAATCTCTCTATCTTGTATGCCTTCAAAAAGTTCTTTTAGAGTGCCCTCAAGTGCTTCAGCGTGTAGATTTACTTTTTCGGCTCCAGTCACTAAGCCGTATATATTAGCACCTTGGTTATCGACCCGAATTAAGTTTCTGAATTTTGCAATAGGAAGCTTCAAACCGTAAAACTCACATATCATTGAGAGACAGGCTGCACCGCAATCTTTTTCATCATGCTGTTGTACATGTGGGTATTTCATATTCTTCATATTCCTTTCGTTTTTTGAGTGGTGATTGTGTTATGTAAAAAATTGATAAACTATAGAGTAGGGGACTTAACTTATAAAACCACAAAAAACACCTGCTTAGTGATAAGCAGGTGTTTTTTGCGTATATTCATAAGAATATACAACAATTGTTTCGTTCTCTTTATTTATGAGGCTGTCCCATTGCTGTACATACATCCTTACGATAGTAACTACCTGAACCATGTACTGACTTAATGTGTAATTTCATAGCCAGTGAACCTAACCAACTGTCCTCGAAAGCACGAAAACATTTTCTACATTTCAAAACATAATAGTGTTTACCACCACCAATGTTTCTCATTGCATTTTCTGTCATTTTCTGCATTACTTTTCACCCCCTTGTTTATGTATATGGTAATAATAGAAACGAAACATAGTGCTCCATATGCTTCATTCCTATTATATAAAATATTCAATCACCTGTCAATAAATTTTAATCTATATTTAATAGAATTTAACAATTTATTAATAGATTAGGGTGTTTTGAACCCTGATTCTATATAAATAATTATAAGTTTTTGTATGCGGTTGAAAGCATTAATTTAATTCTGTTTAGCTGATTTACCTCGCTGGCACCCGGATCGTAATCTATCGCAACGATATTAGAGTCAGGGTAGCGGTGACGAAGTTCTTTGATAACACCTTTACCTACAATATGGTTTGGAAGACACGCAAAAGGCTGGGTACATACAATGTTTTTTGCACCGGAATGAATTAATTCTAGCATTTCACCGGTCAAGAACCAGCCTTCCCCTGTCTGATTGCCACAAGATACAATTTCTGATGCCATTTTTGCCAGATCCTCGATATGCGCAGGGGCATCAAAGTGTACACTCTTTTCGAATTCTTTTCTGGCGGCAGAGCGAAACCATTCTAAAGCCTTAATACCAAGGTTAGCCTTAGTAGCAGTAGATTTTTTCATTCCGAGTTTTTCATATTTAAAATTGGAATTGTAGAAGCAGTACAGGAAGAAATCTAACAAATCAGGTACGACAGCCTCGGCCCCTTCTGCTTCAAGTAAATCTACCAAATAGTTGTTGGCAGCAGGCATAAATTTTACGAGAATTTCACCTACAACGCCAACACGAGGTTTTTTGATGTCTTTTCTTGGTAAAGCATCAAAATCACGGATGATTTCCCGACAGATTTTTTTGTAACCGGAATAAGAAGGATAATTTTTTCCGGTAACGAAATCAATACATTTCTGCTCCCATTTCTTATGCAGAGCATTCGCAGCGCCTTGCTCTGCTTCGTATGGTCTTGTTGCGTACAGGCAACGCATCAGTACATCACCAAATTCCACTGCATACATACCCTTTAAAGCAAGCTTTGGTGTGATTTTAAAGCCAGGATTTTTCTCAAAACCACTTAAGTTCAGAGAGAGGACAGGTATGTCTGGATAGCCGGCTTTTCTTAAAGCACGACGGATAAAGCCAATATAGTTTGTAGCACGGCAGCCACCGCCTGTCTGCGTAATAATAACTGCAGTCTTAGTTAAATCATATTTTCCGGAAAGGATAGCATCCATAATCTGTCCAACGACCATGAGGGAAGGGTAGCAGGCATCATTGTTTACGTATTTTAATCCAACATCTACCGCTTGTTTTCCATCATTATCTAAAAGTTCAATATTATATCCACAGGTCCGGAACGCAGGCTCCACAATGGAAAAATGGATTGGTGACATCTGCGGGCAAAGAATTGTATAATTATCCCGCATTTCTTCTGTAAAAATAACACGTTCAAAATTAGCAGGAACAATGGTTCTTTGAATGTTACGTTGTTTTCTTACACGAATGGCAGAAAGCAGGGATCGGATACGGATTCTGGCAGCACCAAGAGAGTTTACTTCATCTATTTTTAAACAAGTATATATTTTTCCCGAATCAGTTAAAATGTCATTTACCTGATCTGTGGTAACTGCATCCAAGCCACAGCCAAAAGAATTCAATTGTATTAAATCAAGGTTATCTTGAACTTTTACAAAGTTTGCAGCGGCATAAAGTCTTGAGTGGTACATCCATTGATCCATGACAAGCAGAGGCCGTTCTACCTTTGAAAGGTGTGATACGGAGTCTTCTGTAAAGACAGCAATCCCATAAGAAGTAATTAGTTCAGGAATACCGTGGTTAATTTCAGGATCAATATGATAAGGGCGTCCTGCAAGGACAATACCGTGTCTTCCGGTTTCTTTTAAGTAGGCAAGAGTTTCCACGCCTTTTTGTTGAACCTTGATATGAACCTTCTGCATTTCATGCCAGCCAATTTCACAGGCTTCCTTGATTTCAGCAGCAGAAATAGAAAATTGTGTACTAAATTCCTCAATTAAACGTTTTGTCAATACTTCTAAATTGGTAAATGGAAGAAAAGGATTTAAGAATAAAATCTCTGGATTCTTCAATTCATCAATATTATTTTTTATATTTTCTGCATAAGAAGTAACAATCGGGCAATTATAGTGATTGTTGGCATCTTCAAATTCCACTCTTTCATATGGAATGCAAGGGTAGAAAATAAAGTTGATACCTTGATTCAACAGCCACATAACATGTCCGTGAGCCAGTTTTGCAGGGTAACACTCAGATTCACTTGGAATAGATTCAATCCCCAGCTCATAAATTTTGCGGTTTGATTCCGGTGAAAGTACTACACGGAATTTTAAGGCTTTAAAAAACTCAGCCCAGAAAGGATAGTTTTCGTACATATTTAAGACACGTGGAATACCTACGGTCCCCCGGAGGGCTTCCGTTTCTGATAAAGCCTCACGGTCAAATAGTAATTTTGTCTTATAATCAAACAAATTTGGAATATTTTCTTTGTTTTTCTGACCACCGATACCGCGTTCGCACCGATTTCCGGTAATAAACTGACGTCCGCCGCTGAAACGGTTAATGGTTAGAAGACAGTTATTGGTACAGCCTTTACACCGGGACATACTTGTACTAAATTCTAAAGAACTTATTTTATCAATAGAAAGCATCGTTGTAATCTGGCTTTCCTGAAAACGTTCTCTGGCAATTAATGCGGCTCCAAAAGCACCCATAATACCGGCAATATCAGGACGAATTGCGTTACAGTCGGCTATTTTTTCAAAACTTCGAAGGACAGCATCATTGTAGAAAGTACCTCCCTGCACAACGATGTGGTTTCCTAATTCTGCGGCAGAACTTACCTTAATTACCTTATATAATGCGTTTTTAATAACAGAATAAGCAAGTCCGGCAGAAATATCTGAAACCTCCGCACCCTCCTTTTGTGCCTGCTTTACTTTAGAGTTCATAAATACGGTACAGCGTGTTCCAAGATCAATTGGATTTTTTGCAAATAAAGCTGCTTTTGCAAAGTCTTGTACACTATAATTTAATGATTTTGCAAAAGTTTCAATGAAAGAGCCGCAACCAGAGGAGCAGGCCTCATTTAACTGTACGCTGTCTACTGTTTTGTTTTTGATTTTGATGCATTTCATATCCTGACCGCCAATGTCTAAGATACAGTCAACTTCCGGATCAAAGAAAGCGGCAGCATAGTAGTGCGCTACGGTTTCTACTTCGCCTTCTTCCAACATTAGTGCATTTTTAATCAAAGCTTCTCCATAACCGGTGGAACAGGAGTGAACAATATGTGCTTCCTGCGGAAGTCTTGCATAGATATCTTTGATGGCACGAATCGTTGTTGCCAAAGGACTTCCGTTATTGTTACTGTAAAAGGAATATAGTAAATCCCCGTTTTCTGCCACTAAAGCTGCTTTGGTAGTAGTAGAGCCTGCATCAATACCGAGATAGCAGTTTCCTTTATAAGAAGATAAATCTCCGGTAGCTACGGAGTGACTTTCGTGACGTTTTGTAAATTCATTATAATCATCTGCGGAGCAGAATAATGGGTCTAATCGTTCCACTTCAAATTCCATTTTAATGTCGCCGGATAACTTTTCTTCTAAAGAAGAAAGTGTCAGTGTTAATTCTTTATTGGCATTTAATGCAGAACCGGCGGCTGCGAAAAGATGAGAGTTATCAGGAGTGATACTGTGTTCATCATCTAATTTCAAAGTGCGAATAAAGGCTGCTTTTAATTGGTCAAGAAAGTGGAGCGGACCACCTAAAAATGCAACATGTCCACGAATTGGTTTACCACAGGCAAGTCCACTAATCGTTTGATTTACCACAGCCTGAAAGATGGAGGCAGATAAATCTTCTTTGGTAGCACCTTCATTAATTAGAGGCTGAATATCTGTTTTTGCAAAAACACCACATCTTGCAGCAATAGGATAGATGGCTTTATAATCTTTTGCATAGTTATTCAGACCAGTAGCATCTGTCTGTAAGAGGGAGGCCATCTGATCGATAAAGGAACCGGTACCGCCGGCACAAATACCATTCATACGCTGCTCTACATTGCCACCTTCAAAATAAATAATTTTAGCATCTTCACCGCCAAGCTCAATGGCAACATCTGTCTTTGGCGCATACACAGAAAGGGCGGTGGAAACGGCAATTACTTCTTGCGTAAAAGGGATTCCTAAATGGTTTGCAAGTGTCAGTCCACCGGAACCGGTAATCATAGCAGAAACAGTGATATCACCAAGTTCTTTGAATGCTTTGGCGACTAGTCCATAAAGAGTTTCTTTAATATTGGCAAAGTGTCTTTCATAATCTGAAAAGACAATTTTATTTTCATCGTTTAAGATTGCAATTTTTACAGTTGTGGAACCGATATCGATTCCTAATGTATAAAAGTTTGGATTATTCATAGCATGTTCTGGCAATGTTATGCCTACCTCCTGACTAAATATGACTCTTAACTATATGCTTAAAAATGAGAAAAAAATACTTTTGATTTTCTGCTTCTTAATACTACATATGTATATAGGTAGTAAAATTTCTCAAAACAAGATACATTATACGACAAGAAAATTTAAAATACAACAAAAAACTAGAAAAGTATCACTTGGTCAAAAGGATTTATACGGAATTAATAGAAATTTTAGCCAATTACCATAGAATTAACAATTTCCTTCATTTCTTTTATTTACAATTAAAAAGAATGATGTTAAACTTAAGTGGCATATAAAGTGAAAGAAAAGGAGTGAAATTTAATGGAAAGTGGGCCTGATAAGACACGAGGGTGTCGGCACGGAAGATTAGTAAATAGAACAAAAAACCGGTTCCGAGGCTTACTTTTATCTGTTCAAATGCCTGGAATTGGTATTTGAAAGGAGATATATAAATCATGATGAAAATATTCAGAACCATGGAGGACGGAATTAGACAGGTAAGCGAAATTCAAGAAGGATGCTGGGTTGCTTTGTCTGATCCGACTGCTTCTGAAATTCTCAGCATTTCTGATGAATATGGAATTGATATGGAAGATTTGCGGGCACCGTTGGATGAGGAAGAACGTTCCCGTATTGTCGTTGAAGACGATTATACCTTGATTCTTGTTGATATTCCTGTAATCGAAGAGAGAAATGATAAAGAGTGGTACGTGACCATTCCTCTGGGTATTATATTAACAGAAAAGGTGATTTTTACAGTCTGCCTGGAAGAAACGACCATTCTTACTGCCTTTATGGATGGCAGGGTACGCAATTTTTTTACGTATAAAAAGACAAGGTTTATATTACAAATACTGTACAAAAATGCAACCTTGTTCCTGCATTATCTGAGAATTATAGATAAAAAAAGCGAGGTAATTGAAAAAAATCTTCATGAATCCCAGAAAAATTATGAGTTAATCGAACTTTTGGAGCTGGAAAAAAGTTTGGTCTATTTTACTACATCTCTTCGTTCGAATGAAGTAGTGTTAGAACGTCTGCTGAAAAGTGAAAGTATTAAGAAATATCCGGAAGATACGGACTTGCTGGAAGATGTTATCATTGAAAATAAGCAGGCGATTGAGATGGCAAATATATATAGTGGAATTTTGAATGGCATGGTAGATGCGTTTGCTTCCATTATTTCTAATAATTTAAATATTGCTATGAAATTTTTGGCAACGGTAACCATTGTTATGTCAATACCGACGATGATATTTAGCGCTTATGGAATGAACGTTGCGGGCTCAGGAATGCCATTTGCAAACAGTCCATATGGCTTTGCTATTGTAATAGTGATATCATTACTTTGCAGTATTGCAGTGGCAATTATTTTTTCAAAAAAGAATTTATTTTAAAAATCAATAATACAAAAAGGTATTATGATATATAGAGTATAGAAAGAAAGGTAGAAACAATGAACTGGTTAAATAAGTTAGAAAGAAAATTTGGAAGATTTGCAATCACAAATCTTTCGATATGGCTCATTGGCGGTTATGTGCTGGGATATATTATAAAATTAGCGACCCCGAATTTATTAGGATATTTGTCTTTGGAACCGGCATACATTATGCAAGGGCAAGTATGGAGACTGGTTACCTGGCTTTTGATTCCACCATCAAGTTTTGGAATCTTTACGTTTATTATGTTGTTTTTTTACTATTCACTTGGAACAACTTTGGAGAGAACATGGGGAACATTCCGGTATAATGTATATATATTTTCCGGTGTGCTTTTTACCATTATCGGAGCATTTGTTTTGTATATAATAGGTAGAATTAGTGGCACAACCTGGCTGATGGGTTCTGCTTTCAGCACGTATTATATCAATTTATCGATTTTTCTTGCTTTTGCAGCCTCTTATCCGGATATGAGAGTGATGTTGTACTTTATTATTCCGATTAAGATTAAATGGATGGCATACTTTGATGTGGCATATTTGTTGTTTCAGGCTATTGTAGGAAGCTGGGCAGACCGGGTGGTCATTGTCGCATCTATTTTGAATTTTCTGGTATTTTTCTTCAGCACAAGAAATTACCGTAAAATTTCACCGTCAGAGATGAAACGAAAACGCACATACAAAAAACAGGTGGTATATTCAAATGGAATAACGAAGCATAAGTGTGCAATATGCGGAAGAACAGAGGAGGATGGAGAAAATCTGGAATTTCGTTTTTGCTCTAAATGTGAAGGAAATTATGAGTATTGTCAGGATCATCTTTTTACACACGAACACAAAAAAAGATAACTTTTGCAGTCATGGAGGAAAATATGAATCAGGAAAGCTTTGCGAATGCGATTAGTGGGTTGAAAGAAGTTGCTAAAATTTATGATAACATGCTGGCTTTAGACGATATAAAAGAAGAATTGAAGGATTTGAATTTATCAGAGGAACAGTTGAGGGCGGTATGTGATTATTTAATAGAAAATAAAATTCAAATTGTGGATTATGTAAAAGAAAAAGAAACGGTACCGGAAGAAAAGGAAGAGGATTCTAGATTTTTACAAATGTATATGGAAGAAATCAAAGAGTATAAGGATATTTCTAAAGAACGGCTGGAACAAATCTTCTGGAGGGCAGTCAGGAATGAGGAGAGCGCAAAAGAAGAATTGATTACCGGATATTTAAACAGGATTGCAGACATTGCCAGAATATATCGTGGGCAGGGCGTTTTGATAGAAGATTTAATTCAGGAAGGCAATATTGGTCTGCTGAATGGAATAGCGGCAGCAAAGATACCGCAGAAAATAGAAGACATTGAGAATTACCTTATGCAAAATATCTGTCATAGCATGGAAGCTGCAATTTATGAATCGGAAACAGAAAATAAGGCGGAGGATTATCTTGTAAAACAAATCGATGAGGTTGATAAATGTATCAATGAGTTTGAAAAAGAAAACAACAGAAAACCTCTGGTAGAAGAATTAGCTGAATTATTGAAAAAGGATACGGAAGAAGTAAGGGATATTATGAAGTACTTAAAATAAGAAAAATGATATCTTATGTCTAAAGATGTCTAAAGAAATGCGAAAAATAGACCGATAAAATAAAACAACATTAGAAGAAATGAGAAAGAAAAAGAGGGAAAAGTATGAATGAATTTAATGAACAAGGTGTTAGAAATATTATGGAGGATATTGTTTTTGGAAAAATGGAATCGATTATTGATTCTTTAGGATGCTGTACATGTGATAAATGCAAAGCAGACATTGCGGCATATGTGTTAAATCATGTGACACCAAGATATGTAGCATCTGAAAAGGGAGAATTGTTCTCTAAAGTTCAAGAATTAAATCAGAATAGCAATACCGATATCTTAATGAAAATCGTTAGCGCAGCTGAAATTGTTAAGGAGAAACCGCGTCATGAAAAATAAAATGTTACAGAAAATATTAGTTTGTGGATGTGCAGTGGCACTTCTTACCGGGTGTGGAAAAACGGAAACGGTTGGAAATGTGGGCATCAACGACATAGAAACAGAAGCTGGAAATGTGGTTACGGAAGAGGCACAGGTTACAGAGGCAGCTACGGTTACAGAAGCAGCAGAACCTACCTTTACGGAACAGGAACCAATCAACGATGAAAAACCAGATTATGTAATTGATACACAGGAAACCATTTCCGAAAGAAGTCCTCTTTTTAAAGAACCGGATAAGGTACCTACAGATGCAGAATTGCAATCGATGTCTACCGAATCAAGTGGCTGGGGACAGGGAACACAGGTGGACGATTTGAATCGTCCTGCGGGCTGCATTCAGTTTCAAGAGAAATATGGAACCCATTCCGTGAGGTTTATTATGAATGACAGTGACGAGAAAGTTATTTACCTGACATTTGATGAAGGGTATGAAAATGGCTATACTTCAAAGATTCTTGATGTATTAAAGGAAAAAAACGTAAAGGCTGTGTTTTTCATTACTATGGACTATGCAAAGAAAGAGCCGGAATTGGTAAAACGTATGATTGAGGAAGGGCATACTGTTGGAAATCATAGTGTGACACATCCTTCGGCAGGGGTTTCGTCATTGGCTTTGGAACAGCAGGAAAATGAAATTATGGAACTTCATAATTACGTGAAAGAGAATTTTGGATATGAAATGTATTTGTTCCGATGTCCGGCAGGTATCTTTTCAGAACAGTTTTTAGGCGTAATGGACAAAGTTGGATATACAGGAGTATTTTGGAGCTTTGCATATCATGACTGGGATCCGGATAATCAGATGGCGTATGATGAAGCAATAAAAAAGGCAACGGATTGCCTGCATCCGGGGGCGATTTATTTGCTTCACGCAGTTTCATCTACAAACACTGCTATTCTGGGAGAATTTATTGATAATGCTACGGCACAAGGATATACATTTAAATAATTTAATAGTAAAAAACCACAAGAAGGATGATATCAATTTCCTTTTTGTGGTTTTTTGTGTATAAAAACCTCTTATGTTCGGAATACTTTTAGAAAACAAAAAAGTATAGGAAGGGAAAAAGATGGAAGAATTTTTAAAAATTGAACAAGTTCATGCAAGGGAAATAATGGATTCTAGAGGAAATCCAACAGTAGAAGTAGAGGTGAAAACTTATGGCGGAGGCTTTGGAAGAGCAGCGGTGCCTTCGGGTGCATCGACGGGAAAGTTTGAAGCGGTGGAGCTTAGAGATGGCGAATTTCGGTATCAAGGATTAGGTGTATTGAATGCCGTGAGAAACGTGAATGAAAAAATTGCAGAGAAAATGATTGGAGTAAATGCCGCACAACAGACACTGGTAGATCAGATGTTGATTGACATGGATGGCACTGATAATAAAGGGAATCTTGGAGCAAATGCTACCTTAGGGGTGTCTATGGCAGTCGCTAAGGCAGCGGCAGATACTTTGGGATTACCACTGTATCAATATTTAGGAGGGGTTCATGCACAAAAAATGCCTCTGCCTATGATGAACATTTTAAATGGAGGGGTTCATGCACAAAATACAGTTGATTTTCAAGAATTTATGATTATGCCGGTATCAGCAGTTTCCTTTACGGAGGGGCTTCGCATTTGTTCTGAAATATATCATAATCTTAAAAAAATATGCAAAGATAGAGGTTTATCTACAGGAATAGGTGATGAAGGAGGATTCGCACCAGATCTTCCCGATGCGGAGGCTGTGTTGGGAGTAATTGTAGATGCGGTGAAGGCTGCAGGTTATACACCGGAGAAAGATATTAAAATTGCTTTAGATGCAGCTTCAAGCGAATTATATAATGAAGAAGACGGACAGTATCATTTTCCGGGAGAAAGTAGTCTGTGTGAACAAAAGGAAAAATTAGAATGCGGAGACAGTATTCCTGATGGAGCATATGAAGCTGGAATAAAAAATTCTGGAAATTATGGTGAAGTAGTAAGAAATACAGAGGAAATGATTTCTTACTATGAGCAATTGATTGAAAAGTATCCGATTATTTCTATTGAAGATGGACTGGCAGAAGATGATTGGGAAGGCTGGCAATTAATGACGAAGAGAATAGGTGATAAGGTACAGCTGGTAGGAGATGACTTGTTTGTCACAAATTCGAAACGTCTGCAGGCAGGAATTAAGCTACAGGCGGCAAATGCCATTTTGGTAAAGGTGAATCAGATAGGAACGGTCAGTGAAGCTATGGAGGCAATTGAAATGGCACAAAAGGCAGGATATAATGCTGTAATCAGTCATAGAAGTGGAGAAACAGAAGATGCTTTTATTGCAGATTTAGCTGTGGCAGTGAATGCAGGGCAGATAAAAACCGGTGCGCCATGTAGAAGTGACCGGGTAGCAAAGTATAACCAGTTATTGCGGATTGAGGAATCCTTAGGCTCACAGGCACGTTTTGAAACACAGATTTAGTGAGAACCCTATTTGTATTTCGGATAGAATTATGATATGATAATCATAATTGCAAGAAAAATGAAATTCAAACAGGGGGGAGAATATGGTAAAACGTTTGATGAATTTTATAAAGTACAATGGAGAAAAAAAGATGACCATAAAATCGTATCTTTATGCAGCATACTTTAGAATGTGTATCCTTGTTCTGAATAAAAGGGATAATGAAAGATTAGAGAGAATGTTGGGAGAACGTGGGCAGGAATCTCCATACGAGGTGAGCAAGGAGAATTATCAATTTGCCAAGAAGGTTTCGCGGTATGTTAATCGTGTTGCAGGGCATACACCCTGGGAAAGTAAATGCATGGTGAGGGCAATGACGGCACAGAAACTTTTAAGCGAAAAGGGAATAGAAACTACGATTTATCTCGGCGTTGGTACAAATGAGCAAGGGGGAATGAGGGCTCATGCATGGCTGCGATGCGGAAATTATTGTGTAACCGGAGGCGGTGATACAGAATGTGCAGTTGTAGCAAAGTTTAAAAAGTAGTTATTATTACGAATGTGGTACTAAATCCTCATGGAAAAAAATGTCGATTTTTGTTATACTGAATTCAGATAAAAAAATACAGATTGATATGTAAATAGCAAACTTACGGAAACGTAAGGACGCAAAGCTGAGGACCTTAGACACAGAAAGTGTTATGGTAGCCGGTTGCCGATAATCAAGCGATTCGAAAGAATTGTCGTTTTTGTTTGCTATTGCGATAGTAACTAAGGCGGCAATTTTTTTATATAATAGGAAATTTCGTTGAAATTCCCTATTATATAAAAAGCCCTCCGGGCAGGATCGCACTGCGGCGGAGTGGAATTATGTCGCTGAAGCGACCCGCCGCAGGCGGAGAATCTTGCAAAGCAGGATTCTTTTTCATTAAGGTAATCCTGCCAGAAGTCCAGACGAAGTACAAATCAAAATGCTAGGAAAGTTGTACCAAAGGAAAAACAATGGAATAAGCTATTAGTAATAGGACAGGAGGATTCAGTATGGGGCAAAAAAGCAAAAAAGTTTTAACAAAGGTGACAGGTGCAGTACTGACGGGGGTGGTGCTGACAAGTGGTGTACCAGCATTTATGACACAGGCGGCTGGAAACACTGAGGCATTTCGAAAGGAATTTGCCAATATGCTACTCACTGGAGATGGAGAAGTACACAATATTAGAGGGTATAATCTGACTTGGAGTGAGTACTATGATGCCTGTCAGGAAGTGATGGAGAATGAGGCGAAAATTGCTTACAAATGTTATGCTAATCAGACTACAAATTCTACAAGAGATGGAATATATATGAATACATTTTGGCTGATTAATAGTGACAAGGGATTTCAAGAACGATATGCGAATATGTTGCAATCTATTGAGGAAGTAAAAAATGCCTTAAATGATGATATGAATGAAATAGAAAAAGCTTTGTATATACATGATTATGTTGTAAAGCATACGGTATACAAGAAGGGAACGTTTTCCTGGGTGGCTGGGGGGCCATTGGGATTAGGATACGGAGTTTGCAACGGTTATGCGGAAGCGGTGATTTTATTGCTGCAAGAGGAAGGCATTGAGTGTAAAATAGTAAACACACCTTCTCATGCATGGGTTGTGGCTAAATTAGAGGGAGAATGGTATCACCTCGATCCTACATGGGACGATACCAGAGCCTTGAAGCCGGGAGTAGAAACTTCTCATGAATTTTTCATGAGAAATGATAATGAATTTAGAAATGCTTCTAAAAATGCACATACAGGGTGGTATGGAGATATATCAAGCTCCGAAAAATATACAGACTGGTATGTACATGATATTTCAGGGGATATGTTATATGACGAGGGATACTGGTATTATGAGAAAAATGGTTCCATTGTAAAAAATGATATTGAAGGGGACTCTTATCAAATGGTTGTCTGCGGAGATAATTTGAAAATGGAATCCATACAAGAGGGACGCCTGGTATACTCTGAAAACGGAAAGCAATATGTGGCCCAGGTCGGTGAAAGTATGTCTCCTGGTTCTGAAATGACACCGGAGCCAACAGCAACACCAGAGCCGACAGCAACACCGGAACCAACGGCAACACCAGAACCAACAGCAACGCCAGAGCCGACAGCAACAGCAACACCGGAGCCAACGGCAACACCAGAGCCGACAGCAACACCAGAGCCAACGTCAACACCGGAACCGACAGCAACGCCGGAGCCAACGGCAACACCAGAGCCAACGTCAACACCGGAACCGACAGCAACACCAGAACCGACAGCAACACCAGAGCCAACGGCAACACTAGAACCAACAGCAACAGCAACACCAGAACCAACGGCAACGCCGGAACCGACAGCAACACCGGAACCAACGGCAACACCAGAACCAACAGCAATACCAAAAGAAACGGTAAAAGCAAAATTTTATATATTAAAGTCAGGGGTGGAACGACCAGAAGGAACGAAAGGATATTCAGCATCTTGTTATACTTATGCGGGAGAAGGTGAAGTAGTGCCTGAAACAATAGTGGATGATAAAGAACTTATCGCGAACAATATTAGAAAGGCACCACAGGTGCAGGTTCCAGAAGGCTGGAGTTTATATTGGTATGTAATCAAAAGCGAAAGAGATGGTTGGCATGTAGACGGAATTATGGAACTTGAAGAAACAGAGCTGACACCTGCGACACCGAAAGTGACAGCGACACCAACAGCAACACCAACAGCAACACCGGAACCAACAGCGATACCAACAGCAACACTAGAACCAACGGAAATTAAAAAAGAAACGGTAAAGGCAAAATTTTATATCTTAAAGTTAGGAGTGGAGCGACCGGAAGGAACGAAGGGATATGCAGCATCCTGTTATACTTATGCGGGAACAGGAGAGATCGTGGCTGAAACGGTAGCTGATAATGACGAACTGATATTGGACAATATTATAAAAGCACCAACCGTAGAAGTGCCGGAAGGCTGGCAACTGAAATGGTATGTGATAAAACATGAAGGTGACGGCTGGCATGTGGATGGAGTTATGGAACAGAATTAGGGCGTAATGAAAAGATGAGAGGGAGAGCATTTCGAAAGCGAGAGCGAAGAAATGCTCTTTTTCTTGCCTTTATACAGAAAACAGGTATAATAAAATGGAGGAAGATGAGTAATTAAACATTTTTTATAGCGGAAGGAGATAATAATGTCGGCAATATGGGGTGCAATTTCACTCGAAAATGGAGAAATTTCAAAGGAAACAAAAGATAGAATGAGGCAGGCCTATGCAGGATATAAAATTGACAGAATAGAAGAGGTTTTGGAGAAAAATGTGCTGGCAGGCTGCGGGATTCAATATTTTACAAGGGAAAGCAAGTTAGAAAAAATGCCGATTGTGGATAATAATTGTTTTTTCGTGGCGGATGTTGTTTTAGACAATCGAAAGGAATTGTGTAAAGAGTTAGATATCGTGGAAGAACAGGCAATTCCGGACGGAGAAATTGTATGGAGAATGTATCAGAAATATGGGAAAGACTGTTTGAATCGGTTGTTTGGGTCTTATGTCTTTCTAATTTATGATGGAAACAAACAAACGATTTCAGTGGTATCTGATGCCACAGGGACAAGATGCCTATATTATAGATATATAGATGGAATCTTTTATTTTTCATCTGTGATAGAAGCATTATGGAAACCAAAGGAGGAACGGAAACTTAACGAAAGATGGGTAGCTGACTTTTTAGCGTTGGATAGTCTGGTCGGAATTACGGAGTGTACAGAAACCATGTACCAGGGAATTTACAAGGTAGAGCCGGCTCATTTGCTTACCGTAAAGAAAAGCGGTATAGAAAAGCAATGTTATTGGAATCCAAAACCAAAGGTATTGAAATTAGAATCAGATGAAGAATACAAGAAAAAGTTAATAGAAATTTTTGGAGAAGCTGTCCGCTGTCTGTTGCGTGCTGATAAAACAGGAATGATGTTAAGTGGAGGATTGGATTCCTCATCTATTGCCTGCTTTGCGGCACCAGAACTGAAAAAGAGAGGGGAAATTTTACATGCCTTTACTTCGGTACCAAATAAAGCTTATCACTCTACTATGAGTGCATATAATGTGACAGATGAAAGTGATAGTGCAAAAAAGACAGGGGAGTTCTTAGAGAATGTGGAGAATCATTTGATAGAATTGAAAAAGGAGGACTCCTGGAGTGCACATTATCAGATAAAAAAAGGATTGGAAATCCCATATAAATCTCCCCAAAATTTACAATGGTTGATTCAAGGATTACAGGAAGCAGAAAAATTAGGAATTAAAATTGTATTAGAGGGTGGTTATGGTAATGTGACAATATCGTATGGAAATCCGGTAACATATCTTGATACACTTTTATGGCAAAAAAAAATCATAAGTTATATCAAAGAAATCAACTGTTTTGGTGAAAAGTATCATTGGGGAAAGAAACAGAGGATAAAAGTCATGTTTGACATGGCTAAGGATTATTATTTTTCGTCAAATAGAAAAGAGCGTTCTGTTTTAGGAAAGTCATATTTGAAGCCGGAAAAGATAAAAGAATTTAATGTGGAAGAAAGAATTTTGAAAATTAATCAGAAACGTGACGTTAAAAGAATGGATATAGAAACGAACAGGGACGTCATGCTGGATCGTATTCAATGTAGTCATAAAGGAGAAATTAAAACAAAAGAATCTCTAATGACAGGAGTATTATTCCGAGATCCCTGTATGGATAAAAGGGTAATTGAATTTTGTATGAGTCTTCCGATGCAACAGTACTGTTACCGTGGAGTGACAAGGAGATTAGTAAGGGAATACTTTGAAGGAATTGTACCGGACCATGTTATTAAAGTGGAGCAATATGGATGTCAAAGTGCGGATATGCTTTGGAAAGTAAAACAAAACTGGGATACCGTGTATAAAGAAATGGATACTGTGTTTGAACAGAACGAGCACAGCACATTTGTGGACACAAAAGCAGCGAGGCGGGATTTAAAGAAATTGGGCGAAAATATTTTGGAACAGGAAAATTTTGATTTCATTAGACTCTTTTATACAGCGATGGTTTTGGAAAGTATCAAAGAGATGTAACAAAAAACTTACAAAATTGTTAGAAAACTTGTAAAAATATAAATGATAAAGTATGATAATATCATCAAATAAATAATTGAAAGGTGGATTTAAACATGAAAAGAGAATGGTTAAATGCAGAAATGGAAGCGTTAGAAATTAAAGAAACAGCAGGTGGAAAAGAATTTACTGGAAGACCAGATGGCGAATGGATTTATGATGATCAGACAGAAAAATGGTGGCAGCCAGGTGGAGCAACATCTACAAATTCATAAGTAAAATTATTAGAGGAGCTTACTTTTTATAGTGAAAACTGTAAAAAGTAAGCTTTTTTACTGTACAAATACGGAAAGAACTTCTGTGATTAAAAATAAATGTTATAAAAATGTAACACATGAAAAGGGAACATGAAAAAAAATACGAAAAAAGATTAACTTGAAAAGAAAAATATGATATACTGTATTATAAGTATAGGAGGTAGGAATGTATTATTATAAAATATACGGGTTACATATAAAGACAGATTATTTATTGGAAGAAGCATTAGAAATTCCGGAAATTCCTCAGGAACAAGTGGACGTTGAAATTCAGGAGGGAAAACTGGACGAAAAAATAACGACAGAAATGGAATTGGATGACAAATATTCCGGGGGATATGTCTATCGGATTGAACCAAGATGGGGATGGATTCGTGCGAAAGGACAGGGGTGTTGTTTACTTGAAAATGGAAGAAAAGTTACTTATGAATTAAAGGACACTTATAATCCACTAGAAATGAACCAGATATTTTTGTGTGCAGTTCTGCCGAATATTTTAATACAACGTGGGGAAGTTGCAATGCATGGAAGCGGAATTATGTTGGAGAATAAAGCAATCATTGTGAGTGGAGTCAGTGGGGCAGGTAAGTCAACATTAGCAAAGGAGCTGCTTAAAAATGGTGGCGTTTTTATGGCAGATGATACCGTTGCATTACTTTTAAAGGAACAAAAGGTTTATGCCCAGGGGGCTTATCCTCAACAAAAAATATGCTTAGATGCCATGAAAGATTTCGAACAAACAGATGCAGAGCTAATATTACTTCCACCGGATGGGGGGAGGGAAAAATACGCAGTTCGTTTAAAAAGCGGTTTTTGTATGGAAGAAAAGGAATTGCAGGCAATCTTTATTGTTCAGCCGGAAGATGTTGAGCAGGTGACAATCAAGGAAATTAATGGAAGTGAAAAAATTAAATATTTAATCAACAATCTGTATCAATATCGGATATACCAAGAAGGGGGAATGGCGGCGGAAGTTTTTAAGAAATGCATTGAAATTGCAAACAGAGTGAAGATATATGTGATTTTCAGACCGCAAAAAGGTATGACAGTGTCGGAACAGGTGAAAAAGATGAAAGATGTATTAGGGTAAATCGAAACAGGAGTAAGCATGAAAAAGATAATACAAAAAGTGAAAAGCTACAATATTCAGACGGAATACATTAAGTGGCTTGCCAAGTATTCTATTCCGTATATGCCACAGATTCTACTGATTTTTGTTGTGAATGTGATGTGTTCACTAATATCAGCAGAATTGGCAATTCTATCAAAGAATATTATTGATTCGGCGACAAATGGAAATCTGGTAGTTAAGGCTATCGTTGTTTATATGATAATGATTGTGGTGAATTTGCTGTTTTCGGCGGTGGCATCATTCGTTTCCGTAGTCTTGGACGAAAAGTTTTCCTTTGGAATCCGCAAAAACCTGTATCAAAAGATAATCGAATCAGCCTGGGTGGATATAAAGAAATATCATTCAGGTGATATGATGACAAGAATGACAAGTGACGCTGGAAATATTTCAAATGGTATTATTTATACGATTCCTAATATATTTCGTTTAATCATAGAATTATTGATTATGTTCTTTGTATTGTATTATTACGAACCGGCACTGGCAGTTTTATCCTTGCTCATTGCACCGGTTGCGGCATTGACATGCTACATTTTGGGACGAAAACTCAAAAGACTGCAGGTAAAGGTATTGGAATCAGAAGCTGCATATCGTTCTTTTTTACAGGAAAGTATCAGTAATTTATTAATCGTGAAGGCGTTTTGCCATGAAAAGCATTCTATTGACAGATTAGTTCGATTAAGGGAAGAACGCTTTTTCTGGGTGAGAAAAAAAGCCAATATGGGTATTATAAGTTCTAATATTATGGCAATGTCTTTTCAAATCGGTTATATAGCAGCTTTGTCACTTGGGGCCTACAAAGTGGCAGATGGAAGTATCAGTTACGGTACGATGGCATTGTTTTTGACTTTAGTGGGGAGAATTCAGTCGCCAATTATGCAGTTGGCAGAGTATATACCCAAAGTGGTGTCTGTTTTTGCTTCTGCCGGGCGAGTGATGGAGTTGCAAAATATTGAAAAAGAAGATTACGAATACAAAAAAATGAAGGAAGAAGACATTGGGGTGAAAGTAAAAGAACTGACTTTCGGTTATACAGAAAAGGAAAATGTTCTGGAAAATATTTCACTTGAGATTAATGCGGGAGAATTTGTTGCAATTATTGGAGAGTCCGGAATTGGGAAAACCACACTGATTCGATTAATGATGGCATTTTTAGAAGGCAAAAATGGTGAAATTGAATTTTACAATACTGAGGGGGAATGTGTGACTTCGAGTGCAGGTGCAAGGAACTTTATGTCCTATGTTCCACAGGGAAATACATTGTTTAGTGGAACGATTAAGGACAATGTGCTGATGGGAAATGAGGAGGCGACCGAGGAGGAAGTTGAACAGGCACTGAAGATTGCGGCTGCGTATGAATTTGTACAGGAACTGCCTGAAGGAATCAATACGGTTATTGGAGAAAAAGGTTATGGGATTTCAGAGGGGCAGGCACAAAGAATTGCGATAGCAAGAGCTGTTGTAAAAAAAGCACCTTTTTTAATATTAGATGAGGCAACCTCATCATTGGATGAAAAAACAGAGTTAGAGGTATTAGAAGGAATCCGTAAGTTAACACCGAAACCTACGTGCCTTTTAATCACGCATAGAAGGTCTGTTTTAGATTACTGTGACAGAGAAATTAAAATTGAAAATAAGAGAATTATATAAGATATATACGATTCTATGATAGCCGATGGCAATAGAAAGGAAAAAGAATATGGGAAAATTTAATAGAAGTGCAAATACCAATTTGTTGTATATGGTCTGTGATATTGTTTTTGCTACAATTGCATTTTGGATGGCCGCCCTTGTTTCGGGAATAGGAATTGATGTTATGAAGAAAGGATATTTTCTTGTTTTTATATCCTTTTTAGCAATTTATATCTTATCTGGAAAAAACGAAAGAATTTATAATACGACGACGTTTTTTTATGCAGACCGCTTTTTCAAAAGAGTTTCAAAATCTTTTTTGATTGCTACTGCAGTTGTTTCCACACTTCTTGTATGGGGAAACAGAGGACAATTTAATAGAAAATTTTATTTGATGTTTTTGGCGTTTTGCTATGTTGCATTATTATGCAGTGCTTTTTTTGATCATTATATATTAAAAAAGAAAGATATGGTAAAACGCAGAACAATACTGATTGGACATAAGGAAAGGTATGAAAAATTTATTCGTTTTCTTGAAAAAAGTAATACAGAAGTGTTAATTATTGGTTATGTTTCTTTGGATGAAAAAGAAACAGAAGGATATTTGGGAAATATACAGGAATTAGAAGATATTATTCATGAATATGCGGTGGATCAGATTTATATTATGGAACGGCAGTATGGTGATTTGATTGATGTCCAGCCGTATATTAATATGTGCGTTGAGATGGGTGTTACCGCAAGAATTATTATGAATGCATATAGTGGCGGAGCAGCTCAGAGCTATGTCAGCAGTGTCGGAACTTATCCTGTGATTACATACCATACGGTGTCATTAAATGTGGGAGCAAGAGCGTTCAAACGAGTTGTTGACATTATTGGTTCACTTGTTGGAATCATTGTGTTTTCACCGATTATGCTTGCAACGGCACTTGCTATTAAAATGGATTCCAAAGGACCGGTTATTTTTAAACAGAAACGTGTTGGTATGAATGGAAGATATTTTAATATGTACAAATTTCGAAGCATGTGTATTGATGCGGAAGAAAAGAAGCAGGAACTGATGAAGCAGAATGAAATGGAAAGCAATTTTATGTTTAAAATGAAGGATGACCCACGAATTACAAAGGTAGGAAAATTCATTCGTAAAACAAGTATTGATGAGCTGCCACAGTTTTTCAATGTGTTATTTGGAGACATGTCATTGGTGGGAACCAGACCACCTACAATTGATGAGGTAGAGCAATACGAAAGAAGACATTGGAGGAGAATTAGTATAAAACCGGGGATTACCGGAATGTGGCAGGTAAGTGGAAGAAGTACTATTACGGATTTTGACGAAATTGTAGAATTAGATACCAAATATATTGACTGCTGGGATATTTTCATTGATGTTAAAATCATATTACAGACTATATTGCAGGTGTTTACAGGAAAGGGAGCATTTTAAATATAGAATCCCATTTGATTATTTTGTGAATAAAATTCGAAAAAGGCTAAATAAAATTGTGAAATATGACGAAATAATAAGGGAGATTATCACAATAAAAGTAATGCAAATTAAGAATTTGCTGCTTTGTGGTTATATGTTATAAATAAAAGAAGAGAGGGATTGCGATGGAAAAAAAAGTAAAAATTCTAAAAAGACCAGATGTTTCAGAACTTGCGGGAGAGAAGGTAATGATAGACTTCGAAACGGGAAAGTACTTTATGTTAAAGGGTTCTGCAAATGAAATCTGGGAAATGTTAAGGGATGGAATTACAATAAAAGAGATTGTGGAAGGATTGCTGGAGATTTACGAAGTGCAAGAAAATGTATGCCAGAAATCAGTGCAGGATTTTCTGGCAACTTTAGACCAAAATGGATTTATTAGTTTGGTGTAAGAGTATAAATACATAAGAAAATAAAAGACATAAAAGATATAAAATCCGAGGCTTTGAGATACCTTGTCATTGAGACAGTGCGTATCCAAACCTCGGATTTTTGTATGCAAAATGAACGAAGATGCCGCAACTATAAAATGAGCCATCAGCATTCTTAAGCTGTCAGCGTATAAGTGGTATAGTAAAATGAAAGGTGCTTCCCTGGGACGGAATGCTTTCACACCAGATGTTTCCACCAAAGTGTTCTATAATTGCCTTTACAATAGAAAGCCCCAATCCTGTGCCTGTGGCAGAGGAAGGAGTTCTGGCATCCTCTATCATATAAGAAGTATCAAAAATTTTTGATAGATGCTGGGCTTGTATGCCTATGCCTGTGTCCTTTACTAAAATGTGTGCAAAGCCATTGTCCTTATAGGCAGCAAGTGTAATAGAATCTCCATCATGGGAATATTTTAAAGCATTGGTAAAAAGATTATCTAATACACGTAGTAGCATTTTAGAATCTACCGATACCATACACTGAAAGTCCTCCGGCACATTCAAATGTAAACTACGCTGTGCGTATTTGGTATCTTCGGATTGCAAAAAATAGAAATCTTCTAAAAGAAAAGTCAGGTTTAAAGTTTCGTAATGGAACATGTTGCTATTAACATTAATGGAAGATAACAAAAATACATCATTAATCAGGTTTTCTAAATAAATACTGCGGCGTTCCATCAAATGCAAAGAAGCATACAATTCCTCTCTTTCTATCGTATCTAAAGAGAGAAGATATTCGATAGAATTACGAATTGCTGTAATGGGAGAACGCAAATCGTGGGAAATATTTGCAAAAAGTAAATCTTTTTCCTGTTGCGTTTTTTCCAATAGCGCATTGGTGCGTTCTAATTTTTGAGTTACATTATATAAAGCCTGAGACAAATCCTCTGTGTTTAACTCAGGTTTTGAAAAGGAAGTTTTTTTCTCCATAAGTTCCTCCTATTGTTTTGGAATAAATTTATAGCCTTGTGACCAGACGGTTTCGATTAAATTTTCCAGTCCGCTGTATGAACATATTTTTTTACGAAGTCTGCTTGCGATTACCATAATAGTGCGGCGATCAGAATCGGAGTATGTTCCCCAAAGCATTTCCCCGATGGAAGCAAAAGTGAGTGTTTCCCGTGGATGCGTCGCTAAAAGATATAAA
This sequence comes from Lachnospiraceae bacterium, assembly GCA_050874665.1. Classification (GTDB taxonomy): domain Bacteria; phylum Bacillota; class Clostridia; order Lachnospirales; family Lachnospiraceae; genus RUG11237. The sequence continues at coordinate 91,734 of JBNMLC010000006.1, read as the reverse complement.
AATTCATATTCCCGGTTAGAGAGAATGATTTCTTCTGTGGCATTATAAAACACTTTATGAGAAGTAACATCAATGGAAAGCGGTGGAAATTCCAAGTGGTTTTTAGAAGATGAAACCTGGTTTTTCCGTAACTGAACCATAATGCGGGCTTCTAATTCTCGAAGACTGTAGGGCTTTACCATATAATCGTCTGCACCCAGAAGAAGACCGTTTATTTTATCATTTTCCTCAGTGCGGCCTGTCAGGAAAATTACCGGAGCTTTTGTAAGCTTTCGAATCTTGGGAAATGCTTGAAATCCATCCATTTGTGGAAGCATAACGTCTAATACGATACAGTCCGGCTGTTGCGTTGGCAGAACTTTAAGCGCCTGTATTGCTGAAGTGCAGGCGGAAACTTCATACCCCTTTTTTTGGAAAAATTTGTAGTTAATGGCAAGAACCTCTTTGTCGTCATCAATTAGCATTAATTTTGCCATAGATATCCCCCCCTTAAAAATTATAGATAGTGATATTTTAACATAAATATGGTAAAATGAACAGAGGTTTTGAAATTAGGAGAAAAAGATGAAGTATAATTATAAAATTATCCTTTGTTATGACGGAGGACGATATGAAGGCTGGCAAAAGCAGCAGGGAAGACTTACGATTCAGGAAACGATAGAAGAATGTATAGGAGAAATTTGTGGGGAAGAGGTAAAGGTGATTGCATCAGGAAGGACGGATGCAGGGGTTCATGCTTTAGAACAGACTGCAAATTTCCACACAAAAAAGAGTATGGAAACGCAGGCATTTGTGCGAAAGTCGAATGAAAGATTGCCGGAAGACATTAAAATACTATCTGCCGAGATGGTAGCGGAGGATTTCCATAGCCGCTATGATGCGGTAGAAAAAACATATTGCTATACGATTGATTTACGGGAACGGCCAAGCGTGTTTACAAGGCGCTATGCTTATTCGGTGACGCAACCACTAAACATAGAAAAAATGAAAGCGGCAACGGATTTGCTAATCGGAGTCCATGATTTTCGAAGTTTTACTTCCGATAAAAGAAAAGGAAAAAACACAACAAGAAATTTGAAAAAAATTGAACTGGTAATTGAGGACAACTATTTAAAAATATATTTTACAGGGGAGGGCTTTTTGTATCATATGGTTCGGATTCTTTCAGGAACCTTGATAGAGATAGGTACAGGGAAAAAGACGATAGAAGAGCTTTCAGATATTTTTCAGGCAAAAAATCGTTTTCGGGCAGGCTTCATGGCACCGGCACACGGATTGACCTTGATTAGCGTAAAATATTTGTAATTATTTTAAGCTTAGAATTTAGCAAAGGCAGAGATAGTCTGGTGGCTTTTTATGATTGTATTTTTAATAGTACTGGGAATGAAAAATTAATTCTAGACAAACATATAAGGTATATGATATACTATCCAAGTATCAAAAAAGCCCTATATTCAGAGTCTGGAATCTCCGACCGGCATCTTAATATATGGCGTTTGAATTTAAGGAGGAAATTAGAATGATTTCAAAGGAAAAGAAACAGGCGATTATTGCTGAATATGCTAGAACAGAAGGAGACACAGGTTCACCGGAAGTACAGATTGCCGTATTAACAGCAAGAATTCAGGAATTAACAGAGCATTTAAAAGTGCATCAGAAGGATCATCACTCAAGAAGAGGACTTCTGAAAATGGTAGGTCAGAGACGTGGTTTACTTGCTTACTTAAAGAAAACAGATATCGAAAGATATCGTGCATTAATTGAACGTTTAGGAATCCGTAAGTAATAGATATTACTGTAGGGAAATTCCGGTAGGTAAAAGGGACGGAGATTTTCCGTCCTCTTTTACTATGATCAAGTGTTATGGAAAAAAGGTAGAAGACAAGTCCCGAGACCACTGAAGATAGTATGGAGGCCGTAGTATCTTCAGTAGTTTCGGTATCTTCTGCCTTGATATATAAGAAAAGGAGATATAAAGCATGTACAAAAGTTTTACAATGGAACTCGCCGGCAGAACATTAACTGTTGATGTTGGCAGAGTGGCGAAACAGGCAAATGGTGCTGCGTTTATGCACTACGGTGAAACCGTTGTGTTATCTACTGCAACTGCATCAGAAAAACCAAGAGAGGGAATTGATTTCTTCCCGCTTAGTGTAGAATATGAAGAAAAAATGTATGCAGTTGGAAAGATTCCTGGTGGTTTCAATAAAAGAGAAGGAAAAGCTTCTGAAAATGCAGTGCTTACTTCACGCGTGATTGACCGTCCGATGCGTCCGCTATTTCCGAAAGATTATAGAAATGATGTGACATTAAACAATTTAGTTATGTCTGTGGATCCGGAATGCAGCCCGGAATTAACCGCCATGCTTGGTTCTGCTATTGCAACAGCAATTTCAGATATACCTTTTGATGGTCCGTGTGCAACAACACAGATTGGCATGATAGATGGTGAATTCATTGTTAATCCAGGTCAGGCACAGATGAAAGCATCAGATTTGAAATTAACAGTAGCATCTACAAAAGAAAAGGTAATCATGATTGAAGCGGGAGCAAATGAAATTCCGGAAGATACTATGATTGAAGCAATTTATAAGGCACATGAAGTAAACCAGCAGGTGATTGCATTTATTGAAACGATAGTTGCAGAATGTGGGAAGGAAAAACATGAATATACAAGCTGTGCTATTCCGGAAGAGTTATTTGCGGCAATCAGAGAAGTGGTATCACCGGAAGATATGGAAAAAGCTGTTTTCACAGATGAAAAGCAGGTACGTGAAGAAAATATCCGCAAATTAAAGGATGAATTAGAAGAAAAATTTGCGGATAATGAAGAGTGGTTAGGACTGATTGATGAGGCAGTATATCAATATCAGAAAAAAACAGTCCGTAAGATGATTTTAAAAGACCATAAACGTCCGGATGGACGTGAACTGACACAGATTCGTCCGTTGGCAGCAGAAGTAGACATTATTCCACGAGTTCATGGCTCTGCGATGTTTACCCGCGGTCAGACACAGATTTGTAATGTTACGACACTGGCCCCATTGTCAGAAGCACAGAAATTAGATGGATTAGATGAATCAGAAACCGGAAAAAGATATATGCATCATTACAATTTCCCTTCGTATTCTGTAGGCGAAACAAAACCGTCTAGAGGACCGGGACGCCGTGAAATAGGACATGGAGCATTGGCAGAAAGAGCTTTGCTTCCAGTACTCCCATCAGAAGAGGAATTTCCGTATGCAATTCGAAGTGTATCGGAAACATTTGAATCTAACGGTTCTACCTCTATGGCATCTACCTGCTCTTCCTGTATGTCATTGATGGCAGCAGGTGTACCAATCAAGAAAATGGTGGCAGGTATTTCCTGTGGCCTTGTGACAGGCGATTCAGATGATGATTATGTATTGTTGACAGATATCCAGGGATTGGAAGACTTCTTTGGAGATATGGATTTCAAGGTAACAGGTACAGATGCAGGTATTACTGCAATTCAGATGGATATAAAAATTCATGGTCTGACACGTCCGATTGTAGAGGGTGCGATTCGCAGATGTCGTGAAGCACGTATGTTTATTATGGATACTTGTATGAAACCGGCAATCTCAGAACCAAGAAAAGAAGTAGGACAATACGCACCAAAAATTATACAGATTCAGATTGATCCATCAAAGATTGGTGATGTGGTTGGACAGAGAGGAAAGACCATTAATGAGATTATTGATCGTACCGGAGTCAAAATCGATATTACAGATGATGGATTTGTATCTGTATGTGGTGTGGAATCGGATAAAATGAAAGAAGCAGTAGAAATGATTCGCGTGATTACTACTGATTTTGAAGAAGGGTTAGTACTTACTGGTAAAGTTGTAAGTATAAAAGAATTTGGTGCATTCTTAGAATTTGCACCGGGTAAAGAAGGTATGGTTCATATTTCGAAGATTTCGAAAGAGAGAATTAACCGTGTAGAAGATGTACTTTCATTAGGTGATGTAGTAAAAGTTGTATGTCTTGGAAAAGATAAAATGGGAAGAATCAGCTTTAGCATGAAAGATGTAGAGGCTTAAGAGTAAAGAGAGCATTATACCGTATGGTATGGTGCTCTATCTCAATCAAGATGAAGTAAAGAAGGGAGCAGCATTATGAAAAAACTGGAAGAATATGTAAGAAGTATACCGGATTTTCCGGAAGAGGGAATTATATTCCGCGATGTTACTAGTGTTTTGCAGGATGCGGAGGGATTACAACTTTCTATTGACTCTATGCAGGCATTAATCGGAGATTTGGATTTTGATGTGGTGGTAGGACCAGAATCCAGAGGTTTTATATTTGGTGTACCGATTGCATATAATATGAAAAAGGCATTTGTTCCGGTAAGAAAAAAGGGAAAACTGCCATGTGAAACGATTGAACAGGAGTATGACTTAGAATACGGAAGTGCTGTAGTTGAAATGCATAAAGACGCGATTAAGCAGGGACAGAAGGTTGTGATTATTGATGATTTGATTGCAACAGGGGGAACGATTGAAGCCATCGTTAAAATGGTGGAATCTTTAGGAGGAGAAGTAGTAAAAATTGTTTTCCTTATGGAGCTTGCAGGACTCGAAGGAAGAAAGAAACTTTCCGGATACGACGTAGAAGCGGCCGTTGTTTATGAGGGAAAGTAGAAAAAGACGGGGCTGCTGCCTATTGCAATTTATAAACAAAGCTTTTATAATGATAAAATAACTTACATAAAAAGTGGTGATAAAAATGCCTGAAATGCAAAATAAGGGTGATACACATGGCGTATCATCAGGGGAAAAAGAAAAGTTAATAAATGACGGAAATATAAAATCTATGCAGGATTTTACCAGTCCGGATATTTTATATGATGAGCTGATTACAAGCGTACATAGATATCATCCATCTGCGGATATTTCTATGATTGAAAAAGCATATAAAATTGCTTATGAAGCACATGAAGGACAGGCAAGAAAATCGGGTGAACCATACATTATTCACCCTCTTTGTGTTGCAATTATCCTTGCTGATTTGGAACTGGACAAAGAAACGATTGTAGCGGGTCTTTTACATGATGTAGTGGAAGATACTGTTATGACAGAGGAAGAGATTGCACAGGAGTTTGGGGAAGAAGTAGCTTTGCTGGTGGACGGAGTTACAAAATTAGGACAGTTAAATTACTCTATGGATAAGGTGGAAGTACAAGCCGAAAATCTGCGTAAAATGTTTCTTGCTATGGCAAAAGACATTCGTGTTATCTTGATTAAGCTTGCTGACCGTTTGCACAATATGCGTACCTTAAAATATATGCGTCCGGAAAAACAGAAGGAAAAAGCAAGAGAAACTATGGATATTTATGCACCAATTGCACAAAGACTTGGTATTTCCAAAATAAAGATAGAGTTAGACGATTTGTCATTAAAATATCTGGAACCGGAGGTTTATAAGGAACTTGCACAGAAAATTAATTTAAGAAAAAGTGCAAGGGAAGAATTTGTCAATGACATTGTAGAAGATGTGAAGAAGCACATTAGCTCTGCAGGAATCGAAGCACAGATTGATGGACGGGCAAAGCATTTCTTTAGTATCTATAAGAAGATGGTAAATCAGGATAAAACACTAGAACAGATTTATGACTTGTTTGCAGTGCGTATTATTGTAGAAACAGTTAAGGATTGCTATGCGGCGCTTGGTGTTATCCATGAAATGTATAAACCGATTCCGGGAAGATTTAAAGATTATATAGCCATGCCGAAGCCGAATATGTATCAATCACTTCATACAACTTTGATTGGGCCAAGCGGACAGCCTTTTGAGGTACAGATTAGAACGTATGAAATGCATAGAACGGCAGAATATGGTATTGCTGCGCATTGGAAATATAAAGAAGCTTCCGACGGAAAAAAGGTAGAGGCACAGGAAGAAGAAAAATTAAGCTGGTTACGACAGATTCTGGAATGGCAGAAGGATATGTCGGATAATAAAGAATTCCTGAAATTATTAAAAAGCGATTTGGATTTGTTTTCAGAGAATGTTTATTGCTTTACACCGTCTGGAGATGTAAAGAACCTTCCTAACGGCTCTACACCGATTGACTTTGCATACAGCATTCACAGTGCGGTAGGTAATAAAATGGTGGGGGCCAGAGTCAATGGAAAATTGGTTCCGATTGATTATATTATTCAAAATGGTGACAGAATAGAGGTGTTAACCTCACAAAATTCCAAAGGACCAAGCCGTGACTGGTTGAAGGTGGTTAAGAGTACACAAGCGAAAAGCAAAATTAACCAATGGTTTAAGAATGAGTTAAAAGAAGATAACATTATAAAGGGAAAAGAACTTCTTCAACAGTATTGTAAGACAAAAGCAATTGTGGTTAGTGATATCTTAAAGCCAGACTATATGAATGCAGTGATGCGTAAATATGGCTTTAAGGATTGGGAATCTGTATTGGCAGCGGTAGGTCATGGTGGCTTGAAAGAAGGCCAGGTGGTCAACAAACTTTGTGAAATTTATGACAAAGAACACAAAGAAAAAGTTACAGATGCTCAAGTGTTAGAAGGAGTAGCGGAAAATAAAGAAAAGGTATCCACCGAGAAGGCAAAAAGTGGTATTGTCGTGAAAGGAATCCATGATGTTGCAGTTCGTTTTTCAAAATGCTGCAGCCCGTTGCCGGGAGATGAAATCGTAGGATTTGTGACTAGAGGGCGTGGTGTTTCTATTCACAGAACAGATTGTATTAATATTATTAATTTGCATGATTTTGACAGAGAACGCTTGATTGATGCAGAATGGCAGTCGACGGAATCTAAGAATGAAAAATATATGGCAGAAATTAAGATTTACAGTCAGAATCGTACCGGATTATTGGTAGATGTTTCTAAAATCTTTACCGAGAGAAAGATTGATGTAGCATCTATGAATGTGCGTACCAGTAAGCAGGGAACGGCAACACTTGCCATGTCCTTTGAGGTTGCAAGCAAAGAGGAATTAAACAGTCTTATAGAAAAGGTTCGCCAGGTGGAAAGTGTTATTGATATAGTAAGAACTACAGGCTGAACGTGATAAAGAAAGGTTTGAGTATGAGCAAAATAAAAATCGGAAGAATGGTAGTGGGGGCAGTGCAGACAAATTGCTATTTCCTGCACAATGCAGATACCAATGAAGTAGTAGTCATAGATCCGGGGGATAAAGGAAAGATGATATATCAGGAGCTTACAGCCCGTGGATATAAGATTAAGGCGGTGCTATTGACACATGGCCATTTTGACCATATTATGGGAGCGGATGATATCCGGAAATCGGCAGGTGTTTTGGTATATTTAGGAGAACATGAAGAAAAACTGATTTCAGATGCACAGTTGAATGTTTCAGCAATGTTTGGAACTCCTTACACCACGAAGGCAGATGTGTTTGTAAAAGATGGTGAAATTCTAGAACTTGCAGGAATGAAAATTAAAGTATTGCATACGCCGGGACATACTGCAGGAGGGGTATCCTACTACTTAGAAGAGGAAGGTATCCTTATTTGTGGAGATACTTTATTCTTAGAGTCTGTTGGAAGAACGGATTTTCCAACTTCAAGTGCACAAGAATTAAAGACGGCCATTCATGAAAAGCTGTTTACTTTGCCGGATGATGTCTATGTTTATCCGGGACATGGACCGACGACAACAATAGGGCATGAGAAAGAAAATAATCCTTTTGTATAAATAAGGAGTATATAAAGTGATACAAATACAATTAAGCGAAGACGAGTTTCAATATGACGTGTATACATTGGTAAAAGCTTTTTATCCGGAAGAAGATGTGAAGGTTTTCATTGGTCTGGCAGAGGTATCCTTAGAAGATGCCATGCTCCTTCGGGTGTGTTATCAAAAGGAACGGGCAGTGATTGTAATAAAGAAGCATGGAACAGTTCTTACAGAAGGGGCGGCAGTCTGGAAAGATGCTGAACGCAAACAGAGAAAGAATTGTTTAAAAAGACTTTTATACGAACAACTATCAAAAGTAGCAGGAAGAAGACTTCCGTGGGGCAATTTGACTGGGATACGCCCAATTAAAATAGTTATGTCCATGCTAGAGCAAGGAAAGAGCAGTAAAGAAGTAGAAAAAGAATTTACGGAAACCTACGGTGTCAGTGAAGAAAAGGCAAAGTTAGGTCTTGAAATTGCACAGAGGGAACTGAAAGTTTTACAGACATTTCCCTATAAAGAGGGGTACAGCTTATATGTAGGAATACCATTTTGCCCGACTACCTGTCTGTACTGTTCTTTTACTTCATACCCAATAGGAATATGGAAAGAACGAACGAAAGAATATTTGAAAGCGTTATATAAAGAATTAGAGTATATCTCTCAGAGAATGCAGCATAAGCGTTTAGATTCTGTGTATCTTGGTGGGGGAACTCCTACCACATTAAGTGCGGACGAATTAATGAGCTTATTGTCTTTTATTCGAAAAAAATTTGACTGTAATAACGTGAAAGAATTTTGTGTGGAGGCGGGACGTCCCGACAGTATTACAAAGGAAAAGCTTTTAGTGCTGAAAGCTTGCGGCGTCAGCCGGATTTCCATCAATCCTCAGACTATGAATGAGAAAACATTACAAGTAATCGGCAGACAGCATTCTGTGGCTGATATTAGGCAGGCTTATGACAATGCCTTGACAGTAGGATTTTCGACAATTAATATGGATATTATACTTGGACTTCCGGGAGAAAATCTGAAAGATTTAGAACATACATTGAAAGAAATTGAGAAATTGATGCCTCAGAATCTTACGGTACATTCGCTGGCATTAAAGCGTGCAGCAAGATTAAACATTCAAAAACAGTCGTATGTGCAGCAAATTAATGCAGCACCAGAGCAAATGATGAATTTGGCGGCAGAGCATGCAAAAAATATGGGTATGCTTCCTTATTACCTCTATCGGCAGAAAAATATGGGCGGAAATTTAGAAAATGTAGGATATGCAACAGAGGAACATATCGGTCTGTACAATATTCTTATTATGGAAGAGAAACAGACAATTATGGCAGCAGGTGCAGGTGCAATGACAAAAAATGTTTTAAGTTCAGGTGATATTGTACGTGTGGAAAATGTAAAAGATGTTGCAAATTATATTGAGCGTGTAGATGATATGATTGCGCGTAAGGAGGAAGTTTTCAAAAGCCATGAAACAGAAATGTGAGGAAATAGATTCAGAAAACAAAGTTATATTAAAGGATTTAAAAGATGGCATAGAGCATGCAGTGAATGTCAGTAATCTTGCTTATCTTTTAGGGAAAGAGTTAGGTGAGTCAGAGGAAATGTGTCTTGAACTGGCGAATGCCGGAATGGTACATGATATAGGAAAGCTCAGACTTACCTCATATTTGTATGGGCGTGCAAGGGATTCTTTAACAATCGAATCTACCAAGTATATGCGTCTTCATTCCAGAATGGGATTTGAAATACTAAAAGATTTTGAGTATTCCGAATTTGTTTTGGAAACAGTAAAATACCACCACGAGAATTATGACGGCTCCGGGTATCCGGAAAATTTAAAGGGGAAAGAAATTCCATATGGTGCCAGAATTATCAGAGTATGCGATGTATTTGCTGCTTTGACTTCAGAACGTCCGTATCGAAAGGCTTTTGACCGTGATACGGCAATGGAACTTATGGCAGAAGAATTTAAAAATTTTGATATGAAAATATTTCTTGCATTTCAAAAAATGATATGCAGCGGAAAAGTAGATAATATACTGGAAGAAAGACAACTTTGTCTTGAAAACTGGTAAATAAATTGGAGGATAAAGAAATGGCAGAAGCAATGAAAGGACTAAAAAGAACACATCGTTGTGCGGAAGTAACAAAAAATGAAATTGGAAGTGAAGTCACCCTGATGGGCTGGGTTCAGAAAAGTCGTAACAAGGGTGGAATTATCTTTGTTGATTTACGTGACCGTTCCGGTATTATGCAGATTATTTTTGAGGAAAGTGATATTAAGGCAGAAGGATTTGCTAAAGCAGAAAAATTAAGGAGCGAATTTGTAATTGCTGTTGTTGGGCGAGTTGAGGCACGTTCCGGTGCTGTAAACGAAAATCTTGCAACCGGAGAAATCGAAATCAGGGCAACAGAGCTTAGAATTTTGTCAGAGGCACAGACCCCACCATTTCCAATTGAAGAGGATAGCAAAACAAAGGAAGACATTCGTTTAAAATATCGTTTCCTCGATTTAAGAAGACCAGATATTCAGAGAAATTTAATGTTAAGAAGTAAGGTGGCAACATCAGTTCGAAATTTCCTTTCAGAAGAGGGATTTTTGGAAGTGGAAACACCAATGTTAATTAAGAGTACTCCAGAAGGCGCAAGGGATTATCTTGTACCAAGCCGTGTACATCCTGGAAAATTTTATGCCTTGCCTCAGTCACCGCAGTTATTTAAGCAGTTGTTAATGTGCTCCGGTTACGATAGATATTTTCAGATTGCGAAATGCTTCCGTGATGAAGATTTAAGAGCAGACAGACAACCGGAATTTACCCAGATTGATATGGAATTGTCTTTTGTAGATATTGATGATGTGATCGAGGTAAATGAAAGACTTTTAAAGAAAATTTTTAAAGAAGCTATTGGTGTTGACGTACAGCTGCCAATTCAAAGAATGACATGGCAGGAGGCAATGGATCGTTTTGGGTCAGATAAACCGGATACCAGATTTGGAATGGAGTTAAAAGATATTTCTGATTTAGTGGCTGGCTGCGGATTTGGAGTGTTTACGGGAGCATTAGAAAACGGTGGTTCTGTCCGTGGTATTAATGCAAATGGACAAGGTACAATGCCTAGAAAGAAAATTGATGCGCTGGTAAATTTTGCAAAGGATTTTGGAGCAAAGGGCTTGGCATATCTTGCAATCAACGAGGACGGAACATATAAATCCTCCTTTGCAAAATTCATGACAGAAGATGAACTTTCAGCTATTGTGGAACGCATGGAAGGAAAACCGGGTGATTTATTATTTTTTGCTGCTGACAAAAATAAAGTAGTATGGGATGTACTTGGAAATCTTCGTTTGGAGATTGCAAGAAATTTGGACTTGTTAGATAAAGATAAATTTAATTTCCTATGGGTAACGGAATTTCCACTTTTAGAGTGGTCAGAAGAGCAAAACAGATATGTGGCAATGCATCATCCGTTTACTATGCCAATGGAGGAAGATTTAGATAAATTAGATTCTGCACCGGGTGAGGTACGTGCAAAAGCGTATGATATTGTATTAAACGGTACAGAAATTGGCGGAGGAAGTGTTCGAATTTTCCAGAGTGATGTACAGTCAAAAATGTTTGAAATACTTGGATTTACTCCAGAAGAAGCCCAAGAACGTTTTGGATTCTTGTTAAATGCATTTAAATACGGTGTACCGCCACATGCAGGACTTGCATATGGATTTGACCGTCTTATTATGTTGATGGCAAAGGTGGATAGCATTCGTGAAGTCATTGCATTCCCGAAAGTAAAAGACGCATCTTGCCTTATGACAAATGCACCAGATGTTGTAGATGAAAAGCAATTAGAAGAATTAGAAATTGCAATTGCAAAAAAAGACGAGGAAGCATAAAAAATTGTTGAAAAAAGCAAAAACACGTACTTTTTCTTGCGAAAATGCTGTGCAAATGTTATAATAAATAAAAATATCGAGGGGGTAACCCCCAAAATAACAACTATATAATGTGGCGAAAGTGGGTGACTTTATGAAAAGTAAAATTTCGAGTCAAAAACTGGTAGAGAAAGTGGGGAGCTTTACCAGTAAGGGGAAGAAAAAAGAACTGAAGGTAAAGTCAAAGAAAAGTAACACGAAACCATCTAATACAGGAAAAAGGAAAATTGACCACCTGATAGAAAAGAATCCGTTGCTTGCGAAAGCTTTTGGTATAAGGATTAAGCTTACCGGAGCGTTTATGATACCGGTAGTTCTCATTATTATACTGGGGGTTTCTTCTTACCAGCGGGCATCGAAAACAATTGTTTCGAACTACCGGGAATCGACAGTGAACACGGTTCAGAAGGCTGGTGAATATTATACGCTGCTATTGAATAATCTGGAGACAAAATCTCAGCAATTTGCTAACGATACTGTTTTAGTAGATTATTATAGTGGGACGTATAAACGGAAAGCGGCAGATGAAGCGAGCAATTTTTCCACTTTGCAGAAGACATTGTTGGGGGATACATTGGCAGACGATAATTTGTTTATGGTAAATGTTGTAGCTGATTATGGCAATGCTTTAAGTTCTAAAGGAAGTTTTCGTATAGAGGATTATGAGGCTTTTATAGGGACGCAAGAGGGACAAAGAATCATTGATGCAAAAGGAAAAGCAGTATGGAGTGGTGAACATCAATACATAGATGGCGTTTTGAAAACTACCACACAAGATTATGCAATTTCGGTCAGCCGTTCTGTAATCAGCAAGAAAATGAAGCCGGTTGCCATCGTATCTATGGATATTAAAATGTCTGCAATTCAGAAAATTTTAAGCAATATTGAGTTTCCAGATGGAACTATTTGTGCATTTATTACTCCGGATGGCAGGGAAATTTCAGCCATTGGAGAGGCAAAAGAGAAGACTTTTTATGGGACAGAGTTTTATACGGAAGCGTTAAACAGTGAAGAAACAACCGGAACTAGTGATATAAAAGCCAATGGAAAAGAATACATGTTTGTATATTCTAAAATCGGGAACACAGGTTGTATGCTTGCTACGGTAATACCTGAAAAAGTGATTATGCAGCAGGCATCGGAAATTAAAAATATGACCTTTCTTACTGTGTTTCTGGCTATGATTATAGCTATAGTAGTTGGAATGATTCTTGCAAATGGCATTGGGGGCGCAATCGGCAGAGTAAATGTGATTTTAGGAGAAGCATCCGAAGGTGATTTGACAGTAAAGGCAGAAACAAGGCGCAGAGACGAATTTCGAAAATTGAATTATCATATCACAGGTATGATACAAAGTATTAAAAAGCTTATTGGCAAAACGGCAGATGTTTCTTATCGAGTGACAGATTCTGCAAGCTCTGTATCTATGGCATCGGAACAGTTTGTTGATTCTTCTACCAGCATTACAGAAGCAATTGAACATATTGAACTTGGAATTACAGAGCAGGCTCGTGATGCCGAGAGTTGTTTGCAGAAGATGGATGGACTGTCAGAAAAAATTGATTATGTTAATCAAAGCACTACACGTATTTCTGAATTTGTAGAAACTACAAAAGGAACCGTGGATACTGGTATTGTGACAATTCGTGATTTGAATACAAAGGCAAAAGCAACTACAGATATTACGAAAAAGGTTATTGATAATGTAGAGGCATTGGCAAAAGAATCCCGTTCTATTGAGGGAATTACAAATACCATTAATGAGATTGCATCGCAGACAAATCTGCTTTCATTAAATGCATCGATTGAAGCGGCAAGAGCAGGAGAATCCGGAAAGGGATTTGCGGTAGTAGCAGCAGAAATCAGAAAGCTTGCAGAACAATCTATGGAGGCTTCTGAAATGATTGAAAAAATTATTGCAGGTATTCAGCTTAGAACAAAGGAAACAGCCCAAAATGCAAAGGAAGCAGAGGATATTGTTACGATGCAACAGAATTCTCTTGGTGCGACAATTGAAGTATTTCGTGAAATTGGTGAGCAGATAGAGGGACTTACAAAAGATATTGATGAAATAGGAATGGGCGTAGAGAGTATAGAAAGTGCCAAAAATGATACATTGAAGGCAATTGAAAATATCTCTGCAGGGTTGACAGAAACAGCAGCAGCATCGGCTGAAGTACAGTCGGCAGCAGATAATCAGCTTCAGGCAGCGAAAGAATTAAACGAAGCAGCAATGGGACTAGGTGAAGATGCAGCGGAGCTACAGGAAGCGATCAGTCAGTTTAAAGTGGAAAAGGAAAGCTAGAGAAAAGTAAATATCACAAACAAAAAGTGTACTTTCATAAAACAAAACCGTAAATAGCGGATAGTTTAAAAGAAAGTACACTTTTATTTTTAAGGATTCAGGTTTAAATCATTTAACTCAGCTTGCATTTTAGCTTCAGCATCAGCAACGGTGGCTGTGTTCATATCCATATAAATGATAAAGATATCTTCTACACTTAACTGAAATTCTGTTGCCAATCGTTCCATTTCAGGCTTTAACGCTGCCAATTGGACACGGATAGGAACTTTTGAAGGGTCACGTTCCGTAAGAACGCTGTCTGCGTAAGCGTTGATGCTGTCTAAAATGGTTTTCTTGTCTTGTTCTGATAATTCCATTATATTTCACTCCAAACTTGTATATATTAGTAACATTATATATAAGATTATAGTTTTTTTCAAGAACGTTTTTAACGTTAATATCCGAAGCGAAAATACCGATATATAATTAACGATGATTTTAATGAGAAAGGGGAAAACGGCATGAAGATAAGCTGGAAAAAAATCACTGCCAGTGTGCTGGCAGGAACATTACTGCTTTTGGATGTACCGTTCTATCAGACAGGAAGCAATAAGGTGTGGGCGCAAGAAGGCGATGATGTTGATGTAATAGAAGGAATTGAAATAGAAACTTTATTTGCAGATGCTGCATTGCAGACATATATGAAAGAAAATGTAGATTTAAACGAAGATGGAAAGTTATCGACAGCAGAGATTGGGGCAATAAGAGGTCTGGATTTATCGGGACTGGGCATTGAGTCGATGGCTGGAATCGAAAATTTTGCTAACTTAGAGGTCTTACAGTGTAATGACAATAAAATAGCAAAGCTTGATTTGAGTCAAAATAAAAAGCTTATGAAACTTTATTGCAATAACAATAGACTGGTAACGCTGAATGTCAGTAACAATCTTGAATTGCAGGTGATTAACTGCTCAGACAACATGCTTGGGGAACTTTCCATTGAAAATTGTGGATTTTTAAAAGAATTATATTGTAGAAACAATCTGATTGCTGGGCTTAATATAGCATATGCTAAAAATTTAACGATATTAGACTGTGGAGGAAATCAAAGTTTACAGGAATTAAATACAGACAGCAATAGTGCATTGAAGGAAGTGTACTGTGACGGCTCTATGATACAAAAACTTGATTTTCAAAATAATCCAAATCTGGAGAAATTGAATTGTGAAAATAATCGGTTACAAAGTATAGACTTGAGTGCGAATAATACATTAAAGATTTTAGATTGTAGCGAAAATCAGTTACAAGTATTGGATTTAAGCAACATTGAAAGATTACAACAGGTAGATTGCAGCAATAATCAACTGAAAGAAATTAACGTGAAAAAAAGTACTGCATTAAGCAGCCTGGATTGTAGAAATAATAAGCTACAAATCCTGGACGTCACCTCAAATACACTGCTGACATCTTTGTTATGCAGTAATAATGAGTTGTTATCATTGGATATTAGCAATAACCGAAATATTACTACGTTCATTTGTGAAAATAATGAAAGAACTGTAGAAAGTCCGGTATTTGAACTAGCAGATCATACGGGGCTTGAGGAAGGCAAGATTAAGGAGCTGATCAATGCTACCTTAGAAGATGGAGTGATACGTTTTGTAAATACGTCTTTGCCTGTTACATACAAATATCAGGTTGCAGAAAATGATACAGTTTCTTTTACTCTAATGACAACCGGAACATTTAAATCTATGGCAACAGTTAACGTGGAAAAGATTACAGATCAGACTTATTGTGGCAAAGAAATAAAACCGGAAATTAAGGCGGTCTATGGGAGTGACATTTTAGAAGAAGGAAAAGACTATACGATAACTTATACAAATAATGTAGATGCAGGGACGGCAACTGTGACTTTGCAGGGAAAAAGAGAATTTGATGGGACAATTAAGGAGACATTTAAAATTAATCCGGCAGATATCTCGGACACTGCAATTGCAGAGATACCAAATCAAGTATATACAGGACAGGCAGTAGTGCCGAAATTAAATCTTAGTTTTGCAGAAACTGAATTGGTGTATGGAAAAGATTACAATGCCAATTATAGTGATAATTACAATATTGGAGAGGCAAAGGTAGAGATTATTGGTAAGGGAAATTATAAAGGGACCATTACCAGAAATTTTGTGATTGAAGCTAAACATATAGGAAGGGCAGCAATGAAGCCTATTAAAAATCAGGTGTATAATGGTATGGAAATCTGCCCTGAAGTAATCATGGAAGATGGTTCAACGCAATTAAAAGAAGGACAGGATTATACTTATGTTTATCAGGACAATATCAACGCAGGAACTGCCAAAATTCTTATTTCCGGACAGGGAAATTATGGAAAGCAATCAGAAGAAACTTTTATTATAGAGCCAAAGGCTATTAATGAGTTGAAGGTGGAGGCTATTCCTGATTTGGACTATAATGGCTTTGAACAAAAACCGACTATTTCAGTATATGACACAGAACTTGACACCGCATTAATAGAAAATGAAGATTATGTTTTAAAATATGAAAACAATATCAATGCTGGTACAGCAACCGTAATGATTTATGGTAAAGGAAATTATAAGGGACAAATCGAAAGGAATTTTAATATTTGTGTACGTGACAGCTCTTTTGTGACAGTGGAAACCATTGCATCACAAATTTATACAGCAAGAGAGATTAAACCGGATATTATTATGAAAGATGGAACCTACCAATTGGTTCAGGGAACAGATTATACGATTGCTTACACAGAAAATAAAAATGTGGGTACTGCAAATGTTGAGGTGATTTTCAAGGGAAATTATCAGGGAATCATAAAAACAAAGTTTGAGATTATACCAAGAGATGTCGAATATGTGGATGTTTCAAAAATTCCGGCTCAGTATTATGCGGCAAAGGAAATTACACCGGAATTTACCATGCATCATGACAGTACAATATTGGTTCAGGACGAAGATTATCAAGTAGAATACGAAGAAAATGTAGAGATTGGAATTGGAAAAATCAATATTACCGGAATGGGAAATTATTCCGGAAGCACAACGATAGAATTTTCCATTCTCCCAAGACCGATAGAAAAAACCGATATGTTTTGTAATGATGTGTTTATTTACAGCGGAAAGGAAAATAAACCAAAGCCGACAATTTTGTTAAATGAACAAGAACTGCAGGAAGGCATTGACTATGAGATTTCTTATAGTGAAAATATTAACGCAGGAAATGGCATTATTGAAGTGAAAGGAATTGGAAACTTCTGTGATAAGGCACAAATTGAATTTAAAATTCTGCCAAAAGAGTTAAAAGATATTCAGATTTTGACAATGCCGGAGGAAACTTATAGTGGTGTAGAATTAAAGCCTGATATTGAAGCACTAGATGGCGAAGTAAGGCTGAAAAATGATACGGATTATACTCTGAATTATGAAAATAACATAAATGCAGGAGTTGCCAATGTTACTGTCAGTGGGAAAGGAAATTATACCGGTGAAAGGAAAGTATCTTTCAAGATTCAACCTAAAAACATGGCAGAAATAACAATAGGGGAGATGAAAGCTGTGGGTTACACGGGAACGGCTGTAAAACCCGATGTTATAATAAAAGATAATGGAAGCGTTCTGACATTAGGAAAGGATTACAAGGTATCATACAGTAACAATAAGAATGCAGGAACAGCATATGCAGAAGTGACAGGGCTTAGAAACTATACGGGAAATCAGAAAATTCAATTTACGATAAAACCTGCACATGTGAGAGAGATAACAGTAAATATGCAAGAAAGCGTTACCTATACCGGAAAAACGATAAAACCTAAAGTGACGGCATTTTTTGGCAGTAAAAAACTAAAATCAGGGAAGGATTATTCCTTGACTTATAAAAAAAATAAGGCAATAGGAAAGGCAAGTGTTATCCTTTCGGGCAAAGGAAATTATACGGGCAAAAAAACACTGACTTTTGATATTGGTGTGGCAGCACCTAAAATGACTCGTATCTTTGCGAAAAATAATAAGATTAAATTAGAATGGAGTCAGAATATAGATGCAGATGGATACGAGATAGAATATTCTACGGATAAGAATTTTAAGAAAAAGGTAAAGAAAAAAGAGATAAGTAGCAATGGAAAGCTTAAGTTTCAGTCAGGAAAGTTGAAAAAGGGAAGTAAGTACTATGTGCGAATGAGAAGCTATAAAAAGGTATCAGGAAAACAAGTATATGGCGGTTATAGTCCGGTAAAGACAGTGAAAGTTAAGTGAAATAAGTAAAATTTAAGAAAAATAACTATTGACAAACCAGGCAAAATAAATAACAATAGTATGGAATGTTTTATGCAAACAGAAAAAATGAATGAGCTAAAGGTGGTAGAAAAATGGCATTATTAGAACAGTGGCGTAAAGTTGCCTATAATGAAAATACGGATAAAGGAACATTACAGAGATTTTGGAGCAACTATTTTCTGTTAGAAAAAGGAATTTATGAAAAGTTATTAGAGATTCCGGATCAGGAAAATAAAGGAACCGTAAAAGAATTAGCAGAAAAGTATGGTACAGATGTATTTAATATGACAGGATTTCTGGATGGAATTAATGATAGTTTGAAAGTAGCAAATCCAATCGAAGAGATGGAAGAAGATACGATTGTCAATCTGGAGTACGATAAAGAACTGTTATATAAGAACATGGTGGATGCAAAAGCTGACTGGTTGTATGAACTTCCACAGTGGGAGAAAATCTTTACAGCAGAAGAACGCAGAAGACTTTATAAGGAACAGAAGGCATCTGGAACTATTGTAAAGGGACCAAAGATTGGACGTAATGATCCATGTCCATGCGGAAGCGGTAAGAAATACAAAAAATGTTGTGGCAGATAGACAATACTGCTAAAAAAGCGTCGCAGCTTGCGGCGCTTTTTTTACCAGACAGATTTGTGATGCTTTTGAATCAAGTAACCGGGACTTTTTTTCGAATATAGAAATTTTTGACTACTGTATAGACTGTAATTTCCGGACAAAGTGTAGCTTACGGCACATACAATGGCAAATAACAGAATCCTGGTAGAACCAAAGAGTTCTACACTTAAGAAAATGGATGCCAAAGGTGCATTGACGCAGGCACAGAAAACGGCGGCTAATCCTAAAGCAGCCGCAAAACCGGGATCAAGTCCAAGAAGCGTTCCGGCAAAGCAGCCAAAAGTAGAACCAATAAAGAATACGGGAACAATTTCACCGCCCTTAAATCCGGCACCTAGAGTTAAAGTGGTAAAAATAATTTTTAACAGAAATGCTTCCGGTACAGCATCACCTTGAATTGCCCGGGCAATTACGTTCATTCCTGCACCATTGTAATCTCTTGTTCCAATCACTAGGGTAAGTGCAATGATAAGTAAAGAGCCTACAACAATTCGAAGATAAGGATTGCCAAAATATTTTTTGTATAGTGCAGTCGAAAATCTCATGCATTCGCAGAATACAATACTCACAATCGCACACAAAATAGCAAATAAAATTACTTTTATCAAAACTTCCGGGGTAATGGCTGGCAAATCGGAAATTTTATATGTAATTGGTTTGATGTTAAAATAGTGAGAAAAAATATAGGCTATGGCAGAAGACATAAGGCAAGGAATTAGTGCACCATAATAGATGGTTCCAACCTTGATGGCTTCTAAAGAAAAAACAGCAGCAGTAATAGGGGTATTAAATAAAGCAGAAAATAATCCACTCATGCCGCACATGATAAGAATGCGTTTATCCTCCTCTGTAAAATGAAATATTTTATTGAAAACAGATGCAATACTTCCGCCGATTTGCAAAGCGGCTCCCTCACGTCCGGCAGAACCACCGCACAAGTGAGTTAAAAAGGTCGAAATAAAAATCAGAAATCCCATTTGCGGAGGAATGGTTTCAGTGGAACAGGCAGAATTAATGACTGCGTTAGTTCCTTTGTCTTCTTCCATACCACAGTGGCGGTAGAGAAATACAATACAAAGACCTGCCAGTGGTAAAAAAAAGATAAGATAGGGGTAAAGTGTACGCTTTGTGGTAGCAAAATCAACGGAATAGTGAAATGCAGTTCCGGCAATTCCGCAGACCACTCCCATAATCGTAGAGAGCAGCAGCCATTTCGTAAAAGTTTTCATATATAAAACAGCCGAGTGCATCTTATTTTTTATGTAATTCTTCATAATTAGTTATCTCCTTAATTGTAAAATCCACAACTAAACAATACAACGTCTTTTTATGAAAATCAAGAATAACTTGACAAATTATTTCCTTTGGGTATAGAATAGCTATAGTAAAAAGAATAAACATAAAATGTTGATGGGAAGAGTAAGATAAGGAATATCTGCAGAGAGAAATGGTTTGGTGTGACATTTCGATAGGAATTATTTGAAGACCACCCCGGAGTTGCTTTCATAGAGCACGTTGATTACGTTATAATCATAAAATAAGAGGTTTGATACCAGACAATCAGGGTGGAACCGCGGATTTGTATATTCGTCCCTGCCAGTGTAGTTATCTGCATTGGCAGGGATTTTTTACTCTATTTTTACTCTATCGAAAAGAGCTTGTTACGTTTTATAAAGGAGATTCAAAGTGGAAGGAGAAAGAAAAATGAAGGTAACGTTAAAAGATGGAAGTGTAAAAGAATATGCTTCAGAAATGTCAGTATATGATATTGCAAAGGACATTAGCGAGGGACTTGCCAGAGTGGCAGTTGCAGGAGAAGTAAATGGTGAAGTAGTGGATTTAAGAACCATGCTAAAGCAGGATTGTGCATTGAATATTCTTACAGCAAATGATGAACAGGGATTAGCTGTATTGCGACATACGACATCTCATGTATTAGCAGAAGCAGTAAAGAGATTGCATCCGGAAGCAAAGCTTGCAATCGGACCATCAATCGATACTGGATTTTATTATGATTTTGAATGTGAACCATTTTCCAGGGAAGATTTAGATGCGTTGGAAAAAGAAATGAAGAAAATCATTAAAGAAGGAAAAACATTAGAAAGATATACTTTACCGAGAGCAGAAGCAATTGAGTTTATGAAAGGTAAGGGAGAACCATATAAAGTAGAATTAATCGAAGATTTACCGGAAGATGCAGAAATTTCTTTCTATCGTCAGGGTGAATTTACAGATCTTTGTGCGGGACCTCATATGATGAGTACAAAGAATATTAAGGCGTTTAAGCTGATTTCTTCTTCAGGTGCATATTGGAGAGGGAATGAAAAAAATAAAATGTTGACACGTGTATATGGAACTGCTTTTAATAAGAAAGATGAATTAGAGGCATACTTGGAACATTTAGAAGACATTAAGAAGCGTGATCATAATAAACTGGGAAGAGAAATGGAATTATTTACGACAGTAGATGTCATTGGTCAGGGACTTCCGCTGTTAATGCCAAAAGGAACGAAAATCATTCAGACATTACAACGTTGGATTGAAGACGAAGAAGAAAAACGTGGCTATGTAAGAACCAAAACTCCTTTAATGGCTAAAAGCGATTTGTATAAGATTTCAGGACATTGGGATCATTATAAGGAAGATATGTTTGTTATGGGAGATGAAGAAAAAGATAAAGAAGTGTTTGCACTTCGTCCGATGACCTGCCCATTCCAGTATTATGTATACAAAGCAAGCCAAAAATCTTACAGAGATTTACCACTTCGTTATGGGGAAACATCGACCTTGTTCCGCTGCGAAGATTCCGGAGAAATGCATGGACTTACCAGAGTCCGTCAGTTTACTATTTCAGAAGGCCATTTGATTGTCAGACCGGATCAGATGGATGAAGAATTTAAAGCCTGCCTTGACTTGGCAAGATATTGTCTGAGAACACTTGGCGTGGAAGAAGATGTTACTTACCGTCTGTCAAAATGGGATCCGAATAATGCAGATAAGTATATTGGTTCTGCAGAAGTATGGGAAGAAACTCAACAAAGAATCAGAGATGTATTAAATGATTTGGAAATCCCATTTTTTGAAGAAGAGGGAGAAGCAGCATTCTATGGACCTAAGGTAGATATACAGGCGAAGAACGTATATGGAAAAGAAGACACGATGATTACGATTCAATGGGATGCTTTATTGGCTGAACAGTTTGATATGTATTATGTAGATCAGAACGGCGAGAAAGTCCGCCCGTACATTATTCATAGAACCAGTATGGGGTGCTATGAAAGAACATTGGCATGGCTGATTGAAAAGTATGCCGGAATGTTCCCGACATGGTTATGCCCGGAACAGGTAAGGGTATTACCGATTTCTGAAAAATATAAAGATTATGCTGCAAAGGTAGAAAGTGAATTAAAAGATAATGGAATTCTTGCAACGGTAGATAATCGTGCAGAAAAAATAGGTTATAAAATCAGAGAGGCAAGACTTGCCAAAGTTCCATACATGCTTGTTGTAGGACAGCAGGAAGAGGAACAGAAGGTAGTTTCCGTAAGAAGCAGATTTTTAGGAGATGAAGGTCAGAAGCCATTGGCAGATTTTATTGACGCAATCTGCAAAGAAATTAGAACAAAAGAAATTCGTAAGATAGAGGTAGAACAACAGAAATAATAAAAAATATTCTTCTGCAGTGAAATACAAAAACCGGGGAAATCCCCCGGTTTTTCATAGTAGCACTTATCGCTTTTGGAAACTGGCACATTCAGTTTCGGAGGAAGAATGTGCCTGCTGCCCGGAAATACCAATATGTTCAGCGGAACAGGCACGCTCCTCGTTGAAAATGCAATTGATTGCTTCGCATTTTACTGCAATTTTTTCTTTTCCTTCAGAGGAACTGTTGCAGTAACAGTCTCTGCCGGCACCGATAAAACTGTCACAATGAGTTTCACTTGATTTTTCGGCATCAGAACCGGAGACTAAAATATCTCCTTTGGCACATAGCCTATCTTTGTTGTAGGTACAACTTGTGGCACTGCAAATTAAGTCTGTCATGATAAAACCTCCAGTAATATGATTTATATTTTGTGACAATAGAAAGGTAGTAGAGTGATTTCTATTGCGCATCACACGAATAGGGTATGGAGATATGTAAAAAATATGTATGAAAAAGAAATAAATTTGCTTGACACATAGGCAATGTTGTGATATTCTATATGAGTTGTGAAAAGCAAATAAAACAAAGCAGAGTATCCGCTCTCACCTTAGCGCAAATGGGCGACTAAGTGTTTATATTGATTATAAGGCAAATGCCTGATCGGTAAGTGGATAGTCTGTCTATCTACTTATTTTTTTGCTCATTAAAAATTAGAAATTTTCAGATTGTGATGGAGGTGCACGGTTATTAGTGATTTAATGATTAACGAACAAATTAGAGACAAGGAAGTACGTGTAATTGGTGAAGATGGAGAACAGTTAGGAATCATGTCTGCAAGAGAAGCATTTGCACTTGCAAAAGAAGCGGATCTTGACTTGGTTAAGATTGCTCCTACAGCGAAACCACCGGTATGCAAAATTGTTGATTACGGAAAGTATAAGTATGAGTTGGTGCGGAGAGAGAAAGAAGCCAAGAAAAAACAGAAAGTAATCGATGTAAAGGAAGTTCGTTTATCTCCAAACATTGAGGAAAATGACTTACGAACAAAAGTAAACGCAGCAAGAAAATTTATTGCAAAAGGTGATAAAGTAAAAGTTACATTGCGTTTCCGTGGCAGAGAAATGGCACATATGCAGCAGAGTAAGCACATCTTAGATGATTTTGCAGAAATGTTGAATGATGTAGCAGTAGTAGAAAAAGCTGCCAAAGTGGAGGGCAGAAGTATTACAATGTTTTTAACTGAAAAACGTTAAAATAGAAAGATAGTAGTAGTATAGGAGGAAATTAATATGCCAAAAATGAAAACTAAAAGAGCCGCTGCAAAGCGTTTCAAAGCAACAGGTACAGGTAAATTAAAGAGAAATAAAGCTTATAAGAGCCATATCTTAACAAAAAAGACAACTAAGAGAAAGAGAAATCTTAGAAAACCTGCAATTACAGATGCAACAAACGTAAAGACAATGAAGAAGATTTTACCTTACATCTAATTTATAAGGAGGAAATAGAGAAATGGCAAGAATTAAAGGCGGCATGAATGCCAAGAAAAAACATAAAAAAGTATTAAAACTGGCTAAGGGATACAGAGGAGCACGTTCTAAACAGTATAGAGTAGCAAAACAGTCTGTAATGAGAGCTTTAACAAGTTCTTATGCTGGTAGAAAAGAAAGAAAACGTCAGTTCAGACAGTTATGGATTGCAAGAATTAACGCCGCTGCAAGAATCAACGGATTATCTTACAGCAAATTTATGTACGGATTAAAATTAGCAGGTGTTGAAGTAAACAGAAAAATGCTTGCTGAAATGGCAGTAAATGATGCAGAAGGATTTGCAACATTAGCAGAATTAGCAAAATCTAAAATTGCTTAATTAGCAATTGGCAGAAAACCCCTCGGAGTGAATTTTCGAGGGGTTTTTCCGCATAAAAGCAAAGGTATGATAAATTATAGAAAAAATGTGCAAAATAGGAGAAGATAATGGAAACCTGGTATTATGAGGTAGTCAGCATTGATGGCGACTATGCAAATTTAAAGAGGACAGATAGGGAAAGTGATGATTTGAAACTTGTGGCAAGAGCGTTACTTCCGCCAGAAATTGCAGAAGGTTCGCAATTAAAATATGAAATGATGCAATATGAAATAGTAGAGCTATAAAGGATAAGAGTGCATGGAAAAAATAGAAGAAGTAAAAGAATATGTCATACTCATAGGAGTAAACACGGGAGATGATAGAGAAGCAGAGGAAAGTATGGACGAACTGGAAGAATTAGCCGCAACGGCGGGTGCCGTCACGGTGGGGAAGGTTATCCAGAACAGAGAGGCGCTTCATCAGAAAACATACATTGGAAAGGGAAAAATAGAAGAAGTAGCGGAACTGATTAGAGAAAAGAATGCAACAGGTGTGATTTGTGATGACGAACTTTCGCCGGCTCAAATGCATAATTTAGAACAGGAGCTTGACATTAAAGTAATGGATAGAACTTTGATTATTCTGGATATTTTTGCTAATAGAGCTACTACGGCAGAAGGAAAAATACAAGTAGAGCTGGCGCAGTTGAAATACCGTCTGGCACGTTTGGTTGGATTGCGGAGTTCGCTTTCACGTCTGGGAGGAGGAATTGGAACAAGAGGTCCTGGCGAGAAGAAACTCGAAATGGACAGACGACTGGTAAAAAGCAGAATTGCACAGCTAAATAGCGAGTTAAATGATGTTAAACGCCACAGAGAAGTTATGCGAAAACAGCGAATGGATAGTACACAGCCGGTAATTGCTATAGTAGGATATACAAATGCCGGAAAGTCCACGTTACTGAATGCACTGACAGGTGCAGCGGTGTTAGAGGAGGACAAGCTATTTGCTACCTTAGATCCGACGACAAGGGTATTAGAACTTGAAAATAAAGAACAGGTAATGCTTACGGACACTGTTGGATTTATCCGTAAGCTTCCTCATCATCTGATTGAAGCGTTTAAAAGTACATTAGAAGAGGCTAAATATGCAGATATGATATTGCATGTTGTGGATGCTTCTAATCCTCAAATGGAAGCACAGATGGAAACGGTATATAAAACCTTGGAAGATTTAGGCGTGGAAAATAAACCGATATATACATTGTTTAATAAAATAGACAGATTGCAGGAGGTGCGGTATGCAGAATTAAAGGATATTCATGCAAAGTCTGTTCTTTTGATTTCGGCAAAAGAAGGAATCGGATTTGAAGAAGTAAAAGAGCTTATCAGGGGGTATCTTCATTCCAGGCAGATGTATGTAGAGAGAGTAGTTCCTTATGCAGAAACATCTGTGATTCAACTGGTTCGAAAATACGGAAGCTTATTAGAGGAAGAATACAGGCCAGAGGGGATTTTTATACGTGGCTATGTGCCGAAAGAATATTACGCCCACGTAAGTGGAATGATGTAGCTGCAAATTATAGCGAATTTGATGATAAATTTAAAAAATGAAATAAATATTCTGTGCAAATTGCAAAAAAAGCAGTTATATGTTATAATTTTATATAGCATATAGATAAAAGGGAGGCAAATTCCGTGACAAAAGAAGAAAATGTATTTCCACAACAGATTCAGATAAGAAAAGGAATAGAATGCTGTGGAGATAGTGCAAATCTGTATCAGAATGTTTTGACAGTATTTATAAAAGAGGGAAGGAATAAGCTTCCATTGATAAAAAAGCTGTATAAAGAAGAAAATTGGAAAGATTATATTGTGGCTGTTCATGGTCTGAAAAGTTCGGCAGCGTCCATTGGGGCAATAGATTTATCAGCACATGCAAAGGAAATGGAAATTGCAGGAAAGGAGGAAAATATAGGTCTGATTCATGAAAAAACAGACGCATTATTAGATGAATACCTTGTATTGCTGCAAATGCTTACCGCTTTTTGTAAAGATAAATCAGAGGATGAGCTGATTGAATATTTTGAAAGATATGGCTGTTAGTAACCGGTTGATAAGATGAAGGAGTGAGGGTAATGGAAGATTTAATTGACATTCGCAATAGAAAAGAACATAAAAATATCGTAAAATGGTATAATTGTAATTATGAAGAAAAGAAAAATGTAATTGGGGAAGAGGGAAATGAGATTTACCTTCCAATGGATGCGAAAAAGGAAGCAGACGGCAATGAAGAAAGTGCGCAAAAGAATGACGTTGCCAGCTATGCAGAAGATGTATTAAACAGGATTAATCAGGCAAGAGATGATAAGGTGTTAGCTGCGATTATGGAAGGA
Source organism: Lachnospiraceae bacterium (assembly GCA_050874665.1). Classification (GTDB taxonomy): domain Bacteria; phylum Bacillota; class Clostridia; order Lachnospirales; family Lachnospiraceae; genus RUG11237. The sequence goes on along the minus strand of JBNMLC010000006.1, from coordinate 64,979 downwards.
AAAGAATCCTAAAATGTGAGGTTGTTTATGAAGAATGTAATAGGAAGCAGAATTTCCATTCCTTCAATTTTGAAGGTTGGAAGTGGAACATTAGGAGAAATAGGGAAGTATTTAAAGGAAAATGAATTTTACAGTGTGGTGGTATTTTTTGGAAATGGTCTGATAGACATGTTCGGAAAGACAGTGATGAAATCGCTAGAAGAAAATGATATTCAACTGTTAGACTGCAGAGAACTAGATTCGACGGATATTAACGATATCGTGGAACTTGCTTTTGGAATAAATACAAAAACACAGGCTATTTTAGGAATCGGGGGAGGAAAGGTAATCGATGTAGCAAAATATGCAGCATACTTGAGAAAAATGCCTTTTATCAGTATACCAACATCGGCATCGAGCGATGGATTTTCCAGTTCGAGTGCCTCTTTACTAGTAGAAGGAAAAAGAACATCGGTACCGGCAAGGCTGGCGTATGGAATCATTGTAGATACGGATGTCATTAAAAGTGCACCGGATAAATTTATTTATTCAGGTATTGGGGATTTGGTGTCAAAGATAACAGCGCTGTATGATTGGTTATATGAAGATAGACAGGGATATGACACATTGAATGATTTTGCCATGATGATTGCGAAAAAAGCGGTGAACAGTTTTGTGCGGACCTCTTTTGAAAGTGACAGTATTAAGGATGATTTGTTTTTAAGAGAATTGGTGGATTCTTTGGCAATGAGTGGAATTGCTAATGAAATTGCCGGCAATAGTGCTCCTTCTAGTGGAAGTGAACATTTGATTTCCCATGCATTAGATAAGATATTAGAGGTGCCGCAGTTACACGGGATACAAGTGGGGCTGGCCACTTATCTGATGAGTATTGTCCAAAATCATAGGTATAAGCGTATCCATACGATTTTTACGGATACAGGATTTTTTGATTATGCAGCAACACTTGATTTGCAGCGGGAAGATTTTATAAAAGCAATTGATTTGGCACCATCTATAAAGCCATATCGTCATACGTATATTCATGAGGAACAGTATAGAGAAAAGGCAAAAGAGATTTTACAAGAGAATGAAGTATTTCGATATATTTTTGGAGATTAATTCATGCAATGATAGTTTTCAAAGTTTTTTAGAAAATTGCGAAAATTTTGATTGACATTTCTGCAAAAACTTGGTAACATTAGTTGTGGTCATGCGGAAGTGTCGGAATTGGCAGACGAGCAAGATTCAGGTTCTTGTAGGCTTCGGCCTGTGTGGGTTCAAGTCCCATCTTCCGCATTACATGAAAAATGAGGAAACCTTTTTATTAGAGAGGTTTCCTTATTTTTTTATTATTACAATGATTGAACACTGTTGAACACGTTGTTTATTTTACTACCGATAGCTGTTTCATAGGCACTTGAGCGATGCTCCATAGTGTCAGTAACATACATATAATGCTTTACTGTTGTAGAAAAATAATCATTCATCATCGCAATTTCAATCAATTCCTTTATTGCTTTTTATAATATCTGATTCTTCGTTGGTCAGATAATTTTTGTTTTTCGGAATCCATATCTTGATATTTTTGCCGCTCTATATCAGTGTTAATGGATTCACCAATTGTTATTGGATTGTCATATACAATGACTTTTTCTTTATATCCGTAATTTACGATTTTTGATTTATAACTGTTCATAATACAAATACCCTGTCAAAAATAAGCCATATTATAAATTGTAGTTTCTAAAATAGATTTTACCTCGTTTGATAATAAGAAAATCCTTGCATATATGGTATCATTGTTTCTCCTTTCACATGTTTTGGGGCTCACATAGAGTGACACATTTTTGACGCATGTCAGGGGTATATAAACGCACTACGTACGCCCTTGACATGTTTTCAAAAATGTGAATTATGGTAATCAAGCCCCAAAAAACAGACATCAAACATCTTGTTTCACTTGAAGAATCAGAATTTATAGAAATAAGTTCGTTTGGAACATCAGAAAGTGTTGATTCTACATATGTTTTCATAGCAGAATAAATAGTTTTTTTTCATTTTTTCACCTCTTGGATATATAAGTACAGTTGATAAAGTGTTCGTAACAAGCTTGTCATAACTGTATTTTACATCATGAAATATACCAAAATCCATTCGCAAAAAGGCAAATCGTTTAGTTGGAAATTAAGTTATAGAGTTGATTTTTGAAATCAGTGAGATTGCAAAAAGTTTTTGCAAAAAATGGTTTGAAGGTTAAAAATAATGATTTTTGTTGTGCAAATTGCACAAAACAAAAAGTACAATTATTGATTTCAAAATTATCTAGCAAATGTATTGTTAGTAGTGTATACTTATTTTACAAAATCGAAAGTTGTGGAGGTAAATGATGAAATACGATTGTGTACTTGAAAAGGGGAATAATTGGTTTAGATATCGGACGGGTGGAATTATCATCAATAATAATAAAATGTTATTTGTAAAAAGTGCTATTGGAGATTATTATTACATGGTTGGTGGAGGTGTTCATTTAGGTGAAACTTCTAAAGCATGTATAGAAAGAGAAATTTATGAAGAAACGGGTATACATACATGTGCGGAACATCTCGCAGTTATATGTGAAAATTTTTTTAAGAGTGTAGGCGGTACGATTGATGGATTTGATTGCCATACAATAGAATTTTATTATTATATGAAAATTTTGGATGAAGATTTAAAATTATGTAAGAGCAAAACTGATCAAGGAGAACAGTTAGTATGGTTATCATTGGAAGAAATGGCGTTAAAAGAAATCAAACCAACATTTCTTAAGGAGAACATAAGCAATATTATTAATGAGAAAAAAATAATTCATATTATTGAAGAACGAGATAGATAAATTCCAGTTTGTGAGGTTGAACACCTTTTTGAACACGTTATGATAGAAGTGCACTGAAAGCCTTTCTGTTATTGGTTTATTTTGTTGTGGAACAATGGGTTCAAGTCCCATCTTCCGCATATGAAAGTCTTGAGATTTCTCAAGACTTTTTTTGTCATTATAATTATTGACAGCATTTAGAAGCGAGGGCTTGATGAAATGAAAAAAATATAAAAATGAAAAAAACATATTGACAAATCTCGCCAAACGTAGTAGACTAACGTTTGTACTGCTGAGGCAGGAAAATTTAATACATGCGGGAGTGCTGGAATTGGCAGACAGGCTAGACTAAGGATCTAGTGATGGCAACGTCGTGTGGGTTCAAGTCCCATCTCCCGCATAACAGATCTGCTACAGAATTAAGAAATTAATTTTGTGGCAGTTTTTTGCTATTTAAAAGAAAAATGTCCAATCTTGAAAATAGCAGAGAATAGCGTTATAATAAAATTAGTGTGAAAAGATAGAAAGGACGGAGAATATGGCTAAAATAGACATTATTTCCGGATTCTTAGGAGCCGGAAAAACAACTTTAATTAAAAAACTTATTAAAGAATCTTTAGGAAAGGAGAAACTTGTTCTGATTGAAAATGAATTTGGTGAAATCGGAATTGATGGTGGATTTTTAAAAGAAGCCGGAGTGCAGGTGACAGAAATGAATTCAGGTTGTATCTGCTGCTCTTTAGTAGGTGATTTTGGTACAGCATTAAAAGAGGTGCTTACCACATACCAGCCGGACAGAGTCATTATTGAACCTTCAGGAGTTGGAAAATTATCTGATGTAATCAAAGCGGTTCAGGGAGTTAACGAGAATGTGGAAATTTATCTGAATAGTACTACGGCTGTTGTGGATGCTACCAAGGCTGCTATGTATATGAAAAACTTTGGAGAATTTTTTAATAACCAGATTGAAAGTGCAAAGACCATTGTTTTAAGTCGTACGCAGAATATGTCTATGGAAAAACTAGACAAGTGTGTTCAGGCAATAAAAGAACATAATGAAAATGCTGTGATTATTACAACACCGTGGGATAATCTTGAGGGAGCACAAATTTTAAAAGCAATGGAACAGGAGCATTCTCTGTTGGATGAAATGATGAAAGAGGAAGAGATTTGTCCGGAATGCGGACATCATCACGACCACGACCATGACCATCATCACGACCATGACCATCATCATGACCACGATCATGAATGCTGTGACCACGACCATCATCATGACCATGATCATCACCATCATCATGCAGATGATGTGTTTACAAGTTGGGGAACGGAAACACCGCATAAATTTGAAGAAAATAGTTTGAAGGAAATTTTAGAGAAACTTGCAAATGATAATGGCTATGGAAGCATTCTTCGGGCGAAAGGAATTTTACCTGCAGAAGACGGAACGTGGCTTCATTTTGATCTGGTTCCGGGAGAATATGAAGTTAGAACAGGGGCAGCAGATTACACAGGCAGACTTTGTGTAATTGGAACAAATCTTGATACCGATAAGATTCAGGAATTGTTTGAAATTTAAAACGCGAAAGGCTTGGTACAAATTATGTTAGAAATACCGGTATATGTTTTTATGGGCTTTTTAGAAAGCGGAAAATCAACTTTCATTAATGATACATTGCAGGATCAGGACCTTTTTAATGGAGAATCTGTATTATTAATCTCTTGTGAACAAGGGGAAGTAGAGTACTCGGAAGAGGGATTAAAGCGTTGCAATATTTCTTTAGTGGAAGTGGAAGAAAAAGAACAATTGACAGCAGAATTTTATGCGGAATGTCAGAAAAAATACAAACCGAAGAAGGTAATTATTGAATATAATGGAATGTGGACACCGGAAGCTATGTCATCAGAGTTAATGCCAAAAAGATGGCAGTTAGTTCAGGTAATTACTACGGTAGCTGCACCAACGTTTGAGTTGTATTTGAACAATATGCGTTCATTAATGATGACACATTTTACAGATGCAGACATGGTGATTTTTAACCGATGCAATAAAGAAACAAAGAAAGCTGCACTGCGAAAGAGCATTAAGGCAGTAAACAGAAGGGCACAGATTTATTTTGAGTCCGAAGATGGTATGCCGGATACAGAAGTAGAAGAGGAAATGCCGTTTGATATCAATGCACCTGTGATTGAAATTGAAGATGATGATTATGGACTTTGGTATCTGGATGCGGCGGATAACCCACAAAAATACGTTGGAAAAAAGATTCATTTTAAAGCAGTGGTATATAAATCTCCAAAACTTCCGAAAGGATGTTTTGTTCCGGGAAGGTTTGCGATGACCTGTTGTGCGGACGATATTGGGTTTATTGGTTTTGTGTGCAAGTGTGACAGCAATATGATTGCACCATATAATGTGCGGGAGTGGGTGTATGTGACCGCAGAAATCGGTTGTGAATATCAGAAAGACTATCAAGGTGATGGTCCGGTATTATATGCAGAGAAAATCGAAAAGGCGGAACCGGCAGAGGAAGATCTTGTCTATTTTAATTAGACAAAATGGAATTATTTACAGTGGAGAGCAGATAATATTAGGGAGGTAATCTTATGGAAAGAAAATTCAAAGAAATGTCAGAAGAAAATATAGTTCTTATGATGGATGAAATTAAGAAGAAGAGCAAAGAAGGAAAAAGCGATCCCAGAGATGCAGGAATCCTTTTGGCATTAGAGTTTGAATTGGACATTCGCAAAAACGAGGGAAAATTTGTAAATGTAGAACAATTAGAAAAAATACAGGCAGCGGTGACAAGGCTTTATGATGAATTACAGCAGGTTGATATTATCACCATCTCTAGTGATAAGGCAATTCCATCTCTGGTAAGTCTTCGGGACAACCTGCAGATGATGGAACAGTATGTAAATAAGCATCTAAGCACAAGGCAGAAAGTAGATATTACAGACATTGTTGGTTAATAAAGCCTTGCAAAAGACTGTTTCCTAATGAAACAGTCTTTTGCGGTTATAAAATATGTTTCACATAGCTGCTGCAGAAAGGCAAAGCTTTATGAAATATTTAATTCAGTTCGCCATTATTGGCGGTGTTACCTTGTTAGGTGAAATTTTAAACTTAATATTACCATTTTCAGTACCGGCGAGTGTATATGGACTGGTACTCCTATTTCTTGCATTGCTCAGTGGAGTGATAAAATTAGAACAAGTGGAAGAGACCGCAGATTTTTTCGTGAATATTATGCCGGTTTTGTTTATAGCACCAGCAGTAAGTATGATGGAGACATTACCGGGGTTGAAGGGGAGTATTTTGGGAATTCTTTTAATTACTGTGGTAACTACCGTGCTAGTAATGGCAGTGACAGGATTGGTTTCGCAAATGATTATACGGAAGAGCAAAAAGAAGGAGGAAACAGAAAATGAATGATTTTTTTGCAAATTCAGTGTATTTTGGAATTGTAATCAGCCTGTTGTTTTACTGGGTGGCAATGCTTATAAGTAAAAAAGTGAAGGTTACTCTTTGTAATCCACTGTTGTTAAGTACTATTTTTATCATTGCAGTGCTGTTAATATTTCATATTGATTACGATACTTATAATTATGGAGCACAGTATCTAACCTATTTTTTAACACCGGCTACAGTGTGCCTTGCAGTACCATTGTATCGACAGTTTGAGATTTTAAAAAGAAACGTTACTGCCATACTGTTAAGTATCGGTGCCGGCTGTATCTCGAATGCCATAGTAGTAGGCGTGTTAGCGATTGCTTTTAAAATGTCTCCGGAATTGAAAGCGTCGTTGATTCCGAAATCTTTAACGACTGCGATTGCAATTGGCGTTGGTGAAGAGTTAGGGGGAATTACCTCAGTTACGGTAATCAGTGTAGTAATCACCGGGCTTTTAGGTGCAACCATAGCCGGAAATTTATTTCAAGTATTAAAAATTGAGGAACCGGTGGCACAGGGACTTGCATGCGGAACAGCTTCTCATGCCATTGGCACATCGAAAGCTATGGAATTAGGTGAAATTCAGGGGGCAATGAGTTCTCTTGCGATTGTAGTTACTGGGATTATCACGGTGGTTATAGCGCCATTTGTAATGGAAATTATTAAATGATTGGCATTTGCACTTTAGTTTTTTGAAATTTAACCGAAAACTAATTATAGAAAAATAAAGGATTTTGCTTTTTTAGGGCGAATTATAAAAATGGGGGTGTTTTCGGTGACAATACGAGAAACTATGGAACAAAGAGAACTCGAATTTTTAAGTCCTTATGCTACCTTTAGTGTCAAATCGGCAGGAAGGGATAGAGTAGAAGAGGAATGCGATATTCGTACGGTGTTTCAGAGGGACCGGGACAGGATTCTCCATTCGAAATCTTTTCGGCGTATGAAACATAAAACACAGGTGTTTCTTTCGCCAGAAGGCGATCATTATAGAACAAGACTGACGCATACGTTAGAAGTAGCACAGACGGCCAGAACCATCGCAAAGGCGTTGCAGTTAAATGAAGACTTGGTGGAAGCCATTGCATTGGGACATGATTTGGGACATACGCCATTTGGTCATGCGGGTGAACGTGCGTTAAATGAAATTTGTCCGGAAGGGTTTTCACATAACAAGCAGAGTCTGCGTGTAGTGGAAATTCTAGAAAAAAAAGGACACGGATTGAATCTGACAAAAGAGGTAAGAGATGGGATACTCAATCATCAGACTGCGTGTATGCCACACACTTTAGAGGGAAAGATTGTCAGATTATCAGATAAAATTGCGTATATTAACCATGATATTGATGATGCAATCCGGGCTGGCTTGCTGCAGGAAAGTTTACTGCCAAAGGAACATACGGATGTACTTGGAAAGGGCACACGGGAACGATTAAATACCATGATACATGATATTGTGATACATAGTGAAAATAAGAATGATATCATAATGTCGGAAGAAATATATAAAGCAATGCAGGGACTAAGGAGTTTTATGTTTGAAAATGTATATTGCAATCCGGTAGCTAAAGATGAAGAGCGGAAGGCGAAAAATATGCTGAAAGCAATGTATGAATATTATGAAAATAATTTTGAAGAATTGCCGGAAGAATTGATTGGACTGGTACAACAAGGAGAAAAAAGAGAGCGGGTAATCTGCGATTATATTGCAGGAATGACAGACTCATATGCCATAGCAAAGTTTACACAGTTGTATATTCCGAAAGCATGGAAGGGATAAAGGATGTATTATAGCGATGAATTAATTGAAGATATCCGAATGAAAAATGATATTTTGGATGTAGTATCAGGATATGTTAAATTGCAAAAAAAAGGAAGTTCCTATTTTGGATTATGTCCTTTTCATAATGAAAAATCGCCATCTTTTTCGGTGTCACCTTCTAAGCAGATGTATTATTGTTTCGGCTGTGGTGCGGGAGGAAATGTATACACGTTTGTGATGCAATATGAAAATTATGATTTCATGGAAGCGGTGAAAATGTTGGCAGAACGTGCCGGAGTGGATTTGCCGGAAGAAAGCAATGATGCAGAAAGCAGACGTGCTTCTGATTTGAGAAAAACTTTATTGGAAATTAATAAAAAAGCCGCCTATTTTTATTTTTATAAATTAAAGCAGGAAGATGGGAAGGCCGGATATCGTTATTTGACAGGTCGGCAGTTGTCGGAAGAAACCATCAAAAAATTTGGATTAGGATTTGCCGGAAAGTATAGAGATGAGTTATACCGCTACCTAAAAAAAGAAGGGTACGACGATAATGTGCTCAGAGAGTCCGGTCTAATTACGTTTGATGAAGCAAGAGGAATTTACGATAAGTTTTTTAACAGAGTCATGTTTCCTATTATGGATGTGAACAGTAGAGTCATTGGTTTTGGCGGACGTGTTATGGGAGATGGGGAACCTAAATATCTGAATTCGCCCGAAACAAAAGTGTTTGAAAAGAGTCGAAATTTATACGGACTGAATATTGCAAGAACATCAAGAAAACCATATATGATTATTTGTGAAGGTTATATGGACGTAATCTCTTTACATCAGGCAGGATTTCAGAATGCAGTGGCATCCCTAGGAACGGCTTTCACTTCCGGACATGCCAGTCTTTTAAAGCGATATACACAAGAGGTAATGCTCTCATATGATAGTGATGGAGCCGGTGTAAAAGCTGCTTTGCGTGCAATACCAATTTGTAAAGCAGCAGGACTTCGTGTGAAAGTAATTAATATGAAACCATATAAAGATCCCGATGAATTTATGAAAAATCTGGGCAGAGAAGCTTACGAAGAAAGAATTCAAACAGCACAAAATGCATTTTTCTTTGAAATTAGTATGTTAGAGGCACAGTATGATTTAAAAGATCCTGAAAGCAAAACATTGTTTATTAACGAACTGGCAAAAAAACTTTTAACTTTCGAAGAAAAGATTGAGCGGAACAATTATTTAGAGGCTGTTGCGGAAAAATATCATATTGGATTTGCAAATCTAGAAAATCTGGTTAACAAATTTGGTTTACAGATGGATCCGGTAGAACATCGGGAAGAGACAGAGCGTGTAAAGAAAAAGGCAGATATGGATAGTGCAGGCGAACAATGGCAGAAGCTTTTACTTACCTGGCTGATTGAAAAACCTAATATTTACCCTCAGATAAAAAGGTATATTTCAGTAGAAGATTTTGATGAGGGAGTATATAAAATCGTGGCTGAATATTTGTTTGAACAGATACAGCGTAATGAACTGAATCCTGCACAAATTCTTAGCAGATTTGAAGAACAGGAGGAGCAGGGAAAAGCAGCGGCATTATTTAATACGAAGGTTGAGGCGTTAGAGGGAAAACTTGAGGAAGAAAAAGCAGTGAAGGACATTGTATTAAAAGTAAAGCAACACAGCCTCGAACATTTGAATAAGGAAGCAGATTCTTCTGATGTAGCAGTGCTGCAGAAAATTTTGGAAGAAAAAAGTATTTTACAGGAATTAGAGAAATTGCATATTTCTTTAGATTAAGGACAAAATAAAAACAGTTATGGAGGACAACACAAACATGGACGAGAACACAATGGAAAAGTTTAAAGAGAAATTGAAGGAGCTTTTGTCTGTTGCACAGAAAAAGAAAAATGTGCTGGAATACCAGGAAATAAGCGATTTCTTCCAAGATATGGAATTAACTGCAGAGCAGTTTGAAATGATTCTGGAGATGCTGGAAGCAAAAAATATTGATGTGCTTAGAATTACAGAAGAAGATGATGACGATGATGAAGTTATTTTAGACGAAGAAGATGAAGTAGATGTAGAGTCGATTGACTTGTCGGTTCCGGACGGGGTTAGCATTGAAGATCCGGTTCGAATGTATTTGAAGGAAATTGGAAAGGTACCACTCCTTAGCGCAGAAGAAGAAATTGAACTGGCAAAGCGTATGGAATTAGGAGATGAAGAGGCTAAAAAACGCCTTGCAGAAGCCAATTTACGTCTTGTGGTCAGCATTGCAAAACGTTATGTCGGACGTGGTATGTTATTTCTTGATTTGATTCAGGAAGGAAATTTAGGATTGATTAAAGCGGTAGAAAAATTTGACTATCGTAAGGGATATAAGTTTAGTACGTATGCGACTTGGTGGATTCGTCAGGCGATTACAAGAGCCATTGCCGATCAGGCGAGAACTATTCGTATTCCGGTGCATATGGTGGAAACAATCAATAAATTAATTCGTGTATCACGTCAGTTATTACAGGAGTTAGGAAGGGAACCACTTCCGGAGGAGATTGCAGAGCAAATGGACATGCCTGTAGAAAGAGTTCGTGAAATTCTTAAAATTTCACAGGAACCGGTTTCCTTAGAAACACCAATTGGAGAAGAAGAAGATAGCCATTTAGGCGATTTTATTCAAGATGATAATGTACCGGTACCTGCAGATGCTGCCGCTTTTACTTTGTTAAAGGAACAGTTGGTGGAAGTACTAAGTACATTAACAGAAAGAGAACAGAAAGTACTCAGACTTCGTTTCGGATTAGATGACGGAAGGGCAAGAACACTAGAAGAAGTAGGAAAAGAATTTAATGTTACCAGAGAACGTATTCGTCAGATTGAAGCAAAGGCATTAAGAAAACTTCGCCATCCAAGTAGAAGCCGTAAGCTGAAAGACTATTTGGATTAGGAGAAATTCATGGAATTATCAAAAAGACTTTCTGCTGTTGCTGAATTGACAGGCAAGTGCAATGTGATGGCAGATATTGGAACAGATCATGGATATATTCCGATTTATCTAGTGGAACAAGGTAAGGTATGCCGTGCAATTGCAATGGATATTGGAAAAGGACCATTGCAGCGGGCAGAGGAACATGTGAAATTGCATCAATTGGACGAATACATAGAATTAAGACTTTCCGATGGGGCTAAACAATTGGCAGAACGAGAAGTAGAGGAAATTGTGATTGCCGGAATGGGCGGAAGACTGATGATGAAGATTGTAGGTGAAAGTATGGAAATATTTCGAAACCTACAGGGATTCGTAATTCAGCCACAGTCAGAATACGGTTTTGTAAGACATTATCTGGAGGATAATGGATTTACGATTCTAAAAGAAGATATTGTAAAAGAGGACGGAAAATATTATCCGATGATGCGTGTGGCAGCCGGAAGGATGAAGTTAGAGAAGCAATGCTTCTATACGTATGGAAAAATCCTTCTGGAGGAAAAGCATCCGGTATTATTGCAATACTTGATGAAAGAATACGAAAATTATGAAAAAATAAAAGAAGCATTGCAGCAAGGAGCAACTAGAAAACAGGAGATACGGCTGCATGAGATTGCACAGAAGATAAAGATAAATCAAGAGGCAATGAGATATTTTGATTAAGCAGCAAAGGAGGCACCAGGAATGGAATGCAATGAAGTAATTTCAAGATTAGAAACATTATCCCCATGTTTTTATGCAGAAAGCTGGGATAATGTAGGATTGCTTATAGGAAGCAGAAAAAAGCAGGTGTCAAAAATATATGTGGCGGTAGATGCTACAGATGAAGTGGTAGAGGAAGCAATTCTTATGGAAGCGGATATGATTGTTACGCATCATCCGTTGATTTTCTCTGCTATGAAAAAAATTACTACGGACGATTTTATCGGAAGGCGCATCGTAAAGATGATGAAAAATGAGATTTCTTATTATGCCATGCACACGAATTTTGATGTGACACATATGGCAGATTTGGCGGCGGACAGGATAGGATTGACAGCGAGAAGCGTTTTAGATGTAACTTATGAGGGAGAAACCGGGAAAGCAGGAATTGGGAAAGCTGGTTTGCTGCCGGAAGAAATGACGGTCAGTCAGGTAGCAGAACTGGTAAAGAGTCAATTTGGATTAGAGCAAGTGAAAATTTTTGGAGAACCATTACGAAAAGTACAAACGGCAGGTATCTGTCCGGGGTCCGGAAAAAGTGTTATTGACTACGCTGTAAAATCAGGTGTGGAAGTATTGATTACCGGAGATATTGATCATCATGAGGGAATTGATGCTATGGCAAAGGGACTTACTATTATTGATGCCGGTCATTATGGTCTGGAACATATTTTTGTTCCGTATGTGGTAAAATATTTAGAAGAGGAATGCAGCGGAGTTGAGGTATATCATGCTGTGAATCAGAATCCGTTTTGGTATATGTAAAGGGGGCAGTTTTATGCAATCAACGATAAAAGTAACTGTGGGGGAACAAGTAAAAGAATATAAACGTGGTACTTCCTATGGGGAAATCGCAGCAGATTTTCAACAAAACTACAAGGAAGATATTGCGTTGGTTATGCTGGGACATAACTTGCAGGAATTAAATAAACTTGCAACGCAGGATTGTACGCTTACATTTGTAACAACATCAGATGATGCGGGACACAAGGCATATAAAAGAAGTGCCACACTTTTGATGTTAAAGGCCATGTATGATGTGGCAGAAATGACGCAAGCCGGAGAAATTGAAAAAATTATGGTTGATTTTTCAGTGGATAAAGGTTTGTACTGTACGATGAAGGGCAGTGTACAGATTACAAAGGAATTTTTAGATAAAGTGTCTGCTCGTATGAAAACGCTTTCGGAAGAAAAAATTCCAATTAATAAAAAAACGATTCCTACAAGGGATGCAGTTGCGTTGTTTAAAAAATATGGAATGAAGGATAAAGAAAGATTATTCCGCTATCGACGTGTGTCTAGCGTAAATATATACAGTATAAGCAATTTTGAAGATTATTTTTACGGATATATGCTGCCAGATGCAGGGTATGTAAAATACTTTGAATTAATACAATTTGATGAAGGGTTTGTTTTACAGCTTCCTACTGCGGAAGATATGAAAACAGTACCGGAATTTAGACCTCGTAAAAAACTGTTTGGTGTATTAAAAGAGTCTGAGAAGTGGGGGGAAATGCTCGATGTAAGTACGGTGGGTGCCCTGAATGATAAAATTGTTGAAGGAAATATGGCTCAGTTGATGCTGGTGCAGGAAGCTTTGCAGGAGAAGAAAATCGCAGAAATTGCAGAAGAGATATGCAAGTGCTCTGACAAGAAATTTGTTATGATTGCAGGACCATCTTCTTCAGGAAAAACAACCTTTTCTCACAGATTGTCTATTCAACTTCTGGCACATGGAATGAAACCACATCCTCTGGCATTAGATAATTATTTTAAAGACAGAGAGTTTACACCAAAGGATGAGTTTGGAAATTATGATTTTGAGTGTTTAGAGGCCATTGATGTAGAGCAGTTTAACAAAGATATGAATTCCTTACTTGCCGGGGAATGCGTAGAAATTCCTTCTTTTAATTTTAAATTAGGGAAACGGGAATATAAAGGCGATTATATGAAATTAGGAAAAGAAGATATTCTTGTAATTGAGGGAATTCATGGACTTAATGATAAGTTATCCCACTCATTGCCTAAGGAAAGTAAATATAAAATTTATATCAGTGCATTGACACAATTAAATGTAGATGAGCATAATAGAATTCCGACTACGGATGGGCGTCTGATTCGAAGAATGGTAAGAGATGCCAGAACACGAGGCTCCGATGCAAAAACAACGATTGGTATGTGGTATTCTGTAAGACGTGGCGAAGAAAAAAATATTTTCCCTTATCAAGAAGAAGCGGATGTTATGTTTAATTCGGCACTGATTTATGAATTGTCAGTATTAAAACAGTATGCAGAACCGTTACTATTCAGTATTACGCCAGAAGATAAAGAATATCCGGAGGCAAAACGTTTATTGAAATTTTTAGATTATTTTCTTGGTATTAGCAGTGAGGCAGTTCCAAATAATTCTATTATTCGAGAATTTATCGGGGGAAGTTGCTTTAAGGTGTGATTTAGAAGAATTAAATTACTGCCATACAACTCCATACAACTCCTGATAGAAAGGCTTGACAGTGCAGAAGAAATCCGATATGATACTTTAGTAAGTAAGACAAATCATCGCAGCTGCAAGTGCCGAAAGGCCGCAGGTGAGGAAAGTCCGGGCTTCACAGGGCAGGGTGCCAGATAACGTCTGGTGGAGGTGACTCCAAGGCTAGTGCAACAGAAATATACCGCCATATTGTGCTACAATATGGTAAGGGTGGAAGGGCAGTGTAAGGGACTACCGCCTATGTGGTAACACATAGGGCATATGTAAACCCCACTCGAAGCAAAACCGAATTTGAACATACGATGGCCCGTCGGTTCTAGGTTGGTTGCTGGAGGCTGTTGGCGACGACAGTCCTAGATAGATGATGATTCGCGACATAACCCGGCTTATCGTCTTGCTTAGTATGTTTTGTAAATAAAATCCCAGTGAAATTATGTTTCGGCATGAATTTGCTGGGATTTTGAGTTATTAAGTGAGAAAAAGAGGTTTGTCTACTTGACCGCTTTCTTTTTTTGACTTATAATCCTAGTAAACACATAGGAAAAAGGTGATATTGTTGGGGTTGAAAAAATATGCAATAAAGTTAGCATTTGTTAAGTCATTGCCCATTCTGTGCAGTTATATCTTTGTAAGTATGGCATACGGAATGTTAATGGAAAAGTCAGGGTTTCATTGGTATTATGCTTTATTTACAAGTATGGCTGTGTATACGGGTGCATTTCAGTTTGTGCTTATTACTTTTTTAAGCAGTGGAGCCTCGATGCTTACCGTAGCGTTGACAGCGTTTTTAATGAATAGCAGGCAGACTTTTTACAGCTTGACCTTTTTGGAAGAATTTAAGAAAATGGGAAGACGCTTACCTTATATGATTCATACAATGACAGACGAAACCTATGCTGTCAATTGTTCTTTAGAACTTCCGGAAAAAGAAAAGAAAGAGGTTATGTTTTATGTGGCGTTGTTTAGCAGATGTTACTGGATGGCAGGAACAGTGCTGGGTGGCGTATTAGGTCAAGTGCTGCCATTTAATTTAGAAGGAATTGATTTTTGTATGACGGCATTATTTGTTATTATTTTTATAGAACAGTGGGAAAAAAGTCAGAGTCATTTTCCGGCGTTAACTGGTTTGTTTGTGGCAGTTTTGTGTCTGCTCCTTTTTAAAGAAAGCAGTTTTATGCTGCCGTCCCTTCTGGGAACTTCTGGAATCTTACTTTTAAAGATGGAAGAAAAACAAAGGAAATGAGAGGCGTATTATGAAAACAACTAGAATAATTATGACAATTCTTTTGGCAGCAGTGATTACTTTTTGTCTGCGGGCCTTACCCTTTTTAGCATTTCAGGGTGAAAGGAAGATGCCGGCAAAGCTGAAATGCTTAGGTGAGATGCTGCCGTCCTCTATTATGGCAGTCTTAATTGTGTATTGCTTTAAGGATGTAGCAAGTGACGTGGCAGGAGTCGGAATTCCTAAATTTCTGGCATTAGCAGTCGTTTTTGCAAGTTATAAATGGAAACATAATGTGTTCTTGAGTATTGTTGCGGGTACCGGTGCGTATATGATATTGGTAAATTTAGTTTGAAAATAAGATTGGAGAGATAGAAGTTATGTTAAATCAGTTTTCGCGTTCTGAATTATTGCTTGGAAAAACAGCAATGGAGACATTAGGGCAGACAAGGGTTGCCGTATTTGGCATAGGGGGAGTTGGCGGATATGTGGTTGAAGCATTGGCAAGGTCTGGCGTAGGCTCCTTTGATTTGGTCGATGATGATAAAATTTGTCTTACCAATATAAATCGACAAATTATTGCTACGAAAAGTACTGTGGGAAAATATAAGGCAGAAGTAATGAAGGAACGTATCTTGGAAATTAATCCTCAGGCAAAGGTATACGTGCATAAGTGCTTTTATCTTCCAGAAACGGCAAATGAATTTAATTTTGAGGATTATTCCTATGTAGTGGATGCAGTAGATACGGTAACTGCGAAGTTAGATATTGTTATGAGGGCACAGGAAGCAGGTGTCCCGGTGATCAGCTGTATGGGTGCCGGAAATAAGAAAGACCCGTCCAAGTTTAAAGTGGACGATATTTATCGAACTACGATGTGTCCTTTGGCAAAGGTGATGAGAAGAGAGCTGCGGAAACGAAATGTTAAAAGGTTAAAGGTAGTATATTCTACAGAAAAGCCTACAAGACCATTAGAGGATATGTCGATTAGTTGCAGGAGTAACTGCATCTGCCCACCGGATACAAAGCATAAATGTACGGAACGCAGAGATATACCGGGCAGTCTTGCATTCGTACCTTCGGTAGCGGGGCTGATGATAGCTGCGGAAATTGTGAAAGATATCACAGAAAATAAAGATAAATATTAGAAAGCGAATGAGAATTATGTCTTTAAAAAAAATTGCACAAAAGGTAGGAGTATCTACAGCCACTGTATCCAGAGTGCTGAATAATCCAAATTATAAATGTTCTTCATCTCAATTAAGGGATAAAATATGGAAACTTGCTATAGAAATGAATTACGTCCCAAATGAAGCGGCACGCAATTTGAAAAAGGGTATTACACCAGAAAAAACATATTATATCCATGTATTAATGACGCGTATTGATGTTTCTAAAGCAGATCCATTTTTTACAGAACTTTTGCGTGTGATTGAGAGTGAAATACATAAGCAGTCCTGCATTTTATCTAAAGTAATGTATATGTCTGTGTTTTCTAATGATAGAAAATGCAGAACAGAAAATTTGGATCAAATTATTGAAGAAATGCATAACGAACCGAATGAGAGATGCAATGGTCTCATTATAGTTGGAAAATGTAATAAAGTAGCGTTGAAAAAGCTAAAGAATAAATATAAAAATGTAGTTTCTATTAATAGAAATTCGACTAATAATGAAGTAGATGAGGTGTTATGCGATGGATACAAAGTAGCTTCAACGGCAGTGGAATATTTAATTGAGTTGGGGCATAAAAGCATAGGGTATGTTGGGGAGTGTCATAATGAAGCCAGGTATAGAGGATATATTGATACTCTTCAAAGATATAGGCTGGAATGTGAAGAAAATTATGTGATAGAAACAAAGCAGACGGAGACAGAAGGGTATAAGGTGATGGAACAAATGTTACAGTCCGGTGATTACCCTACCGGTATTTATTGTGCCAATGATATTACTGCTATTGGAATGTTAAAATGTCTTAAAAAGTTTAAAAACCTTTATTATATGCCCTCTATTATTGGAAGTGACGATATTGAGGAAGCACAGTACACAAAACCAATGC
This sequence comes from Lachnospiraceae bacterium, assembly GCA_050874665.1. Taxonomy (GTDB): domain Bacteria; phylum Bacillota; class Clostridia; order Lachnospirales; family Lachnospiraceae; genus RUG11237. The sequence continues at coordinate 47,473 of JBNMLC010000006.1, read as the reverse complement.
TTACCACAGTAAGATTGCCCAGAGAAGAGATGGGAAAATTTGCTATATATTTGCTGCTTGATCGAATCAAAGGCGGACATACAAGTGTTGTTCGTACAGAGTTAGAAGGAAAACTGATAGTAAGAAGTAGTTGTATAGCGGCAGACGAAAGCGGCTGGTGTGAATATTATATTTAAAATTGCAAATATGGATGATTAGTATAAGAATCCAAAATAAATACCTCGTCGTTTGGGCGGGGTATTTATTTTGTGAAAGCAACTGTTTTTAGGGTACAACAGTTCCATTTGATGCACTTCTTCAAAATATAGAATAAAATTCTTCTTATGTTCTGTTTTTAATCTTTGCGAAGTCCCTTAGAATGAGGAAAAAGTGATCGTGTAAACGATTTCAAAAATGAAAATATTTTGAATAAAACGTATGAAAAATTTTAATCTTTTTTATATATTTTTATATCATAACTAGAAAAAGATGTAAACGATTTCAAGTTTTCATATGGAATAAATAGGAAAACTAGGATATGATTTGCGTTGTAAGGAAGAAAGAAAATAAAAACTTGATTCCTTAAATAAACAATAAGGAGAGAAGAAGTATGAAAAAGAAGACAACCAGTTATTGGAACAGACAGACACAATGTAGATGCATTGCAACAGAGGAGAGGGAAAATTGTTGCTTCACTTCTTTATAAAATAAAATAATAGATAATAGCAGAATAAAAAAATAAACAAAAATAAACAGATAAGCAAATTTCAAAATTAAGAGAATAAGAGAGGAAGATAAATTATGAGTAAATTATTTACATCAGAATCAGTAACAGAAGGACATCCAGATAAAATTGCGGATCAAGTATCCGATGCAATTTTAGATGCATTAATTGCACAAGATCCAAACGCAAGAGTTGCAGCAGAAACAACGGTTGCAACCGGGCTGGCATTAGTAGTTGGAGAGATATCTACAAATGCTTATGTTGATATTGCGAAGATTGCAAGAGACACTATTCGGGAAATTGGTTATGACGGAAGTGCTGGTGGTTTTGATGCAGATTCCATTGCAGTACTGACATCTTTGGATGAACAGTCACCGGATATCGCACTTGGCGTGGACAAGGCATATGAATCAAAACAAGAAGGTGCTACAGAAGATTTTGGTACAGGTGCTGGTGACCAGGGAATTATCTTTGGATACGCAACAGATGAAACGCCAGAATACTTGCCACCGGCAATTTCTTTTGCACACAGACTTACGAGGCAACTGGCAAAGGTGAGAAAGGATGGAACAGTTCCTTATTTGAGACCGGATGGAAAGTCACAGGTAACAGTAGAATTTGATGATAACAATAATGTAAAGAGAGTTCATACCATTGTTATTTCTACCCAGCATGCAGAGGCAATAACTCTAGAGCAGATTCGCAAGGACATTATTAAGTATGTAATCGAACCAGTGATTCCGGCAGAACTGTTGGATAAAGATACGATTTATTATGTCAATCCAACTGGACGTTTCGTAATTGGAGGACCACAGGGGGATGCCGGATTAACCGGAAGAAAGATTATTGTAGATACTTACGGTGGTACAGGTCGTCACGGCGGTGGAGCATTTTCAGGAAAAGATCCGACAAAGGTTGACCGTTCTGCAGCATACGCAGCAAGATGGGTGGCAAAGAATTTAGTAGCAGCGGGGCTTGCAAAGAAAGCAGAAGTGGAACTTGCTTATGCCATCGGTGTAGCAAAACCGGTATCAATTGCAGTAGACACCTTTGGAACAGGAACGGTTCAGGAAGAAAAGATTGTCGAAGTAATCGAAAAGGTATTTGATTTAAGACCGGCAGCAATCATTGATGCCTTAGATTTAAGAAGACCAATTTATAAGCAGACGGCAGCATATGGTCACTTTGGAAGAACAGATATTGATTTACCGTGGGAAAGATTGGATAAGGTGGAAGAAATTAAGAAGAATCTGTAAGAAAAGGAGAAAGCTAGGATATGGCACGAGATAAAGAATGGAGAAAAAAAGAATTAAGCTTAGATGAAGTTTTGAAAAAATATCCGGATGTTCCACCGATTTGGACTTTGAAGGTAGATGTGCAGAGGAGAGGTGTAATTTATACACAGGCAGCGAAGGAACGCATAGTCCCTAATATCCATCAAGTCAATATAGGAACAATTGCCGGATTTCGAACGACACAGGATTACGCCCCTGAGAGTCTGACTCTCAGGGATGGTTCCTACCTGATTACGAACTTTGACTTTGACCCTGAGAAAGCACAGAGAGATCCATATATAGTGGATGTTGTGGATGATAAAATTGTTATCACAGACCAGGGGAAAGTATTAGAAGAGGTCGGATATTGGGAAAAACCAGATTTTTATGATAAAAAGGCTTCCAATGGGGAACCAATGAGCCGTTATGCAACTGCAAGACCTCAGAGAATAGATATTTATATGTGCCAGTGGTGCCATTTTTGGGATACAGCCAAAGAAGGATGCAAATATTGCCCGATGGCTCCTAATTACATAAAGCGTGGAGAAAAAGAAGAGAGATATCCGGTGAAATATATAGCAGAAACGGTGAAAGAGGCTTTGAAACAAAAAGGAAGATTTTCAAGCATTCTCCTGACAGGAGGTTCGATACTTTCCGGTGAAGAATTGCTGGATGATGAACTGGAAGGTTACATTGAAATTCTTCAGGCTATTGGAGAAAATTTCAATGCAGATCGTATTCCAAGTCAGCTGATTTCTTCTGCATTCAATGAAAAACAGTTAGAACGCCTATACCATGAGACTAAATTAATGACGTATACAACAGATATTGAAGTGCTGAATAAAGAAAAATTTGACTGGATATGTCCTGGAAAAGCAAGACATATCGGATATGAAGAATGGAAACGCCGTTTGTATGCAGCGGTAGATATATTTGGTAAAGGTAATATATCTTCTGGCGTAGTCTTAGGAACTGAACTTGCAAAACCGAATGGATTTGCAACGGAAGAAGAAGCATATAAAAATGTAATAGAGCAGGCGGAAGAAATTATATCTCATGGAATTGCACTTGCGGCAAATGTATGGAGAACTTCTCCAGGCTCCATATTCCAAAATCAGGATACACCATCTTTGGAATATTTTATTAAAACTTATCGACAATTTGATATTTTATCGCATAAATATGGAGTGAATCCATACACAGATGATTATAGAAGGTGCGGTGCACATCCAGGTATGGATTTGCTAAGAGTTTAGGAGGAAGAATATGGCAGACATTATAAGCGAAGAATTAAAAGAATATATCAGTGCAAAAGATACATTAAAAGTCGTCGCATCAATTGATAAGAATGGAATTCCCCATGTAGTATTTAAAGGAAGTCTTTATGTAAATGAAGAAGGAAATTTAGAGTTTTATGAAGTGTTGGAAAGCTCAAGAAATAACCAGAACTTTGTACATAGCATCTGGTTTGATAAAAAAGTTGCAGTCAACATTCTGACAAATCATGGAAAGAGTTATGAGATTGTGGGAAAACCATTAAAAAGCGTTACCGCAGGAAAGAAATTTGAAAAAGCTTATGTTTTCTTGCGAGAAAAGCTTGGCGATATAGATTTGGCAGCAATCTGGACAATTGAACCGGAAGTGGTGAAAGAGGAAACATTTGCTGTCCGGGTACAAGAAGATGAAAAGAAATATCCATTGTTAAAGCATTTAGACCGCTTGTATGGTGTAGAGTAATAAAAAGAGGAGAGATGATTTATGAAAAATATAGCGAAAAGATTTTTTGCATTGGCAGTAGTATTTACTTTATCTTTAGGAGTGCTTGCAGGCTGCACAAGTACTTCAAAAGAGGATACACAGACTGGTGTTGATTCAAAAACAACAGAAAATAAAGAAGAAACAGTAATCAGGGTTGCATATTTTCCATTTTCTATCTGGAATGATCAGTTTCTGGTGGCTTACCAAAAGGGTTTCTTAGATGAAGCTTTTGCGGGGAATAATGTAAAGGTAGAATTGGTAGAATTTGAAAATGGACCGGCTGCAAATGAGGCATTTATAGCAGGAGATATTGATTTCGTAAATGGTATCGGTGACCAGCCAATTATTATCGGAATTGGTAATGGTGTGGAAACTACTATTGTTTCAGGAGCAGCAAAGCAGGGAGAAAATATTGGAATTATTTCACCAGAGAATGCTGGAATTTCTGATGTAAATGATTTTAAGGGGAAAAAAATTGGCGTATTTGTAGGTACATATGTTCATAAATCTTTAATTGGAATTTTAAATGATGCAGGAATTGATGAAAAAGATGTTAATATTGTAAATATTACATCTACAAGTGATGCAGATGCAGCTTTTGAAAGTGGAGATATCGACGGCTATCTTGCAATGAATGCAGATTATATTCATGACAAGGTGGAAAATCAGGGATTTATAAAAGTGGCAGACTGCTCAAAACATCCGGCATATTCCTATAATGTTGTATCGAATAAGTTTCTTGAGGAACATCCGGATGAGTTAGAAAAATTGGTGGAGGCATTGTACAAAGCGGAACAATGGATTAAAGAAAATGAAGAAGAGGCTTATGAAGTAGTTGCTGAGTTTTCGGGTTTTGAAGTAGAACGTGTAAAAAATACGAATAAGGACGCTGACAGAACTATTATATGGGATGAAGATTACGAGAAAAATTTAAAAGAGACTTATGATTTTCTTGAAACTCATGATATGATTACAAATGAATTGACAGAGGAAGAAATTAAAAATCACATTGATACCAGCTTTCTTGATAAAGCAGTAGCAAAATAAAGTTTCCATTAGATTAAGAAAAGAGTGAAAACAATGAGCATTAATGATAAAACAAAATGGCGGGAAAAAGAACTTAGCTATGAGCAGGTCTTAGAAAAGTATCCGGATATTCCGCCGATTGTGGCATTGAAAATTGATGTGAGCAGGAGAGGAATTGCTTATACAGATAGAGCTTTTGTAAAAGTAGACCCTAAGAAACATCATGTAGAGCCTTATGATTATTTGATTGGACATGGAAAACAGATTTCACCGATTGGATTGTTTTTAAGAGACGGTTCTGTGATTTGCCAGGGACATACCCAGGTATATGATTGGACATATCGTGATCCGTATATATTAGATGTAGTAGATGACAAACTTGTGATTGTTGATAAGGATAAAGTTTACGAGGAAGCATGGTTTTGGGAAAAACCGGACTTTTATGACAAAACAACAAGTAATGGGACACCGATGCGTCTGGTGGCATCTGCAAGACCACAGCGAATTACAATTGCACCGGCTACGAAATGTCACTTTTGGGACAATCCAAAAGAAGGATGTAAGTATTGTGCATTATTTTCAGCTCACCGCGGTGCCAATGATGAAGGCGATGTCCGAAATGAAACATGGTTTCAGAATGTCGAAGAGACAGTACGAGAGGCAATTAAGCAGAAAGGGCGCTATGCTTCCTATCATATGACAGCCGGTTCGACCTTAAGTGGTGCGAAAATATTTGATGATGAGGTTGACTTGTATATTAAGGCACTTCATGCAGCAGAAAAGGCATTTAAGACAGATAAATTTCCAGTGAAGCTGGTTGCCAGTGCATTTTCAAAAAAGCAGCTTCAAAGAATGTATGAGGAAACAGCAATTACTACTTACACTACAGATTTGGAAGTATTAAACAAAGAATTGTTTAGTTGGGTATGTCCTGGAAAGGCAAGACTAGTAGGGTATGATGAATGGAAACACCGTCTATATGATGCAGTGGAGGTATTTGGGCGTGGAAATGTAGATTGTGGTATTGTCGGCGGTGTAGAAACTGCACAGCCAAATGGATTTTCCGATGAGCAGGAAGCATTAAAGGCAGTACTCGCAGAAGCAGAGGAAATTGCTGCTCATGGGGTAAGTTTTGCAGAATGTGTATGGAATACGCTTCCGGGTGCAATCTTTATGAAACAGAAAACACCTTCTTTAGAATATTATGTGCAGTTAGCACTAGGGCTTGCGGAAGTGAGAAGGAAGAATGGTCTTACTATTTATACAGACGATTATCGCCGATGCGGAAATCATCCAAATACGGATTTAGCGAGAATTGATTAAATTTTGAGGTATCAGCTGCTTTGCAATTAAGTAAAGTGGCTGATACTTTATCAAAAAATAGGAGGAAGTCATTATGGCAGCAGAGATTAGTAAAGAATTAAAAGAAGCTATAGAAGATAAAGAAAGTGTAAAAGTGTTTGCTACAATTGATCGTCATGGTATTCCACATGTAGTAGCAAAAGAGAGTATCGCAGTCACAGAGGACGGACAGATTCGTTATTGGGAACTTTTAGAGAGTTCTCAGACACATAAAAATGTGACATATGCACTTTGGTTTGATAAAAAAGTCGCAATTAATATAATTACGAAAGAAAGAAAAAGTTATCAGATCAAAGGCATACCTAAAAAATGTCTGATTGCCGGACATGAGTATGAAGACGCTTATATTGCAGCTCAGGAGCGAGATGAAAATAATGACTTGGCAGCTGTTTATTATATTGAACCTACTGAGGTTATAGAGGAGAGCTATCCGGTTCGCCGGAAAGAAGAAAAAGAAAAGCATCCGCTATATGTTCATATTGACAGGCTTGCAAAAGATGCATAAATGATAAAGGATGTGCGTATATGAAAGAAAAAGATAATATGTATATAAAGAAAAGAATAGATAATATTTTCTTGAAAGTAGTTGCACCTATTGTGCTGTTGCTTGTCTGGTATATAGGTAGCGTAACGGGGATTCTAAATAAGCATATACTTCCTTCACCTGTTAAGGTAGGGGAGACATTGATAAAATTGATTGGTAATGGTGAATTGGCAGAAAACTTGCTGGTAAGTGGTGGCAGGGTAATTAAGGGATTCGCACTAGGCTCAGCAATAGGAATCCTGTCAGGTGTGCTGATGGGTTTGTCAAAAAAGTTGAATAAAATACTCAGCTCATTAGTCAGCATTTTTCGACCGATACCAATGATAGCATGGATTCCACTATTGATTCTCTGGTTAGGAATTGGTGAAGGATCAAAGGTTGCAGTTATTATTATTGGAACTTTATGGCCGGTTTTATTAAATACAATCAGTGGAATTTTATCCGCAGATAAGAAATTATTAGAAGTAGCACGTGTCTTAGAAAAAAATAAGAAAGAAGTCCTTTTTAATGTTATTTTACCATCGGCATGGCCTTCTATTTTTACGGGAATTCGCTTGGGAGTCAGTACAGCGTGGACCTGTGTCGTAGCTGCAGAAATGGTGGCTGCATCTTCTGGTATTGGTTATATGATTACCTACGCAAGAGAGTTATCCCAGCCAGATGTTGTATTGGCAGGTGTGTTTACTATTGGGATTGTGGGATTATTAATAGATTTTATGATTGTAAAGCTCCAAAAAAGATTATTACGCTGGAACTATATTCAGCAGGGAAGGTAGGTGAATAAAATGGCAGAGCAATTACAGGAGAATGAACTGCATATTCGTAATGTGTCCAAGATATACCCTTTAGAGAAAGAAAATATTCAGGTACTAGAAGATATTAATTTAGATATTAAGCCAGGAGAATTTGTCAGTATTGTTGGCTCTAGTGGCTGTGGAAAAAGTACATTATTAAAACTCATCATAGGATTGGAAAAGGCGAGTTCGGGTGAAATTGATGTGGGAACGAGAAAGGTAGAAAAACCGATTGCTGATGTGGGGATGGTGTTTCAGGAAGCGAGATTATATCCATGGCTTACCATAGAGAAAAATATACGATTTGGAATTCCTAAGGATGTACCGAAAAGTGAACATGAGAAAAAAATTCAGGAACATATTGATTTAGTAGGATTAACAGGATTTGAAAATGCATACCCCGCACAACTTTCCGGTGGCATGCAACAGCGTGCCAGTATTGCAAGAGCTTTAGTAGGAAATCCAAAGGTACTGTTGTTGGATGAACCTTTTGGAGCTTTGGATGCATTTACTCGTATTAACATGCAGAACGAGGTACTTCGTATTTGGGAGCACGAAAAGCGTACTATGGTGCTGGTCACTCATGACATTGACGAGGCAATTTTCCTAAGTGATCGTATTGTGATTTTGTCAGAACGACCGGGAAAAATTAAAGAGATTATACCGGTGAAACTTTCAAGACCAAGGGATCGAAGCAATAATCTGTTTTTGGAAATTCGAAAAAAGATACTTACAAGCTTTTTAGGAAATTCAGAACTCAATATTGAGTATTATATTTAGAAAATTATGGAAAGAAAACATTTTGGATAATTTACTGGCTACAGGAGGAACTACTGAGGCAATAATTAAACTGGTGGAAGCACTTGGGGGAGAAGTGGTAAAGGCAGGATTTGTAATAGAACTTACGGATTTAAATGAAAGGGAAAAATTCAAAAATTATAAAGTATCTTCACTGATTACGTAGGAAGGAGAACAATCTCCACCATTAACCTATTGACATAGTAGGCTGAAAAAGTGTAATATAATTTTGAGAAAGAACTGATAAAAGACGTCTGGCATGGCGTCTTTTATTTATGACAATAGAAAGTGGGTGCAAAATTATGGAAGAAATCACCATACAAGAATTACTTACATTAGACGAAGGAAACAGCTTCTTAATAGATATCAGAAGTGAAGACAATTTCAATCGTGGGACGGTAGAAAATGCGATCAATATCCCGCTGGAAGAAATAGAACAGAATATACAGCAATTTGCAAAGGCAGAAGCCGTTTATGTTTTATGTCATACGGGAGAAAAGAGCAAAGAGGCGGTAGAAATATTACAAGAACATGGAATACACGGCGTAAATATTAAAGGAGGTTATCGGGCGTATCTTAGATATCAACTGGATTGTATGATGGAGGAAGAAAGCTATGCAGAGAGAACAAAAGAAATTGAGCGCAGCATAATCAAAAAATTTCGAAAGCCAATCTGGCGAAAATTTACAAAAGCAGTGAATGAATACCAGTTAGTAAATGAGGGAGATAAAATTGCGGTATGTATATCTGGAGGAAAGGATTCTATGCTTCTTGCAAAATTGATGCAGGAGCTGCAAAGACATGGGAAAATTCCGTTTGAGTTAATATTTCTTATTATGAATCCGGGGTACAATGCAGATAACTGGGAGATAATACAAAACAATGCAAAACTGCTTGGAATTCCGCTGACGGTCTTTGAAACGCAGATTTTTGATATTGTGGCAGAAATAGACAAAAGCCCATGTTATTTATGTGCCAGAATGCGCAGAGGTTATCTTTACTCTAAGGCAAAAGAATTAGGCTGTAATAAAATAGCGTTAGGGCATCATTTTGATGATATGATTGAAACTGTGCTTATGGGAATGTTTTATGGTGGAAAAATAGAAACAATGATGCCAAAACTTCATAGCAATCATTTTGAAGGAATGGAATTGATTCGACCATTGTATATGATAAAAGAGGAAGCTATTATGGCATGGAGGGATTATAACAAATTATCGTTTATTCAGTGTGCCTGCCGTTTTACAGAAAACTGTGCTACCTGTGGTGGGGCAAAAGGTTCTAAACGTGATGAAATGAAAGAATTGATTGCACAGATGAGAAAAGTCAGTGATGTGATTGACGGAAACATATTTAAAAGTGTTCACAATGTAAATTTAAATACCATTATAGGCTATCATAAAGATGACATGGTATATAATTTTTTAGATGATTATGAAAAAGGAAAAGAGGAAGAAGTATGAAAATTTCAACAAAGGGACGATATGCCATTCGTGTTATGATTGATTTGGCAGAACATAATACAGGAGAATTTATACCGTTGATGGATATTGCAAAGCGTCAGGAAATTTCAGAAAAATATTTAGAGTCGATTGTTGTGATATTAAGCAGAAATGGCTTTCTTATTTCACTTAGAGGAAAAGGTGGCGGATATAAACTGGCAAGACGACCAGAGCAGTATACCATTGGAAGTATTTTGAAGCTTACGGAAAATTCACTGGCACCGGTTGCCTGTCTGGATCATAAGCCGAATACATGTGAACGGGCAATGGAATGTAGTACACTTAAAATGTGGGAAGGGTTAGAAAAGGTGATTGATGAATATTTAGAGGGAATTACGATTGCGGATTTGATGCGGGAAAATCAAGGGATTGATAATTATGTTATATAGTTAATGAGGTTATAAAGAGGTTTGCTATAGGTGTATTCGATAACCAGTTATTCATATAAACATATTGACATAGTAGGTTAGTAGGGATTATGATAGGTTCAGAAGAAAAAAGGATGGTGAAAACATGGCAGGAATTGCACGTCATTTGACAGAACTAATTGGTAATACACCGCTTTTAGAACTGACGAACTATGAGCAGGAACATCAGTTGAAAGCACATATTATAGCAAAACTAGAATACTTTAATCCGTTAGGAAGTGTAAAAGACAGAGTAGCGAATGCGATGATTGAACAGGGCATTCGAGAAGGAAAGATTAATCAAGACACTGTTTTGATTGAACCTACCAGTGGAAATACAGGTATTGGACTTGCTTTTTCGGCTGCATGCCGGGGGCTTCACTTAATTCTTACTATGCCGGAAACAATGAGTGTGGAAAGAAGAAAGATTGTACAGGCACTGGGAGCAGAAGTGGTTTTGACTCCGGGATACGAAGGAATGAAAGGCGCAATCGAAAAAGCGCAGGAGTTAAAAAAACAGTATGGCAATGCAGTGATACTCCAGCAATTTGAAAATGATGCGAATCCTGAGATTCATAAAGTAACTACAGCAGAAGAAATCTGGAGAGATACCGCAGGAAAGATTGATTTCTTTGTTTCAGCAGTGGGAACGGGTGGAACCATTACAGGAACCGGACTTGGATTAAAGGAAAAAAATCCTGCAATCAAAGTGATTGCTGTAGAGCCTGCTACTTCAGCAGTATTATCCGGCGAAAAACCGGGACCGCATTCAATACAGGGAATCGGTGCAGGATTTGTGCCAAAGGTAATGCGTTTAGACATTGTAGATGAGATTATCAAAGTAGAAAATAACGCAGCATTTCAACGTTCCAGAGAAGTTGCAGCCAGTGACGGACTTATGGTGGGGATTTCTTCTGGTGCAGCATTAGATGCAGCAATTAAATTGGCAGAACGTCCTGAAAATGAAGGAAAAAATATCGTGGTAATACTTCCGGATACTGGAGAGAGGTATTTATCAACATCATTGTACAAATAAAAAGAGATTGGAGTAAGAGAATGGAGAATTTTGGATTTAACACATCGCTGTTGCATGATATAAAAGAAGATAATCCCTACGGAGCAACGATGGTACCGGTTTATCAGTCCAGCGCCTTCTTCCATGATAGTGCGGAAAAATTAGAAAAAATATTTGATAATAAAGCAATGGGATTTTCTTATACAAGAATAAATAATCCTACCATCGAAGCGTTTGAAAAGAAAATAACAAAGTTAGAAAAAGGAATTGCCAGTATTGCATGTGCTTCCGGCATGGCAGCATTGACCAATGCCTTTTTAAATATTTTACAGAGCGGAGATGAAATTGTTGCGGCTGCAGGTCTGTATGGCGGAACTGTAGATTTGCTTCATGATATTGAGGCATTTGGAATTAAAACAGTCTATGTAAAAGAAAATGATCCGGAAGAATTTGAAAAACTCATTACAGAAAAAACAAGAGTAGTGTTTGCTGAAACGATAGGAAATCCAAAACTAGATGTCACAGATATTGCGGCGGTTGCAGAGGTGAGCCACAGACATAATCTTCCGTTAATTATTGATAATACGGTAGCATCACCTTACCTTACAAGACCGTTAGAATTAGGAGCAGATATTGTAGTAAATTCATCTTCAAAGTATATCAACGGAAGCAGTAATGCAATTAGTGGAATTTTAACGGACGGAGGAAGCTTCCAATGGGATTCTAAACGTTATCCTGGTTTGAAGGAATATTTAAAGTTTGGCAAAATGGCATATATTGCGAAGCTGAGAAATGGCTTGTTCCGAAATATGGGAGCCTGTCTGTCCCCGCAAAATGCATTTTTAAACTGTGTAGGATTGGAAACACTGGGACTTCGTATGGAACGAGAATGTGCCAATGCTTTAGAGCTTGCGGAGTATTTGACAACATTGGAGGCAGGAATCACCGTAAATTATCCTGGACTTTTAGACAGCAGATATCATGAAATAGCGAAAAAACAAATGCAGAACGGTTATGGTGCCATTCTTACATTACGTGCAGGGAGCAAAGAAAGAGCATTCAAAATCGTTAATGGATTAAAGATACCGTACATATTGTCAAATATTGGAGATACCAAGACATTGGTGATTCATCCAGAATCTACATTGGCACTACATTTGACAAAAGAGGAGAGAGAGGCCTCTGGTGTATATGATGACCTGATTCGTGTCAGCGTGGGAATAGAGGATATTGAAGACTTAAAAGCCGATTTTAAACAGGCAATTTTAAATGCGTAAGGAAACATAAAGGAGAGTGCGTATATGGGAGCAGTAGATTACTCAACGTTAAAAAAGGGCGGATTTATGCGTCAAAAGCAAAAAAACAATTTTTCTTTAAGATTACAGGTGGTAGGTGGAACACTTACAGCAGAAAACCTGAAAAAGATTGCTGAAGTAGCAGAAAAATTCGGCGATGGATATGTTCATTTAACCTCCAGACAAGGCGTGGAGATACCATTTATTAAACTGGCAGATATAGATGAAGTAAAAGAGGAACTGGCAAAGGGCGGTTGTCAGCCTGGGGTATGCGGCCCCAGAGTCAGAACAGTGACAGCCTGTCAGGGAAATGAAATTTGTCCAAGCGGAAATATCAATACACAGGACATTGCTGAAAAATTGAATAACCGCTATTTTGGAAGAGAACTGCCACATAAATTCAAATTTGGAGTCACCGGCTGTCAGAATAACTGCCTGAAAGCAGAGGAAAATGATGTCGGCATTAAGGGAGCACTAGATGTAAAGTGGGTGGAAGACAAATGTATCGGCTGCGGTGTCTGCGAAAAAGCGTGTCGCTGCAATGCGATTACCGTTAACGATGGAAAAGTAGTTGTGGATTATGATAAATGCAATTATTGTGGCAGATGTGTAAAATCCTGTCCAACAGATGCATGGGATGCCAAGTCAGCATATATTCTGTCCTTTGGCGGAACGTTTGGAAATACCATTAGCAAGGGTGAATCACCACTGCCGTTAGTAACAGACGAGGAGCAGCTCTTTAGAATTACAGATGCGGCAATTCAGTTCTTTGCAGATTATGCAAATGCCGGTGAAAGATTTAAATTTACACTGGATCGAGTAGGAAAAGAAAAATTTATAGAAAAGATAAAGGAGGCTTATCATGGCTGAGTTTGAAATTGATGAAACGGTAGATATTACAGATGTTGTTTGCCCGGTTACTTTTGTAAAGGCAAAAGTTGCCTTAGAGGAATTAGAAGATGGACAGATTCTTGCCATTCGAATGAATGATGGGGAACCGGTTCAAAATGTACCAAGAAGTATCAAAGAAGAAGGACATCAGATTTTAAAGCTAAACAAAAATGAAGATGATACCTATACTCTTATTGTGCGAAAGGTAGAAGAGGAGCAGTAGAGAAAGGAAAGATTATGGCAAAGAGAATTAACAAAGAAGAATTTGAAACGCTTGTGTTAAAGGCAGAAAAGCCAGTATTAGTAGATTTTTATTCGGATACTTGTGTACCGTGTAAAATGGTGGCAGGAATTCTTGGTGATATAGAAGATGAGTACGAAGAAAAAATAGATATTTACAAAGTTAATGTGAATTATGAAGAAACACTGACAGAACAATATAATATTCTGGCTGCTCCTACACTTATTGTATTTAGTCAGGGAAAAGAATATGCAAGAACAAAGGGAGCTGTAAAAAAGGATGCAATTCTTGAATTATTTGCAGACATTATTTAAAACGAAAAGAAAAGGATGGGAAGAAAAATGACAATTACAGTGGCAGGAAACAAGAAAGAATATGAAGAAGGAATTAATATCACAACTTTGATTGAAAAAGAACAGGTGGAAAATGCAGATTATGTGACAGTGACAAGAAATGATGAATTTGTTGACAGAGCTGATTTTGATACAACAAAGTTAGCAGAAGGTGATGTGATTGAATTCTTGTATTTCATGGGAGGAGGCGCAAGATAATGGCATTTACGAACGAACAGTTAGAACGTTATTCACGCCATATCATATTGAAAGAGGTTGGTGTTAAGGGGCAGAAAAAACTCTTAAATGCCAGCGTGCTGATTATTGGTGCAGGCGGTCTGGGTGCACCAGCGGCTATGTATCTTGCAGCAGCCGGAGTGGGACATATTGGTATTGTAGATGCAGATGAGGTGGATTTGTCTAATCTGCAAAGACAGATTATTCATTCTACAGCAGACATTGGAAAAGCAAAAGTAAAGTCAGCAAAAGAAAGTATGCTGGCAATTAATCCGGATATCAAAGTAGATACCTACCGTACTTTCGTAACTTCTGAAAATATTATGGAACTTCTGAAAGACTATGATTTTATTATTGATGGGACAGACAATTTCCCGGCAAAATTCCTGATTAATGATGCATGTGTTATGGCGAAAAAACCATTTTCCCATGCGGGAATTATCCGTTTCCAGGGACAACTGATGACTTATGTTCCGGGAGAAGGTCCATGTTATCGTTGCGTATTTAAGAATCCACCGCCAAAGGATGCAGTGCCGACATGTAAGCAGGCAGGTGTCATTGGGGCAATGGGTGGTGTAATCGGAAGTCTGCAGGCTATGGAAGCTGTGAAGTACATTATTGGTCAGGGCGACTTGCTGACCGGACGTCTTTTGACTTATGATGCATTAAAAATGCAATTTAGAACCGTACCATTACCAAAAGATTGCCACTGTGCAGTATGCGGCGAAAATCCAACCATTACAGAATTAATTGACTACGAGCAGGCAGAGTGCGATATGAAAAAATAGAAATGGAAAGGAAGAAATACCAGATATGTTGAAACTCAATAAAGAAGATTATGATCAAATTTTAAAGCATTGCATAGAAGGACTGCCAAATGAATCCTGTGGTCTTCTTGCCGGTTCTATTGAAGATGGAGTGAAAACAATTAAAAAAGTATATCTGCTTACTAATATGGATGCCAGCAATGAACATTTTTCTATGGATCCGAAGGAACAATTAGCAGCGGTAAAGGATATGCGGGCAAACGGATTTTCTATGATTGGAAACTTTCATTCACATCCGGAGTCACCGTCTAGACCGTCTGAAGAGGACAAGCGTTTAGCGTATGATCCGACGATGGAATATCTAATATTGTCTTTGATGGAAAGAGAGCAGCCTGTTTTAAAAGCTTTCGGTATTGATTCTGACAAAAATGTAAGAGTGCATGAAATTGAAATCCAAATCTGAGCAATTTGCATGATTGCCATGAAACGGCTTGCAACTGCTGTTTATTTATTATATAATAAGTAAAATGGTCAGAGGAGGAAACGAGATGAACACAATTGAATGTATTAATACTCGTCGTAGTATCCGTAAATTTACAGAAGAGTCAGTATCGCATGATACCATACAAAAGATAATAGAAGCAGCTTCTATGGCACCATCGTGGAAAAACACACAGATTGCCCGGTATACGGTAGTGGAGAGTAAAGAATTAAAAGACAAAATTGCAGCGGAAGCAACCATGCCTTTTAATGCAAAGACAATCGATGCTGCACCGGCGATTGTGGCAGTTTCTGTTGTAAAGAATAGATGCGGTTATGAGAGAGATGGTTCTTTTACAACGGTAAAGGGAGATTCATGGCAGATGTTTGATGCCGGGGTGGCAACACAGACCTTTTGTCTGGCGGCACATGAATATGGAATTGGAAGTGTAATTTTGGGGATTTTCGACTATGAAAAAGTGGGAAAAATGCTTGAAATACCGGAAACACAGGAAATGGTGGCACTTATAGTAATTGGACATCCTGCGGAAAGTCCGGAAGCACCAAAAAGAAAAACGGTAGAAGATTTATTAACATATAAATAGACAATAATAAGAATAGAAAGTCCGTTGACCGGGCTTTCTATTCTTGCGTAAATATAAATCTAAAATAACAACCATAAAGGAGATTAAAATGAGACATTTAATGAGCCCATTGGACTTTACCGTAGAGGAATTAGATGAAATTTTAGCTTTGGCAGGAAGAATTGAAAAAAATCCTGAACAATATGCCCATGCCTGTGCAGGAAAAAAGCTTGCTACTTGTTTCTATGAACCAAGTACAAGAACAAGATTAAGCTTTGAGGCAGCCATGTTGAATTTAGGAGGAAATGTAATTGGATTTTCATCAGCAGGCAGCAGTTCGGCAGCAAAAGGAGAAAGCGTGTCTGACACAATTAGAATGATTTCTTGTTATGCTGATATTTGTGCCATGCGTCATCCGAAGGAAGGAGCTCCATTAGTGGCATCGCTGCATTCCTCCATTCCGGTTATAAATGCAGGAGATGGCGGTCACCAGCATCCTACACAGACAATTACCGATTTATTAACGATTAAATCATTGAAAGGAAGACTTGGAAATCTGACAATCGGATTATGCGGAGATTTGAAGTTTGGACGAACAGTTCACTCCTTGATTCATGCGTTGTCAAGATATGAAAATGTTAAATTTGTACTTATTTCTCCCGAAGAATTAAGAGTGCCGGGATATATCAGAGAAGAAGTGCTGGATGCAAAAAATATGGAATATAAGGAAGTAGTCAGATTAGAGGAAGTAATTCCGGAATTAGACCTTTTATATATGACAAGAGTGCAAAAAGAGCGTTTCTTTAATGAAGAAGATTATGTCAGAATGAAAGATTTCTATGTATTAGACAGAAAGAAAATGAGTCTGGCGAAAGAAGACATGTTGGTATTGCATCCACTTCCAAGGGTAAATGAGATTTCTGTTGAAGTCGATGATGATCCTCGCGCAGTGTATTTTAAACAGGTACAGTATGGCGTTTATGCACGAATGGCACTAATACTTACTTTACTGGAAATCAAAGTGGATTAGGAGGAAATTATGTTAAACGTTGGAAAATTAAACGAAGGTTTTGTATTGGATCATATTGAAGCAGGAAAAAGCATGTCTATTTATCGTGACTTAAAACTGGACAAGTTAGATTGTTGTGTTGCAATTATTAAAAATGCACGAAGCCAGGTGATGGGAAAGAAAGATATTATCAAGGTAGAATGTGATATAGAAAGGCTGAATTTAGATATTCTTGGTTTTATTGACTGTAATATTACCGTAAACATCATTAAAGACGGTGAGATTGTAGAGAAAAAGGAATTAAATCTTCCGGAAACCATTGAAAATGTTATCAAATGTAAGAATCCACGTTGCATTACTTCCATTGAGCAGGAGTTAAAGCAGGTCTTTGTGCTGACAGACAAAGAAAAGAAGATTTATCGATGCAAGTATTGTGAAGAAAAATACGGTGAAAAAAATTAAGCTGTAAAAATAAAGAACAGAGGTGTGCTATGGACTATAGAAAAGCACGGGAATATATGCAAGAGATGAATGCCTACGGCAGCGTGTTAGGATTGACTAACATCAAAGAACTATTAGAAAGGTTAAAGCATCCGGAACAGGATATCTCCGTCATTCATGTCGCAGGAACAAATGGAAAGGGCTCGGTAGTATCTTATCTTTCTACGATTTATTGCGAGGCAGGATATAGGGTTGGAAGGTATGTTTCTCCAACCATATGCAAATATAGGGAACGGATACAGGTGAATAACAGATATATAGAGAAAAAGGATTTTGCCAAAGGAGTTACTCTGATTCGGGAGATTTCTGAACAGATGGTGGAAGAAGGCTTTTCACATCCGACACCTTTTGAAATAGAAACGGCGTTGGCATTATGGTATTTCAAACACTGTGGTTGTGATTTGGTAATTTTAGAATGTGGATTAGGTGGCGGCCAAGATGCTACGAATGCCATCGAACAAAAGCTATGTACGGTGTTTGCTTCCATTAGCAGAGATCATATGGGAATTTTGGGAGATACATTAGAGGAAATTGCAAAAGCAAAATCCGGTATTATGAGGCAGGGCGTACCGGCAATATCCATGAAGCAGGAAGCCGTGGTGGAAGCTGTTTTGAGGAAAGAGGCTGACCGGATAGGAGCAGAACTTATTTTTGCAGATGCTTCGAAAGCTGTTATTGTTGAAAGTAACTTGGATTATCAGATATTTTCCTATATAGGAACTGAGGATTATCAAAATATTGAAATAGGGTTAATTGGAACACATCAGATTAGCAATGCAGTACTGGCTCTTAACGTAGTTGAAGAGCTGCAGAACAAGGGATTTCCTGTACCGAGGGAGGCAATCTATCAGGGATTTGCAAAAACAAAGTGGCTGGGCAGATTTACAACGATTCATAGAAGCCCCAGAATTATTGTGGACGGTGCTCATAACGAAGATGCAGCAAGAAAGCTGGCAAAAACCATAAAAGAGCAATTAAAAGGTAAAAAGATGATATATCTTATGGGGGTTTTTAAAGACAAGGAATACGAAAAGATTGCAAGAGAAACAGCTCCTTTGGCAAGTCAGATTATTACATTTACGATTCCGGATAACGAACGTGCGTTGCCCGGAATGGATTTAGCGTATGCAGTACGCAATTATAATGAGAATGTGACAGCAGCAGACAGCCTGAAAGAGGCAATAGAGATGGCACTTTTACTGGCAAAAAAGGATGACGTGATTCTTTCTTTTGGTTCCTTATCTTTTATCGGAAGATTGATGGAATTGTTGGAAGAAATGGAAAAGAAAAGTAAGCCTATAGGCGTATGAAAGGCTTGGTGTACATGAATCAGGAAAAAATTAAACAGGCAGTGACTCTTTTGTTAGAAGGAATCGGGGAAGATATTAACAGGGAAGGATTAAAGGAAACGCCAGATCGGATTGCGAGAATGTACGAAGAAATTTTTGCGGGGCTGACAGAAGATGCCGGAGTGCATTTAGGAAAGACGTTTACCGTAGAGCATAATGAACTGGTATTAGAAAAGGATATTACCTTTTATTCTACCTGTGAACATCATTTGATGCCCTTTTATGGCAAGGCGTGTATTGCTTATATACCGAACGGTAAAGTGGCGGGACTTAGCAAGCTTGCCAGAACAGTGGAAGTATATGCAAAGCGCCCTCAGATACAGGAAAAGATGACGGGACAGATTGCAGATGCTATTATGAAATATTTAGAGCCGCAAGGAGTGATGGTAGTGCTAGAGGCGGAGCATATGTGCATGACGATGCGGGGTGTGAAAAAGCCTGGAAGTAAAACGGTAACCGTTGCTACAAGAGGTGTATTTGACAAAGACGAAAATTTGCAAAATAAATGCTTTCAGATGATAAAATTATAATATTAGGAAGAGTGAAACATGGAACGTGTCAATCAGATTTTAGAGCATGAGCTTTTTGCTAAATGTTATAAAAAAATCGAAAAATGGGAAAAGAAAAGAGAGTTTTGTCGACATAATATGGAGCATTTTATGGCTGTTGCAAGAATTGCGTATATATTTAATATGGAAGAAAACCTTAATATAGAGAAAGAATTAATCTACGCAGCAGCCCTGCTTCATGATATTGGCAGATTTAAACAGTACGAGGATAAAACACCTCATGAAAAAGCAAGTTTAAAATACGCACCAAAGATTTTGGAGGACTGTGGGTTTTCTAAAGAAGAAATAGAGACAATCTCAGAAGTGATTGGTGAGCATAGAAACAAAGCAATTGCACAAGAACAAAGCTTTCGTGGAATATTTTATCGTGCAGACAAAGCATCCAGACCGTGCTTTGCCTGTAAGAGTGAAGCTGAGTGTAAGTGGAAAAACGAAAAGAAAAATTTAAAAATATATATTTAATGTTGGCGTATGAAAAGCGGAGGAACACGTATGAAGATTGGAAATAAGGAATTTGAACTTGGAAAGCACACATATGTGATGGGTATTTTGAATGTGACACCAGACTCTTTTTCAGATGGCGGTAAGTTTAATACGATAGATACTGCATTAAAACAGGCAGAGAAAATGATGACAGAAGGTGTGGATATTATTGATATTGGAGGAGAATCTACAAGACCGGGCTATACTTTACTCAGCGACGAAGAAGAAATTTCAAGAGTTGTGCCTGCGATTGAGGCTGTGAAAAAGAGATTTGATATTCCGATTTCTGTAGATACTTATAAGGGAAATGTGGCTAAGGCTGCCATTGGTGCAGGTGCAAACTTAATTAATGATATCTGGGGATTGAAGTATGATGAAATTTTAGCGGGTGTGATTGCAGAAAGTGGTTTACCATGTTGTCTTATGCATAACCGTAAAGAGGCGGACTATAAAAATTTTATGCGGGATATGCTTGATGATTTGGGTGAAACGGTAAAAATTGCAGAAAAAGCGGGAATTGCAGACGATAAGATTATCTTGGATCCGGGGGTAGGATTTGGAAAAACATATGAAAATAACTTAGAGGCAATTAATAAATTAGAACAAATGCATGCGCTGGGATATCCGATTCTTCTTGGTACTTCAAGAAAATCAGTTATTGGACTGACTTTAAATCTTCCGGTGGAAGAAAGAGTAGAAGGAACATTGGTAACGACTGTTATGGGAGTTATGAAAAAGTGTTCTTTCGTGCGTGTGCATGATGTGAAAGAAAATAAACGTGCAATTGCCATGACGGAGGCAATTTTAGGAAGATAAATAGGATAAGAGAGGCGTAATATGGATAAGATAAAGATTAAGGATCTGGAAGTTTATTGCAATCATGGTGTATATCAGGAAGAAAATGTGCTGGGACAGAAATTTCTGGTATCGGCAGTTTTATACACAGATACCAGACAGGCAGGGACAACGGATGATTTGAAAAAATCCATTGATTACGGCAGTGTATGTCATAAAATCACACAGTTTTTAAAGGAACATACGTATCAGTTGATAGAAATGGTTGCAGAACAGTTGGCAAAATATTTACTGCTGGAAGTGAAAAATTTAGAAAAGGTTTCAGTAGAAATAAAAAAGCCGTGGGCACCCGTAGGTCTGCCCCTCAATACTGTGTCTGTGGAAATTGAGCGGGAATGGCATACCGCATTCATTGCCCTGGGTTCTAATATGGGGGATAGGGAAGGCTATATTAGCCGGGCGATGGAAAGCCTTGAAAAACAGGAGGACTGTGAGATTGTAAAATGCTCCGATTTGATAGAAACAGAACCCTATGGTATGACAGAGCAGGATAAATTTTTAAATGGCTGTCTGGAGCTTCGCACCTTACGCTATCCGTCAGAGTTGCTGAAACTTTTGAACCGTCTTGAGAAGGAAGCCGACAGGGAGCGCATTGTTCACTGGGGACCGCGCACGTTGGATCTTGATATTATTTTTTATGATGATGTAGTGATGGATTCAGAAAAGCTTACGATACCTCATGTGGATATGAAAAACAGAGATTTTGTGCTACGGCCTCTGGCACAGATAGCCAGATACAAAAGGCACCCTGTATATGGAAAAACGGTGGCAGAGATGCTTTTAGAACTGGAGGGAAAGTAAATTATGGGATTGATAGCAATTTTAATCTTATTGATTGTGATTACGTTCGTAAATGTATATTTTGGACGTAAAACGGAGAATAATATTGGAAGTAATATTGGCGATAAATATATGAAAAATCACTGGGGAATGGATGAGAAAGAAGACAAGTGAAGTATGAAATAGACATAGAAATTTATTGGTAATATAACAGTGGAAGGGTACAGAACAATTAGGAACATTTGTTCTGTACTTTTTATTTCTTTTATGGTAATATGTAAATTAAGAGATGCAATTCATTTATATAGAGAGGTAAGCAGAATGAAAGCAGAAGCACAAGAATCTATGTTTAAATTACATGCTCCATATCAACCTACAGGTGACCAGCCACAGGCAATTTCAGAACTTGTACAGGGATTTAAGGAGGGAAACCAGTTTCAGACGCTACTTGGTGTTACTGGTTCGGGTAAGACTTTTACGATGGCAAATGTGATACAGGCACTGAATAAGCCAACGCTTATCATTGCTCATAATAAAACATTAGCAGGACAGCTTTATAGCGAATTTAAGGAGTTCTTCCCGGAAAATGCAGTGGAATATTTTGTTTCTTATTACGATTATTACCAACCGGAGGCTTATGTACCATCTACAGATACCTATATTGCGAAAGATTCAGCAGTAAATGATGAGATTGACAAATTGCGTCTGTCAGCGACCTCATCTCTGACAGAACGAAAAGATGTTATTGTAATTGCCAGTGTTTCTTGTATTTATGGATTGGGAAGCCCGGAAGATTATATGGGAATGATGATTTCATTGAGACCGGGAATGGAAAAAAACAGAGATGATGTCTTGCGTGAACTTGTGGATATACAGTATACGAGAAATGAAATGGATTTTAAAAGAGGTTCTTTTAGAGTACATGGGGATGTGGTAGAAATTATTCCTGCAAATTTTTCTGATACTGCTATTCGTATTGAATTTTTCGGAGATGAAATTGACAGAATTACCGAAATTGATGTTCTTACAGGAGAAATAAAGGGTGCGTTAGAACATGCGGCAATTTTTCCGGCCTCTCATTATGTAGTGCCGCAGGAAAAAATTAATCGTGCAATAGAAGATATTGAAAAGGAGCTAGAAGAAAGAGTTGCCTATTTTAAAAGTGAAGATAAGCTGATAGAGGCACAGAGAATAGCAGAGCGTACACATTATGATATGGAGATGCTGAGAGAGACAGGTTTTTGTTCCGGAATTGAAAATTACTCCAGACATTTGAATCATATGCCGGCAGGCGCACCACCGCATACGCTTATGGATTATTTTCCAGATGATTTTCTGATTATGGTAGACGAGTCTCATATTACGATACCACAGGTCAGAGGAATGTTTTTTGGTGATCAATCCAGAAAGAACACACTAGTAGACTATGGTTTTCGTCTTCCATCTGCAAAGGACAACAGGCCGCTTAATTTTGAAGAATTTGAAAGTAAGATATGCCAGATGATGTTTGTGTCGGCTACGCCTTCCCAATATGAAGAGGAACATGAATTATTCAGAGCAGAGCAGATTATCAGACCAACCGGTCTTCTTGACCCGGAAATTTCCGTAAGACCTATCGAAGGCCAGATTGATGACCTTATTAGTGAAGTAAATAAAGAAGTGGAAAAGCACAATAAAGTATTAGTAACTACGTTGACAAAGAAAATGGCGGAAGATTTGACAGAGTATATGCGGGAAGTAGGAATTCGGGTGAGGTATCTGCATTCCGATATTGATACGTTAGAACGGGCGGAAATCATTCGCGATATGCGTTTGGATGTATTCGATGTATTGATTGGAATTAACTTGTTAAGAGAAGGCTTGGACATTCCGGAGATTAGTCTGGTGGCGATACTAGATGCCGATAAGGAAGGATTTTTGCGTTCGGAAACTTCTTTGATACAGACTGTGGGACGTGCAGCAAGAAATGCGGAAGGACATGTCATCATGTATGCAGATATGATGACAGATTCGATGAAGAATGCTATTTCGGAGACGGAGCGAAGACGAAAGATTCAACAACAATATAATGAAGAGCATGGAATTACACCGCAGACCATTCAAAAGAGTGTGAGAGATTTAATTAGCATTTCAAAAGAAATTGCAAAAGAAGAAGAAAAGCTTACAAAGGATCCGGAATCTATGAGTAAGAAAGAACTAGAAAAGCTGATTAAAGAGATTGATAAGAAGATGAAGAAAGCGGCAGCAGAATTGAATTTTGAAGCGGCAGCAGAGCTGAGAGACAAGATGTTGGAATTGAAAATTCATTTAAGTGAGATAGAAAAATAAAGGAGCAAACATGAGTGAAAAAAGCAGACAATATATAAAAATACGTGGTGCAAGTGAACACAATTTGAAAAATATTGATTTGGATATTCCAAGAAATGAGTTTGTAGTATTGACAGGTTTGAGTGGTTCGGGCAAATCTTCCCTTGCTTTTGATACAATTTATGCAGAGGGGCAAAGAAGATATATGGAATCGTTATCGTCTTATGCAAGGCAGTTCTTAGGTCAGATGGAGAAGCCGGAAGTAGAGAGTATTGAGGGGCTTTCTCCGGCTATATCCATTGATCAGAAGTCAACGAATCGCAACCCACGCTCTACGGTGGGAACTGTGACGGAGATTTACGATTATTTTCGTCTGCTCTATGCAAGAATTGGTATCCCACATTGTCCAAAATGTGGAAGAGAAATAAAAAAGCAGACAGTAGATCAGATGGTAGACCGAATTATGGAACTGCCGGAAAGAACAAAAATCCAGTTATTGGCGCCGGTAGTCCGCGGAAGAAAAGGAGAGCATGTAAAGCTTTTTGCTCAGATTAAAAAAAGCGGATATGTACGTGTCAGGGTAGATGGCAATATGTATGAATTGTCTGAAGAGATTAAACTGGACAAGAATAAAAAGCATGACATTGAGGTGGTGGTAGACAGACTGGTGGTAAAAGAAGGCATCGAAAAGCGTCTGACAGATTCCATTGAAAATGTGTTGGATTTATCAGAGGGATTGCTGATTGTAGATGTGATTGATGGAGAACCGATGAATTTCAGTCAGAGTTTTTCTTGCCCGGACTGTGATGTTAGCATTGATGAAATTGAACCAAGAAGTTTTTCGTTTAACAATCCTTTTGGGGCTTGTCCGGACTGTTTCGGGCTGGGTTATAAAATGGAATTTGATGTGGATTTAATGATTCCTGATAAGTCGGTTAGTCTGGCAGATGGTGCTATTGTAGCTATGGGGTGGCAGTCAAGCTCTGATAAAGGAAGCTTTACCAATGCTATTTTACAGGCTTTATCCCGGGAATATGGGTTTGACCTGAACACTCCATTTGAAGCGCTGCCGGAAAATATACAGAATGTTATTATCAACGGAACTGATGGCAGGATAGTGAAGGTTCATTATAAAGGCCAGCGAGGCGAGGGAGTATATGATGTAGCTTTCGAAGGGCTGATTAGCAATATGCAGAAACGTTATAGAGAAACAGGATCTGACACGATGAAAGCGGAGTATGAAAGTTTTATGAGGATTACACCATGTAAAACTTGTAAGGGGCAGCGATTGAAAAAAGAATCTCTTGCAGTTACTGTGGGAGAAAAAAATATTCATGAGGTAACATCTATGTCAGTGAAGCAGCTTGTTTGTTTTCTTGATGAACTTGAATTAACAAAACAGCAACAGTTAATAGGAGCTCAGATATTAAAGGAAATCAAAGCACGCGTTAGATTTTTAATGGATGTAGGTTTGGAATATCTGAGTCTTTCTAGAGCCACCGGTACCTTGTCTGGTGGAGAGGCGCAGAGAATACGTCTGGCAACACAGATTGGCTCTGGACTTGTAGGAGTTGCCTATATTTTGGATGAGCCAAGCATCGGACTTCATCAGCGGGACAATGATAAGTTAATTGCAACGTTAAGACATTTGAAAGATTTGGGAAATACATTAATAGTAGTAGAACATGATGAAGATACAATGTTTGCAGCAGACTACATTGTAGATATTGGACCGGGAGCAGGGGAGCATGGTGGACAGGTAGTTGCGGTAGGAAATGCCCAGGAAATCATGGCAAATAAAAACTCTATAACGGGGGACTATTTAAGTGGAAGAAAGAAAATTCCGGTTCCTTCTGTCAGGAAAAAGCCGGTTGGTTTCTTGCAAGTCAGGGGCGCTGCGGAAAATAATTTGAAAAATATAAATGTCGATATTCCACTCGGTGTTATGACATGTGTTACGGGTGTGTCAGGTTCCGGAAAAAGTTCTCTGGTGAATGAAATCTTATATAAAACATTGGCAAAAAAATTAAATCGTGCCAGAACGGTTCCGGGAAAACATAAAGATATTTTAGGAGTGGAACAATTAGATAAGGTCATTGATATTGACCAGTCACCGATTGGAAGAACGCCACGTTCTAATCCTGCCACGTATACAGGTGTATTTGATCAAATTCGCGATTTATTTGCGGCGACGGCAGATGCTAAGGCAAAGGGTTACAAAAAGGGACGCTTCAGTTTTAACGTAAAAGGAGGCCGGTGTGAGGCCTGCAGTGGTGACGGAATATTAAAGATTGAGATGCATTTTTTACCGGATGTGTATGTTCCATGTGAGGTTTGTGGCGGAAAGCGTTACAATAGAGAGACACTGGAAGTAAAATATAAGGGAAAAAGTATTTATGACGTATTAGATATGACAGTGGAAGAGGCTATGAAATTTTTTGAAAATGTGCCTTCTATTTATAGGAAAATTAAAACATTAAATGATGTGGGACTGTCTTATGTAAGATTAGGTCAGCCCTCTACCACACTTTCCGGTGGAGAAGCGCAGCGAATTAAACTTGCTACAGAATTAAGTAAGAGAAGTACGGGAAAAACCATTTATATTTTAGATGAACCGACAACAGGTCTTCATTTTGCAGATGTCCATAAGTTAGTGGAAATTTTACAACAGTTATCCGAAGGTGGTAATACAGTAGTAGTGATTGAACATAATCTTGATGTGATTAAAACGGCAGATTATATTATTGATATTGGGCCGGAAGGCGGTGAAGGTGGTGGAACCATTGTGGCGGCCGGAACACCGGAAGAAATTGTAAAGTGCAAAAAATCATATACAGGAAAATATATAAAGAAATATCTGGAAAAATAAAGAAAGAGGTTACCAATGAAGATTATTTTAGCATCGGAATCACCAAGAAGAAGAGAATTATTAAAGCAAATCGGCATGGAGTTTGAAGTGATGTCTTGTGGCGGAGAGGCTCCGGTTAAAGTTACATTGCCGGCACAGATAGTAGAAGAACATGCCGCGCAGAAAGCAGAAGCAGTTTCTGTAAATATCACGGAAGCAGCGATTATTATAGGTGCAGATACTGTGGTGGCATGGAAGGACTCCATTTTAGAAAAACCGGGAAGTGTGGAAGAAGCAAAAGAAATGTTGCGCAAGCTTCAAGGACAGACGCATGAAGTTTACACCGGAGTTGTACTTATAAAGAAAGAAACAGATGGGACGGAGAAAAGGATAACATTTCATGAATGTACCAAAGTAACATTCTATGAGATGTCCGAAACAGAAATTGATGATTATGTAAGTACGGGGGAACCAATGGATAAAGCGGGAAGTTATGGAATTCAAGGGATTGGCGCTAAATATGTAAAAGAAATTTCCGGGGATTATAATAATGTGGTAGGTCTTCCGGTGGCTCGTTTATATCAGGAATTGAAAAAGGGGAATTTAATATGATAAAACTGGTTGCAAGTGACATTGATGGAACATTAATTACAGAGGGGACGCATGAATTCCCAGAGGAACTAGGAGCCGTGATTGACCGACTTAAGAATTTGGGAATTATGTTTGTGGCTGCAAGTGGAAGGCAGTATAAAAGTATGTACCGTTTATTTAAAGAAAAAGCGGATGATGTGGTTTTTGTGGCGGGAAACGGCTCTTATATCCGGTGCCGTGATTATGATATCAAAGAGCAGCGTATACCAAAAGAAAGTTTGGAAGTATTAATCAAAGAACTTCGTGCGATGCAAAGGCAAGGATATTGTTTTGTGGCAGAGTCTAAGGCTACAGCTTACGTAGAAACAGACAGCGAGGAATTTAAAAATTTGCTGGTAAATGGATATCACTATGAAATAACTCAGGTAAGAGATATATTAGAGGAATGCGATGACGTGTTAAAGATATCTCTTTATCATAAAACGGAAATTCAGGCTGCGGCAGATAAAATGATTCTAGAATGGCAAGGCAGATTAAAGGTGCTGCGTTCCGGAACAAACTGGGTGGATTTCATGCCCTCCGGCGTAGATAAGGGAAGTGCGATAGCATCTATACAGCAGGTCATGGGAATACGTAAAGAGGAAACTATGGTTTTTGGCGATAATTCTAATGACGTAGGTATGTTTGCACAGGCAAAATACAGCTTTGCTGTAGAAAATGCAGCAAAAGAGGTGCAAAAACAAGCGGCGCATCTTGCGGGAGGACCGGAAAAGCAAGGGGTGATTCATCTTTTGCAGCAGGTAGCAGAGCAACTGGAACAGGAAAGAAAACAGACAGAATTGGAGAAAAGATAAATGTACGATAAAATATGCTTACAATGTTTTTTAGATAATCAACTGAAATTATTCCCCGAAAAGGTGGCAGAAACGTTAGAAGAGGCAGAAGAGTTTTTAGAAGACTGCATGGCAGTAGTCTGTAAAAATGCGAAAGAGGTTAAAGCATACTGGGAAGAGTGTGGCATTGATATTAATGGAATGACAATGGAGGAAATTCAAGAATCAGAAGAAGTGTTTGCACTTCCGGACGGCAGATTTCTTATTGTAGAGGGGTAAGAAAATGAAATTACTTTTGCTGCGGCATGGAATGACGCAAGGAAATGAACAGAAAAGGTATATTGGAATTACAGATGAAGAACTGTCGCAACAGGGAAGAAAACAAGTACAACAACTACGCAAGCAATTGCATTCTAAGGGAATACTTGGAGAAATAACTGAAAAAATGTATGTGGTAGTTAGTCCTATGAAACGCTGCCAACAGACAGCTCAATTGTTAGGGATATGGAAGTCTGAGAATCAGTGTATTCATGTATCTGTGGAAGAAAGAATGCGGGAATGTAATTTTGGACTTTTTGAAAATAAAAATTATCTGGAATTAAAGGATGAACCTTTCTATCAAAAATGGATTGACAGTTACGGAACCCTTGATTTTCCTGAAGGGGATAATATTATACAGTGGAAAGAGAAATGTGTGCAGGCATTTTCTTTTCATGTGAAAAAAGCGCAGGAACAGCATTTAGAACAAATTGTTTTTGTAATACATGGTGGGAGTATCATGGCGATTATGGAACGATTTGATGAAGAAGGAAAAGGATATTATGATTATCAAGTGGAAAATGCCTCCGGATATGTGTGTGATGTAATAGATATGAATATTTGCAATGCAAAAAGAATTAATGAATAAAACTTAGTGGTTATCGGTTAGGATAACCACTAGCTTGCATGTTAAGGTGTTACCAATGCCTCATTCTGGGACATATCTGCCTTGCTTGCTTCTACCGCAAATTCTGTGTTTATAATCTCTTCATATGGTACGCGTTTATCTAGTTCCCCGGCTTCTTCTAAGATATTTTGCAATAGAGTGAAGCTGTCTTTTTCAAAAATCAGATTATCCTTCCAGGTGTTTTGCTCTAAATAACGGTTTAAGATAATTACCAGGGTATCCATATCAGTGTCAGTAAACTGAGGTGCAATTGTTTTGGCAATTTCTTCGGCAGAATGTGTATTTACATAATCCATGCCACGTTGTAGTGCTTTGGTGAAAGCGAGAATGGTATCGGGATGTTTCTCTATAAAACTTTTTTTGGCACTGTAGGCAGTATAAGGTACATAACCTGACTCTACACCAAGCGAAGCAACGACATAACCCTTTCCTTCCTGTTCAATTAAAGTAGCAGATGGTTCAAATTCTATGGTAAAGTCGCCCTGACCTCCGCTGAAAGCTGCCGCAGTTGAACCAAAATCAATACTTTGATTAATTGTAAGATCGTTTGGGTGTATCCCGTTTTTCTTTAAAATATATTCAAATACCATTTCAGGCATTCCGCCCTTTCGTCCTCCTAAAATTTCTTTTCCTTGAAGCATGCTAAAGGAAAAAGAATCGGTTTTTTCACGACTGACTAAAAAATTTCCGGCACGTTGTGTAAGTTGGGCAAAATTTATTACATAATCATCGGTATTGCCAAGATAAACATAAATAGAAGATTCGGATCCCATAAATCCAATATCTGCATCTCCCGATAAAAGTGCAGTCATGGTTTTGTCGGCACCGAATCCCGTAGTTAGTGTGAGGTCAATTCCTTCATTGGCAAAATAGCCCTCTTCAATCGCAACGTACTGGGGTGCGTAGAAAACGGAATGAGCCACTTCGTTTAATGTTAGAGGTGTGCCGTTAGAAACTGTTTTTTTGCCGCTGCAGCCGTAGATAAGAAAAATCATAAGGCACAAAAAAGGCAGGATAAGCAATTTTTTCTTCTTTTTCATACAATCCTCCGAATTATCACATACTCCTATAGTATACGAAAAAAATAAAAAAATGTTACATTGTTGACGGAGAAAAAAGAAACAACTATAATTAGGACAAGAAATGTCAGTAAAAGGAGAGAAGCTATGAAATATATTTTAGATACTCACACTCATACAGTGGCAAGTGGACATGCATATAGTACCATTGATGAAATGGCAAGAGCAGCAGCAGAGAGAAAACTGGAGGTTTTGGCAATTACAGAACATGCACCGAAAATGCCCGGAAGCTGTCAGGAAATTTATTTTAGTAATTTAAAAGTACTTCCAAGAGAAAAGTACGGAGTTCGTTTATTATTTGGGGTTGAATTAAATATCATGGATTATGAGGGAAATGTAGACTTGCCGGAACGTTTATTGCAGCAGATGGAGCTTGTGATTGCAAGTATGCATACACCGTGTGTTCCACATGGTACATTAGAACAGAATATGTCAGCTTTTATTGGAGCAATGAAAAATCCATATGTAAATATTATTGGACATCCGGATGATGGAAAGTACCCTGTGGATTATGAAGAACTGGTGCTTGCAGCAAAAAAACATCACAAGTTGCTGGAAGTTAATAACAATTCTTTAATGCCTCATTCCTTTCGGGAGAATGCCAGAGAAAACGATATCACAATGTTAGAGTATTGTAAGAAACATAAAGTTCCGGTGGTAGTGGGAAGCGATGCTCATTATTGTGATTATGTGGGACGGCACGCGGAGGCTTACCAAATTTTTGAGGAAATTGATTTTCCGGAAAGCCTGGTGGCGAATGCAAACCGGGAATTGCTGTTTGAATTTTTAAATTAGAACGTGTATTTTAGCTAAGTATTTTGGCGAAATTCTTCTCATACCCTATAGACTTTTTTACTTTAATATGTTAAACTGTAAAGTGCTAAAGTGAAAGGAAGTAGTAGAACATGAATAAAAAATTGCGTTCAGAGGCAGCAGACCAATTGTTTGATGCTATTTTGAGTTTACAAACAAGAGAAGAGTGTTATGCATTTTTTGAAGATATATGTACAGTCAATGAACTTTTATCCTTATCCCAGAGATTAGAGGTTGCGGGAATGCTGTGGGAAAAGAAAACTTATTTAGAGATTGTAGAGAAAACGGGAGCTTCTACGGCAACAATAAGCAGAGTGAATCGTTCCCTGAATTATGGAAATGATGGCTACGAATTGGTATTAGGACGTATAGAGGAAACAAAAGAATAAGAAATTTTCATCGTAAAAAAAGATAAAACCATTTATTTGGCTTTATCTTTTTTTGGTTCCTTTTTGGAATCCTCTTTCTTATTGGAATTGGAAGAAGCAATATCATCTACCAGCTTTTCAATTAATAATTTTTTTACATATACATCAAAACTTAACATACAGATAAAAGAAAATAAATGAAGGAAATCTTTATCTTCTTCAGGGGCATCTGAAAAAGAGGTAAAAGATTTCTTATATTCTACTAAAATGTCCTTTACTAAACGATCTGCCTGTTCTTTTTCAAAACTAAAGACTTCGCTATAAATATCCTGCAGATTCATTCCATCAATTGCATTAAAATATTTTTCTGTTAATGGTGTTAACAGGTTCTGGATATCTGTGATGGATAAAATATTTTTAAAGTAGTAAATAAAAATCAGTAATAACATATGCTCTTTGGAATATTTCTTTTTTACCGGCGGTGGAAGCAGGTCATTTTTAGCATAATTGTTAATCATGGTTTTCGTTAATATTTTATCTGAATCGTAACGTTTTGTGGATTCTAAATGTTCGTCCATAAAGGTGGTTACCTGATCCATGTAAAGTTCAATATTTGGGATATCCTCAGGCTTGATGTAGTCGATATTTTTAATTTTATCCAACAAGCTTCTCAAGTAATCGGATGTATTACTGCTCATTTTAATCACCTCTGTTACACATTATATAGTATTTAAAACTATATGACAAGACTTATTCTTGAAAATCCTCATCGGGAATTGCAATGCCTCTGGGTTCTACAGGAGTAGAAAAGACAATCTGGGTACTGGTTTTACCAAAGTGCTGGAGTCTGCCAATAAAAGTATCTAATTCCATTGTGCTGTGAAAGGCAACTTTT
Source organism: Lachnospiraceae bacterium (assembly GCA_050874665.1). Taxonomy (GTDB): domain Bacteria; phylum Bacillota; class Clostridia; order Lachnospirales; family Lachnospiraceae; genus RUG11237. The sequence continues at coordinate 15,237 of JBNMLC010000006.1, read as the reverse complement.
AACAACATACTGTAATCACCGGTAACACAATTGCACTCTAATACATTGGGTTCCTTTGCAATAAAAGGATAAAATTCCGGTTTTTGGTTGGGCTCCATAGCAAGATTAATAAAGGCAGTAATATGATATCCTAACTTATGACGGTTGATTCTGGCACGATACGAAGTAATGATACCCTGTTGTTCTAAATGCTCGATACGGGCAGAAACAGCAGGAGAAGATAAATAGACATTTTCTGCAATAACTTTTAAAGGGGTTCGTGCATTCTTCTGTAAAATACGAATAATTTCGCGGTCAATTTTATCCATAGTATACCTTCTTTCTGATTCTGTGTGGAAAAGTGCTGGAAGCTATCATGCACTTAAGAAAATTAAGTTTATAGTGATTGTAACACAGAAAATTAAGCGAGTCTACAAAATTAAATAAATTAGAAAGGGTTTTCGCATAACATATTTACTTTTAAGCGTTTACTGTGCTATGCTTCATGCGTCAACAAAATAGGACTTGAAAGTCAGGCATATGAAAAGAAAGGTATGGTAAAATTATGAGAACAGAATTTGATTCAATTGGAAGTCTGGAAATCCCTGAAGAGGCATATTATGGAGTACAGTCGCTGCGTGCAAAACAGAATTTTCAAATTACAGGACATAGGCTTCATCCTCAATTTATTACCAGCCTAATGAAAATAAAAAAGGCTGCCGCTATTACCAATTTTGAGGCAGGAAAATTGTCAGAGGATATTGCGTATGCAATTATTGCTGCCTGTGATGAAATTGCAGAAGGAAGCTTAAGGGAAGAATTTATTGTAGATGCAATTCAGGGAGGGGCAGGTACTTCAGCAAATATGAATGCAAATGAAGTAATTGCAAATCGTGCAATTGAATTGCTAGGTGGGAAAAAAGGGGAGTATGATATCGTTCACCCGAATGATCATGTGAATATGGCACAATCTACAAACGATGTGATTCCCTCGGCAGGAAAGTTAACGGTATTAACATTGCTCCCTGGGCTTATTGATGAACTGCGAAAGTTAGAAAAGGAATTAAATAAAAAATCCATGAAATTTGATTCCATATTAAAAATGGGAAGAACGCAGCTTCAGGATGCTGTTCCGATGCGCCTGGGTCAGACGTTCCACGCATTTGCAAGTGCTGTAGCAAGAGATATTGTGAGAATCAAAAAAGCATCTAAAGAAATGACTACAATTAATCTTGGAGGTACTGCCATCGGCTCGGCAATTAATGTCAGTCCTTTGTATCTGGGACGGATTGTTCCGAATCTTTCAAAAATAACGGGAATTACTTTTATGCAGGCAGAGGATTTGTTTGACGCCACACAAAATTTAGACAGTTTTGTGACGATGTCTAATGCATTAAAAACCTGTGCAGTAAATTTGTCAAAAATGTGTAATGATTTAAGATTACTCTCAAGTGGTCCACGTACCGGCATTCATGAAATTAATCTTCCGGCGAAGCAGAATGGATCTTCCATTATGCCGGGAAAAGTGAATCCGGTTATTCCGGAGGTGGTTACACAGGTGGCATATCAGGTAATTGGTCACGACACTACAATTACTATGGCAGCAGAAGCGGGACAGATGGAATTGAATGCTTTTGAGCCGGTATTGTTTTATGATTTATTTGAATCCATCGACAATCTCAAAGGTGCTGTAAACACTCTGACGGAGAATTGTATTAAGGGAATTACGGCAAATGAAGAAGAGTGTAAAAAGCATTTAGAAGCAAGTGTGGGAATTTCTACTGCACTTTGTCCATACATTGGTTATAAGGAAGCGGCAGATATTGCAAAAAAATCATTAAAGACAGGGATTAAGGTAAAAGATTTAGTACTAAAAGAGGGACTGCTTACAGAGAAGGAATTAGCAGCCATTTTAGAACCAATACACTTAACACAGCCAATGCATGCATAAGGTGAAAAATCAATATGATAATTGCGCTTGCCATAGGAACATCTGTTTGATATAATGATAAAAAAATCCCAAAAAGATATTGCTTTTTAGCAGACAGCAAGCATGATGGAGGAAAAGACATGAGCATCTATGATTCATTGAATGATATGCAAAGGCAGGCGGTCTTTCAGACAGAAGGTCCGGTTTTAATATTGGCAGGCGCAGGATCAGGGAAAACCAGAGTATTGACACACAGAATTGCATATTTAATTGAAGAAAAAGGAATCAATCCATGGAATATTATGGCAATTACTTTTACAAATAAAGCAGCTTCTGAAATGAGAGAACGAGTGGATAATTTGGTAGGATTTGGTTCAGAAAGTATCTGGGTCAGTACATTTCACGCTACCTGTGTCCGCTTTTTGAGACGTTACATTGATCGGTTAGGCTTTGATAATAACTTTTCTATTTACGATACAGATGATCAGAAAAGTGTTATGAAGGAAGTGTGTAAAAAGCTTGATATTGATACTAAAATATATAAAGAAAGAAACCTGCTTTCTGCCATTTCGAAGGCAAAAAACGAAATGATTCTGCCCGATGAATTTGAAGCAAATGCCGGTGGGGACTATGGTATGAAAAAGGTTGCGGCAGTATATCGGGAATATCAGAAAAAGTTAAAAAACAATAATGCGTTGGATTTTGATGACCTTTTAGTGAAAGCAGTGGAATTGTTAGAGAACAATCCAGAGGTGCTAGAGAATTACCAGGAACGTTTCAAATATCTTATGGTGGATGAGTATCAGGATACAAACACAGTACAGTTTAAGTTTATTAGTCTGTTAGCAGGAAAATATAGAAATTTATGTGTAGTGGGTGATGATGACCAGTCTATTTATAAGTTTCGCGGGGCGAATATCCGTAATATCTGGGATTTTGAAAAAGTTTATAAGGAAGCTACGGTAATTAAGCTAGAACAGAATTACCGTTCTACACAAAATATCTTAGATGCAGCCAATAGTGTGATTCGCAACAATTCACAAAGAAAAGACAAGTCATTATGGACAGACAATGGAACCGGAGAAAAGATTGATTTTCAACAGTTTGATTCGGCATATGAGGAAGCAGAATACATAACATATGATATCGCAAAACGAGTGAGAGAAGGGGACAATCAGTATAATGATTGTGCTATTTTGTATAGAACAAATGCGCAGTCACGTATTTTTGAAGAAAAGTTCGTTGCAGCTAACATTCCTTATAAAATTGTAGGTGGTGTTAATTTCTATGCCAGAAAGGAAATAAAGGATATTCTGGCGTATTTAAAGACTATTGATAATGGAAAAGATGAAATTGCAGTAAAACGTATCATTAATGTGCCAAAGCGTGGCATAGGTGCTGCAAGTCTTGGAAAAGTAGACCGTTATGCAGAAGAACATGGACTGAGCTTTTACGATGCTTTAAAGATGGCAGAAGAAGTGCCGGGGCTGGGGCGTGGAGCTTTTAAAATACAGCCTTTTGTAACTATGATACAGGCATACAGAAGTAAGCTGCCTTATATGAAATTGACAGATATTGTGGAAGAGTTGATTGAAGAAACAGGGTATGTAAAAGAGTTAGAGGCAGAAGGCACACAAGAAGCAGAAGCGAGAATTGAAAATATTGATGAATTGATGAATAAAATTACAGATTACGAGGATGGAGAAGAAAATCCGACATTGGCAGGCTTCTTAGAAGAGGTTGCACTGGTGGCAGATATAGATAATTTAGAAATGGGAAATAATTATGTGGTATTAATGACGATGCACAGTGCGAAAGGACTGGAATTTCCAAATGTGTATCTGGCGGGAATGGAAGATGGTGTGTTTCCAAGCTATATGACAATTACGTCTGATGATAAAATGGAAATTGAAGAAGAAAGAAGGCTATGTTATGTTGGAATTACCAGAGCGATGGAAAAGCTTCATATTACATGTGCAAAAATGCGTATGGTACGTGGGGAAACACAATATAATAAAATGTCACGTTTCGTAAAAGAAATTCCACCAGAACTTTTTCAAATAAAACCACAGAAGGAAAAATTTACACCGGAAGAAAAGGTTTCAGCTTATCAGCAGGCAAAGGCTGCATTTCGCACGAAGCCGGTTGCTACAAAACAGTTTGCGGTTACAAAAGCAGAAGCATTGGATTATAATGTAGGTGATATGGTGCAGCACAAAACGTTTGGACAGGGCGTAGTGATGGATATTACAGAAGGCGGCAGAGACTATGAAGTAACCGTAGAATTTAATAAGGTCGGGGTAAAAAAAATGTTTGCTTCCTTTGCAAAATTGCAAAGAGTATAAATTGTATATAAAATTTTGCATTTTTTCCAAAAAATATATAGTAAAAGTGCACATTATGTGATATACTAATTATAACATTGACATAAACTAATTCGTGTCAGAAAGAGAAAGGACGTGTAGAATATGAATAAGTTGGAAGATTTAGTAAGTGCAGCAAAGTTAAATGAATTGCTACACAAGAAGGAAGAAGAAAAAACCAAAAATACAGTATTATGGGTATTGGCAATTATTGGTGCTGTTGCAGCAGTGGCAGCAATTGCATACGGTGTATACCGTTTCTTTACACCAGACTATTTAGAAGACTTCGAAGACGATTTTGATGATGATTTTGATGATGATTTCTTCGAAGATGAAGATGACGATTTCGCAGAATAAAATATTAAAACTACAATAATAATGAAGGAGGAAGCCATGCCGGGGAGGCATGGCTTTTTAAGTTATAGGCTTAAGTGTCAAAACACCTTGATTCATAGAGGAAAGACTTTGTTACGTTAAAGTAAAAAAGGTGTTGAATTAAGGTGATGCATATATTATAATTAATGCATTGTAAAAAGGTAATTCAAGGAGGTCATTATGAAAAAGAAATTCATAGGAATACTTATGTCATTTGCAGTGGTAGCGTCTTTGACAGCTTGTGGAAATTCTGGGACTACAGAAAATAAAGATACGCAGACAGCTACAAACGAAAATACAGAGAATGAAACAGCAGATGATCCGGAGGCAGTTGGAAAAAAGACAACATTTACAGTAGGATTTGATGCAAGCTTTCCTCCATACGGATATAAAGATGACAATGGAGAATATGTAGGATTTGATTTGGATTTGGCACAGGAAGTATGCGACAGATTAGGGTATGAACTCGTAAAACAGCCAATTGACTGGGACGCAAAAGACATGGAATTAAGTTCAGGTACCATCGATTGTATTTGGAATGGTTTTACCATGAATGGAAGAGAAGATAAATATTGTTGGTCCGAGCCATACATAGATAACAGTCAGGTATTTGTAGTGGCAGCAGACAGCGGAATTAATTCAAAAGCTGACCTGGCAGGAAAAACAGTAGTAGTTCAAGCAGATTCTTCCGCTTTAAAAGCATTAGAAAGCGAAGAAAATACAGAACTGACAAATTCCTTTGCAGAACTGGTACAGGTGTCTGATTATAATACAGCATTTATGAATATGGAAGCAGGAGCAGCAGATGCAGTTGCTATGGATATCGGTGTTGCAAAATATCAGTTGGAAGAAAGAAATGGCGACTTTGTAATTTTAGATGAGGAACTGGCAAGTGAGGTATATGGCATCGGCTTTGAACTATCTAATATGGCGCTTCGTGATCAGGTTCAGGGGACTTTGGATGAAATGAAAGCAGATGGTACATTTCTTAAGATTGCAGAAAAGTGGGGATTACAAGATAGCGTAATTCTGGAATCTAAATAAAGAATGTATTCACTCTAATAAAATGAATAAGAAACAATTTTGGAATAGGGAGTGTCAAAACTCCCTATTCTTTTAGGAGGATAAAGATGAATATTCTTTCAATGATACAACAGTTAAGCAGCGGAATGTTAATATCGATAGAGATATTTTTTCTCACGCTAATATTTGCACTTCCGCTTGGATTATTGATTGCATTCGGACGTATGTCAAAAATCAAAACGGTGCAGTTTATTTTTAAGGCATATATTTCAATTATGCGTGGAACCCCATTGATGTTACAGCTTTTGGTGGTCTATTTCGGACCATATTATATTTTTGATATAAAAATTGCAAAATGGTACCGTATGATTGCGGTGATTATTGGATTTGTTTTAAATTATGCGGCATATTTTGCTGAAATCTACAGAGCCGGAATCGAATCTATACCTAAGGGGCAGTATGAGGCCTCTAAAATGCTTGGCTATTCGAAGGCACAGACATTCTTTAAAATTATACTTCCGCAGGTAATCAAAAGGATATTGCCGCCGGTAACGAATGAAACCATAACACTGGTAAAGGATACTTCTCTTGCTTTTGTGATTGCAGTAACAGAAATGTTTACACTGGCAAAGCAGATGGCAGCAAATGAAGCTTCTATGATGCCGTTTGTGGCAGCAGGTATATTTTATTATGTATTCAACCTGCTTGTTGCGTTAGTAATGGAAAAATTTGAGAAGAAACTGGATTATTACAGGTAGGTGAGAAAATGAACTTATTAGAGATGAATCATGTAAGTAAAAAATTTGATGGATTAGAAGTTTTGAAAGATATTTCTATACAAGTGAAAAAGGGTGAGGTTGTTTCAATTATAGGTCCATCAGGTTCTGGAAAGTCAACCATATTAAGATGTGCAACTATGTTAGAAACCATTGATCGTGGAGAATTAATATACATGGATAAAAAAGCAGCATGGACGGAAAACGAAAAAGCTGTGTACGCATCGCAGAAAGAATTAAAAGAAATCCACAGGTATTATGGTCTTGTATTTCAAAATTTTAATTTGTTTCCTCATTATAATGTGCTAAAAAATATTATTGATGCCCCGATATCTGTAATGAAGATTCCGAAGGAACAGGCAGTTGCAGAGGCGAGAGGGCTTTTGAAAAAACTTGGATTAGAGGATAAGGAGGAGTATTATCCCTATCAGTTGTCCGGAGGACAGCAACAGCGTGTTTCTATAGCGAGAGCACTGGCATTGAAACCACAGATTCTGTTTTTTGATGAACCGACTTCTGCCTTAGATCCTGAGTTAACATCGGAAGTTTTAAAAGTAATCAAAGAACTGGCAAAAGAGCATATGACAATGATTATAGTTACACACGAAATGCAATTTGCAAAAGAAGTATCGGAACGAATTATCTTTATGGAAAATGGATACATACAGGCACAAGGAACGCCTGAGGAAATTTTTAACTCTGATCATGTCAGGGTGAAAGAATTTATAGGAAAGTTAGAAAGCAGATAAAACAGGATTGCAAAAAACTACAAGGGTGCTTTGAAAACTTGGAAGCCAGTGAATCTTGTAATTGAGAATATTTTGTGATATACTTCCACATGTTAGTTATAATTATAATATGGAAATTTACGTAAAAAGCAGGAGGCTGCAATGAAAGAAAAAATAGATAAAATAAATGCACTGAAAAAGGAAAAAAATGCTGTTATCATGGCACATTATTATGTGAAAGATGAAATACATGAAGTGGCGGATTATATTGGAGATTCCTACTTTTTAAGTGAAAAAGCGACACAGGTAGACGCAGATACGATTATTTTGTGCGGCGTATCCTTTATGGGTGAAGGTGCAAAAATTTTAAATCAAAAGAAAACAGTTCTGATGCCGGATGCAACGGCAGACTGTCCGATGGCACATATGGCAAGTGCAGAAAGTATTGCAAAAGTTCGTGAAAAATATAACGATGTGGCGGTTGTGTGTTATGTGAATTCCAATGCAGAATTAAAAAGAAATGCGGATGTATGTGTAACTTCTTCAAACGCACTGAAGATTGTAAAATCACTTCCGAATAAATATATTTATTTTATTCCTGATAAGAATTTAGGAAGATATGTGGCAGAACAAGTTCCGGAAAAAGAATTTATTTTCAATGATGGGTGTTGTCCGGTGCATGCAAAGCTTACCAAAGAAGATGTGTTAAAGGTAAAGGAAGCTCATCCGGATGCTGTATTATTAGTACATCCGGAATGTGAAAAAGAGGTAGTGGAGTTGGCAGAATATGCAGGCAGTACTGCAGGCATCATTTCCTATGCTAAGGCAAGCGATAAGATGGAATTTATTATCGGAACAGAGCTTGGAGTGATGTGTGAATTAAGAAAAAATAATCCAGAAAAGAAATTTTATCCGCTGACAGAAGACTTGATTTGTCCGGACATGAAGAAGATTACCCTGGATAAGATTATAAATTCACTGGAGCATAATACATACGAAGTAAAATTAGAAGAACAGTTTGCAAAAGAAGCACATGCACCACTTGTGCGTATGTTAGAACTTGCAAAATAGAAAATATGAACTGGAAACAGACAGTTCATTGGGAGGCAGTTATGGAAAAAGAATATGACGTAATAATCGTTGGAACAGGTGTTGCAGGCTGTTATGCGGCACTGAATCTTCCAAAAGAAAAAAGGATACTGATGATAACGAAGGCGTCATTAGAGGATAGTGATTCTTTTCTGGCTCAAGGCGGAATTTGTGTCTTGAAAAGTGAAGATGATTACGACAGCTTTTTTGAAGATACATTAAAGGCAGGACATTATGAAAACAGAAAAGAGTCTGTGGATATTATGATTCGTTCTTCGAGGTCTGTTATTGAGGAATTGATAGGATATGGAGTAGACTTTGCCAGAGAAGATGGCAAACTGGTGTTCACCAGAGAGGCGGCACATTCGACGAATCGAATTCTCTACCATGAAGATGTCACAGGAAAAGAAATTACTACAAAATTGCTGGCACAGGTGAAAAAACTCGAAAATGTAACGATTTTTACGGAAACAACAATGGTAGATATTATATGTAGGGAAAACTGCTGTGACGGTATTATTCTGAGGACAAAAGAAGGAAAGCTACAGCCGGTATTTTCCCATGATGTTTTGTGGGCATGTGGGGGCATTGGCGGCGTATACAAAAATTCCACGAACTTTCCACATCTGACAGGAGATGCATTGGCGATTTCCATACGACATGGAATTGCTTTAGAGCATGTAAATTATGTGCAGATTCATCCTACAACATTGTATTCTAAGAAAAAGGGAAGACGTTTTTTGATATCCGAGTCTGTGCGTGGAGAGGGAGCTGTACTTTACAATAAAGAGGGAGAACGTTTTGTAAATGAATTGCTTCCAAGAGATTTGCTGACGAACGAAATCAGAAAGCAGATGGAAAAAGATCATATGCCGTATGTAATGCTTTCAATGAGTACGATTAAAGATTGTGACATTAAACAGCGCTTTCCAAATATATATCAATATTGTTTAGAGGAAGGGTATGATGTGACAAAGGAGCCAATTCCGGTAGTTCCGTCCCAGCATTATTTTATGGGAGGAGTTCATGTGGATTCAGTAAGTAAAACGACAATGGCTCATTTGTATGCGGCAGGGGAAACTAGCTGCAATGGTGTACATGGGGCCAATCGTCTTGCCAGCAATTCGTTGTTAGAAAGTCTGGTATTTGCAAAAAGGGCGGCACTAGATATGATACAGCATTGGGCAGAGAGAGAGCAGCCTAAAGTCATTGAAGATGCACGAGAACTTATAGAACAATATCAAATTGATTTAAATTTATATAAAAATCAGGAACAGTACGAAGAAGAAAATAAGCAGTTAGTAATAAAGGCAATAGAAGAAGAAAACAGAAAGGGTGTTACAAATGAATCAAATAACAACACTGTTGAATGTAGATAATTTGATTATGCAGGCATTAAGAGAAGATATATCTAGTGAAGATGTAACAACAAATGCCATTATGAGGGAAAGTAAGCCGGGAAAGGCGGATTTAATCTGTAAGCAGGATGGAATTATTGCAGGTCTGGACGTATTTAAAAGAGTATTTGAGCTGTTAGATGATACGGCAAATGTTACCTTTAAAGTGAAAGATGGAGATGAAGTAAAAAATGGACAGCTTTTAGCAGTCGTAGAAGGAGATATTCGTGCGTTGCTGTCTGGAGAGAGAACTGCATTAAATTACTTACAGCGTATGAGTGGAATTGCTACTTATACAAATAGTGTTGCAAAGTTATTGAAGGGAAGCAGGACAAAGCTGTTAGATACCAGAAAGACAACACCTAATATGCGTATTTTTGAAAAATATGCAGTAAAAGTCGGAGGCGGTTATAACCACAGATATAACTTATCTGATGGAATTTTAATCAAAGATAACCACATCGGTGCAGCAGGTGGTGTGAAAAAAGCAATTCAGATGGCGAAAGAATATGCTCCTTTTGTAAGAAAGATTGAAGTAGAGGTAGAAAATCTTGATATGTTAAAGGAAGCTTTAGAAGCGGGAGCAGATATTATCATGTTGGATAATATGACGCCGGATATGATGAAAGAAGCAGTTGCTTTAACAAAAGGAAAAGCAGAGACAGAATGTTCTGGAAATGTGACAAAAGAAAACATTCAAAATATTATTGATCTTGGCGTAGATTATGTATCTAGTGGAGCATTGACACATTCCGCACCAATTCTTGATCTGTCATTGAAGAATCTAAAGCCGGTAGAATAATTGAAATCAGTAGAGGTGTATTGGGAAAAATTAACGGATAAAATTGAGGAATACTGTAAACTTCATTCCATTAAGCATAGAAATTATTTTTATCATGATAAATTGGTGGAAGAAAAGAAAGGGCGAGGGCAGTGTTAAAAGTCGTTTTGGCGGTGAAAAATGAAAAAATCTTATAATGTATGGCACAATCTGTTGTTATATTCGTTTTTTGTTGTTTATATTATCATTTTGTTTACAATTCTATTTAGAACCAGTCACCCGTCTCGAAGCATAAATTTCATACCGTTGCGTTCGATCGGTTTCTATTTATCCGGTATAGATTTGCAACCATATTCAGAGCGAGAAATAATCATACACTCCTTTGGCTTTACTAATTTGGTAGGAAATATTGTTTTGTTCATACCATTAGGAGTTTATTTTGCTTTATTTCATGAAAGCTATGGAATCAGGAAAAATGTTTTGGCGGTATGTTTTATCAGTATGGCTGCTGAAATCGTGCAATACATACTAAAAATGGGTATAGCTGACGTTGATGATGTTATTTTAAATACGCTAGGAGGTTTTATTGGCGTTATAGCATATCAGGCTTTGATGATAAAATTAAAGAGCAGAGAAAAAGTAAGATGTGTCATTGAAATCCTTGCGCCAATTGTAGGAATCATAGCGTTTCTTGTGGTGCTTCTTTTTCGTCAATGATAAAAGAAGATGGCTTATGTAGAAATTTTAGGATAGCAGAAAGTTGTAGTAAAATACATAGCATGAAAGATAGAGTTTTGGAGGTTTGCATGAAAAAAGGCGATATTTTAGAAGGGGTAGTTGAAAAAGTGGAATTTCCAAATAAGGGAATTGTGACGGTGGAAGGAAAAAGTATTGTGGTAAAAAATACCATACCGGGACAAAAAATCAAGTTCCTTATTAATAAGGCAAAGAGAGGAAAGTTAGAAGCCAGATTATTAGAGGTTTTAGAAAAAGCGGAAAACGAAATTCAGCCGGATTGTCCTCACTTTGGTGAGTGTGGTGGGTGTACTTATCGCAATCTTTCCTATGAAAATCAAGTTGCATTAAAACATAAACAACTGTTCGAACTACTTTCTAAAGCTGGATGTGAACATACGTTTGAAGGCATTAAAACAAGTCCGAGGAAGAGTGAATATCGTAATAAGATGGAATTTTCTTTTGGAGATGCGTTTAAAGATGGACCGTTATCCTTGGGAATGCACAAGCGTGGAAGCTTTTATGATATTGTAGCAGTACGTGAATGCAAGCTGGTGGATGAAGATTACCGGAAGATTCTGACAGCTACTTTGGACTATTTTGCAGCTACAGATTTGAAATTTTTCCATAAAATGACACATGTGGGATTTCTTCGTCATTTATTGGTAAGAAAAGCGGTTAAGACAGGAGAAATTCTAATTGATATAGTAACTAGTACGCAGGAACAATTTGATTTTACAGAATGGGTAAAGCTCCTTACGTCTTTGGAATTACAGGGAAAAATTGTAGGGATTCTTCACACAAAAAATGACAGTCTTGCCGATGTAGTTAAGGATGAAGGAACGGAAATTTTATATGGTCAGGACTTCTTTTATGAAGAGCTACTGGGATTGAGATTTAGAATATCTCCGTTTTCTTTCTTTCAGACGAATTCTTTGGGTGCGGAAGTACTTTATGATACAGCAAGAGAATACATTGGTGATACAGAAAATAAGAAGATATATGATTTATATAGTGGAACAGGAACCATTGCTCAGATATTAGCACCGGTAGCAAGTCAGGTAACGGGCGTGGAAATTGTGGAAGAAGCAGTGGAAGCTGCAAAACAAAATGCTTCATTCAATGGGCTGTCAAATTGTAATTTTATTGCAGGAGACGTGCTAAAGGTCTTAGATTCTCTTACGGAAAAGCCGGATTTTATTGTTTTGGACCCGCCAAGAGATGGAATTCATCCAAAAGCTTTGACAAAAATTATTGCATATGGCGTAGAACGAATGGTATATATTTCCTGTAAACCAACCAGCCTGGTAAGAGATTTAGAAGTGCTGCAACAGGCAGGATATGTGGTGGAGAGAAGTGTTGGGGTGGACATGTTCCCGGCAACCGGAAATGTGGAGACGGTGGTCCTCTTGTCAAAACTGAAATAAAAGCCTGATGATTACATTAATATTACGATTGAGCTTGATGATCTGGATATGACATCGGCAGAGCCTAAGGTAACATATGATGAGATAAAGAAGTATGTGGCTTAGCTGAAGTTTTTAAGATGATTTAGTAAAAATAGAAAGTAGAAAGAGTTTCGCAACTCGTAATTTTACATTCTTATGGGAATCGAATATGAAGAAAAAAATAAAAATAATATTAATTATTGTAGGTGTAATATATTTTATTGTTGTTCCAACTATTATTGTAATTGCTCACAACATAGTAATGGGACGGTATACATATGATAAGTATGATTCTGACAGATTCTTAGTATATGCAGACATGGCAGAACAATATCCTCGTGAAAAAATAAAGATTCCGTCCGGAGATAACAGTTTATCAGCTTATCTTTATGGAGAAGATAATTCTAAAGGTGTTATTATTGTAGCACCGGGACACGGAGATGCAAATGATATAAAATTGTATGAAGTTCGATATTTTGTAGATGCAGGGTATCAGGTGCTTGGATTTGACTATACGGGGTGCTATACAAGTGAGGGTAAGGTATTTGGCGGTTATACACAGGCAGTATACGATTTAGATTCGATACTTACATACTGTGATAATAACAATTCATTTTCTAATATGCCTATATATCTGTTCGGGCACAGTATGGGTGGATATGCGGTAACTACCGTTTTAAACTATAATCACAGAGTAGACGCTGTTGTTTCGGCATCTGGATTTAATTCAGCATCTGAGCAGTGGGAGTGTTCTTTGATGCGATTTACAGGACCTGTATATCCAATTATTAGACCAATAAATCTTGCATTTATATATTTTGAATATGGTAAAGATAGGGATTTATCAGCAATAGATGGCATTAATTCTGTAGATATTCCTGTATTAGTGATATCACCTGATAAAGATGTATTTTATAATGGAGAAAGAAGTGCTATTTACGAAAAAAGAAATATGATTATAAATGAAAATTGTGAATTTATGTTAATGGATAAACCTAATCACAACGAGCATTATACATATTTTTTAACCGATGTAGCTCTTGAGTATCAAGAAAGCGATCCATCTAAAAATATTGATAAAGAGTTATATATGGAACATGATGAACAAATATTACGTATGATTATTGAATTTTTTAATGGGAAAAATTGATATTTTATCTATGAATAGAACATGATAAATTCCAGTTTGTCGAAAAATTGAGGTAATAAAATGTCTGAAAATATATGTAAATATTTGATTTTTACATTTACTATAACTTATTTTATAAAATCTACTTTTAAATTTAATCTTCCAATTTTAGAGATTCTATTAATGGGTATCTTCATAGCAATTCGATTTGGAATACCATTTTTATTTGGTAATGCAAGTATCATTGGTAATTTGTGGAAAGTAATTGTTTTTATACCCATAATGGTATTATTTGGTGGGCTTGAAGAAATTGGGTGGAGAGGGTACTTACAACTCAAATTTGAAAAAAAGTTTGGCTTTTTTGTTGCCACTTTGATAAATTGTGCCATATGGATTGTGTGGCATATTCCGCTTTGTTTTATTAAGGGTACATATCAATATTCAGGAAATTATTTATGGTTCGTAGTTTCATCAATGGGCTCAGCTTTTTTACTTACAGCAATAAATAAAGTAAGAGGAAGTGTAATGCCATGTATTCTTTTTCATTCTGTTTGCAATGCGATTGCAAGTTATGGAATATCAATCAATGAGGGTGTAGGAATTGCCGTTTCCACCTGTATTCAAATAATATTTGCTATATGTGTATGCAATAGAAAGAATGACAGATTATTGGCATGAGTTTTTATAAGACAACTTCAAATTTATAGAAATGAGAAGGGCATTGTATGTTGCTAAAGTGATATACAATGCTATTATTTTTATGGTATAATGCGGATATGGATTTAACAAATCGGGAGTTTGTTAGAATAACGAATAGCTGATTATTCAATTAAAAATTATTATTTTGGGAGAGAATTCAATATGTTATATATTATGCGGCATGGAAAAACAGAATGGAATTCATTACACAAAATACAGGGAAGAACGGATATACCTTTGAATGATGAAGGGAGATTAATGGCTACAAAAGCATACAAAGAATATAAGTCTTTAAACATAGATGTATGTTATTGTTCTCCACTGATAAGGGCTGTGGAGACAGCACAAATTGTGTTAAAAAATAGAAAAATTCCAATAATTGAAGATGAACGGCTCGTAGAGATGAGTTTTGGTGATTATGAGGGGATTGAAAATAGTTTTGCAATTCCGGAGTGTCCAATTAATGTTCTCTTTAATAAACCAGAAGAGTATTTAGAATCAGTGGGTGGAGCAGAAACATTTGCACAGTTATTTGCAAGAACCGGTTCATTTCTAAAGGAGACAATAGAACCTCAATTACAAGAGGGAAAGGATATTCTTATTGTAGGACATGGTGCAATGAATGCAAGTATTATATGTCAAATGAGAGGTATGCCAATAGAAAAGTTTTGGAGTGCAGGTCTTGAACAGTGTAAAATTTTAGAATTGTAAATTAAGAGAAATTCGATAGAAAGAATTTGCAAATTTCAGTTTGTGGGGATATTGTTCAATCGGAATTTGTGGAG
>JBNMLC010000005.1:0-151462 GCA_050874665.1 Lachnospiraceae bacterium | reverse complement strand
GTTCAGACACATCAGTAGTAAAAGCTGAATACGACTATGGAAATTATGGAGAAGTGATAGCCGTAGGAGAAGGAGAAGCAGACGTTACAGTAAAGATAGGGACAGCAACAGCGACATGTCATGTGGTGGTGGCAAAACCAGAAATCACAGAATTAACGTTAAATAAAGCAGAAATGACCTTGAGACCGGGCGGAACAGGACGGTTAAGTGTCACGGTAAATCCAAGCGAAGCAGTAAATTATTACGATATAGAGTGGAAGAGTTCAGACACATCAGTAGTAAAAGCTGAATATGACTATGGAAATTATGGAGAAGTGATAGCCGTAGGAGAAGGAGAAGCAGACGTTACAGTAAAGATAGGGACAGCAACAGCGACATGTCATGTGGTGGTGGCAAAACCAGAGATTACAGAATTAACGTTAAATAAACCAGAAATGACCTTGAAACCGGGTGGAACCGGGCGGTTAAGTGTCACGGTAAATCCAAGCGAAGAGTAAATTTTATGATACACATAAAAAAGGAAAGGTTAGGTGTAAATAATGGAAAATATTACAATAAAAGAAATGTATAATTTAAAAGAAAGCATTGCAGGGGAGTTTTTAAGTAAATTCACATACCCGTGGGAAGCACTTCCTGAAATTGGTGGATTCATTAAAGAATTGGGAAGCAGCCTTTCCGAAGACGAGTACGAAAAAAGAGGCGAAAACATCTGGATTTCTAAAGAGGCAACCGTAGCACCAACGGCTTTTATCGGAGAAAATACAATTATCTGTAAAGGGGCGGAGATAAGACACTGTGCCTTTATCCGTGGAAATGCAATTGTGGGAGAAGGGGCAGTTGTGGGAAATTCTACAGAATTAAAAAATGTAATTTTATTTAATAAAGTCCAGGTACCGCATTATAATTATGTAGGTGATTCCATTCTGGGGTATAAGTCCCATATGGGAGCAGGTTCTATCACCTCCAACGTAAAATCGGATAAAACACTGGTTGTGGTAAAAGACAAAGAAAAAAACTACGAAACCGGGTTAAAGAAATTTGGTGCCATGCTTGGAGATGAAGTGGAAGTAGGTTGTAACAGTGTATTGAATCCTGGAAGTGTCATTGGGAAAAATAGCAATATTTATCCGACTTCAATGGTTCGCGGGGTGATTCCGGCACATTCCATCTATAAAAAACAGGGAGAAATTGCAATAAAAAAATAAAAAAGTAGCAGAAACGGAGAGATCGAAGCGTGTAAAAGGGGGAATTTACATGAAGCGAGAGTTAAGAAAATGTTTTTGTAGAAAAGTTATCATGGTAAGCATAGAAATTCTTTTCTTATGTTTCTTGATTACACAAACGGTTTATGCGAAAAAGTCATCAACACAAAAGGTATATTTATTACAAGGAGAAAAGAAAACAATTTCATTTGGGAAACATATAAATTCAAAAAAGTATCAATGGTCATCTGAAAATAAGAGAATAGTTTCTGTTAACGCTAAAGGACGTGTTACAGCACATAAAAAGGGCTCTGCTGTTGTTATAGCAAAGTGTGGGGAAAAGCAATACCGTTTCAAAGTTTATGTCAGGAATGAAGTGGACTTAATTATATTTGCCGGTCAAAGCAATATGAGTGGCGGTGGAAATGCAGCACTTGCACCTACAGTGATTCCAGGAGCGGGGTATGAATACCGCAGTGTTACAGAACCTAAAGCTTTAAAAGCAATCACAGAACCCTTTGGGAAAAATGAAAATAGTGGGAATTTAAATGATTTCGGTTACAAACGCGGGTCTTTGGTAAGTAGTTTTGTAAATTCCTATTATCAAAAGACGAAAGTTCCAGTGGTTGCATTATCTGCGACCAGAATAGGTTCTTCTACTATATTCTGGAAGAATAATTTGTGTTCAGAAACGGCGAAAAGATATAAAAAAGCTGCTCTCTACCTGAAAAAAAGAAATATAAAAATACGTCACAGATATGTAGTATGGCTTCAAGGTGAAGCAGAGGGTGTCTATTATGTAGATAGAAACACTTATATTTCTAATACAAGAGACATTGCACAGTATTTTAGAGAATATTGCAAAACAGAGCGTTTTTTTGTAATCCGTATTGGAAGATATTTTGGAAATGAGTATCCGTCAAAGACACAGGCAAACCTTTTTGATGAAATCATCAGAGCTCAGACAAAACTTGCGTTAGAGGATTCTGACTTTGTACTTGTATCTGTAAAAGCGGCAAGCTTACCACAAAGTTACTATAATGAAGAGGGAATACATTTAAATCAGACAGCGTTAAATATGATAGGAAAAGAAGCAGGGGAAAATTCTGCTTATTATGTTAAAACGAAAAAACAGCCTGACCTATTTGATGCTTACCTTAATACATGGATTCGCGGCGAATAAGCTGTACAGAAAACAAAATATAAAAAGAAGAGGAATTATAAAATGCTAGAAGTTAAGAATGTAACAAAAAAGTACCACAAAACACTGGCTGTAGATAATGTCAGTTTTATGGTTGAGAAAGGCCGCGTTGGAATTTTACTCGGACCTAATGGAGCCGGAAAATCTACTATTATTAAAAGTATTGCCGGATTAGTAAAATATAATGGGGAGATAAAGATTAATGGATTCGATGCGAGAGCATTAGAGGCTAAAAAAATCTTTTCCTATATTCCGGAACTGCCTGCCATGTATGATGCACTTACGATTAAGGAACATTTAGAATTTATCATAAAGGCATATAGATTGCCGGAAGAAGCATACCAGTATGCCGATGAATTGATGGAAATGTTTGAATTGACAGATAAACAGGATAAATTTGGAAACGAGTTATCCAAAGGTATGATGCAGAAAGTAAGTATTTGCTGCGGATTACTTACAAAGCCCTCTGTAATTCTTTTAGATGAGCCTATGGTTGGGCTTGATCCGAAAGCGATTAAAGTGTTAAAGGAAAAGCTTTTGCAGTTGAAGGAAGAGGGAACAACAGTTCTTTTAAGTACTCATATGTTGGAAATGGTGACAGAACTTTGGGATGATTTGTTTATCATGAATCATGGAAATGTTATGGGAACATTTGCAAGAGAAGAAGCAGGAGACAAGGATATTGAGCAAATATTCTTTGACATGACAGGCGGTGATAAAGAATGAAACCGATGATATACCTTTGGCGTACCACGTTTAAAAATCAATTAAAAATGTCATTACGAAAACCGACAAATCTTTTGGCAATACTTTTCGTTTGTGCATATGCTGTACTGATGTTGTGGAGCTTTACGGTGATGGCGAATGATACAAAAATGCAATCGATTGATATGGCTCCGGTTCTGGGCTTTTTTGTAATAATGTATACACCATTGAATCTGGCAACTTATGCAAGAAGAAAAGGCATTATTTTTAAGAAATGTGATGTAAATTTTCTGTTTACTGCACCAGTATCTCCTAAAATAATTATGCTGTTTGCAAAGGTACGTACAGCCTGGGCGGATATTTTGCTTAGTGTTTTTGTGTTTTTGGCAGGAATTGTCATATTTCATATTTCATTTTGGAAGATGCTTTTATATCTGGCGTTTACTGTAATAGTCAAGCAGGTGTTGGAAACTTCGCTGGTTCTGATTCTTTATAGTAGTGAATCTTTGACAAAAGTACAGCGTAAGATGATTTCCGTAGCGATTTATGTGATTATTTTGGTACTTGTACTTGGAATAGCCGCATATATTCTTACACATGATTTTAAAGTACTTAGCGCAAGGACGATTATGGAGAATCCATTTTTCCAGATGATTCCATTGATTGGCTGGGAGATCTCGTTTGTTTTTCTATTGTTTTCTGAGATGACTGTAATCAATATAATTGGCAGTATGTTATATTTATCGCTGGCAGTTGTGTTACTTTTTATGGCGAAACGAATGACCTGTAAGGGAGAATATTACGAAGATGCCATGAAATTTGCAGACGATTATGAAGAGGCAATGAAAAAGAACAAAAAAGGCGAAGTGGCTGTTATCGGAAGAAAAAAGAAATATTTGAAAAACAGCATTACATATAAAGGAACTGGTGCAAAGGCTATTTTTTATAGGCAGTTGTTGGAATATAAGAAGAATCGATTTTTTATTTTTGGTTTTATCAGTCTGTTGTATCTGATTGTTGGAATTGTAATTGGAGTTGCAACAAGAATATTGCCGGAGTTATCGGAAATAGGAGAAATTAAGTGTTTGATTGTTCCGGCAGCAATGATATATTTTGCTTTTATATTGTCAAGTTACCGTACAAAATGGGGGAAAGAATTAGAACAACCTCTTACCTTTTTGATACCGGACAGCGCAATAAAGAAATTGTGGTATGCAACGTTGGTAGAACATATCAGAGCGGCCTGTGATGGACTTTTGATGACAATACCGGCTGCAATTGGCATGAAGTTAGAACCTGTTTACGTGATTTTAACGGTCTTGTTTTGTGTCCTGCTCAATGCAGGGAAGCTCTATATTGAACTTTTAATAAAAGTAATGCTGGGTAAAAACGTGATACAATTTATTAGCACGCTTGTGAAGCTGTTTTTTGAGTGTATATTTTTTACGATAGGGATTGTTGGCGGAGTTTTTGGTGGATTCGTTACCGGATTTTCTGATATGCTTCCGATAGTTATTGGAATGAATGCCATGTTATTTGTAACTGCCTTTGTCATGGCAATGTTATCTTCATTGCTCTTTGACAGAATGGATTATACGGAATAAAAAATGGCATATTAATACAAATTATATCAAAATTTTATGAAAAATGACTAGACTATTTTGGGAGTTTATGAGAAAATAGTACATGTACGATGATAAATTTTTGTCAAGAGACGGCGAAAATTTTTCAATAAAGAGTTTCAGGCTCAAAGTAAATACACAGAATGGAAGGAGTTTTAAAATGATCTATTCACATGAAGTTGAGAAAATGTGTCCAGTAGCAGCGACAGGTGGACAGCATGGCGCAGCACCTATTCCAGAAGAAGGAAAATGGGTGAAAGCAAAAGAAATTAAAGATATCTCCGGTTTAACACACGGTATTGGCTGGTGTGCTCCTCAGCAGGGTACATGTAAGTTAACACTTAATGTTAAAGAAGGTATTATTCAGGAAGCATTAGTTGAAACGGTAGGATGTTCCGGTATGACACATTCTGCAGCTATGGCTTCTGAAATCTTACCAGGTAGAACTCTTTTAGAAGCATTAAACACGGACTTAGTTTGTGACGCTATTAATACAGCTATGAGAGAACTGTTCTTACAGATTGTATATGGTAGAACACAGTCTGCATTTTCAGAAGAAGGACTTCCGATTGGTGCAGGTCTTGAAGATTTAGGTAAGGGATTACGTTCTCAGGTTGGTACAATGTACGGTACTCTTGCAAAAGGACCTCGTTACCTTGAAATGACAGATGGTTATGTTACAGGTATTGCATTAAATGAAGATGATGAAATCATTGGTTATAAGTTTGTAAACTTTGGTAAGATGATGGATTTCATCAAAGCTGGTGATGATGCAAACACTGCATTCGAAAAAGCTCAGGGACAGTACGGTCGTGTGGCAGATGCTGTAAAAGTAATTGATCCACGTAACGAATAATACAGGAGGTAATAGAAAATGGCTTTATTTGAATCATATGAAAGAAGAATTGACCAGATCAATGCTGTATTAAAACAGTATGGTATTGGTTCTATTGAAGAAGCAGCTGAAATTACAAAAGCAGCTGGTTTAGATGTATACAAGCAGGTAGAAGGAATTCAGCCAATCTGTTTTGAAAATGCAAAATGGGCATATACAGTAGGTGCTGCTATTGCAATTAAGAAGGGCTGTAAGAGAGCAGCAGATGCTGCTGCAGCTATCGGTGAAGGTCTTCAGGCTTTCTGTATTCCGGGATCTGTTGCTGACCAGCGTAAGGTTGGTTTAGGTCATGGTAACTTAGGAAAAATGTTATTGGAAGAAGAAACAGATTGTTTCGCTTTCTTAGCAGGTCATGAATCTTTTGCAGCTGCAGAAGGTGCAATCGGTATTGCCGAAAAAGCTAACAAAGTACGTAAAAAACCTTTAAGAGTTATCTTAAATGGTCTTGGAAAAGATGCTGCTCAGATTATTTCCAGAATCAATGGATTTACTTTTGTTGAAACTGAAATGGACTATAGCACAGGAGAAGTAAAAGAAATTTCAAGAAAAGCATATTCTGACGGACTTCGTGCGAAAGTAAATTGTTATGGTGCAAATGATGTAACAGAAGGTGTTGCAATCATGCATAAAGAAAAAGTAGATGTATCTATTACAGGTAACTCTACCAACCCAACACGTTTCCAGCATCCAGTTGCAGGTACATACAAAAAAGAATGTATCGAGCAGGGTAAGAAGTATTTCTCTGTAGCATCAGGCGGTGGTACAGGACGTACACTTCATCCAGATAACATGGCAGCAGGTCCTGCTTCTTATGGTATGACAGATACTATGGGACGTATGCACTCTGATGCACAGTTTGCAGGTTCTTCCTCTGTACCGGCTCACGTTGAAATGATGGGTCTGATTGGAATGGGTAATAACCCAATGGTAGGTGCTACTGTTGCGGTTGCCGTTTCTGTAGAAGAAGCAGCTAAGGCTGGTAAGTTCTAAGAAAAATACAGTAAAAACAAAGCTTTGAGGGCTTCTGGATTAATTTCCGGGAGTCCTTTTGTTTTATAAGAATCTACAAAGTTGTGTTAAAAATCCACTCATGTCTATGTGGTGTCTACAGAATTTTCAAACGTAGATATAGGATTTGTGCAGATGCTGTAGAATGAAGGTAATATCCCTAAACAATTGCTGTTTTTATACTCGGAATTAATAGGAATTAAAATGAAAATAGCCTATCATTTAACTGGTTTTTGTGATATAATATTCAGTAATTATGCACAGAAAGAGGTTTAAAGTTATGAGATTCATAGGAGGCAAGAGTATACTCCTTGATAATATAGTTGATGTTATAAACAAAAATACAGAAAATGTTCAAAAGGTAGGAGATTTGTTTACTGGTTCAGGGGTAGTTTCTCAGACTTTTAAACGACTAGGTTATGAGGTGGTAACAAATGATTTAATGTATATGAGTTATTGCTTAGGTAGGGGACAAGTAGAGCTTAATATACCTCCGACTTTTAAAAAGTTAGGAATAAATGATGTTTTTACATATTTAAATAATTTAAATGAGCCATCTGATAAAAGTAAATGCTTTATATATAACAACTACAGTCCTGGAGATGATTGTAAGCGTATGTATTTTCAACCAGATAATGCTTGGAAAATTGACGCTATTAGAATGCAGATAGAAAGCTGGCATCAATTAGAGAAGGTTACAGAAGCAGAATACTATTATTTGTTAGCATGTCTTTTATCAGCAGTTCCCTATGTGGCGAACATTGCTGGGGTATATGCTGCGTACCTTAAACATTGGGATAAGCGTACCTATAATTCATTAGATTTAAAACCACTAGAAATAATATCATCAGAGAAATGTTGCAGGGCGTATAATTTAAATGCAGATGAAGTGTGTAAAATGGAATACTTTGATTTGGTGTATATAGATACACCGTACAATTCTAGACAATATGGAGCTAATTACCATGTTTTAGAAACAATAGCTAGATATGATTATCCAAATATACATGGGGTTACTGGTATGAGAGATTATAAAAAATCTGAGTTTTGTCAAAAAAGTGTTGTTTCAGATGCCTTTTATAGACTTTTTCAGTCTTTAAATACTAGATATGCGGTTGTAAGTTATAATAACGAGGGGCTCCTTACTACGGAGGAAATGATGAATATAATAGGTAATTTTGGTCATGTGAAATTATATGAGTATCCGTATCGTAGATATAAAAGTAAGATACCTAATAATAAGTCTGGATTGAAAGAACAAATTTATTTTGTGGAGATGATTAAATGAAAAGTATAATGAATTATATTGGAAACAAATATCGATTGCTTCCACAAATGTTAGAATTATTTCCAAAAACAAGTAAAAATTTTCTGGATTTATTTGCAGGTGGCCTAGATGTATCAATAAACTATGATGCAAATAAAAAGGTGGCTAATGATATAAATAGATATGTAATTGGCATATACGAAACATTTCAAGAATATCCTTATGAGTTTATTATGACTTATCTTAGGGAAAAACAGGAGGAATATCACTTAAGTAAAACCAATAAAGAGGCTTATCTTAAATTTAGGGATTATTATAATAATAGTGATAGAAATCCTCTGGATTTGTATCTACTCATGAATTATAGCTTTAATTATCAGATAAGATTTAATAACAACCATGAGTATAATAATCCGTTTGGTGCGAATAGAAGTAGTTGGAATTCGAGTTTACAAAATAGATTAAAAGGTTTTGTGACTTTAATAAAAGATATAGAGTTTACAAGTTTGGATTTTAGAGAGGTGAACTACAAGGAATTTGATTTTATTTATGCAGATCCACCATATAGTCTATCAGTTGGTAGTTATAATGATGGTAAACGGGGGTTTAAAGGCTGGAATTTACAAGATGACATAGAATTAATGGAAATGCTTGATTTGGTTGACACGAGAGGAATTAAATTTGCTCTTTCTAATGTGTTAGTTCATAAAGGACGAACCCATATAGAATTGTTAAATTGGTCAGAGAAATATAATGTGCACGACATGAAATGCACATATAATAATAGTAACTATCAAACAACAGCGAGTAATTATGAAACAAGAGAAGTGTTAATTACAAATTATTAGGAGATGATATTATGGCAACGCGGAGTTTTGGCTGGGTGCAGGACTCAGGGAGCTTTTATAGTTTAAAGAAAATATTAAAAGCAATGGACAAAAATAGTGCTTTTAATAGGAAATTAAGAGAAGAATTAATACCTACATTTGTTCCAGTTAGATATAATAGACAGAGGTTAATTGATGTGTTAGAGGCTGAAAACATGGAATATGGTTTATTAAAAGGAAAGGGAAAAGGTTGTCAGCTTACAGTTGAAGAAAACATAATTATGTTTGGTTATTCGAGGAAAGAAGCAGAAAAATTAGTAGTTAAAGGTGGAAGGCAGAACGCAGCAGCTTCGGGTATAGCACAATTGTGCTTAATAGGTCAGAAAAACATGCCGAATGGTAGAAAAAAACCGTACCAGGGTGATTGGCAAGCTGAGTGTTTTTTAAGACTGGGTGTCAGTGTTGGATTTATAGATTACGATTACGTTACTGATACTTGTAAACTTTCAAGAATAGGTAGAGATTTTGCTGAATCAGAAGATGATTCAGTGGAAGAAAAGGAAAAGATAGGTGAGGCATTATTAAGCTATCCACCAGCATGCAGAGTATTAGAATTATTAAACAATCATGGACATATGACAAAATTTGAGATTGGAAGTAAATTAGGATTTCAAGGGGAAGCAGGCTTTACTTCAATACCACAAAATATGTTTGTGAGTGGCTTTTGTACAGCTAACACAACTAAAGAGAAAACTGAAATTAGACAAAATTGTGAGGGGAGTGCTGATAAGTATGCACGTATGATTGCGGGCTGGTTGGTGGAGATAGGCTGGGTTGCAAAAGTTGAAAAAGAGGTTACAGAGGTTTTTGCAGGGGTTGAATATAAAGCTAAAATAGGTCAATCGTATATGATTACACTTGCTGGAAGAACACAAGCAAAACGTATTTTAGGAAATTCTAGTCAAACAGGTGTAGTTAAAATTGTTATGAAAGATATGCTGGCTACCAAGGTAACGGATAGAGATTATCTCCGAAATAGAAGAGCTTTGATTTTAGAAGCATTAAATGCAGAAAGAAGTTTGGAAGCAATTAAAAAATATTTAACTTCACATGGGTTAGATGAGGATACAACAACAATCAAAGATGATATAGACAATTTTAGAAATATAGGACTTCATATTAAATTCACAAATGAGAAGTATAAGCTTATGGATAAAATTATAGGACTTGTAGTGGATTCACAGGTTCATACTGTAAAATCTAATATACTTGCTTCAAAAGATAGTATGAGAAGCAAACTAAATAATGTAAACCATAGATATCTTGTTCTTATGGATTTATGTTATGACAGTAATGCTAATCGTGAGTTTGAAATAGAAACTATGAGTCTTTTGACGGAAGAATTACAATATAGGGGGACGCATCTTGGTGGGGCTTCTAAGCCGGATGGAATTTTTTATAAAGATGATAGTGGAGTTATTGTTGATACAAAAGCTTATTCAAAAGGATATAATTTGCCAATTTCACAGGCTGATGAGATGATTAGGTATATAGAAGAAAATAAGGCCAGAGGAGATATCAATTGTAATCGTTGGTGGGAAAATTACAAGCCAGAAGTAAGAAGCTTTAGTTATTTGTTTGTATCCTCTGAATTTACTGGTGGTTTTCAGAAAAGAATTGATTACATAAAGAAACGTACTGATTATGATGGCGGAGTTATAACGGCTGAAAATCTATTGCTTTTTGCGGAAAAAATAATGAGTAAGAGGTTAGATTATAGTAGCAGTTTTAAAGTTTTGAAACAAAATAGAGAGATAAAGATATAGAAGTAGGTTGTGTAAATAATAAATGACAAAGAAACAATTGCTTTTCCAATTTTTAAACGCTCAATGACATTTACAAAGATACATTTGTGAGAAAGAATATTGAAACAACTGCCTTGTGAATTGACTGCAACAAGTAACGAAACAGAAAAAATGCACAAAAATATTTTTGATTTCACAATAAAATTGTAAAAATAATCCAAAATATATTGAATGGCGGGAATGCATATGGTATAATTTTATTTAACAATTATTCAAATGGAAGTGGGGATGTATATGAAAGGTGAAAAAGACATGAAAATCAAAAAGAGGTTGCAGCGCTCCTTTTTGACCGTAACTATTATTATGAGTGCAATAGCATTTATTAGTGGGATAATGTTAGCTGTGGTATCAGAACAATACAGCAATGCTTTGCAAAATTACGGCTTTTCACAGGGGGATATTGGAAAAGCTATGGTGGTATTTACAGAGGCAAGAAGTTCATTAAGAGCAGCGGTCGGGTATACGGATGAAGAAGAGATTAACGCTATGAAGGAAAGATATGCGCAGAACAAGGAAGCATTTGAAACGTATTTGGCTGATGTAGAAGGCTCTACGGTTACCAAAGAGGGAAAAGAATCCTATAGTAATATTCTGAGTGAATTGGAGGGTTATTGGGAACTAAGCGATGAAGTTATGAAGCAGGGTTCTGTAACCGATGAAGAAAGGAGTGCTAATGCGCAGAAGAAAGAAGTGGAAGAATTATCGCCTAGATTTGATGCAGTATATGCTAAAATGGCTGATTTGATGAATCTAAATGTAACAAAAGGTGAACAGGTACACAGCATGGTCAATGTTGTCAAGAATATTTTGCTGCTGGTTGTTATAGTTTGTATTGTTACATGCATGTATTTGTCTCTCAAAATGGGAACTAATTTAGCAGTAACTATTGAGAAACCATTGAAGGAGCTTGCAAATCGTTTAGAAACTTTTGCACAGGGAGATTTGGATAGTCCCTTCCCAGAGCATCATATAAAAGATGAAGTTGCTGAAATGATTGATGAAAGCAAAAAGATGGCAGACACTTTAAATCTTATTATCACAGATGCTGGAAATATTATGGGGGCTATGGCAGAGGGAAATTTCACAGTTACAAGTGGTATAGCAGAGAAGTATGTAGGAAGATTCAGTGCCTTAAAAGAAGCAATGTCTAAAATGAATCATCAGATGAATGGAACTTTAAAAAATGTTACAGAGGCATCAGAACAAGTAAAAGCGGGGGCGGAAAATCTGGCTGTATCCGCACAAGATGTAGCTGAAGGTGCTATGGAGCAAGCGGGTGCAGTAGAAGAATTACAGGCTACGATTACTACAATTTCGGAGAACGTAAGACAAACGGCAGATGATTTGAAGGATTCTTATGAAAAAGCACAGACATATGCAGCGGAAGCAGATAAGAGCCGTTTAGAGATGGAAGCGTTGATGGAAGCTATGGAGCGTATCAATGAAACATCTAAAAAAATTGAAACGATTATTTATGGAATTGAGGATATTGCAAGCCAGACGAATTTACTTTCTTTGAATGCGGCTATTGAGGCAGCCAGAGCAGGGGAAGCTGGTAAAGGATTTGCAGTTGTAGCAGAACAGATTCGTAATCTGGCAGAGCAGAGTGCCCAGTCTGCTGTTGATACAAGAGAATTGATTGGCGGTGCTTTGAAAGAAGTGGAAGAGGGAAATCAGGTAGCAGAGCGTGCGGCATCCTCTATGGAGGAAGTTGTTACTGGTATGAAATTCATTGCAGACTCATCTAAGAGCTTAAGTGAAAGTTCATTAGAACAGGCGAAAGCTATGGAAGAAGCATCTTCTGGGGTAAATCAGATATCGGATGTGGTTCAGTCAAATTCAGCGGCATCAGAAGAATGTTCTGCTACGAGTGAAGAATTGTCGGCACAGGCAGAAACATTAAGTGGCATTGCAGAACAATTTGTATTAAGAGATGATATCTAGAATAATAAAAATATAAAAACTATTATATGGGAGGGGCATTATATGAATGTTTACACGACGGACAAAATTCGTAACATCGTACTATTAGGTCATGGGGGGGGTGGCAAAACCAGTTTGACGGAAGCAATGGCATATCTTGGAGGAATTACATCCAGAATGGGGAAAATAGCCGATAAAAATACAATTAGCGATTTTGGTAAGGAAGAACAAAGCAGGCAATTTTCAATCAGCACATCTCTGGTACCAATAGAATGGGATGGAGTGAAAATCAATGTTCTTGACGCACCAGGATATTTTGACTTTGTTGGCGAGGTAGAAGAAGCAGTATCTGCGGCGGATGCAGCAATTATTGTTGTAAATGGAAAAGCCGGAATTGAAGTAGGAACAAAAAAAGCATGGGAAATATGTGAAAAATATAAATTACCGCGCATGTTTTTTGTTACACATATGGATATTGATAATGCTTCCTACCGACAGGTAGTGGAAGACCTTACACAATTGTATGGAAAAAAGATTGCACCATTTCATTTGCCAATCAGAGAAAATGAGAAGTTTGTTGGCTATATTAATGTAATCAGTCAGACGGGAAATCGTTGGATTGGAAAGGAAGTAGAGGAATGTGAGATTCCTGAGTATAGCAAGGCAAATTTGGAAATTTACCGTGATACTTTAATGGAAGCTGTAGCCGAAACAAGCGAAGAAATGATGGAACGCTATTTTAATGGTGATACTTTTTCAGAGGCTGAAATTCGTGCGGCACTTCGTGCCAATGTAAACGATGGAAGTATTGTTCCGATTTCTATGGGATCTAATATACTTTGTCAGGGTATTTATACATTATTAGATGATATTGTAAAGTATATGCCAAGTCCGGAGAATAGGAAATTTGCAGGTGTAAATCTAAAGACCAACGAAATCTTCGAAGCTAATTATGATTTTTCGAAGGCTAAGTCTGCATATGTTTTTAAGACACTAGTAGACCCATTTATAGGAAAATATTCATTTGTCAAGGTTTGCTCCGGTGTGTTAAAGGCTGGAGATATGATTTATAACAAAGATAAAGACATGGAAGAAAAATTGGGTAAAATTTATATCCTTAGAGGAAATAAACCTATTGAAGTAACAGAACTTCATGCCGGCGATATAGGTGCGATTGCAAAACTGACGGCGGCTCGTACAGGAAATACCTTGTCTACGAAGGCAACAACCATTCAGTATGGAAAAACAGAGATATCTGTGCCATATACCTATATGCGTTATAAAGTAAAGAATAAGGCTGAGATTGATAAAGCAGCTCAGGCATTGCAGAAAATGATGCATGAGGACTTAACACTGAAATCTGTGAATGATATGGAAAATGGTCAGATGCTTTTATATGGAATGGGCGAGCAGCATTTAGAAATTGTATGCAGCAGGTTACGAAATGAATATAAGGTAGAAATAGAACTTTCTAAACCTAAGATTGCATTTCGTGAGACAATTAAGAAAAATTCAGATGTAGAGGCGAAATATAAGAAACAGTCTGGAGGGCATGGGCAGTATGGGCATGTGAAAATGCGTTTTGAACCTTCTGGGGATTTAGAAACACCGTATGTATTCGAACAGATTGTTGTAGGTGGAGCTGTTCCTAAAAATTTCTTCCCTGCAGTAGAAAAAGGTATGCAGGAAAGTGTAAAAAGAGGTCCTCTGGCAGCGTATCCTGTCGTGGGAGTAAAAGGAATTCTATATGATGGTTCCTATCATTCGGTGGACTCTTCAGAAATGGCGTTTAAGAAAGCGGCGATGCAGGCTTTCAAGAAAGGTTTTATGGAGGCAGAGCCGATTCTGTTAGAGCCAATTGCGTCTTTGAAGGTAATTGTTCCAGACGAATATACTGGAGATGTCATGGGGGATTTGAATAAACGGAGAGGTCGCGTAATGGGAATGACCCCGATTGCGGAGGGAAAGCAAATTGTAGAGGCGGAAGTGCCAATTATGAGTCTGCAGGGATATTGCACCGTACTCCGTTCTATGACAGGTGGCTATGGTGAGTACAGTTATGAATTTGTAAGATATGAACAGGCACCGTCAGATATTCAACAGGCAGAAATAAAGGCAAGAGCATCTAAGGTTGCAGAAAATCAAGAAGAAGATTAAAAGTATTGTTGTGAACCGGTCTGGAGTTTCCAGACCGGTTTTTACTAAAATTTAACATGATTTACGGAATAAAATAAGAAAATCTCCTGCATACTAAAAAGACAGATTGTTTTATATATCATATATCAGCAATCAAATATCCAGCATATAAAGGAGATTACTCAGCATGAAAAAAACAAAGATTGTATGCACACTAGGGCCGGCTACAGATTCTGCGGAAAAATTAAGGGCACTAATAGAAGCAGGAATGAATGTGGCAAGATTTAATTTCTCTCATGGGACACACGAACAACATAAGGAACGGTATGTACAATTGAGAAGGGCTGCAGAAGAATGTGGAAAGCCGGTTGCTGTGTTATTGGACACGAAAGGACCGGAGATTCGCGTAAAGAAATTTGAACATGGAAAGATAAAAGTGAAACATGGGCAGACCTTTACCTTTACCACCAGAGAAATGGAAGGGACAGAAAATATTGTGTCTGTTACCTATCAAAAATTTCCCTTGGACGTGTTAGAAGGAATGACAATTTTAGTAGATGACGGATTGATTGCTATGGTAGTTCTAGAGAAGAATGAGGAAGATGTTGTTTGCAAAGTTTTGAATGATGGGGTGATATCTGATTATAAAGGTGTAAATATTCCGGGAGCTCATTTAAGTATGCCCTTTATCAGTCAGAAGGATAGAGAGGATATTATATTGGGTATCGAATTAGGAGTGGATTTCATTGCGACATCTTTCACTAGAAACGCCAAAGATATTTTAGCGGTAAAAGAAATTTTGCGAGAATACAATGCTGCACAAATTGAAATTATTGCCAAGATAGAGAACTCAGAAGGCGTGGAGAATATCGATGAAATTATAGAGCAGGCAGATGGTGTCATGATTGCAAGAGGGGATATGGGAGTAGAGATCCCAAATGAAGAGGTTCCTATTTTGCAGAAAATGATTATTAAAAAAGTTATAGAAGCAGGAAAAAAGGTAATCACGGCTACACAAATGTTAGATTCTATGATGAAAAATCCAAGACCAACCAGAGCAGAAACGACAGATGTAGCGAATGCTATTTATGATGGCAGCAGTGCAGTTATGTTGTCGGGAGAAACAGCAGCAGGTTTATATCCGGTAGAATCTGTAAAAACTATGGTGAGGATTATTGAGAGAACAGAACAGGCCATTGATTACCGAGAAAATTTTCAAAAAAGATATAATTACGCAAAATTAGATATTACAAAGGTAATCGCAAGAGCTACCTGTCTTTCGGCACATGATTTAGAGGCAAAGGCAATCATTGCTGTTACAAAATCAGGCAGAACAGCAAGAGCCATTGATACCTTCCGGCCGGGTGTACCAATTATTAGCTGCACTACATCGGAAAGTGTATATAGGAATTTAAGCCTTTCCTGGGGTGTTTACCCGCTGCTTATTTCAGAAGAACATGAAACATTTTCTTTGCTAGAGCATGCAGTGGAGGCTGTAAAAAACGCCGGATATGTACAAACCGGTGATACGGTGGTAATTACCACAGGAATTCCATTAGGAATTTCCGGTACTACAAATTTAATTAAAGTACATGTAGTTGGTGAAGATATGCGTCAGGAAATATAAAAAGCTGCTCTATTCGACTAAAAATAGTGGTCGATGAGGCAAAAAACAGCAAGTTGCATACAAAAAGGTGAAAAATCGACTAAATTCATCACTGCTTTTCGGTAATATTTACATCTTGCCTTTTTATTATAAAAATGTTAATATTTTTGTAACATTTAAAAAGCTTTGAGAAGATAAGGGTGTAGGATGACCATGAGTAGTAAAAAGACGAAGAGGCGTTTTAGCTTGGCAAAAGGCGAACAGGCCAGTGTTGCATTGGTTTTTGTCTTTCTGTTTGTTGTTACAGGCTGCGTTATGGCACTTTGGGGCTGTCAAAAGTTAGAACGGTACAGAAATTTGGAAAAATTAGAAAATGTGACCTTGGATAGACTTCGCAAAAATATGTATGTGAAAGGAACCGTGAAGTCTACTTTATGTTGTTATGGTACGTATGAATTGTATGATTGTTATGTGGTGCCGATTGGAGTAAAGGGAGAAGAGAAGCAGCAGTATATTACTGTTTTTGCGGATACATATAATAGCGTGCAATTAGACAAACTTCCAACCTCAGATTATGTGGAGGAAGAAGTGGGAACGGCAAGGCAACAGACCAGGGTAAAGGAAACAGAAATTTTTGGTGTGATAAAGAAGCTTCCAAAAGATTGCTTTAATTATGAGTTTTTGGAAAAGCAGCTTGGTACCAGTAACAGAATGGAAATTGACGGCATCGTATCAGATGTATATTATATTCAGTATGCGAAGGAAGAAAACATAAAATATTGGTTACAGGGTGGACTAACGTTAATGTTTTGTGGAATTATTCTTTATATATTCTTTGTGGCGCCTGCATATCGAAAGCGGGCACTGATTGCAGATAAAGAAGAAGAATATAGAAATCCGCAAATTCGTAAAGAAACAAAACAAAAAATTACCAATTCTATTCAGCATTTCGTAGAAAGTATGTTTGATGATATTGCAATGGTTTTTGTAGAACATGGCGGAAACATGGCAAAGATATCTAAGGATACGGAAATTGCAGCAATATTAAGTTGCTTTATCCATGCAACTTATGATAAAGTATATGAGGATTATGTAGATCAGAATGAACTTTATACCATAGAATTTGTAATGAAGAGTGGGGAAACGATTGAAAGTAGCGTGAACTCGGATA
Source organism: Lachnospiraceae bacterium (assembly GCA_050874665.1). Classification (GTDB taxonomy): domain Bacteria; phylum Bacillota; class Clostridia; order Lachnospirales; family Lachnospiraceae; genus RUG11237. The sequence goes on along the minus strand of JBNMLC010000005.1, from coordinate 134,034 downwards.
ATATTATTGCCTGGTATGGAAGTTTTAACAGAATGGATTATGCTTCGTGTGGCAAATTAAGAAAAATCTTAAATAGTAATCATGTATAGGCAGCCGTTGGACTGCCTATCGTAATGTAAGAGGAAGGGAGAAAATATGTTAGCAATTATTTATCTGGCGGTGTGTCTTTTTATTGGATATGTAATATGCAGCCTTATTGTGCCTGAAATTTTTCAGGTAACGAATCAAAGTTTCAACAAAAAAATAATTTGTGTTTCTCCGGCGTTGGTTTGGCTGCCGGCAGTTTCTATTACCGGCATTCTGCTAGTAACATGGAGTGTGTATATTCTTGCACATTTTTTTCAAAATGCAAGGACACCATTAGTTGGTGCAAATGCAATTGCATTAGTGTTTTATACGGTGCTTGGAGTAGCGTTATTGATTTGGAAGAAAAAAAGACGTGGGTTTCAAAAGCCTGTTTTCTTAAGTGAAGTGAAAAAATGTATTGGAGCAGAGTGTGTTTTTCTGATTTTGTGTCTTATTCTGACTACAGCATTGATGTTCTATACGTTTTATGTGAAGGACGGAAACGTATATATTGGATATACAGTATTCAGCGATTTCTCCCCGCATCTTAGCATGATAAGATCATTTTCCTATGGAAATAATTTTCCTACTTGGTACCCGTATTATGCCGGAGTGGACGTAAAATATCACTTTATGTTCCAGTTTCTTGTAGGAAATTTAGAATTCCTGGGTATGCGGCTTGACTATGCGTTTAATATACCAAGCATTTTTAGTATGATGTTTGTGTATATGTTGTTATATGTCCTGGCAGTAAAAATCACAGGAAAAAGATTTGCGGGTTATCTTGCAGCGTTATTATTTACATTCCGGAGTTCGGAAAGCTTATTTACCTTTTTGTGTGAAACTGCACAAGGAGAAAGCTGGTGGCAAAAGCTGAAAAATAACACAGAATTTATTGGGTATACTACAAATGAAAACTGGGGACTATGGAATTTAAATGTATATGCAAATCAAAGACATTTAGCATTGTGTCTGGCTATTATGCTGCTGGTACTGATTCTGGTACTTCCAAGATTATATGAAACGTTTGAATTGTGGACAGAGATGTCACATAAGAAAGAGAATACGATAAAACAGTATTTTGTGCAAACATTCTTTACCGCAGATGGCTGGAAAATAAATAATTATAAAATGGCTATATTTATAGGTGTATTAAGCGGAGCAAGTGCTTTTTGGAATGGAGCAGCTTTGATTGCACTTTTGGTAATGCTCTTTTTTATAGCAGCACTTAGCAGAAAACGTTTGGATTTTGTAATTATAGCAGGAATTTCCGGATTGCTATCAATGATACAGTCAAAAGTATTTATGACAGAATCTGCTATTTCGGCACAGTATTACTTTGGATTTATTGCTGAAACAAAAAATATCTGGGGCGTTGCTTCTTACATATTGAGATTAATTGGAATTTTAGCTGTGGTTGTGGTGGCTGCGTTTATGTATTATAAAGGTGTGAAAAGATATCTGACGTTTGTGTTTGCAACTCCGTTTATTTTTGCATTTACGGTTTCTCTGACAGTTGATCCTACGGTAAATCATAAATACATAATGATGTCTTGCATGCTGTTAGATATTATCGTAGCAGCTTTTATTACGGATATAGTGAAGAATAAGGATATTGTAAGATACATAGGTGCGGCGATACTGGTTGTACTGCTGACATCTACCGGTATCTACGATGCGTATAGTATTTATGTGCGAAATGGAGAAGGACATTCTGTAGTGCTAGATTTAAATGATCCGGTAACAGAGTGGGTGGCTGAAAATGCAGATTCAAAGGATATCTTTTTAACGCCGGCCTATACAGTGAACCGTGTAACGCTTGGTGGTGCTATGCTCTTTGATGGCTGGTCTTATTTTGCATGGTCTGCAGGGTATGATACATTTGCAAGAGATGAACAGGTAAAAGCAATGTATTCTGCTGCATCCTCTGAAGAATTACTTCGCCTGGTAGAAGAAAACCAGATTCGTTTTATTGTAGTGGATCAGGAATGCAGAAATAGTGAATTTACTGTTAGAGAAGATGTGATAGCGTCTACGTTTGGTATTGGCTATACAGAGGGCAGTGGCGACAGTATGCTTACAATATATGATACAGAAATAGTATTAAAATAATAATACATGACAAGGGAAAAAGAAGGGATAAGAAACGATGCAGGAAAAAAAGTACCTAAAGTCCTTTGACAGTTTAAAGGGTCTGGTGGTTTTATTTACAGTAACTGTGGGACATTATTTTCAGTTTACACCCGCAGGATACTGGTGTGAGGGAAACGAAGGGTGGTTTACCAATCTTACGAATGGGGTTACTCATTTTTCGTTTAAGACATATACATTTATGGAACTTTTGCTGATGATTAGTGGATTTCAATTGTTCTATCAGTATGATAAAATTGCTAAAAATCAGATTGATTTTAACAACTATATAAAGAAAAGGATAATTCGATTATTTCCAATGACAGTGATTTCTACCGTTGTGATGGTGCTTGCACTAGCGAGTTATCAATCACTTACCAAAGAAGCGTGGTATGGAACAGAACTTAGAGGAAGATATATTGTAGAAAATTTGCTGAATATTCAAGTGTGGGGGAATAACTTTCACACGCTCAACGGACCCTTATGGTATGTAAGTGTATATTTTTTCTGCTGTATTTTGTATTATGCATTGGTACGCATTGGAGAAAAAATCAATATGAAATACACGATTATGTTTGTACCCATACTTCTGGGAATTTTTCTGGGCGATAAATCTTTGGATATATTGTTATTAAACAATGATATGTGCAGGGGATATGTAGGACTTTTTATGGGAGTTTTAGTGGCATGTTTCACGAAGAAGCTTTCGAAGAAACAGGCTTATGTCATGAGTGTCTTGTTTATCCTGGGATATATTTTTTATTATACTTTTTACCATGATATGATATATACGGACAATGCTTTGGATAAAGTACTTCCAGTCCTGGTATTTTTCTATATGCCATTGCTGATATTGCTATTTAACAATGATAAATTGGATAAAATTGTGGGAAATAAAGTATTGTCAGGACTTGGAAAGATTTCCTATAGTCTGTATGTGTGGAATTTTCCATTCCTTTTACTGGTGGCAGTAGTAGAAAAAAGATTTGGACTTAAAATACCGTATAGTGCTAATTATATGTATTGGATTATGCCGGTTGTTCAGATTTTAATTGCAATAGCGTCTTATTATGGTCTGGAAAAACCAATTTATAAACAATTAGACAAATGGAATGCAAAGAGCTAGGATACTATTAAAAAGTTTGTGATAGAAAACGGAAGAAAAATATTCAGGGAGAATCGTATGAAACCAAAGGAAAGCAAAGTAAGTCAATTCATTACCTTTTTAAATCAACCAATCAATTCTGCAGCGAGTAAAGTTATACTTGCATATGTTGCAAGCTTTGTTGTTTTGGAATTGCTTGCATATATGGCAGGAGGACTTTTTACCATAATAGAATCCCGATTGTGGTTGCTTGGCGGTATACTTTGTTATGGGTTTATAACCATTTGCTTTTTAAAAACCTTATATTATGATGTGAAAAGAAAAAATTTTGTTTCGATAGTAGGACTGCTGGCGTTCATTATATTTTTTGGATATTTTGTAGGGAATATTAATTATTCCGACGTTAATCCGGATGCGACACAGCAAATGGCGGCAGGGATTTCGTCTTTTCAACAGAAGGATTGGAATTTTACAGGCTCTGCATTTTTGGGATATCCGAATCGGCAGTATGTGATAGCAGCTATTCCGGCACTTATTTTTGGAAGAAGCATTTATACATTACATATAGGATTTGCCATTCCATTCTTTTTGGGAATGATTATGATGTATCTTGGCTTACGTGAATGGTGTCAAAAAAGTGAAGTGTCGGATAAAGCTGCACTGGTTGCTTTGTATGCAATGTTAGCATTTCGATTTGTAGCAGAGTACTTTATGAACTTTGAGCAGGCGATTACACCAATTGCATTGACTATGATGGCAGTGGGAATGTTTCTTAAATTTGTAAAAAATCCTTCCTGCCTTTACTTAATACTTATTGTGTGGCTGGGAAGTTTTTGTGCCGGTTCTTATACACCGGTGTTGGCAAGCTTAGGTCTGCTGGTTGTGTTTCTGGTTATGTATGCAATTGACTTGTATCAGACAGGAAGTGAGAAATATGTATCAGTGGAGTATCCTATAGAAGTGATAAAGTCAATAGGTTATGCTTTGGCTGGAATCGTGAGTGTAACACTTACCATATTATTGCATACAAAAGCGGAAAAATTAGAGCAGACCAGAGAAGAAGTTTCTATCGTGTCTTATTGCTTTGAATGTATCCGCGATTTTTTCTTTGACAAAGATGCGGTGTTCTTGGGTGGTGTAGGGCTTCTTATATTGGCTTATATGATCTTTTCTCTTACCCTTCATTTGAAATTTCACGATTTTATGATAGCAATATGGGTTTTGATTGTGGTGGTTTTGGCTAATTATATGACAGGCTATACGACCTACCAGAAAGCCTGGATTTTACAGAGAACCTTAATTATTGTTCCTGTACTGATTGCAGGCATTACCATTGCATGGCTACCTTATCTGAAAAATATGAAAATAGAAGTTGGTTCGGTTCTTTTAATGATTGTTTTAGGCTTAACGGGAATGTATAATTTTAAACAGGTTCATCAGTCATTTACCTATTTTAATTATGTATATCCTATGAAATACATGCTTTCGGCAACTGCGGATGAAATACAAAGTGCAGGATTGGGTAGAGAAGATGAATTTAACTTAATTCTCTATACAGATAACAATTTACAGACAAATTTAGAATGTTATACCAGATTTTTGTACCCTAATGCACATTCATATATTGGAACGTGTAGTGATATGGTGACAGAAGAAGATTCGACGCTTCCAACCATTGTTTTTTCAGAACAAATGTCAGTAAAGGAAAAGTATCATGGCGAGCTAAAGGAGTATACTTATTTTGACCAACGCTATAAGACAAAAATCACATGGTATACAATTGGGGTTGAAGAGTTAGGAGAGTAACTTTTAGAATTGGAAGAAAAAATGAGATATTTAAAATTATTTAAGGACAAGAGAGAAACAAAATATGCAATAATCTTTGGTTTCCTATTTAGTTTAGTGAATTTAATTGCAAAAGAACAACAGGAAACATTACATATAGAATCTAGGCAATTCATCTATCTAGGGATGAATTGTATACTGTTAACGTTTGTTGTTGCTGAATTGAGCATACGAAGCAAAACCTTCCTTCTTAAGGCATTGAAGAACGTGGATTGTCAGGGATACCAGTTTTCTAAAGGAGATAGAAAGTATTTTGGAATGATTGGACTGATTGTATTCGTTTGTTGGATTCCTGTATGGCTTTCGTATTACCCGGGATTATTTGCTTATGATGTTATGACACAGATACCACAGATTACTAACGGATACAATGTATCTTTTCCATTATTACATACATTATACTTGAAATTTTTCTATTATAATGTGGGAGAAGAGATTTTTCAAAATTATAACACGGGAATAGCCTGGGCAACAGTAATACAAATGCTCATTTTTTCTTATATGCTTAGTTACATACATCTTTTTTTCAAAAGGTGTGGTGTTAATAAAAAAGTAAGGGGAGTGTTGGTAGCAGCGACTTCCTTTTTGCCTTTTTTTTCTGTATTGGCAATTTCAATGACAAAGGATATATTTTTTGCCGGATTTTTTGGCATGCTGTTTGTATGTATGTGCTACTGGGAATTAAATGCAGAAAAGGCAAAAAAGTCAATAGAAATAAACGTGATGTGCGTTATTTCTGTTGTAGGAACAATTTTATTTCGGGCAAATGGAATCTATGCGGTGGCAGTTATGTGTATCGTTGTGATTTTTAGCATAGGAAGAAAAAGTAAAAGAGTTATTCTTGTTACAGTTTTATCTCTGCTATGTTCCGTCTTGCTTTTAAATGCTCTAAAGACAGGACTTTCCGCCACGGACGCATCGAAAAATGATGTGTTAAGTGTACCATATCAGCAGTTGGCCTATGTGTACACGGTAGACTATGACGAATTATTGGATCAAGACAAAGCCGACATAGAGTTGATTCTTCCGAGAGTGGCGTATTATAATCCTCATAATGCGGATGGTGTGAAATTCACCGGTACAGCAGAATATAATATGGAGTGCTTTTTGAATGTATATTTTAGATTGTTAAAAAAATATCCATTTCAATACGCAGAAGCATTTATGCATACAGAGCTTGGATATTTGTACATTTTTGATACTACAAATGCCAATAATATTTATGGATATGGTCTGGAAGGACGTCAGGGGTATCTGTTGACAGATACAAAGGCAGGCTTTGGGGTTGTGCATGAATCGAAATTTAAATGGTTGGAAAACTTATATGAAAATTTATTTTCGGCCAACGAATACCAGAAGATTTTCCCATTGTTTCTTGTGTGTTCGTTGTCAGTCTATTTTTGGATCATAGTTCTTATGTTTTTTAGAATGTTAGAATTTAGAAATTGGAGAATCTTAGGCTCGATGGCATTGGTTCTTGCTCTGGGTGTCACATCGTTATTAGCACCATGTGCATTAATAAGATATATTTTTCCATATATACTGTGTATCCCGGCGATGATGTATAATGTTTACTCTAAGAAATAGAAAAAGCGTTTTGCTATCTTTTTCTTTACCTTTCAGCACAAAAATGATAGAATAAAGCTATATAACCAGATATGGAGGGGTTCCTATGAGGAAAGCAGGAAAGGTAATTTATAAAATAGCGGGGGCTGTTTTTATGGCAAGTGCAATTACTTTTACAAGTGGAGTAATCACCTATGCAGTTGGTAATGAACAGACAGAAAACAGCAACACATTTAACGTGCAATATGAATTAGACGGAGGTACGAACAGCGAAGAAAATCCGTCCTCTTATATAGCCGGAGAAGGTGTGTCAACCTTGAAGGCTCCAACAAAATTTGAACATAACTTTGAAGGGTGGTATTTAGATGCCGCTTTCCAAAACAAGACAGAGGAGATTTCACCGGATATGAGTGGAGATGTGACCCTCTATGCAAAATGGAGCTTGTACAATTATGATTACAAGATTGATTATAATACAAACTATGGATTTAATGGGGCGAATAATCCATCGGGTTATTATGAAGGCGTTGGAGTGCATAAGTTAGACGATGCTTACCGAAGGGGATATACATTTGACGGCTGGTATCTGAGAGATAAAGAGGCACCTTTTACGAAACAGGTGACAGCAATTGATAAAAATAGTGTGGGTGATATCTGCATTGATGCAAAGTTTACACCAAATGTATACAAAATTTTCTATGAGGCAGGTGATGGTGTACTGCCAGAGGATATGCCGTATGAGTATACCTATAGTGTAGGCATTGAAAGTTTACCAGAACCTACATTAGAGTCGAAACGCTTCCAGGGTTGGTATCTTGATGAAGAATTGACGAAAAAGATAACTTCTATTGGAAAAGATACCATGAATGACGTTACACTGTATGCAGAATGGAAAGATGCAGAGGCGGAACGTATTCTTTTAAATGCAGAGCAGATTTCACTGCATCAGGATTCTGTGGCACAACTTTTGGTTACGCAGATTTTGCCGGAAGATACGGTAGACAAGTCAATAACATATCGAAGTGATAATCAGACAATTGCTTTTGTTGATGCTACTGGAAACATTACGGGAATTACGCCCGGAACGACTACAATCTATGCAAAAGTGGGACAAGCTGAAAGTGCCTGTAGGGTAACGGTGCTTCCGTATACAGTTTCTTTTGCTGTGTCAAATTATAAAGTGAAAACAACCAAAAATGTGGCTACCAGAATTTTCTTAGAGCAGGGAGATGCAGTGAAAAGTTACACCTCATCGAACAAAAAACTTGCTACAGTGAATAGCAAAGGTGTGGTAAAGGGTGTGAAAGCAGGTACTGTAAAGATTACGGTAGAAACTGTGAAGGGTGCAAAGGCACAGTGTACGGTGAAGGTTACAAAAAGCGTGGTAAAAACAAAAAAAATCACGTTAAATAGGTCTAAAGTGACATTGAAAAAAAATGCTACGTTTAAAATAAAAGCGAAAGTTTCGCCTTCTGATTCAACAGAAGGAATAAAATATAAATCATCTAATACGAAGGTGGCATCGGTAACTACAAAGGGTGTCATAAAATGCAAAAGAAAGGGGAATTGTATTATCACTGTAAAGAGTGGAGTGAAATCTAAAAAAATTATGGTTACAGTGAAATAGGTCAAATAAATGGAAAATATAAGAACATATTTAAAAGAAAATAAAATAGTGGCTGATGGTGCGTTTGGAACGTACTATCAGCAGCTTTCAGAAGGTACCGTAAGTATACCGGAAGTGGCAAATCTTACAGATAAAGAATTAGTAAAGAAAATCCATAAAGAATACATTAAATCAGGAGCAAGATTTTTAAGAACCAACAGTTTTGCGGCAAACACAGTATCTTTAAAAGAAGATATAGCCTATGTGAAGTCTGTAGTGAAGGCTTCTTATAAGAATGCGGTGGAAGCGGTCAGAGAAAGTGGTGAGGAGGTTTATATTGCCGCTGATATTGGGCCGATTCCGCAGATGGCTTTTGAAGATGAGGTAGCGATTGAAAAAGAATATTGTCAGATTATTGATACCTTCTTGGACTGTGGAGCTGAAATATTTTGCTTTGAAACATTTGCAGACATCAGATATATAAACATGCTTGGTGAATATATAAAGGAAAAGTGTGACAATGCATTTATAGTGGTGCAATTCAGCCTGAATAAATATGGATATACACAAATGGGAATCAGAGCGGAACGCATTTTCAATGAGGCAAGCCAGGAAAAGTCCATTGATGCAGTTGGTTTTAACTGTGGTATTGGTTCTGCGCATCTATATGAGATATTGAAAAAGACCAGACTGGTCACGGATAAATTTATTACTGCAATGCCGAATTCCGGTTATCCTGAATTTTTGCAGGATAGAACCGTATATTCTGGAAACAGTGAATATTTTGCCGAAAATCTGGTAAAAATTTCTGAATTGGGATTAAATATTTTAGGAGGTTGCTGCGGAACAACACCAGCTTATATTAGAAAGGTATCTCAGAGAATTGATTATCAAAATAACAGAAAGCTTATAGGAAAGGAAATTTCTGAACCTTCCGGCACAAATAAATCAGAAACAACACAAGAGGTTGCTGTTTCTGCAAATAAATTTTATCAATTAATGGAATCTGGAAAAAAAGTAATTACGGTAGAATTAGATCCACCTTATGATGCCAATGCACAGAAAATTATGGACTGTGCTCATTTATTGAAGGCGGCTGGAGCAGATATGATTACTTTTGCGGATTCGCCGATGGGAAAGGCAAGAGTAGATTCTATTATGATGGGAATTAAGGTGTCGAATGAAGTGGGAATCCCAGTGATGCCTCATATTGCATGTCGTGATAAAAATGTAATTGCAATGCGCGCAGGAGTCTTAGGAGCATATTTAAACGGAATTCGTAATTTTTTGTTTGTAACGGGTGATCCGGTTCCGGCGGAAAACAGGAGTGATATTTCCAGCGTGTTTGATTTTAATTCCATTAAATTGATGCAGTATGTAAATGAAATGAATAAAGAGCATTTTACAGAAGAACCTATTTATTTCGGTGGTGCTTTAAATTATAACCGTCCGAATCTGGATATGGAAATCAAACGAATGGAAAGAAAGATTGAGGCAGGAGCAAAATATTTTCTGACACAGCCTATTTATTCAAAAGATGATATCGAACGTATTTACACAGTCAAGGAGAAAACCAACACGAAAATATTATGTGGAATTATGCCGCTTATCAGCTATCGTAACGCATCTTTTATTAAAAACGAAATTCTTGGAATTCATGTTCCGGATGATGTACTGCAACGCTTCCGCCCTGACATGACTAGAGAAGAGGGTGAAGCAGTGGGTGTTGAAATTGCAAGAGAGGTTATGAAACAATTAGAGCCGGTGGCGGATGGCTATTATTTTATGCTACCATTTAACAGAGTTCATCTGGTAGAGCAGATTTTAAAAAAGTAGAAGATAAAACGAGGAAATAGTCATGACAAACAAAGAGTTTAAACAGTTAGTTCAGGAAAAAATAGTATTATTGGATGGTGCCACAGGTTCCAATCTCCAGAAGCGTGGTATGCCGGCAGGTGTATGTCCGGAACAATGGATTCTGGAGCATACAGAAATACTAAAAGAATTACAGAGAGAATTTGTACAGGCGGGAAGCGATATTGTATATGCACCTACTTTTACGGCAAACAGAATCAAACTGGCAGAATATGGACTTCAAGATAAAATTGAGCAGATGAATAAAGAGTTGGTCCGCATTTCGAAAGAGGCAGTAGGAGATGGAGCTTATGTTGCGGGTGATATTACCATGACTGGAGAGCAACTGGCACCTATGGGCACATTGGATTTTGAAGAATTGGTAGATGTATATAAAGAGCAAATAGGATATCTGGTGGAAGCCGGTGTAGATTTGCTGGTTGTGGAAACAATGTTAAGCCTTCAAGAGTGTAGAGCTGCTTTGTTAGCTGCAAAAGAAACCTGTGATTTGCCTGTCATGATTACGTTGACGTTTAATGATGATGGAAAGACATTATTTGGCACAGAACCTTCAGCGGCTGCTGTGGTATTAAGTAGTCTTGGAGCAGCAGCAGTAGGAGTTAACTGTTCTGCCGGGCCAGATAAAATGATTCCGATTATTGAGGAAATGGCACAGTATACGGATATTCCGCTAATCGCAAAGCCGAATGCAGGCTTGCCAGAATTGCAGCCGGATGGAAGTACCGAATATAATATGGGTGCGGACGAATTTGTAATGTATACCAAAGAGCTGATTGCAGCAGGGGCTGATATTGTCGGCGGCTGTTGTGGCTCAACACCTGAGTTTATTCAAAAACTTTATGAATACACAAAAACATATATAAAAGAAGAAAAAAAGGTGAAACATCTCAGAGTCCTTTCTTCCGAACGTCGTGCATTGAAGATTGACTTAGACGGAAAGTTTTTAATTGTGGGAGAACGTATTAATCCTACGGGAAAGAAAGCCTTGCAGGCGGAATTACGCGAGAATAACTATACAAGAGTATTAGACTTTGCCAGAGAACAAGAAGAATGTGGGGCTTCTATTCTGGATATTAATGTGGGAATGAGTGGTATTGACGAAAAACAGACCATGTTACATGTGATTGAAGAAGTGACATTGGCAACTAATCTGCCTCTGGCTATTGACTCAAGTCATGTGGACGTTATTGAGGCTGCATTGCGCAGATACCCGGGTCGTGCGTTAATTAATTCAATATCTTTAGAAAGAGAAAAGTTTGAAAAGTTGATTCCGATTGCAGCAAAATATGGAGCTATGTTTATTCTACTTCCGTTGTCTGATGAAGGGCTGCCGGAGAATCTGCAGAAAAAAATAGAAATTATTCATACGATATATGATGCGGCAATAAATGCAGGAATGAGTAACACAGATATTGTTGTAGATGGCCTTGTGGCAACAGTCGGTGCAAACAAGAATGCTGCAAAAGAAACCTTAGAAACGATTCGCTATTGTAAAGAAGAATTGCAATTAGCAACTATCTGTGGATTGTCTAATATAAGCTTTGGACTTCCGGACAGAAGTTTTGTGAATACTACATTTTTGACGATGGCAATTTTGAATGGATTAACGATGGCAATTTCTAACCCATCTCAGGAAATGCTGGTAAAATGTGCCTATGCTGCGGATCTTTTGATGAATAAAGAAAATGCAGATATGGAATACATTAACACGATTAATCGTCTAAAGAGAGAAGAAACGGAAACGGTAGTTTCAAAGGCAGAGAAAACACTGAAAGAATTAATATATGAAGATGTATTAAAGGGAAATAAAGCAACGGTAGTGGCAAAGACAAAAGAGGCAATAGAGCAGGGAGAGGCAGCTTCCACGCTTTTGAATGATATTTTGATTCCTGCCATCAACGAGGTGGGAGATTTGTTTGATAAGCAAAAATATTTTCTGCCACAGTTGATTGCCAGTGCAGAAACCATGAAAACAGCAATTGATTACTTAGAGCCATATTTACAATCAGGAAATGACGAAGATAATCTCCCGACCATAGTGATTGCAACGGTGGAAGGTGATATTCATGATATTGGAAAGAACTTAGTATCATTGATGTTGAAGAACTATGGATATCGAGTGATTGATTTAGGAAAAGATGTTCCAAAAGAAACCATTATCGAAACCGCTGTCAAGGAAAAGGCTGACGTGATTGCTTTGTCGGCACTGATGACTACGACTATGCAGGAAATGCGCCATGTGATTGAATATGCAAAAGAAAAAGGCGTGAATGCAAAGGTGATAATAGGTGGAGCTGTTATTACAGAAGATTATGCAGAAGAGATTGGCGCAGATGGCTACTCGAAAGATGCAGCAGAAGCTGTCAAATTGGTAAAGCGTCTGTTAGGAATTTAAGGATAGAGGGTGGGGAATATGAGTAAAGAAGAGAACCAGAAATTCTATTCCTATAGTATGGGCATTGTTATAACTACTATTATAATTTACTATATTATCAATATATTATATCGAAATGATGTTATTGGAATAATGACGGCAAACATTTTGACAATCATCATATATCTTATGCCACTGTTACTAGCCTTGTTTTTGGCTGGAATCACAGGAGATACACTGGAACTGATGCGAATGAAACGACGCTTTAGGTTGAGCAGGAAGATGGTTTTTGTATCAGTGCTGATGGGAATAATAGCGTTTTTGGGCGGATATTTGGTTGTGCATGAGTATACAAGTCTTTCGTTTCTTGATTTTTTGGAAGATTTGGGAAAAACTTTAAAAGCTGGCTGGTATACACTGGTTGTGGGAGCAATTTCTATGGAAGCCGGATTTCGCGGATTTTTACAAAATCATTTTGAACATCATTATTCAGTGCTTGGAAGTTCGATGATGACGGGAATTACCTATGCTATCTGGCTTACTATTTTTACATTTATTTCTGAAAATGCATCCTTTGTGTGTCTGCTTTTTGTAGCAATGCAGTTTATTTTGATTTCTATATTTTTAGGATATTTAACCAGACTATGCAGGAAAAATCTTTATCCTGCCATAGTATTCCATTTTGTGTGGAATGTAGTTGCTGCCACTATGAATTTTCAAAACAGAATTGAGTTTTTGGTGTATTCAGATTTATTTTTAGTGATTTTAGTGGCATTGGTTATGGCGATATATCAGATAAAAAAGAAAATTGACAAAAAAGGTGCGGCTTGATAAAATGAATATTGGTGGTAAACCAGAAGGGTAGGATACATGATGAAAAGACGAGTTTTTTCGCTGTTAGTTGAAAATACCTCTGGTGTGTTAAGCCGAATTGCAGGGCTTTTTACAAGAAGAGGATATAATATCGACAGTATTACAGCAGGTGTAACTGCGGATGAGCGTTATTCTAGAATTACAGTTGTGGTCGTAGAAGATGAAATTATGCTGGAACAAATTGAAAAGCAACTGGCGAAACTAGAAGAAGTCATTGATATTAAAGTGCTAAAGAGTGGAGCTTCTGTTTGCCGTGAATTAGTTATGGTAAAAGTAGCCGTAACACAGGAAACAAGACAGCAGATTATTTCTATTGCAGATATTTTCAGAGCAAATATTGTAGATGTCTGTACAGATTCTCTGGTAATTGAACTTACCGGAAATTCCGATAAAGTAGAAGCATTTATTAAATTGCTGGATGAATACGAGATTTTAGAACTGGCAAGAACCGGTATTACAGGACTTTCCAGAGGAACTGCAGATGTGAAAATACTGGATTAGTAGATTGATGAACTTTGACGGTACATAAATGTATTATAAAGCCCCCAAAACCGGGAGAACTGGTTTTGGGGGCTTTTTTGGCAAAGCATTGACATTCTTTTGTGTTAAGAAATAAACTGGTTTTTATTCCAGTACTTTAAAAATTCACCTAATGCAAATGAAATAGCATTACCATTGTATACAAATCCAATTTCTCGTTTGGGAATAGGGGTTTGCAAAGAGATTTGGATAAGTTTTCCGAGCTTTAGTTCCCCTTCTACAAAGTTTTTAATCACACAGGCGGTTCCTAAACCGGTCTTGGCAAATTCTATGACTAAATCCATGTTCGATGCTTCTAAAATTTGTTTTGGAAAAATATTGTTTTCGTACATATGAGTTTCAATATATTGTCTGGTTAAATTTTGACTATCCAACAAGATCAAGTTAGATTGATTTAAAAGTTCTTCTTTGGTCATTTCGTTCCTTCCGGTTTGAAGCTTCAAATTATTAATATAGTTTGGTGCAGCCACAAAAATATCTTCAATTTGTCCGAGAATTTCAAATTTTACCCCTTTTACGCCGGAGGAACGACCAATCAATCCAATATCAATTTCACCTTCTTCCAATAATTTTAAGGTGTGGAGAGTAGATTGGCAGGTAATGGTGATTTGAATATGAGGATAGGTGTCGATAAAGCTTTTTAAGTAAGGAAGCAGTACATATTTGCACAAAGTGGTGCTGACACCAATTTTTAAGCGCCCGTAATTTAATTCTCCTAACCGCTTTAATTCCTTTTCTCCGGTTCCTAGTGCTTCCAAAGCTTGGGAAACATAATGGTATAGTACCTTTCCTTCCTCTGTCAGCATGACCCCTTTCGAAGTTCGCAAAAACAATTTGACATTTAGTTGTTGCTCTAATTTCCGAATAGATGTAGAGATAGCTGGCTGACTAATAAACAGTTTTTTGGCTGCATGGGAAATGTTTCCGGTAGATGCAACAGTAAAAAATATCTTGTATAAATCCAATGATTGTTCCATAAGTTTCTCCTTGCCTGTGGGTGAAGTGATTGGTATATGATTCGACAGGTGGTATAACTAGAAGTTATAACAAATATATTAAAAAGCTATTTTACATTATACCACGATATGCTATAATTAGAAATATCAAAATTTTACACATTAATTATTTCGAAAGGTGGAACAGAACATGGGAATGACTATGACACAGAAAATCTTAGCTGCTCATGCGGGCTTAGAATATGTAGAAGCCGGACAGTTAATTGAAGCAGATTTAGATTTAGTATTAGGAAATGATATTACATCTCCGGTAGCAATTCATGAGATGGATAAGATGAAGGTAGAAGGTGTATTTCATAAGGATAAAATTGCTTTGGTACCAGATCATTTTGTGCCAAATAAAGATATTAAGTCTGCAGAGCACTGCAAATGTGTAAGAGAATTTGCAAGAAAGAATGAAATCACGAATTATTTTGAAGTGGGGCAAATGGGAATTGAACATGCGTTACTTCCGGAAAAAGGATTGACCGTTGCAGGTGATGTGATTATCGGTGCCGATTCGCATACTTGCACTTATGGAGCCTTAGGAGCGTTTTCTACCGGTGTAGGAAGTACTGATATGGCAGCAGGAATGGCAACAGGGAAAGCATGGTTTAAAGTACCTTCTGCCATTAAGTTTAACTTAACAGGAAAGTTAAGTCAATGGGTAAGCGGTAAGGATATTATATTACATATTATTGGAATGATTGGAGTAGACGGTGCTTTATACAAATCAATGGAATTTGTTGGTGATGGTATTGCAAGCTTGTCTATGGATGACCGTTTTACAATTGCTAATATGGCAATTGAAGCAGGTGGAAAGAATGGTATCTTCCCGGTGGATGATTTGGCTATTGCATATATGAAAGAACATTCTAACCGTGAATATAAAGTATATGAAGCAGATGAGGATGCAGTTTATGATGCAGAATATACCATTGACTTAAGTACACTTCGCCCAACGATTGCGTTTCCTCATTTACCGGAAAACACAAAGACAATTGATGAGATCAAAGAACCTGTTAAAATTGATCAGGTTGTGATTGGCTCTTGTACTAATGGACGTTTAGAAGACATGAGAATTGCAGCAGAAATCTTAAAAGGGCGTAAAGTGAAGGAAGGCATCCGTTGTATCGTGATTCCTGCTACACAACAGATTTATTTAGATGCTATGGAAGCAGGATATATTAAGACATTCATCGAAGCAGGTGCAGTAGTAAGTACTCCTACCTGTGGACCATGTCTTGGTGGATATATGGGTATTTTAGCAGAAGGCGAGAGATGTGTTTCTACGACAAACCGTAACTTTGTGGGACGCATGGGTCATGTAAATTCTGAAATTTATTTAGCCAGCCCTGCAGTAGCAGCAGCAAGTGCCATTACAGGACAAATTTCCTGTCCATGTCAGTTATAAGGAGGTAAAATTATGAAAGCATGCGGAAGCGTTTTTAAATATGGAGATAATGTAGATACAGATGTTATCATTCCGGCAAGATACTTAAATTCTTCAGACCCTGCAGAATTAGCAACACATTGTATGGAAGATATTGATAAAGATTTTGTGAAAAATGTCAAGAAAGGTGATATTATCGTAGCAGATAAGAATTTTGGCTGCGGTTCTTCTAGAGAACATGCACCAATTGCCATTAAGGCTGCTGGGGTAAGTTGTGTCATAGCAGAAACCTTTGCAAGAATATTTTACAGAAATTCCATCAATATTGGATTACCAATTGTAGAATGTCCGGAAGCTGCTAAGGGAATCGAAGCAGGTGATGAAGTAGAAGTGGATTTTGACAGCGGACTTATCACAAACAAAACAAAGGGAACCACGTTTAAGGGACAGCCATTCCCTGAATTTATGCAGAAAATTATCAAGGCAGAGGGTCTTGTAAATTACATTAATAATAAATAATGAAAAAACAAGAATTGATTTTGATGATAATTGTATTAGTCATGGCATTATCTGCCATGACTGTAATACATTTTATACAGTCTAGGGAAGGTGCCTGTGTAGTGGTTACATTAGACAAGGAAGAAATTGCAAGATATCCATTAGCAGAAGACGGAGTTTATGAACTTACAGGTTATGAGGAAGGTCATAATGAACTTCATGTAGAAGGTGGAAAAGCATTTATATCCACAGCTACCTGCCCGGATAAATTATGTGTCAGTCAAAAGGAAATATCTCATGCAGGCGAAATGATTGTCTGCCTGCCGAATCATATTATTGTGAAGGTTGAAGGTGGGAAGGACAGTGAACTAGATGGGGTGGCAAAGTAAGGTGAGTTAAGGCAGTGTAAGAAAAATAAGGAGTTTCAAAAAAATAATTTGAGGTTATGATTAAAAAATCAACAGTTTGGGTGATGGGTTTGCCGAATTGTTGATTTTTATTTTTGACTGTGCAGTCGAACATTTATACGATTTTTTGCAAAAGCTAGTGACGAATAAAGAAAACTATGCTATAATGTAAAAAAATATAGTGATAAAGTATGGGAGGGTTGCTATATGCAGAAAGGAAAAAAGTTCATAGCATTAGTTCTGCTTTTTGCTATGGTATTTGTGGGGACAGATATCAGCTATATTTCAGCACATGCAGAAGAAAATGTTATTGATATTACGAAAGATGATAAGTTCGAAGTCACAGGGGTGGAAGATGTAACATACAGTGGCAGAGAAATTATTCAAAGTATTACAGTCAAGTATGATGGAAATACTTTAAGAGAAAATACAGACTATTATTGTCTTTATACCAATAACAAGAATGCAGGCAAAGCAACAATACGAATTGTGGGAAAAGGGGCATATACCGGATATCGAGAAATTTCTTTTCAAATTAAGAAAGCAGTTCCGGACTATTCCATTACAAATTCCATTACAGGTGTTTATGGAGATACGATAGGTGATATTGAGCTTCCTAAACGCGATAATGGGGTCTTTACCTGGAATGAGGAACTTACACAAGAAACAGGAGAACCGGGAAGTCATAACTATTCACTGACATTTACTCCGAACGATACAAGAAATTATGAAATTGTAGAAGATATTTTGATTACAGTTGAAATTTTGCAAAGAGATATATCGGAAGCAGAGATTCAGGGAATAGAAGATGCTGTATATTCTGCAAAACCAATTGTTTATCATCCGGTTGTGAAGGTCAATGGTAAAAGGTTGATAGAAAACACAGACTATACCATCACATTTGACAACAATACCAATGCCGGTACTGCATTGGTTACTCTAAATGGAATCAGTCATTATGCAGGTTCGGTGGAAAAGACGTTTAGCATTGCAAAAGCAGATCCGGACTATGGAGAAATTGGTATTCTCAATGCAGTATATCGTGACTGTCTGGGAGATATCACACTGCCTTCACGAGAAAACGGAAACTTTATTTGGGAGTACAGCCAGAGCTTAGATGTGGGAAAAGTAGGAATGACTTCTTCACTGTTACGCTTTGTACCAAGTGATAAAGCAAACTATAATATTATTAAAAACATTCCGGTAGAGATTAAGGTGGATAAAAAAGATATAGCGAACGTGGCTTTTTCTGAAATGAAGACCAAGGTGTATGATGGTCAGGAACAGACGCAGAATATATATGTAAAAGATGGTCAGGTAAAATTAGTCCGCGACAAAGACTATACGGTGGAATATAAGGATAACATTGAGGCAGGGATTGCCAAAGTCATAATTAAGGGTGTTGACAATTATACAGGAGAAAAAGTATTAGAATTTGCGATTGAAAAAGCAGTGCCAAAATATCCGAAGTTAACTTCACTAGAAGCTGTATACGGGCAGAAGTTGGAAGATGTAAAGATACCTGAATTTGAAGAGGGAAAATTTTATTTTCAAGATGAGTTGTCTGTTTTGGTGGGCGAAGCGGGGATTAACAGCGTTTATATGACGTATAAGCCGACAGACAGTGACAATTATAACAGTGTTGAAAACATTAAAGTTAATATTAAGGTAGAACCCTTAAATATGTCAGATGCTAAGATTTTGGGAGTGACGGATGGATATGCGACAGGAGGAGAGGTTAAACCTCCGGTTTTTGTAGAATTTAATGGACAAACTTTAGTTTACGGAAAAGACTATTCGTTAGGCTATGCGAACAATATTTATCCGGGGCAGGCGGCTGTAGTTGTAAAGGGAATTGGCAATTATACGGGAAAGGTAATTACTTTTTATCAAATATTAGAATAAGTATAAAGGAAAATAACAATGAATTATAAAAAAGTTCCAGTGCTTGGAATGTTTATAGCCCTTGCGTTAGTCATGAGCTATATTGAAAGCATTCTTCCGCTCAACATAGGAATTCCAGGGGCAAAAATCGGACTTCCCAATATAGTGATTATTATAGCATTGTATAAAGCAGGAGAAAAACAGGCCGGCATTATATCCATTGTCAGAATCTTTTTGGCGGGATTTCTGTTTGGAAATATGTTTGGTATTGTATATAGCGTTATGGGAGCAATTTTTAGTCTGGGGATTATGATATTGCTTAAAAAGAAAACGGATTTCTCTGTGTACGGAGTTAGTATGGCAGGCGGTATTATGCACAACGTAGGGCAGATTGTAACAGCGATGCTTGTTCTGGAAACGAAGGAATTAGTTTATTATCTACCGGTATTGGCCATGATTGGAACGGTTTCAGGAATATTCATTGGTATGATTAGCGGAATGCTGCTAAAACGGCTTCCATCATAGAAGCATAGAATAAAGGAAGTAAAGACAGGTGGAAAAATGATAGGCTTTGTAAAAGGAATGATTGCAGATTTTGAAGAAGATATAGTTACACTTGAAGTTCAAGGTATGGGTATGAATGTAAGAGCAACAAATCAGACATTATCTAATTTAGGTTCTGTCGGAGATGAGGTGAAGCTATATACATATCTTTACGTGAAGGAGGATGCGCTGGTACTGTATGGTTTTCCTTCTAAGGAAGATATGAGAGTCTTTCAACTGCTCATTACAGTAAATGGAATTGGACCAAAAGGTGCGCTTAGTATATTAAATGTTATTTCACCAGATGAGCTAAGGTTTGCGATACTTGCAGGAGACAGTAAAGCAATTGCAAAGGCTCCGGGAATAGGGGCAAAGACAGCCAGTCGCATTATTTTGGATTTAAAGGATAAAATCTCCTTAGAGGAGGCTTTTGAAGCTAAATTAAGTCATGGTGAAACACTGAAACAAGGAGGAGATAATAACGCAAAGGCAGAAGCAATCGAGGCATTGACTGCGTTAGGGTATTCTCCTTCAGAAAGCCTGAAGGCAGTAAACAGTGTAGAAACAGATAGTAGCATGGATACAGAAGCAATCCTTAAGGCTGCTTTGAAACATATTAGTTTTTAGGAGTATGATATGGCAAAGAGAATCATAACCACCGACATATTAGAAGAAGATAAAAGGATAGAAGGCAGTTTAAGACCTCAGACGTTAGAAGAATACATCGGGCAGGCGAAAGCAAAAGAAACTCTGAAAATATATATTGAGGCGGCAAAACAAAGAAAAGAAGCGTTAGATCATGTGCTGTTTTACGGACCTCCGGGCTTGGGAAAGACAACACTGGCAGGGATTATTGCGAATGAGATGGGAGTTAATTTGAAGATTACCTCTGGACCGGCCATAGAAAAGCCGGGAGAGATGGCAGCAATTCTTAACAATCTTCAAGAGGGGGACTTATTGTTCGTAGATGAAATCCACCGATTAAATCGCCAGGTCGAGGAAGTATTGTACCCCGCTATGGAAGATTATGCCATAGATATTATGATAGGAAAAGGTGCCGGAGCACGTTCTATCCGGTTGGACTTACCGAAATTTACTTTAGTGGGGGCAACCACCAGAGCGGGACTTTTGACAGCACCATTAAGAGATCGCTTTGGGGTGGTAAGCAAATTGGAATTTTATTCTACAGAAGAGCTTACTACAATTATATTAAGATCAGCAGAACTTTTAAATGTTGGAATAGAAGAAAAAGGAGCAGTAGAAATGGCAAGACGTTCCCGTGGAACTCCAAGACTTGCAAATCGTCTGCTTCGACGTGTCAGGGATTTTGCACAGGTCAAATATGATGGAGTAATTACTAGCGAAGCTGCGAATTTCGCTTTAGATTTGCTTGACGTAGATAAGCTTGGACTGGATCACGTAGACAGAAATATTCTGCTTACTGTGATAGAAAAATTTAATGGTGGTCCTGTAGGATTGGATACTTTAGCAGCAGCAATTGGTGAGGATTCGGGAACAATAGAGGAAGTTTATGAACCGTATCTGATTAAAAATGGATTACTGGCCAGAACACCGAAAGGAAGAAGAGTGACGGATTTGGCATACAGGCATTTGGGATTGGAACTTTAACAATCATTTTCTTGACTGTCTTAAAGGGATAGCGTATACTTGTTAGAAGAAATGTTAGGAGGCAGAGTATGGCAGAAAAGACAAATGCACAGGTTTTGATAGGTGGAAAAATCTTTACGTTAAGCGGTTATGAAAGCGAAGAATATTTGCAGCGAGTAGCCGCATATATAAATGGCAAGCTGAACGAAATGAAAGAATCAGAAAATTTTTTAAAGCAACCTTATGATATTCAGGCAACATTAACAGAGTTGAATATTGCAGATGATTATTTTAAGGCAAAAAAGCAGTTGGATATTTTAGAAATGGAAATTGAAACAAAAGATAAAGAAATTTACGATTTAAAGCATGAATTAATTTCAGCACAGATTAAAGTTGAATCTGATGAGAAAACAATTGCGGAACTTAGAGAAGAAGTAAGCAATATGCAGCAACAGATGATTAAAGTAGAAACTGAACTGGAAGATTATAAGGAATTGCTGGACGAAGAATAAGGCTGTCTTATGACAGCTTTTTTCTTTCATAACAGATTAAGAACTTAATAGAACTGAAATAGAAATAGAAGGAGCAGGAAATGAAAAACGAAGTAGAATTGCTGGCACCGGCTGGTTCTTATGAAGGTCTTGTGGCAGCAATCAATGCAGGAGCCGATGCAGTTTATATCGGTGGTAAAAAGTTTGGAGCCAGAGCATATGCAGATAATCCTAAGGAAGACATGCTGATATCAGGCATCCATTATGCACATATGCAGGGGAAAAAAGTATATATGACCATCAATACACTTTTGAAAGAAAATGAACTTCAGGGTGAACTGTATGATTATGTAAAGACTTACTATGAAGCAGGATTAGATGCAGTTATTGTCCAGGATTTTGGTGTACTTTCGTTTATAAAGGAATATTTTCCCGACTTGCCGATTCATGCTAGTACGCAGATGACAATCACAGGATTAGATGGAGCAAAATTCTTAGAAGAGCAGGGCGCGAAGCGTGTGGTACTTGCGAGAGAGTTATCCATGCAAGAGGTAGAAAATATTTGTCATAATGTTTCTGCGGAAATAGAATGCTTTGTGCATGGAGCAATTTGTTACTGCTACTCAGGACAATGCCTTTTTAGCAGCTTTTTAGGAGGACGAAGTGGAAATCGTGGAAGGTGCGCACAGCCGTGCAGACTTCCATATAATACATATGAAGGAAATAAGGCAATCAATGCTTCGAAAGCTATATACCCATTAAGCTTAAAAGATATGATGACCATAGATTATATTCCGGAATTTGTGCAGGCGGGAATTACATCTTTTAAGATAGAAGGTCGCATGAAGCGCCCGGAATATGCAGCAGGAGTTGTAGAAATATACAGAAAGTATATTGATTTATACAAAAAAAATCCGGATTCATTTCGAGTAGATCCGAAAGACAAAGAACGATTATTGCAGTTATACAGTCGAAGCGGAAATTCTGCAGGGTATTATAAACAACACAATGGAAAAAATATGATTACACTGGAAAATCCTGCTTATGTTTCGGGAGAAGAAGCATTGTTTCAGGGGCTGAAGGAAAAGTATATTGCTAATACAAGAAAACATAATATTTCCGGAACCTTAAAGGTGTTTAAAGGTCAGCCTCTGGAATTAAGTATTACTTCAAATGCTACAATCGTTTCTGTTGTTGGTATGATTGTGGAACAGGCAAAAAATCAGCCGTTAGGAAAAGAGCGGCTGGAAAAGCAAATGAAGAAAACAGGGGGAACCTATTTTCAATTTGAACAGTTAGAAATACAGATGGATTCAGATATATTTGTACCGCTTCAGGCAGTGAATGAATTGCGAAGAAAAGCATTGGCAGAACTTGAAAATGCCATGCTTAGTCCTTATAGACGGAAAACACCCAAAATGTTTTGCAAAACAGATAACATCAAAGAAAAAAATGAAACTATGGAATTGCAGATTCATGCTTCTGTCGAGACGCAGGAACAGTTGGATAGTGTTTTGCGTATAAAAGAAATTCAAGTGGTCTATATTGACAGCTCTTTGTTTTCAATTAATGACTGGAAAGAATATTTGAGAAAAATGGGTACAAGTATGGAAAAAGTAAAACAGGCAAGAAAAAAAGTTTATTATTATATGCCTGCTATTTTCCGCAAGGCTACGCAACAGAGCTTTTCAAAGTATGCAAGAGAACTGCTTTCACTTCCTATGGATGGAATCGTGATTCGAAACTTAGAAAGTCTTGTCTGGTTAAAAAAGCAGAGCTATGCAGGAAAGATTATAAGTGATTATAATCTCTACACATTTAACAGGGAAGCAGAACGCTTTTTAAAAAATAACGGTGTGACAATCACTACATTACCATTAGAGTTAAATGAATATGAATTAAAGGCAGTAAGTACGGGAACGGAAATACTTACGGTGTACGGTCACATTCCGTTTATGGTTTCAGCTCAGTGTGTGAATAAAACAATTTCCGGTTGTGACAGGAAAAGTGGAAAGCTGCTCATTTTAAAAGACAGATATAAAAAGAACTTTTATGTAAAAAATTATTGTGACTACTGCTATAATTTAATAAGAAATGGCGTTCCGTTGTCATTGCTTGGTGCACAAAGAAGCATAGCTAACATAAATCCTATGGCCATTCGCCTGATGTTTTCAAAGGAAAACGGAAAGGAAGTATATGAGATAGCAAAAGCGTTTGCAGATAAAAATAGTGCAGGAGAAGAAACGCTATTTGCAGAATTTACCAGAGGTCATTTGAAAAAGGGTGTAGAGTAAGTCATTTCAGGGAGGATAAAGAAGATGATTGAGTTACTGGTAGAACTCTCTAAATATGTTTTTATTATTATGATTGGAATTTATACATATTGGGGATTTCGAGTTTTTTCGAAAAAAGATGAAGATTCCAAAAATCTCCTGTATCTGAAACAGAAGATTATATTTTATGTGCTTCACTTTATGATGAATTTTATAATTTTTATGCAGACGGACAGTATGGAGCTTATTGTTTTTTATCTGGCACAAGTCGTTTTTTTTGTGGCTATACAGGCTCTGTATAAAGTGATTTATCCAAAAGTGTCATTGTTGCTTCTTAACCACATGTGTATGTTATTAATGGTGGGATTTGTAATGCTGTCAAGACTCTCTTTTGAGCGTGCTGTCAGGCAGTTTGAAATTGCAGTAGTTTCAGCAATTATTACATTGTTTGTACCCTACCTGATAAAAAAACTTACATTTTTAAAAGATTTAACATACGTTTATGCAGGAGTAGGAATTATTTTGCTTGCCATTGTGTTTATTATAGGACGTGTGACTTATGGAGCAAAATTATCTTTTGAGATTGCAGGAGTGGGAATACAGCCGTCAGAATTTGTTAAGATTGTATATGTATTTTTTATTGCTTCCATGCTTTGCAAATCAAAAGAATTGTATCAGGTAATTCAGACAAGCATTTTTGCGGCTGCCCATGTAATTATTTTGGTGGTTTCAAAAGACTTGGGAAGTGCACTAATATTTTTTGTTGCCTATTTGTTCATGCTTTTTATTGCGACACATAGAGTACTGTATCTTCTGAGTGGAACGCTGCTTGGCTGTGTTGCCGCCGTTGCTGCCTATTTTCTGTTTCATCATGTGCGTGTACGTGTATTGGCGTTTACGGACCCATTCAGCGTAATCGATAATGAGGGATACCAGGTGACACAGTCATTGTTTGCCATAGGTACCGGAGGCTGGTTTGGAATGGGCTTGTATCAGGGGTATCCAAAATTAATTCCGGTGGTGGAAGAAGATTTTATTTTTTCTGCGATATCAGAAGAATTGGGGCTTTTGTTTGCACTGTGTACAATTTTGATTTATGTAAGTTGTTTTATTATGTTTATTTATATTGCAATGCAGGTGAAAGATGAGTTTTATTGTTTGTGTACTACGGGGCTTGCCTGTGTATTTGGTTTTCAAACATTTTTAACGATAGGAGGTGCAGTGAAATTTATTCCTTCTACCGGAGTAACACTGCCATTGATAAGTTATGGTGGAAGCTCCTGTTTTAGCACAATGATTATATTTGCAATTGTACAAGGAATATATACATCGCAAAAGGCGAAAACATCAAAAAAACGTAAAAAGGAGGTTTACTAATATGAAAACTCCGTCTTTTTTAATGAATAAGAATAAAAAAAAGAATTCTAGAAATGATAATCAGGATTATGATTTGTATATTGAGAATTATGATGATTATGCCAATGAGGATTATTTTGTTGACAATAAAAAACAGGACAATAGAAGGCAGCTAATGTTTGTGACTTATATTTTCGTAGCTGTGTTTGTTGCAATGATGGGCTATACAGTTTACTACCAGGCAGTAAAAAGTCCGGAGGTCATTAATAGCTCCTATAATAAAAGGCAGGATATCTTTTCGAACAAAGTTGTGCGGGGAAAAATCTTATCTAATAAAAAAGAAGTATTGGCAGAAACGCAAGTGGCATGGGACGGAACAGAAAGCCGATATTATCCGTATGAAAACATATTTGCACATGTGGTAGGATATTCTGCAAAGGGAAAGTCAGGAATTGAATCCAATGCTAATTTTACATTGCTTCGTTCGAACGCTTTTATTTTTGAAAGAGTAAAAAATACTCTTAAGGGAGAAAAAAATATTGGCGACAATGTGGTCACGACATTGGATTTAAACTTACAGAAAACAGCATATAGTGCACTTGGGAATTATCGTGGCGCAGTCATCGTTATGGAACCGGAAACTGGCAAAATTCTTGCAATGGTGTCAAAACCGGATTACGATCCGAATAAAATGGATAGTTCGTGGGAAGCGTTGGTTGCAGACACGTCTGGCGAGAGCCGGTTGTTGAATCGTGTGACACATGGAGTTTATCCACCGGGGTCTACATTTAAAATTATTACTACATTGGCGTATATAAGACAGAATAGCAGTCCGGAATCATATCAGTTTGAATGTACGGGAAGTATCACTAAAGACAATGTAAAAATAAACTGTTATCACAATAGTGTACATGGACTGATTGATTTAAAAACATCTTTTGCAAAATCGTGTAATTCTTCTTTTGCTAATATAGGATTAAGTCTGGATAAGGGAGAATTTGAAAAAACTTGTGAAAGTCTTTTGTTTGATCAAAAACTTTCACTGCCGTTTTCTTATAAGCAGAGCAGTGTTTCCATTAATAAAGCTTCGGATACCGATGAGGTGATGCAGACGGCAATTGGTCAGGGCAAAACACAAATGACGCCGTTGCATATGGCGATGATTACCTCGGCTATTGCAAATAATGGAGTACTTATGAAACCATATTTGATTGATTCTGTGGAAAATTATGAAGGCGATATTGTAAAAGAATATTCTCCAAAAAAATCATGTACCATAATGAGTGAGAAGGAAACAGAACTCTTGAAAGAGTTTATGCGGGCAACAGTCACAGAAGGAACAGGTTCAAAGCTTTCAACCAGT
Organism: Lachnospiraceae bacterium; assembly: GCA_050874665.1. Lineage (GTDB taxonomy): Bacteria > Bacillota > Clostridia > Lachnospirales > Lachnospiraceae > RUG11237. The sequence goes on along the minus strand of JBNMLC010000005.1, from coordinate 107,243 downwards.
GCATATACCGCATATGGAAAAACGGGTTCTGCGGAATATAATAATGAAAAGGGACAAAGCCATTCATGGTTTACAGGGTTTGCAGAGGCTGGCGGAAAAACAATTGTAACAACAATTATTGTGGAGGGAGCTGGTTCTGGAAGTGAATATGCAGTTCCCATTGCAAGAAAATTATTTTCAGAATATTTTACAAATGAATAAAGTAAATTCATTGACTTAGCATATAAAAAGCGTTATACTTATTGCAGTCTTTAGTCGTGGAGAGCCACATTTTTGAGGACACACCATCGGTGGATAAGCCGATAGATACAGGAGGAATTGCAATGATAGAAGCAACGAGCTGTGGCGGTGTGGTCATATTTAGAGGAAAAATTTTATTGTTATATAAGAATTTTAAAAATAAGTATGAAGGCTGGGTTCTGCCAAAAGGTACTGTTGAGAAAGACGAGGAGTACAAGGATACCGCAACAAGGGAAGTCTTAGAAGAAACAGGTGTACATGCCCAGATTATTAAGTATGTTGGAAAAAGTCAGTATTCTTTCAGCGTGCCGGAGGATGTGGTTGAAAAGGATGTACACTGGTATCTTATGATGGCAGACAGCTATTACAGTAAGCCGCAACGAGAAGAATATTTTGAGGATTCAGGATATTATAAGTATCATGAGGCGTATCATCTTTTAAAATTTGCTAACGAAAAGCAGATTCTTGAGAAGGCATACAATGAATATCTTGAACTGAAGCGCTGTAATTTATGGGGCAGTCGTAAATACTTTTAGCGGAAAGAAGAAAAAGTACACATTATGTTGTTATGAATTGCAGTGGAGGACCGAGCATATATCTGCTCGGTCTGTCTGTTCATAGGGGATTGGTTGGAAAATATGAAGCGTATTAAATGGTATAGAAAATTGTATATGGGCGAAAATGCTAAAAAGTCGCGTTATAAAATTGTGTGGAAGGTGACGCATAAGGCAGGATTGATCAATACTTATCTTATTACAATTCCGAAGTTTGAAAATAATCAATTGGAAATTATAAATTCTTCCGAACTTTTACAAAAACATTATAATGATACGACTACTTGTATTGTTGGAATTGCAGTTGGATATGACGAAGCTTTGAAATTAGTAGAAACGATTGTATCTGATGTGTTAACGGAAACAAAAGGAATGCGCATACGCGAGTATTTTCAAAATAAAATGGGAGTGTAACATGGCAGGAATAATTCTAACCATATTAAAAATTATTGGAATCATATTGCTATCCATACTTGCCTTGCTTGTTCTGCTGATAGGAATTTTTTTGTTTCTTCCGATTCAATATCAGGTGAAAGCAGAGAAAAGTGCAGAGAAAGCAAGCGGATGCTTATACTTAAGCTGGCTTTTTCATATAGTTCGTGTGCGCGTTGAGTTTGGGAGTAAAAGTGGGGTGGCATATTCGGTAAAGTTACTGTTTTTTCAGGTGTTTCCCAGAGTAGAAAAAAAGCATAAAATAAAAGAAAACAGTAATAATAATTCTATACAGAAAAAAGCGGAACGATTCGAAAATCCTACGAAGAAAAACGTTTTATCGGAAAAATTTCCGGAAAGAAATCATGAGATAAGGACAGAGGAACCGAAAGAAAGCCCCCAAGAAGAACCGAAAGAAGAACCGGAAGAAAAACCAAAAGAAGAACCAGAAGAAGAATCAAAACCAAAAGAAAAAGCAGAAGAAGAACCGAAAGAAAATCCACAGACGAAGTCCGCTGCAAAAAAGAAAACGATGGTTCAGCTATTTTTGGATAAAATAAGAAAACTTAAATTCACTTTTTATAAAATATATGATAAAATAAAGGAAATCTGTTCGGGATATGAGAAATTCAAGCAATTTGTGAGCAGTGAGGAACTAAAAGGTTCGTTGAAGTTTTTAAACGAGCAAAAAAAGTATCTGGTGCGGCAGTTAAAACCCGACAGAGCAGATGCGTATGTACATTTTGGTACAGAAGATCCAGCTTTGACAGGAGAAATACTGGCTATGCTTAGTATAATCTATCCGTTTTATGGATACCAATTGGAGGTAGTGCCTGATTTTGAGCAAGTATGCTTAGAAGGCAATATATATATTAAAGGAAGAGTACAATGTTATGTTATGCTATTGACGGCATGGCGGGCATATAAAAACAAGTATATAAGAAAAATGATAGAAAAATTTAGAAAATAGGAGGAGTTATTATGGCAGATTTCAGTACAACAGTAGAATCGTTATTTAAGGGGATGGACAGCTTTATTTCGTCAAAGACGGTGGTAGGAGATGCAATTACGGTAGGAGATACCATTATTTTACCGTTGGTAGACGTTTCTTTTGGCGTTGGAGCAGGTGCTTTTAGTGAGGACAAGAAAAACAGAGGTACTGGTGGAATGGGTGGAAAAATGTCGCCGAGTGCTGTTTTAGTGATTCAAAATGGACAAACAAAATTGGTAAATATAAAAAATCAGGATGCGGTAACAAAGATTTTGGATATGGTTCCAGATGTAATTAATAAATTTACAGGAAAAGAGAATCCGGAAGAAAAAGAAAATCCTGAGGTAGAGAATGCCATTGAAAGTATAAAGGAACAGTAAAAAAGATATGTTAGAAAAGCTTTTTATGCATATATTAGCATAAGAAGCTTTTTTGTTGGTGTGATAAAATGAGAAGGGTAGCCGGATTTGCCTGCTTTTTTGTCGCCGTAGGTATGGTGATCACATTGTTTATTTCCAATTGTTTTTTGTTTTTTATTATTGTGGTATCGCTGCTTTTGTTAGGATATAATTTGTTTTGCTGTTAGGGAACAAAATGTGCATTTACTATGCAATTTCACATGCAATCGGGCAGCGTAGCTATATACGAAAAAAGCCTGTACGATATTATATAATCATACAGGCTTTCTTAAGATTTTGAATTAAGCTCTTTCAACTTTTCCGGAACGTAAGCAAGAAGTACATACGTACATTTTCTTTGATGCACCGTTTACTTTAACCTTAACGGATTTTACGTTTGAGTTCCAAATTCTATTTGATCTTCTATGAGAATGGCTCACATTGTTTCCAAAATGAGCACCTTTCTGACATACTGCACATTTAGCCATGACTTTACACCTCCTTGAATAAATTGCCATTTACCAGTAAAATCACTCTGATATAAGCTCACAACATGCATATTTTAACAGAAACGGAACAAGAATGCAAGGAAAAATATTAAAAATGTTCAAAAATGTTTAAAAAATAGAAAAATTGCAAAATTCGTATTCCTTTTTCCGTAAAAAACGGTTATACTATATACATTGATTTATCAAGAAAAAGGCATTAGCTCTATAATATAAGTAACAGGAGGTATTGGTATGAAGGGACATATGAATACAAGTATGGGTGAGATTCTCGTTGATAATGAAGTGATTGCAAAGTACGCAGGCTCTGTTGCCGTAGAATGTTTTGGAATTGTTGGAATGGCAGCTTTGAATGTAAAAGACGGTTTAGTGAAGCTTTTGAAGAAAGAATCCCTGACACATGGAATTAGTGTTGTCGTGAAGGAAAATAAAATTACAATTGACTTTCATGTAATCGTTTCCTATGGTGTAAGCATTTCAGCCGTAGCAGACAACTTGATAAGTAATGTAAAATATAAAGTGGAAGAATTTACCGGCATGGAGCTGGAAAAGATTAATATCTTTGTAGAAGGCGTACGAGTTATAGATTAAGGAGGATATATTGGTGACCATGAAACAGATAGATGCCAAATTGCTTTCTAAAATGTTTTTGGCAGGAGCTAAGAACCTGGAGGCAAAAAAAGAATGGATTAATGAATTAAATGTATTTCCGGTACCGGATGGTGATACGGGAACAAATATGACGATGACAATTATGTCAGCAGCCAAAGAAGTGTCTGCTTTGGAAAATCCAACGATTGAGGAACTGGCAAAGGCAATTTCATCTGGTTCTTTGCGCGGAGCGCGTGGAAACTCCGGTGTTATTCTTTCGCAGCTTTTACGTGGACTTACAAAAGGTTTGAAAGAATATGAAAGTATTGATGTAGATGTACTTGCAATGTCTATGGAAAAAGCTGTAGAAACCGCATATAAAGCTGTTATGAAGCCGAAGGAAGGTACTATTCTGACGGTGGCAAAGGGTTTGGCTGATAAGGCAGTGGAAATGGCAGAACGCACAGATGAGCTGGAAGAATTTTTGGAAGAAGTAATCAATCATGGCGATTATGTTTTAAGCCAGACGCCAGAGATGCTTCCGGTCTTAAAAGAAGCGGGTGTTGTAGATTCCGGCGGCCAGGGACTTATGCAAGTGGTAAAAGGAGCTTATGATGCTTTCCTCGGAAAAGAACTGGACTTAACAATTAAGGGCTCACCGGCACCAAAAGTTACAACCACAAATGCGGGAGAGGCTGCAGATATTAAATTTGGATATTGCACAGAATTTATTATTATGTTGGAAAAAGAATATACCATAGAAGATGAAAAAGCATTTAAGGCATATTTATCTTCTATTGGAGATTCGATTGTTGCTGTGTCCGATGATGACATTGTAAAAGTGCATGTTCACACGAATGATCCGGGGCTTGCTATTCAAAAGGCCTTGACATATGGCTCTTTAAGCAATATGAAAATTGACAATATGCGTTTAGAGCATCAGGAAAAATTAATTAAAGACGCAGAAAAAATTGCCGCAGAGGAAGCTGCGAAAGAGGCAGAAAATGCACAACCACGAAAAGAAGTTGGATTTATTGCAGTATCTATTGGCGAAGGAATCAAGGATATCTTCTCTAGTCTGGGAGTTGATTATGTAATTGAAGGCGGTCAGACCATGAACCCGAGCACAGAGGATATGCTGAATGCTATAGATCAGGTGAATGCAGAACATATTTTCATTTTGCCAAACAATAAAAATATTATTTTGGCTGCAGAGCAGGCAACCTATCTGGTAGAAGATAAAGATATTATTGTATTGCCAACTAAGACAGTTCCACAGGGAATTACGGCGATTATTAATTATGTGCCGGAGAAGTCGGTTGATGAAAATTATGATACAATGGTACAAGAAATGGAACACGTAAAGACCGGTCAAGTGACATATGCTGTACGTGAAACCAGTATTGACGGACAGGAGATTAAACAGGGAGATATTATGGGAATTGGCGACAAGTCCATTCTTTCTGTAGGAAAAGATTTGCAGGAAACTACGAAGGATTTGATTCGTAAGCTGGTGGATGATGAATCTGAACTGTTAAGCATTTATTATGGTGCTGAGGCTACAAATGAACAGGCAGAAGAAATCGTATCTTTTGTAGAAGAAACATATCCTGATTTAGAAGTAGAGCTGCAAATGGGTGGTCAACCAATTTATTACTATGTGATTTCAGTGGAATAATATAGATATGAATATAAATGACAGTATTACAACATTAAAGGGAATTGGTGAAAAGACTGCAGTGTTGTTTCATAAATTAAACATATATACGTTAGAGGATTTGATCCACTACTATCCAAGAGATTATGAAGAATATGCTGCACCGGTAGGAATACGTTTTGCAAAGAATGATACAGTTAATTCTTTGCGGGTGACTGTGAAGCGAATAGATGGAGTAAAAAGAATACGGAATCTGCAAATACTTAATGTGGTAGCAGGAGACAGTGAAACATCTATTTTTCTTACATGGTTTAATATGCCATATCTGAAGGCAAAAATTCGTACCGGGGAAAATATTATTATTCGTGGAATACCTTTTATTAAGAACGGCCGGCTGACAATGGAGCAGCCGGAAGTTTTTTTTGAGGGGGAATACGAAAAAAGGCAAGGGCAGTTGCTTCCAATATACTCACTTACTAAGGGACTTACCAGCAATGCGATAGGAAAAGCTGTTCGCCAGGTAATTGATTCCGGTGTGCTGGAAAGGGAATTTCTTCCGTTATGTATTCGGAAAAAAAACGAATTGGCAGAATATAATTATGCAGTTTCTACGATTCATTTTCCAAATAAAATGGAAGATTTGATTTTTGCCAGGAAACGTTTGGTGTTTGATGAATTTTTTCTTTTTATTGTATCCCTTCGTAATTTAAAACAAAGTACGGAGAAGATAGAAAATAATTTTACGTTTCCGAAAGATACGATGACGCAGACATTATTAGAAACATTGCCATTTCGCCTGACAAATGCACAGTTAAAAGCATGGAATGATGTGAAAAGTGACATGAATTCAGATTATGTTATGAGTAGGCTGATTCAGGGAGATGTCGGTTCTGGTAAAACAATTGTGGCGGCATTAGCACTTTGTTTTGCAGCAGAAAATGGGTATCAGGGGGCAATGATGGCTCCGACAGAAGTGTTGGCACGTCAGCATTATGAGTATTTTATGCAATTAAAGGATGAATATCAGCTAGATATTCATCCTGTGTTGCTGACAGGCTCCATGACTGTAAAACAAAAGCGTATGGTAAGAGAACGGATAGAAATGGGAATGGCGGACATTGTAATTGGAACGCATACCTTATTTCAGGAAAGTGTTGCTTATGATAATCTTGCATTAGTCATTACGGATGAACAGCATCGTTTTGGTGTGAGGCAGCGTGAAATGTTAATGGAAAAAGGAACCTGCCCACATGTGCTGGTTATGAGTGCTACACCAATACCGAGAACATTAGCTATTATAATTTACGGCGATCTTGATATTTCTGTGATTGATGAATTACCTTCTAATCGTATCCCAATTAAAAATTGTGTAGTGAATACTTCTTATCGTGAAAAAGCATATCAGTTTATTGCGGATGAGGTTCATAAGGGGCATCAGGCATATGTGATTTGTCCGATGGTAGAAGAAAGTGAGAATGTAGAAGCGGAAAATGTAGTTGATTATGAAAAAAGATTGCGTTCTAAGCTTCCAGAAGATATTAAGACGGAATGTCTGCATGGAAAGATGAAAGCTGGTGCCAAAAATGATATTATGGAGCGATTTGCGGCAAATGAAATTCAGGTCTTAGTTTCAACGACAGTAGTAGAGGTAGGGGTGAATGTGCCAAATGCTACCGTCATGATGGTGGAAAATGCGGAGAAATTTGGTCTTGCGCAGCTTCACCAGTTGAGGGGGCGTGTCGGAAGAGGTGCAGCACAGTCTTATTGTATATTTGTCAGCGGAAGTGACAAAAAAGAAACAAAAAAACGTTTAGAAATATTAAATAAATCAAATGATGGTTTTTATATTTCTTCTGAGGATTTAAAACTTCGAGGTCCGGGAGATTTGTTTGGATTTCGCCAAAGTGGTATTCTTGAATTTAAGATTGGAGATATCTTTACAGATGCAGCTATTTTGCAGGCGGCTTCCGATGCGGCAAATGAATTAGGGGAAGAAGGCATACCTGATACAGAGGAATATACTGAATTGAAAAAAAAGCTGACAAGTTTTATGGAACAGGATTTAACCTCATTAAGTCTTTAAATATTTTGCAAATAATGAAAGAGTCGGGTTGCAGTAAAATTAGGATATGATTTTTTAGAAAAATATGGTATGATAAAGGCATTGGGAATATAAATGGATTTTGACAGGGAAAGGAAATCAGAATGGTACAAGCATACTCAAACGAGGAGTTATTTACAATTGCGAAAGAAAATTATCATACCATATTATATCATTGCAAACTGTTAGAGATGGAGGGTTACTGGCAAGAACCGGAGAAATTGTTGAAATATACAATGAGTGAAGCGTTGGATTTGTATATTCAGGCGTTTCTTCTTCTTTATCCGGTATATAATAATCGTTTTACGGAAGAGGAAAGGCATTTTTTGTTGGCAATACCGGATAAGAATATGCTGGAATTACCGGGAAATGGTCCGATACCGGAGGAAATCATTGCTCATGCGGAGAAGCTGATTGCTTCTCCGCCTATTCTGTTGCAGTTGTGTTCTTTGCGGGACAGCAGAAAGGATACCTACCTTGCTCATATGTTTACGGATACTCTGTTAAATATATTTCTTGCAATGGCATATTTGAATCAGGAAAAGGGAACAGCAGCAGTCAGCTATATCCGTTCTTATTTTAAACAGGTGCATCCTTTTATTTCAGAGGATTTACAATATCTGATGACAATAGATGAAAAGTTTGTATTTCGAAAAATTTGCAGTGAAGATTTTAAGACAGGGGCAGTGTTTGATGAAAAAGCCCAGTTAAAGCGGGTGCAGATAAAGAAAATAAAAAAACAGGATACGATGCCTGACAGGATACCGGAGGTTCTTGAAGAAACAAGACAGGAACAGGTATCTCCTCCTATTGTGAAACCTTATTCTTTGACGGAGGAGGAGATTGCAAAAGAAGCTCAAAAGGCAAAGGAAGAAATGGAAGCTGTCAAACAGGCAAAACGTAAGGCTGCATTGGATAAACTGATAAAAGAATTGAATGAATTAGTAGGACTTGACAATGTTAAGACGGAAATGCAATCTTTGGTCAATCTGATTAAGGTTCGAAAAATGCGTCAGGAACATAATATGCCTCAAATGGATATGTCATATCATATGGTATTTACAGGCAATCCAGGAACAGGCAAAACCACTGTGGCGCGTATTGTGGCAGGCATTTATAAAGAATTGGGGATATTGTCAAAGGGAACCTTTATAGAAACAGACCGTGCAGGACTGGTTGCAGGTTACATTGGTCAGACTGCCATTAAAGTGACAGAGGTGGTAGAAAAGGCGAAAGGTGGAGTTTTGTTTATCGATGAAGCATATTCTCTTATTTCAAGAGATGTTGCAAACGATTTTGGTGGGGAAGCAATTGATACACTAGTGAAGCTTATGGAAGACAATCGTAAAGATCTTGTGGTGATTGTAGCAGGGTATAAAGATGAGATGAAGACCTTTTTAAAATCAAATACAGGGTTGATTTCCCGTTTTAACAAATTTATTGAATTTCAGGACTATTCTAACGAAGAATTATTAGAAATTCTTATCAAGATGGCTGAGAAGTCGGCAATGGTATTTCGGCAGGAAGCTATGGATGAGTTAAAGAAAATGTTAACAGGGATGACAAAAGAAAAAAGAAACGATTTTGGCAATGCCAGAGGGATACGTAATGTATTTGAACGTATTGTGACAAACCAGGCAAATCGCATTATTGTGATACCGGAGCCGACGATAGAGGAACTCAGTGAAATATTGCCAGAGGACGTAGCTGACATAATGTAATTATGAAGAAGTAGTCAGGAAAAGCTTTAAGGAATTCTTAAATTTTCTTGCAATATTGACACAGTTATAAAGAGAGTGTTACACTATATAACGAAAAAGAAAGGGGAGAAGTCAGATATGAAAAAGAACAAAATTTTGGTAGCTCTTATGATGCTGACATTAGTAATTACTATGTTGCCGGTGCAACAGGTATCAGCAGCTACATATCAGAACGGTCTGGAAAAAGTACGAAATTTAAAGGCAGGTACTTGCACTACGAAAAGTATTAATCTTACCTGGTCACCAGTCAGTGGTGCCTCCGGTTATCAGCTTTATCGTGCTAATGCAAGAAATGGAAAGTATAAGCTGTTAAAAAATGTTTCCTCCGTTGCATTTATGAATACAACGGTAACTGCTGGAACGGAATACTTTTATAAAGTAAGAGCTTACAAATCAACAGCATACGGTACGGTTTGCGGTAAGTTTTCAGGAATTTTAAGAGCAAATACCAAACCGGTGTTTACGAAAAAGGTGACGGCGAAGTACAATACGAATGTGAGAAAGTATGCCGGTACTACATACAAAAGATTATTTGGAATTAGCAAAGGAACGAAAGTAACGGTGTTATGTGAAACGCAGGATAAGACAGGCTTCAAATGGTATCGGATTCAAGTAAAAATTAACGGCAAAAAATATAGAGGATATGTGAGAAGCGATTTAGTAGGCTAATTATGAACTTAGAAAATGCGGAATGAAAAAGAGCAGGGTATGTGTTTGACATATCTTGCTCTTTTGTTTCACGAAAAAATGTTTTTGTGATTAAAATAACTTCTTTTCCATTGCAATAGGGTCTACTGCAAATTCTAAGGCTTCTGTCGAATTAATACGTTCTCTTAAGAATAAATCATAGATAGCATCATCCATAGTCTGCATCCCGATTTTCTTATTTACCTGTACGATAGAATCAATCTGATGGTTTTTACATTCACGAATCAGACTCTTAATAGCAGGTGTACCAAGCATAACTTCAAATGCAGCAACGCGACCTTGTCCATCAGAAGTTGGAATTAGCTGCTGTGAAACTACAGCTTCTAATACGAAACCGAGCTGAGTACGAATCTGCTGCTGCTGGTGAGGCGGGAATACATCTATGATACGGTCAATGGTTGCACTTGCTCCGATGGTATGTAATGTGGAGAAAACCAAGTGACCTGTTTCTGCGGCTGTAATAGCAGTAGAGATTGTATCCAAATCACGCATTTCACCTACCAGGATAACATCAGGGTCTTCACGAAGTACAGCACGAAGTGCGTTTCCGTAAGACTGTGTATCGAGTCCGATTTCCCTTTGGTTTACAACACAGGATTTATGCGTGTGCAGGTATTCGATTGGGTCTTCTAGTGTTACAATGTGAGAAGTATTGTTCGAATTAATAATGTCAATTAAAGAAGCGAGAGTAGTTGATTTACCGCTTCCTGTAGGACCTGTTACAAGAACCAGACCTCTTTTTCGTTTCGTGAGTTCAATGACTGCTTTAGGAACTCCAAGCTTTTGAGCATCCGGAATATCGGTAGTGATGATACGCATTACGGCTGCTAAGGTTTCTTTTTGTTTAAAGATGTTTACACGGAATCGACCTACACTTTCAATAGCATGAGAAAAATCGACTTCACCCTTTTCATCTAAGATTTTTTGCGTACGGACATCAAGAATCGGTTTTAATAATGAAACAGTGTCTTCGGCGTTAAGACGAGGATAAGGCATTGTCTGTAATTCGCCATGAATACGCATTTTGGGTGGAATGCCAACAGAAATATGTAAATCAGATGCACGGTTTTCTTTTGCTGTGGTTAATAAATCTTCAATTGTAAAATCCATTTTTTTTTCTCCCTTATTTATTTTGTTGAAGTTGTACATATATAATATAAATTATACTGAAAAAATGAGAGATTTGCAAGGGGAGATGTTGCATATTCAGATGTCTTATGCATGACAAGCAAAAAACTTGAATTGAAAACTGATTTTTGCTATACTTATGTAGCGTTTGAAACTGAAAATGAAAGAAAAACATTCGTTTATATAATGGAGGATTTAACGTGAGAAAGCAAGCGTTATCAGATGAAATATTATTAAAAATCGAAAAGCCGGCAAGATATATAGGCAATGAGGTAAACAGCGTGGTAAAGGATTTAGCAGATATAGAGGTACGTTTTGCCATGTGCTTTCCGGATGTGTACGAAATCGGTATGTCTCATTTAGGAATACAGATTTTATATGATATGTTCAATCAGTGGGAAGATGTGTATTGTGAACGTGTCTATTCTCCGTGGATGGACTTAGATAAAATTATGCGGGAACAGGATATTCCACTGTTTGCATTAGAGTCACAGGATCCTATTAAGGATTTTGATTTTTTAGGAATTACAATTCAGTATGAAATGTGTTATACCAACATTTTGCAAGTGTTAGAATTGAGTAAGATTCCGTTAGAAAGCCAAGAAAGAACATGGGAGCATCCGGTTGTCATTGGTGGTGGTCCGTGCGCCTATAACCCGGAACCTCTGGCAGATTTCTTTGATTTGTTTTATATGGGAGAGGGAGAAACCGTTTACCGTAAGCTTGTGGATTTATATAAAACGCATAAGGCAAACAATTCTTCTAGAGAAGAATTTCTTCGTGAAGCGGGAAAACTTCCGGGTATTTATGCTCCGTCTATGTATGAAGTGAGTTATAACGAAGATGGTACGATTGCAGAGTTTAAGCCTAAATACGAGGACATACCTCATACGATAAAAAAGGAAATTGTTATGGATTTAACAAATACTTATTATCCAGAAAAACCGGTAGTACCTTTTATTAAGGCGACACAGGACAGAGTAGTCTTGGAAATTCAGCGTGGCTGTATTCGCGGCTGCCGCTTCTGTCAGGCAGGCATGATTTATCGTCCGGTGAGGGAACGAAATGTGGAAATGCTGAAGAGCAGAGCTTATAAAATGCTCAAGAATACAGGGCATGAAGAGATTTCCTTAAGCTCCTTAAGTTCAAGTGATTATTCTAAACTAGGAGAGTTAGTAAACTTTCTGATTGATGAATTTAAGGGAAAAGGGGTGAACGTATCATTACCATCTCTGCGTATTGATGCGTTTTCTCTGGACGTTATGAGTAAGGTACAGGATGTTAGAAAAAGTAGTTTGACGTTTGCACCGGAAGCAGGCTCTCAGCGCATGCGTAATGTGATTAATAAGGGGCTGACGGAGGAAGTGATTATTAACGGAGCCGGACTTGCTTTCGAAGCTGGCTGGAACAGGGTGAAGCTATATTTTATGCTTGGTTTGCCAACAGAGACAGAAGAAGATATCAAAGGGATTGCTTATCTTTCGGAAAAAGTTGCAGAGCGTTATTACGAAATTCCTAAGTCGGAACGTAATGGAAAAGTACAAATTGTGGCAAGCTCTTCCTTTTTTGTACCTAAGCCGTTTACACCATTTCAATGGGCATCTATGAATACAAAGGAAGAATTTTTAGAAAAGGCACATATTGTAAATGATACGGTAAAAGAACAGCTAAACAAAAAGAGCATTAAGTACAATTATCATGAAGCTGATGTTACGGTACTTGAAGGGGTTCTTGCCCGGGGAGACCGAAGGGTTGGAAAGGTGATTTTAAATGCATATCGTAAGGGCTGTCTTTATGATGCGTGGTCAGAAACCTTCCAGAATGATTTGTGGATGGAAGCATTTGAAGAAGAAGGCATTGATATCATGTTCTATACAAAGAGGGAGCGCAATCTAGATGAAACGCTTCCGTGGGATTTTATTGATGTGGGTGTTTCGAAGGAGTTCTTTCAAAGAGAGTGGCAGCGTGCGAAGGATATGGTAGTTACGCCTAACTGTCGTATGGCGTGCCAGGGCTGTGGAGCGGCTGCATTTGGAGGAGGTGTATGTTTTGAAGCTAAGAATTAAGTTTACAAAGGCTGGTATGATGGTATTTATCGGACATCTGGATATGATGCGCTACTTTCAAAAAGCAATGCGCAGAGCGGATATTGATATTGCTTATTCACAGGGATTTAACCCTCATCAGATTATGTCGTTTGCACTGCCCTTAGGAGTAGGTGTCTATAGTGATGGTGAATACTTGGATATTGAAGTAAATTCTATCACAACGTCTAAAGATATGTGTGAGCGCTTGAATGAAGTTATGGTAGAAGGAGTTACGGTAGAAAGTGTAAAGCTTCTTGAGGATAATGCCAAAAATGCGATGAGCCTTGTGGCGGCGGCAGATTACATGGTGAAATTTCGGGAAGGTCATAAACCAGAGGGATTTTCGACTGAGAAATTTATGGAATTTTGTAACAGAGACAGTATTGTGGTTACGAAGCAGACCAAGAAAAATACCAGAGAAATTGATTTAAAGACCTACATGTACGAGGTGAAAGAAGAGAAAGACGGAATTTATCTGATGATTGGTGCGGGAAGTGCCAACAATATTAAACCGGATTTGATTTTTGGAGCGTTTGCAGAGCATACAGGTATTTCTATGGATGAGTTCGCTCTTAAAGTGAAACGCCTTGATTTATATGCGGATTTGGGTGAAGAAGAGAATCATAAATTTGTGTCGCTGGAAGCTTTAGGAGAAGATTTCTATGAGTAATATTGTTATCACGGAACTTAAGAATATTCTTGTGGCAGCGGGATATCGGTCTGGAAAACCTTTATGGTTTGAATGCAGACGAAAGGAAGAAGTATCTATTCTTGGAAATATATATGTAGGAAAGGTTAGAAATATTGTGAAAAATATTCAGGCGGCATTCATAGAGATTGAAGGTGGAATTGTCTGCTATTATTCCTTGAAGGAAAATCCGAATCCCATCTATATAAAGAGAATGGGAAAAAGTGAACTTGTGCAGGGAGATGAAATTTTAGTACAGGTGCAAAAAGAGGCGTTAAAGACAAAGGAACCGGTTGTCTCTGCCAACCTAAACATTCCGGGAAAGTATATGGCAATTACGACAGGAAATGAAAAAATTGGTGTATCCGGTAAAATTCATTCTGACATGCGCAGAGAATTAAAAGAATTTTTTGGAACATTTGACTTGCAGGGAAACGGAATTGTGATTCGTACGAATGCAGCGGAAGCAACGAAAGAAATGTTAGAAACGGAATTTTACTTTTTAATGGAGCGTCTGCAAAAGATTAAGGAAACAGCAGTTCACAGAACAGCGTTTAGTCTTGTGTATCGTGCAGAACCGTTTTATTTGCAGCAACTTCGCAATAGTTATGTTGGTGAATTGGATAAAATTATAACAGATGTGAAGTCTGTATATGATGAGCTGGAAAAATATCTCTCTAAATATCAGCCGGAAGATAAAGAAAGCCTGCATTTTTACGAAGACAAAACCTTGCCGTTGTCTGCTTTATATAATATTACAAGAGATTTAGAACGTGCATTGCAGCGACAGGTGTGGATGAAGTCAGGAGCATATCTTGTGATTGAACCTACCGAAGCCTGTACAGTTATCGATGTAAATACAGGAAAATGTGATAGTAAGCGTAAGGACAGGCAGAAAACATTTTTAAAAATTAATTTAGAGGCGGCAAAAGAAATTGCAAACCAATTAAAAATTAGAAATTTGTCGGGAATTATTCTTGTGGACTTTATTGATATGGAGAGAGAAGAGGATCGGGTACTTTTAATGCATGAGTTACATGAATTGGTGCGAAGAGATGCAATACCTACAAATCTGGTCGACATGACAAAACTGCAGATGGTGGAAATTACCAGAAAAAAACAAAAGAAGCCATTACATGAACAGATAACGTTAAAGGACATAACATAAAATGAGGTGAGGTTGATTATGAGGTTAACTGATTTAAGGAAAGTGAAGGATGGAAAGTATTTAAAGAACTATGTACTTACTTATATAAATAAGGCAGGGCGCGAAAAAGAGTATGAAATTGTAAGCCGCAGGGAATTACAGTCACCGGAAGATATCGGACAAAAGTCCAGTGGTGTTTCCATAGCTGTGACTAAGGATGATAAGCTTTTACTGCTTCGGGAATTCCGCATGGGTGTAAATCGCGAAGTAATAAATCTGGTAGCGGGAATGCTTGAAGAAGGTGAGAGCATGGAGAAGTGCATTCAACGTGAACTTTATGAGGAAACAGGATTGTCTGTTAAGAAGATAACAAAGATTCTTCCGCCTTCTTTTGCGGCAGTGGCAATTTCCGACACGATGACAAATATTGCATTTGTCGAGGCAGAAGGGACTTTTAGTGATCATACCTCAGAGAACGAGCAGATAAAACCGAAGTTTTATACCAGGGAGGAAGTAAAGGAATTGTTAAAAACGGAACAATTCAGCTCGCGTTGCCAGTTAATCGCTTATATGTTTGCTGAATATCCGTGGTAAAGTAAGAAAAATATAAGATGCATTGTATAGTGATATGTAAACAAAAGCAATTATGAGAACATGAAAATAATTAAAAAACAGAAAAAATCTTCCAACCCTATTGACAGTGAACGAACTTGATGATATTATAATCAAGTATGCCGCACAGTGAGGTTATAAGTCTGTTATCAGCACCGAAGCTGGCGAGTAATTTAAGGTAGGAGGTGCCCGTATGTACGCAATTATTGCAACAGGTGGTAAACAGTACAAAGTTGCTGAAGGAGATACGATCAAGGTTGAAAAATTAGGTTTAGCTGCTGGCGAAACTGTTAAATTTGATCAGGTACTTGCAGTTAGCAACGATAAGCTTGTAGTTGGAAACCCAACAGTTGCAGGAGCAACAGTTGAAGCTTCTGTTGTAGGCGAAGGCAAAGGTAAAAAAGTCATCGTTTACAAATACAAGAGAAAATCTGGCTATCACAAAAAGCAGGGTCATAGACAAGCATACACAGAAGTAAAAATCGAAAAGATTAATGCTTAATTTTGTATGTAAACAGAAATTATGATTAAAATAACAATTTACAAGAACCAGGAAGAAGAATATGTAGGATTTCAATGTAAGGGACATGCCGAATATGATGAAAGCGGACAGGATATTGTTTGTTCTGCTGTTTCCATCCTTGTGCTTAATACAATAAATTCCATTGAGAAATTTACTTATGATAAGTTTAAGTGTGAGGCAGATGATGAAACAGGATTTATTGATTACATGTTTCATTCGGAGCCTAGTGCAGAGGCTACCCTTTTAATTGATTCTATGATTCTTGGACTGGAATCCATACGTAATGTATTCAATCAAGAGGAAGATTATGTATCAATATCATTCAAGGAGGTGTAATTAAAATGTTAAATATGAACCTTCAGTTTTTTGCTCATAAAAAAGGAGTTGGTTCTACTAAGAACGGTAGAGATTCTGAATCCAAGAGATTAGGAGCAAAAAGAGCAGACGGACAGTTCGTTAAAGCTGGTAATATTCTTTACAGACAGCGTGGAACAAAGATTCATCCAGGTACTAATGTTGGTATCGGTGGAGATGATACTTTATTCGCATTGACAGATGGTGTTCTTCGTTTCGAAAGAAAAGGTAGAGATAAGAAGCAGGCTTCTGTATATCCAGTATCAAATGAAAAATAATCCTCAGGGATTTTAAGAGCTTCAAACGTTTGTTTGGAGCTCTTTGTGATATATTTGTAACAAAAAATTATGAATTGATTAGACGGAGGTTAATTATGTTTGCGGATCATGCCAAAATTTATGTACGTTCCGGCAAAGGCGGAGACGGTCATGTAAGTTTCAGACGTGAAAAATATGTTCCTAATGGGGGACCGGATGGCGGTGACGGTGGTCATGGCGGAGATGTTATATTTATAGTAGATGAAGGCTTGAATACCCTTTCAGATTTCCGTCATATTCGTAAATACTGTGCCGGAGATGGAGCAGTAGGCGGTAAGAGGAACTGTCGCGGTAAAGACGGAGAGGATATCTACATTAAGGTACCTTTAGGAACGGTTATTAAAGAATTAGAGAGCGACAAAGTCATTAAAGATATGTCAGATGCAAAGGAAGAATTTTGTATTTTAAGAGGAGGAAAAGGCGGTCTTGGTAACCAGCATTTTGCAACCTCTACGATGCAGGCACCAAAATATGCACAACCGGGACAACCGGCGAAGGAGCTTAATTTAAAGCTAGAATTAAAAGTTATTGCAGATGTAGGATTGATAGGCTTCCCAAATGTCGGAAAATCGACGTTATTGTCCAGAGTAACAAATGCAAGACCAAAAATTGCGAATTATCATTTCACCACCATACATCCAAATCTGGGAGTGGTAGATTTAGAAGGTGCAAAGAGTTTTGTTATTGCAGACATTCCGGGACTAATCGAAGGTGCTTCAGAAGGTGTTGGACTTGGACATGAGTTTTTACGGCATATCGAAAGAACGGGTGTAATGATCCATCTGGTAGATGCTGCTTCTACCGAGGGTCGCGATCCGATCGAAGATATTTATGCCATCAATAAAGAACTCGAAAATTATAATGAAGAGTTAGCGAAACGTCCTCAGATTATTGCTGCAAATAAAATTGACTGTATATTTACAGAAAACGGAGAAGAAAATCCAATTGACAGAATTCGAAAGGAATTTGAACCTCAGGGAATGAAGGTATTTCCGATTTCAGCAGTTTCCGGTGAGGGATTAAAAGAGCTTTTATATTACGTAAGTTCTATGCTAGAGGAAAATAAGGTAGAGCCTATTGTATTTGAACAGGAATATTTCCCGGAATTAGAAAAAGAAGAGGAAATTACCGGAGATGGATATACCGTAGAACAGGATCCGGAAGATGCAACAGTATTTATTGTAGAGGGACCTAAGATTGAAAAAATGCTGGGATATACAAATCTGGACTCTGAAAAAGGTTTTGCGTTCTTCCAAAAGTTCTTAAAGGAACAGAAAATTTTAGACAAGTTAGAGGAAGCTGGCATTTCCGAAGGTGATACTGTGCGAATGTATACTTTGGAATTTGATTATTACCGCTAGGAGGAAGAAAAATGACAAGTAAACAACGTGCTTATTTAAAAAGTCTTGCGACTAATATGGAACCAATTTTTCAAGTTGGTAAATCCAGCCTGACACCAGAATTGACACAGGGAATTTCAGAGGCTTTGGCTGCAAGGGAACTAATCAAAATCAGTGTTTTAAAGAATTGTTTTGATGACCCAAGAGAAATTGCTTCGATTGTTTCAGAGCGTACGCATTCACAAGTAGTTCAGGTCATTGGAAAGAAAATAATTTTATATAAAGAAGGGAAAGATAATAAAAAGAAAATTAACCTTCCTATGTAAAATAGAGTAATTCGAATGAAACTGAGGGATATATTATGGAAGCATTGAAAAAAGTAGGTATACTGGGTGGAACTTTTAATCCTGTTCATATTGGACACTTAATATTAGCGGAAACAGCGTATGAAACATTTGACTTAGACTATGTTTTGATGATGCCAAACGGAAATCCACCCCATAAAGATATGAAAGCAGAAGAGAAGGGCGCTCATCGAATGAGTATGCTTAAGCTGGCAGTGAAGGATAATCCTCATTTGAAGATTTCTTCCTTTGAACTGGATAGAACGGGAGTAATATATACCTATAAGACATTAGAATTATTAAAAAAAGAACATCCTGATACCAAATATTACTTTATACTGGGCGCAGATTCCCTGTTTGATTTGGAAAAATGGCAACAACCAGACATCATATGTAAACATGCAACATTATTGGCAGCAGTTCGAGATGAATTAGGGAGAGAAAAGGTGAAAAAGCAAATTGCTCTATTGGAGCAGAAATTTCAGGCAGAAATTTATTTGATGGATACGCCAAATCTCTCTTTTTCTTCCCATGATATCAGGGATAGAATCAAAAACGGTAAAACGGTGACGTATTATATTCCTAAAACGGTAGAGGAATATATCCACAAAAATAAATTATATTTATCTTAAAAGGAGCGAGAACTATGGCAAAAGATGAGGTCTTTCCAAATTATCAAAAAAAGCTAAAAAAAGAGTTGGATGCAGATCGTTATGAACATACGATTGGAGTAGCGTATACGGCGGCAGCATTGGCGATGCGTTATGGTGCGAATATTCAACAGGCACAAGTGGCAGGTTTACTTCATGACTGCGCAAAATGTATTCCAAATCAAAAGAAGATTGCAATGTGTCAGAAATATAATATAAAGATGACAGAGATAGAACTGGAAAATCCCTTTTTACTGCATGCAAAGCTTGGTGCTTTTTTGGCAATGCATAAATATGGAATCACGGATAAAGAAATAACCAGTGCTATTTTAAGTCATACGACGGGAAGACCAAATATGTCTTTGTTGGATAAAATCATCTTTGTTGCGGATTATATCGAACCACAACGAAAGAAGCAGCCAAATCTTGCGGAAATTCGAAAGCTTGCATTTATTGATCTTGATAAAGCTCTACTAAAAATTTTAGAAGACACATTAGCGTTTCTTTCTGCATCAGCAGGGAAAATTGATCCAATGACGGAAAAAACATATATTTATTACAAGGATTTATTGACAGAAACAAAACAAGATTCCTAGAAGGAGGTCTACTATGGAACATAATTCAAAAGAAATGACAAAACTTGCCATTCTTGCGTTAGAAGATAAAAAAGCAGAGGATATCCGAGTGATTGATATCAGTGAGGTATCGGTGTTGGCAGATTATTTTATTATTGCTGATGGAAATAATCGTAATCAGGTGCAGGCGATGATTGACAATGTAGAAGAAATGTTGGGAAAAGCGGGGTATGCGCCAAAACAGATAGAAGGTTATCAGAATGCAAACTGGGTACTGATGGATTATTCGGACATTATTGTACATGTTTTTGATAAGGAAAACAGACTATTCTATGATTTGGAACGTATCTGGAGAGATGGAAAAACAATTTCTTTAGATGAGTTTAAGAATTAAAACAGATTATCGTATCAGATGGAAAAAGGTTGTGAGGTTTACATAATTATATTATGTAAACCTCTTTTGCTATTTCATTAAACGAAAGACACCAAACACCTTGCCTATGATTTCTAATTTATCTACAATAATCGGTTCCATAGTGTCATTTTCCGGCTGTAAGCGATAGTGACCATCTTCTTTATAAAAAGTTTTTACTGTGGCAGAATCGTCTAGTAAAGCGACAACAATATCCCCGTTAGAAACATCTGTCGTTTTTTCAACAATTATTTTATCTCCATTCATGATTCCGGCATTAATCATGCTTTCCCCTTTTACACTTAGCATAAAAGATTCTGCGTTTGGCATAAATTCAGCAGGAATAGGAAAGTAACTTTCAATATTTTCTACAGCGAGAATTGGCTGTCCGGCAGCAACACGCCCTACAATAGGGACATTAACAACTTCTCGTCGAACAAGGTTGAAGTTATCATCCAGAATTTCGATAGCTCTTGGCTTAGTTGGATCTCTGCGGATGTAGCCGTTCTTTTCTAATGTTTCAAGATGTGCATGTACAGAAGAAGTGGAACGTAGATTCACAGCTTCGCAAATATCACGGACAGATGGCGGATATCCCTTGTTTAAAATTTCATTTTTAATATATTCTAATATTTCAGATTGCTTTTTTGTTATTTTTCCGTAGGCCATAACAAATCCCTCCTTTATTATTACAAGCGATTTTATGTTATTCATTATATCATAGAAAATGTAGAAGTGCAAACATTTGTTCAAGAAAATTTGTTCGTTTTTTAGAAAAAACTGTTGACAAACATTTGTTCTCGTCCTATAATTATCATCAACAAGAACAAATGTTCACAACGTTTGTTCGATATTTTGGTAAACGGAGGAATAATTATGCAAACAAGAGAATTTATTTGCGAAAAAGATAAAATAGTGAGATACAAGGCGAAAGTAAAAAAGCAGAAACGAACAAGGCAGATTTATCATCGTCTTATCGGTTCTGCGTGTCTGATTTTAATAATAGCAGCAATCTGTTCCATTAATTTTTTTATAATCAATGCTAAGGCATCGTCTGAAGAAGAGGTTATTACATATAAGTATTATACCAGTATTACCATACAATCTGGGGAAACCTTGTGGGACATTGCAACGGTTTACAGGAGTGATGATATTTCTTCTGTACAGAAATATATTGATGAAGTGAAAAGTATCAATCATCTGAAAAATGACAAAATATATGCAGGAGAACATTTAATCATTCCGTATTACAGTTGTGAATATAAGAGATGAAATTACTCTTTTTCTTCTCTTAACCGTACAACATTAGCAGCAGAACGTCTGCGTTCATCTTCGAGGGCAGCATAATGTTTCTTTGTTGTATTTACGTCCTTGTGACCTAAAACATCTGCGACAAGATAAATATCACCAGTTTCTCTGTAAAGGGCTGTTCCGTATGTGCTACGTAGTTTGTGAGGGGTAATGTTTTTTATCTGTGTTACAGTTTTAGAATATTTTTTTACCAGATTTTCAACACTGCGAACGTTAATACGTTTTTTTTGTAGAGAAAGAAACAATGCATTTTGGTGACCTTCAGCCGCAACAATGTGTTCACGTTCTTCTAAATAATTGAGTAATGCAATTTCTACTTCTTCGCCAAAGTAGATAATCACTTCGTTGCCACCTTTCCGGCGTATTTTGATGCCATCGTTTTTAAAGTCAACATCGTCAATATCTAATCCTACACATTCAGATACACGAATACCTGTTCCAAGTAAAAGAGTGAGTAGGGCAAGGTCGCGATTCTTGGTTTTATTGTGGTAGTTTTTCTGGGATTTGGTGAGTTTATCCCCTTGTTCGACCTGGTCTAAGAGTTCTGAAACTTCATCTACGTCCAGATGGATAATGTTTTTTTCATGTAGTTTCGGCATATCAACTAGTGCTGCAGGATTTTTTTCGATAAATTCCTTTTTATAAAAATAATTATAAAAGGTTTTTAGCGATGCAAGTTTGCGAGCCTTTCCACGTTCATCATTTGTGTGTTCCACGCCATCTTTGATATAATATTTTAAGTAGTCTAGATATTCCTCAATATCTACAGGCTTCAACATATCGAGAAAGGAGAGGGGAATTTCTGTAATTTCCATTTTTGAACATAAAGGATTATTCTCATGTAAAAAATCAAAAAAAACACCTAAGTCATAGGCATAAGCAATTCTGGTACGAGAGGAGGTTGTAGGTTCGATTCCTCGAAAAAAGTCATTGCAGAAAGGAGGAAGTTCTTTGATTTTTTCTCTTAATTTTAATTCATTATTTATATTTGTCTGTTCGTGATAGGTTCGTTCTTTCATCTAAGTAATACCTCATTATTTTTTATGACTTATAGCTTCATTTCTTGGTGGCCAGCCTTGGATATTTCCATTTAAAATAGCCCGAAACATTCTGTCCTTAGCTCCGGGATGCTCGCGATTTAATTGTGCAACAAGCTCTTTAGCATATTGGCGTTTGGTATATCCATCCACTGTACAGGGATTTTCGATGACCGGCAGTTGATATTTATTTTTAAAACCAATGACATCCGCTTCCTTTACATACATTAATGGGCGGATTACGGTCAGCTCCATTCTATCTAAGTAGGTTTTGGGTGAAAAGGAGTAGAAACGACCCTCAAAAATCATAGATAATATCATAGTTTCTACAATATCATCTGTATGATGGGCGTATGCAACCTTGTTACAACCTAATTCTTTTACTTTTTCATTCAAAGCTCCTTTACGCATTTTAGCACACAAGGAGCAAGGACTGGATTCTTTCCGCTCATCAAAAATGATTTTAGCAATATCCGTTTTTACAATGGTATATGGGATGTCTAAATCATTACATAAAGCCGTGATGGGAGAAAGGTCAAAGTTTTCGTATCCTAAATCTACAGTGATAGCTTGCATATCGAATTGTTTGGGATAGAAGCGTTTTAAGCCATGCAAAGCATATAGTAATGTCAGACTGTCCTTCCCACCGGAGATTCCGACAGCTATTTTATCACCGTCTTCTATCATGCTATAATCATCAATAGCACGTCTTGTATAACTTAATAATTGTTGTAATTTCATATTAATATATCCTCTCAAATCAAAACTATGAAACCTTGATTAATAGCTATCACAGTGGTTGCTAAGGCTTCATCAATAATTATACTATCTGTAGATACTGAAATCAATAGACTTTAGCTTTGAAATGTGTAATAATAAGAGATGTAAAAAAATGTTAGAAGAGGTGTAGGAGGTAAAATATGAGTGATGAAAAAAACAAAAAAGGTAAAAAAAGTACAAAATTTGTAAATCTTCCCCAGGCATTTACCATTATGCTTGTGATAGGAATTGGCTTGTTAATCTTTTTTGCTTTGTATCGGTTTGATTCCATAGCAAAAGTAGCAGGAAATATTGTAAATATTCTTTCACCAATTTTGTATGGGTTTACAATTGCGTATATACTAAATCCAATTATGGTGTTTTGGGAGAAAAAAATTTATGAAGTATTAAGCAAAAAGAATAGCAATGCTGAAAAGGTAAGAAAAGCCTCTAGAAGTCTGAGTATATTTATATCGCTTTTCATAGCCATTACAGTATTGTTTGTAATATTTTATCTGGTGATTCCGGAGTTAATTGCTACTATTTATGGTCTTGTTCTATCCATTCCGGGGCAGTTAGAAGAATTTCAATGTTACTTAACAGGTTTTATGGATTCAAATAGTGAATTTTCTGCATTGGCACAGACAATTATCAAGTCGATTACTGACTGGCTGGAAGAGTGGCTGAAAAATGATTTATTTAAGCAGGTTACAGGGATTACTACTGGTATATTTAATTTTGTGAATGTATTAATTGATATTATACTTGGCTTTATTATTTCAGTATATGTGCTCGCAGGGAAAGATGGATTTATTTCGAAGAGTAAAATGATAATATATGCCTGCCTTTCTAGAGAAAATGCAAACACTGTTTTAGATGTAGCTAGAAAGAGTAATCAGATTTTTAGTGGATTTATTTCCGGAAAATTGATTGATTCTTTGATTATTGGTGTTCTTTGTTATATTGGTATGTGCGTATTAAAAATGCCGTATGCAATTTTGGTAAGTGTCATTGTAGGAGTAACGAATGTAATTCCGTTTTTTGGACCTTATATTGGAGCAATTCCAAGTACGTTTTTAATTTTATTAGCGAATCCTATTCAAGGTCTTTATTTTGTGATTTTCATTTTGGTGTTACAGCAGATAGATGGAAATATTATAGGACCAAAAATTTTGGGTGAATTTACTGGCTTGACTGCATTCTGGGTTGTGTTTTCCATACTGTTAGGTGGTGGCTTGTTTGGATTTATCGGTATGTTGTTAGGAGTTCCGGTATTCGCTGTAATTTATTATATTTTTGGGCAGATTATGGAGCATGTGTTAAAAAAGAAAAGTTTACCTGTCACAGAAGAAATATATACGGATTTACATCATATAGATTCTGATCTGACATTTCTGTCTAATGAGCAGGTTGAAAAGATAGAAGAATCAAAAATAGAAGAATCAGACGATTTAACGGAGGAATAAATGAAATTTTTAATACAACGAGTTACACATGCAAGTGTGAAGGTAGAGGAACAAGTGATTGGTAAAATTGGAAAAGGATTTTTAGTGTTCATTGGTATTGGCCGGGACGATAATCAGGAAATAGCTGACAAAATGTTAAAAAAGTTGTTAGGACTTCGTATTTTTGAAGATTCAGAGGGAAAAACCAACTTGTCTTTACAAGATGTTTCCGGTGAACTTTTGCTGGTTTCACAATTTACTTTATATGCAGATTGTAAAAAGGGAAATCGTCCCTCTTTTACATCTGCAGGTGCTCCTGATATGGCTAACAAATTGTATGAATATATTATTGAGCAATGTAAAAAGAAAATTTCTATTGTTGAAACGGGAGCTTTTGGAGCAGATATGAAGGTTGAATTATTAAACGATGGTCCTTTTACAATAATCATGGATTCAGAAGATTTGTAGTATCAGTATGGTATATGGAATGAAAATACGTTAACTTTTCGTTAAAGTTGAGTTTTGCGAATAGTTCCATGCTACTCTTTCGTGTTAATTTGTTAAGCTGTTACACCAGTTTCATATACAAAAGTGGATATGGATTTCCCTCTTCGTCACAATCAGTTCTTTTATATGTTTTAAAACCTAAGTGTTCGTAAAATCCAACTGCCTGAGGATTTTGCTCATTTACGGTTACTTTTTGTATATTATAATGTTGTATGCCATATTGAAGCATTTGTTTTCCAAATCCTTTGCCGATTGCTTTGGGAGAAAGAAATAAGATTTCTAATTGTTTATTTTCAACTCCCATAAAACCAATAATTCCACAGGTTTCTTCTTCAGCAATGATTAGATGCTTAACACCACTCAAAGCCTGTGGAACATATCTCTTAATTTGATTTACTTCTGCGTCCGAAAGGAAAAGATGTGTTGCCCGAACAGAATCTTCCCAAACATTTAAAAGAACTGTTAACAGGTGAGAGTTCCTTTCTTGAACTTCATATATTTTCATATAGTAATCCTCCTATAAGTTAAAGATTCTTTTGGCATTTCGCCACATTAAGTCTTCATAGGCATCGCTACTGATTTTATTAGGAAGTAAGTGAAAATAATCTTGATACAAGGAGGGGTCACCTTTTGGATTGCACAGGTAAGTATCTATACCGTCAATAGGTGCATCGCTTCCAAACATCATTTTTTTGCTTCCATACCGGCGGATTGCTTCTAAAGTAGTCCTTACTGGCACCCATGTAGTATCGCCATATAGATTGTCTAACTTTCCAAGTAAATCTAAGGCTTCCATATTGTCAGTTCCTAACCCCATGTGTACCATTACAAATGGAATTTCAGGAAATTGTTTAGCGGCTTCGTATAAGTGTATTGGAGAAGCTGCCTCACATCCCCCCGTATGAGATACTATCGGTAAATGAAATTTAGATGCAAAATGTAGATAAGGAAGTACTCTATCATCTGTAGGTGCAATATTAGAATGGAAAGGGTGAAGCTTTATGGCTTTAATAAGGTCTAAATTATCCTTCATAAGTTGCTCTAATTCTTTTGTCAGTCCTTGAAGATAAGGTTTCACCCAGACGGCTACTCCGATGCGCTCACGATGTCTGGCTGCAAAATTTAAGGTTCTTTTTAAGGCAGCTTCCTGAGTTATTTGCAGTTCATTTGGAAGGAGTTTTCTCTGGTGGTCTGTTTCGGCGGCATCACCATTAGACACCAAAGCATAATCGACATGATATTTTTCTATCATTTCCAACACCATAGATTCAGTCATATGAAAACCTACATTTTCGCCACCAATATGTATATGTGTATCAATCATCTGCATACGATTACCTCCCTGGTATGAAACATGAAACAAATTAATAAATTTTTTCGCTAATTTTATTTTTTGATTTTTATTATTAAATCCAGCTAAAATCACCACCGGTAATAGCGAGACTAAGCAGAGTGTCCATTTTTTCCACATCCTCTCCTTCTACGATTTCTTTCAAACATGCAGTATCTAATAATTCATCTAAAGATTCATCTGGACCAATTTCATAATCAATTTCTGATTCACAATCCGGACAGGGAATGTTTTTCATTGTCTGTAAAGACAAAAAACGATTTCCACATTTGGTGCATTCATAATAGCCACATTTGATAGTTCCGTCAGGTACAAAATACATAATAATTAGTTCTCCTTCTCTTCTTCTAATTTTTTAATCATAACATCGTACTGTTCGTACATTTTCTGAACACTATTTTCTAAGATATAGTAGTGTCGTATGTATGGGATTAACAGGACCAGAATGAGCAGGGGCAATGCCATCAGTGTTGGTGAAAAGGCAAAGAGTAAAGCAAGAAAGCTCATCATTTCCAATAAAGCAAACGCTACCGTTACAATTAAATGTATAAGGCGTTCATGTTGAAAAAAAGAAATCTGTGTTAGATGCTTATTTATCTGCTCATTCCAGTCTATTTGCGAATCCTGTTGAAGCAATAGCTCTATTGAAGCTAAATATGATTTTATCCGCTTTTCCATAGGCGTTCCTCCAAAGTATAATTCTCTTATATTATATATAGTTATTTTAATTAAGCTTTATCAGTTGTTCAATAATTGCTGCAATTCTTTCAGCTTCCCGTTTTGTTTCCAGTTGCTTCCATTTTTCCTTCTCCTGCTGTGACGGAAGCTTTCGAAAACTTTGAAAATTTTTATACTGTTGCTGCTTTTGTAATTCTTTTTCCTTTTGAGCGGCAGTTTCCCAACGGTGAAGACGCTTAAGCTCACTTTGTCGCTCCCGCATCTGGTTATAATTATGTTTTACAGCTTCACTATTTCCAAAAATTCTGCAACTGTTGGTGACATTGGGGGTATTCGTTGGAACATAGGAAGCGGAAGTGATAGCATTACAAACGATTTCGTATGCCTGCTGAATCTGTAAATACATTTGAAGTGCTTCTGTGGAATTATTTCTATCAGGGTGATACTGTTTGCAAAGAAGCCGGTAGGCATGTTTTGCCTGTGCCTCTGTAGCATATACGTTTAATCCGAGCGTTGCATACGCCCAATATATTTGTTGTTGATTCATGGTAGAACCTCTTTCCTTTTTTCTATATTCTGACCGAAATCACAATCATTATACTAAATGCAAGTAAATATGTTTTATTACTTGTCAAAAAGTTATTTAAAAACAATGGTTTACATAATTTTATTATGTAAACCATTGGAATAAAGAATTACTTTTGATGTTCCTTCATGTCAACAAAATCTTTTATCATAGCTACTGTCTTATCAATTCCAAGTACAGAACTGTCTATGCATAAGTCATAACTGGCTGCTGCACCCCATTTCTTATTAGAGTAGAAATTATAATAGCTGGCACGTTTTTTATCGGTTTTATTAATCAAATCTTTTGCAGCATTTTCCGTAATATCTTGTCTGCCACAGATGCGTTTGATTCGGTCATCTAATGGTGCATGGATAAATACACTGATGCAGTTAGAGTAACTGCTTAAGGCGTAATCCGCACATCTTCCAACAATTACACATGGCCCTTCATTGGCAATCTTTTTAATTGTCTCAAATTGTGCCAGAAATACTTTCTGATCTAAAGGCATATCCATATACGGATTGGACATATAGCCAAGAGAATAAGTATCCATTACTAAAGAATACAAAAAGCTGTTCGTTGGTCTTTCGTCATGAGCTTTGAAAATATCCTGACAAAATCCACTGTCTTTAGCAGCCGCAGATAAAAGTTCTTTGTCGTAGCATTTTATCTCCAATGCTTCTGCAAGCTTTTCCCCTATTTCTTTACCGCCACTTCCAAATTGTCTTCCTATTGTTATAATTGAATTCGTCATAGCCATAACAAACCCCTCCAATTCTTATCATATATTTTTCTATATATAGCGTTTCTGCTAATTGAATATGAATATTATAACATATTTTGTGCATAATGTATATATTTTAATTGAAATTTAAGTTCGTTTAGCTATTTTTAACATTTCAAGATAACTTTTTTAACAAGTTTTCAAAATATTCTGGCAGAGGTGCACTCACTTCAATATATTTTCCTGTAGTTGGATGTGTAAATCCAAGTATCTGGGCATGAAGTGTTTGCCCTTGTAGCTTGTAAGGGCATTTTGCCGGACCGTACAAGGAATCACCTAACAGAGGATGCTGTATACTGGCCATATGTACCCTGATTTGATGGGTACGCCCCGTCTCTAATACACATGCAACAAAAGTATAGTTATTGAGACGTTTTAAAACCTTATAATGGGTGACTGCCTCTTTCCCATTTTTATAGTTTATGGCCATTTTCAGTCGGTCATTGGGATTTCTGCCGATGGGGGCATTAATTATGCCTTCGTCCTCTTTTAAAATGCCATGAACAATTGCTAAATACTTTCGTTGTATGCTGTGCTCTTTTAATTGTGCAGCCAACGAATTATGAGCAATATCATTTTTACAAATAACAAGAGAGCCGGTAGTGTCCTTGTCAATGCGGTGTACAATACCGGGACGTAATACACCATTAATACCAGATAAGTTATCCCTGCAATGGAACATCACGGCATTTACTAAAGTGCCGGAATAATGTCCTGGAGCCGGGTGAACTACCATATTTTTAGGCTTGTTCACTACCAGTACGTCGTCATCCTCATATAAAATATCTAAAGGAATATTTTCAGGGACAATCTCTGGTTCTACTGCTTCCGGAACATAAATAGAAATGGTGTCATGCTCCTTGATAATATAATTGGCCTTGACAGTGGTTTCGTTTACGGTAACCTGCTGCTGTTTCAACAGTTTTTGAATAAAGGAACGAGAAACATCAGGCAACAAACCTGCTAAATATTTATCCAGACGTTCTCCCTGCTCATCTTCTGTTACCGTAAAAAAATGGCTATTCATGCTTTTTCTCCTTTTTCTTTGGAAACAAGGAAAAAGCAGCCAACTCCTCTTCTTTCAAGAAGAAAAGAGTAAAAATAAAGAGTAGAATCACACTGATAGTTACATAAATATCAGCTACATTAAAGATAGGAAAGTCAATTAATTTAAAATAAAAGAAATCAATTACATATCCTAAGCGCATTCGGTCAATCATATTCCCAATGCCACCGGCTGCAATAAATACTGCAAGTACACGTATACTGTTCATTTTTTTAGTCCAGGGAAGCTTTACAAAATAAAACAAAGCGATTCCCAAAACAAATAGGCTGATCATCAGTAAAAATATACGTTTATTTTGAAGCATACCGAAAGCAGAACCGCGATTTTCTAAATAGCGAAATTCAAATACATTATCAATGAGAACATAAGGACTGCCGATTAATTGCGTTGCTGCAATATGTTTTGTCCATTGATCCAGTACGACTAACAATATTAAAAATATAATTGCAAGAATGTAATATTTTGCTTTTGATGTTTTACTCATATACTAATCCTCTAAATCAGTCATCAACAGAAAGTTAATGGCAGCTTCCATTTCTTCATCTGTTACATCTTTTGTAATAAAAGCTTTACCAATAGAATTTAATAAAATAAATTTTATAGTTCCCTGTTCCATTTTTTTGTCCGATTTTGTTGCCTGAATAATCTCTTTTGGTGTTAAATCCGACAAACTGATGGGAAGGTCAAAACCAACCATCATATCCCGGATTTCAAAAAATTCCTCTGTGGTCAGTAATCCTCTCTTCCAGGAAATGTGTGCTGCTGCAATAGTTCCCAGAGCAACGCATTCACCATGAAGAAGCTTAAAGTGTTTTAACTTTTCAATGGCATGCCCGATGGTGTGTCCTAGATTTAGCAAAGCACGTTCTCCCTGCTCGGTAGGATCTTTTTCAACCACAATGCGTTTGATATTACAGCTTCCATCAATCAATGTTTCTAAGGTTTCAATCTCTTTTTCCTGAATTTCAGAAAGATTGGTAATTACCCATTCATAATAGGCTCCGTCTTTAATCAAACCGGATTTTAACACTTCTGCCATTCCGGATGCAAATTGTTCCTCCGGAAGAGTATTTAAAGTGTTCAAATTCATATAAACGAGTTTAGGCATATGGAAAGCTCCTACCATGTTCTTGTACTGATCAAAATCTACTCCGGTTTTACCACCAATACTAGAATCTACTTGTGCTAACAGACTGGTAGGTATTTGAATAAAATCGACTCCTCGCAGATAAGTTGCAGCTGCGTATCCTGTCATATCACCGGTAACACCGCCGCCTAAGGCAACAAGCATATCTTTACGTTCAAAGTGTTCTTCAATCAAATGAGTGTACAGCTTTTTTATGGTATCTAGAGTTTTACTTTCTTCTCCCGCCGGAAATTCAAAAATAGTGACTTTAGAAGCAATTGTTTCTAGAGCTTCTTTTACTTTTGCACAATATAAAGGAGCTACATTGCTATCGGTTACAATACACATCTTCTTGCCGGTGGCACCGATGTGCTTTAATTCTTCTGTCAGCTTATCATAAGAAGGTTCAATTACAATATCGTAAATGGGTGTATCATTTTGTTTTACAGTAATTCTTTTTGACATTTTTTATCTCCTATAAATAAAATTATATATATTTATCCAATGCTACAAATAGTCGTCCTTTTTTGGTGTTAGAAATAAATCCACGGTATATAAATTTTCCAAAACCACGGACAGAAACAATATCTCCCGGCTTCAATTGCTGACTGTTCGAAAAACACAGCCGACCATTAACAAATACCTTTTCGGCGGCAGCAAGACCCGATAAGGCACTTCTAGAACCGGAAAATGCCAGTGCTAATATGGTATCTAACCGCTCAGAAGAAACACTGCCTTCGATATGTTGAAATTCAGGCTTGATATTTTCGGCTTCGGCTACCATTTCTATTTTTACCGGTGTATGCTTGATGCGTGTAAGTTCTGTCTGAAGAAAGCCCGTCATGGAAGTATGGACAAAACAGTAAGCACAATGCTCTTTTACAAGAATGTCGCCAATCTTACTGCGGTCTATCCCAAGATTCAGAATGGCTCCTAAAAAATCTCTATGATTTAATTTTTCAGCAAATTTGTTGTTCAATGGAGTAACTTTTAAAATAGAAATAGGATAATCCAATTGTATTTCATAATAAGTTTCAGGTACAAAGGCAGCTATTTGACGCTCTGCTGCCTCATACCCTCCATTTAAAACTACCGTTACAAAAGAAATATCCTTTTTCATTCCATTAAGGGTGTGTATTTCATTTAAAGTTAAAAAATCGCTGAACGTGGAAATACCACGATGATAAGCAGCATCTGCCAGATCATGAAACCGCTTTATCAGCATTTGTTCGTTCTTGTCCACTTATTTAAAACTCCGTATGTAAAGATGGCAGGTCAATTGCACCACTTAAAATATCTTGAAAATCACCGGAAATATCTACGCTTGGCGGTGTGATAATAAAAATATAATTAGAAATTTTCTGTAAATTTCCATCAATCGCAAAAGTGGAACCGGAGGTAAAGTCAATGATTCTTTGTGCCAGCTCCATGTCAAGTCCTTCTAAATTCAAGACAACCGCACGATTGCTTAACAATGTTTCTGTGATTTCTCTGGAATCTTCTACGGTAGTTGGCTTAATTACAACTAATTCCATACCACTTCCGCTACGCTTTACAGAAGAATGCATTGGTGTTACCTTACTTGATTTCACTGCCTTTGGAGCCTTGTAATCATCATCAAAGTAACTTTCCTCTTTCTCTTTTGGCGCAAATGCTTTTCTTTTTGGCTTTGGTTCTTCGTATTCATCATTATAGAAATCATCATCTTCATAGTCGTCATAATCATCGTTTAATTTCATCATATTTAAAAGTTTGTCAATTGCTCCCATCACTCTATCTCCTTATTTTAAATAAAATTTATGCTGTATAACTTCTTTTTCCAAAAATACCGGTACCAACACGAACCATAGTAGCTCCCTCTTCAATCGCTACTTCATAGTCATTGGTCATTCCCATGGAAAGCACATCCATAGTAACATTATCAATGTTTTTACTGCGTATGTCAACAGATAATTTTTTTAAAGCACGAAATACTTCTCTGTTTTCTTCAGGATTAGCTACAAAAGGTGCAATGGTCATGAGTCCTTTGACATGGATATTAGGAAGTTTGGCAATTTCACTTACCAAGTCAATTGCTTCCTGTGTTGAGATTCCAAATTTTGATGCTTCTTCTGCCACGTTAATTTCTACAAGAATGTCTTCGCTTGTCCCCTGTTTAACGGCTTCTTTGCTGATTTCCTGAGCTAATCTTAAAGAATCTACAGAATGTATGAGAGCAACCTTACCCATAAGATATTTTACTTTATTTCGCTGCAAATGACCAATCATATGCCATTCAATATCCTTTGGCAGCTCTTCCTGTTTTTCTAACATTTCCTGTACTTTGTTTTCACCGAAAATGTGTACACCACAATCCATAGCTTCTTTTAAGCTTGCAACAGGATTGGTTTTACTCACGGTGATTAAAGTTACTTCACTTCTGTCGCGTCCGGCCCTTTCACATGCTGCACATATATTTTTTTCTACTTCTGCTAAGTTTTCTTTTATCATAACTGCCTCCTAGTAAATAATCTCGTCATCTTTTACTGCATTTGCATCTAAAACAATATGGTCATATACGGCCAGACCGTAGGTGCTGTTTGCTTTTACAATACAGTATTCATTATTTTCATACAATTTCGTTATTTCTTTAAAGTCTGCATAGCCTTTATTTACGTTGTAGACTCCAATCAAAGAAGCCTTCTTTCCAATGGCATATTTATCAGTAGAGTCTTTTTTGTCAATATATTCGCCGGCTTCAAACTGATCCGTGGATACATAATATTCATGTTCCGTCAGACTGTAAACTTCGGTATCTACCAGTTCCGTACTTAATGTTCCGTCTTCTAAAGTCACTTCTTTTAAGAATTGTACTTGTGAACCGTCTTCGTTTGTAATTGCGTATTCTTCAGGTATCAGGTAAAATTCTTTTTCTACAACAGAACTGACTGGAATTTTCAGACCTTCCTCTTCATTTAAAGCCAGTTCAATATCAATATATCGGTCGGAAGCATAGCGAATCATAGAACTTTTGAGAGAAAGATTTGCAAAATGCTTTCCATCTTTTTCAACTAATTCTAAACCTGCCTTTGCTTTCATTCCGTCACGTTTGAAAATCAGGTTTACACTCTTCTTTTCTGCAAGCTGGGTGGCGGTCTCTTCTGAAATTTCGATAACGATATACCATTGTTCGCTAGTTATCATTTTGTAGACAGGATCTCCCTGGCTTACCAATTCATTGTTTTTTAAGATATTTTTCTGATAATTGGATTTATCAAACATTTCTAAGGTAACATCGGAAACTTTTGTATTTTCATAACCGTCAGTATAATACTCTACAATGCCACTGGTAGTAGCTGTTCCGCGTTCAAAGGAGGTTCCTGCTTCGCCGGATAAAGCTTCAATCTGATTCATCATGGACAATCCTACGACCTTTAATACAGAACTATCGAAGGTATATTTAAAGTCATATACGTCTCCAAAATTTTCACTTGTAAAGCTACTGCTAAAATTCATAATATCGTTTCGCAGAGACTGTAACTCTTCAGAGCTGGGTTCTACATCGGCAACACCGTTTTCAGCAAGTGTGCTCGATAAAGTACCGCTTTCATCTATTGTATAAACGATATTGTTTGCGCCTGTTTTTTCACCCTCTCTGGCATAATAATTTACGTATCCGGATTTTGTGGCATTTACGACACTTTCCTCACGCACCACAAATCCTGTGTAAGAATGATTTTTTGCCAGACTTCCACTTTTTACTTCGTAGACAACTACGTGTTCTTTTGTGACATATGTTGCTACGTAGACAACCACGTAAACAAATATAATTCCAAATATCAGCATTCCCACATTAAAATTAATGGGTTTTCTGTATCTGGTAACTTTAGCATTCTTTCTTCGTCGTTTTGCCAAAAGTACCCCTCCTACTGATTAAGAAAGCCTGAATTTATCAAGGGAGCAGCCAGAATTTTGTGGTTTTCCTTTCCCTGATAAAAACGGTGCGTTTCCATATATAATAAAAAATCTTCCTGACATTTCCACCAGCTCATTCCCCAGTTTGAGAATACGGAATCTTCTTCAGGAATCCGACTGAACAGTCGTTCAATTACAACATTCTTTGGTAAATACATTAAAAACCATGCAAGGCGTTCAAAATATTCTTCCATACTACAGATTTGGATTTTTCCGGAAAGATATTCTTCGGCCATTTTAGTTCCCTTTGCAATATATAAAGAATGTAATTTTACAAGGGAAACCGGAAGCACAGCGAGAATCCGTGCTGTCTCTTTTACATCTTCCAGAGTGTCGTAGGGAAGGTTTGGAATAATATGAACGCAAAGTTCAAAGCCAAACTTTTGAATCATTAAAGCGGCACCAATGAATTCAGCCAGACCATGTCCACGATTAATTTTTTGTAAAGTATGATAATTCGCAGTCTGCAACCCCAATTCTATGGTAATCTGCGTTCCATAGATTGCTTTGACTTGCGATAGCATAGTCAGATATTCTTCGTGAATACAATCAGGTCTTGTAGAAATACTGATTTCTACAATCTCCTGCAGTTGTGCTGCTTCCTCTATATAGGCACGGAATTTTGAAAGTGGCAGATAGGTATTTGTATAATTTTGAAAATATGCAATAAATTTATGAGCCTTGTACTTTCGTTCAATTTTTTCTTTGGTCAGAGTAAGCTGATGGCGAACAGAATTTTCTGGTGACATTGCTTCGAATCCTGTTCCATGACTCGAACAAAAGCTACAGCCATATCCGTTATGTTTATTTGGACAAGTTACCGGAAGATTGACCGGTAGTTTGTACACTTTTTCACCGTATTTTTCTCTTAAATATTCGGAATAAACCCGATATATTGTCTGATTTGCCATTTTTTCTCTCCTAACATACATCTTATCTATTATATAAGTTTTAGGCAGTAAAGTCAAACTTTATGGAATAATTATTTCAATTTGGAAAACACTATATAAGGACAAGAAAAATTTTAGGAGGTAATCAAATGGATTCGAGAGGACTTGATTATTTTGTACTTACCATTGTAATTATTGGTGCTATTAATTGGGGATTAATTGGATTTTTTGGATTGGACTTAATCTCATGGCTGTTTGGAAGTATGACGTTATTAAGCCGTATTATTTATGGTGTGGTAGGAATCTGTGGTCTTTATATGTTGAGCGTATTTGGACGTATCACTTCCATGAGCAGAGTGTAATAGGAAAAACCAGCAGTAACAATCTGCTGGTTTTTCTAATGTGTTGTAGTAATGGCAGTTAAAAGATTTGTCATTTTCGTATAAAGTACTGTTTTATCATCGGCTTTTAAGATAACAGAAATGTAGGGATTTCCGGCAGTATCATTACTTAATAGAATCAGGCATGCACCTGCTGCTTCCGTTGTTCCTGTTTTTCCACCAATTACAGTAATTGTATCCGGAGCTTTATATCCGGAAGTTGCATTGAAAAATTGATTTGTAGATTTAAAACTTAATTCTTTTTCTGTGCCGTTTTTATCATGATAAACAGAAGAATATTCCGTAGAATGTATTACTTCGATAAATTTATCGTATTGCATTGCAGCGTTAAAAATCAAATATAAATCATAAGCTGTGGTGTAATGGTCTGCTGCAGTTAAGCCGTGAGGATTAGAGAAATGCGTGTTAGTAGCACCAAGCTCTTTGGCTTTCTCGTTCATCATTTCGGCAAATGCCTCCACACTCCCTGCTACGTGCTCTGCAATCGCAACCCCGGCATCATTTCCAGAATACATTAAAAGTCCATATAAGGCCTGATCCATAGTAAAAGTATCCCCCTCTTGAAAGCCACAGAGCTGAGCACCGGATTCTGTTATGTTTACACTGGAAGTTGCAGTGATTATCTCATCCGTACCGCAGTTTTCTAAAGCTAACAGGGCAGTCATGATTTTAGTAAGACTTGCCGGGTTCATCTGTTTATGAATATTGGAAGCATATAAAACTTCTTTGTTATTTAAATCAAATAAACCTGCACATTCCACATTTGATACATCGACAGAAGATGGTGTTATATTCTCACTGGCAACGCATAAATTCTGTGCAAAAGGTTTGACTACGGAAGAAAAGTCCCCTTGCATAACACTGTAGGCAGAGGAAAGATTGTCTGGATCATAAGCATTTTCAAACGTAGTATTGCTGCCACAACTGCAAAGCAGGAATGAACAGCTAAGCAATACAGCGATTATCTTTTTCTTTTTATTTATACATCTCACGCCAATCAAGATCTCCTCTATCTAATGACTTAATAAGCAGTTCTGCAGAAGCTAAATTTGTGGCCAATGGTATATTATGCATATCGCAAAGACGAAATACATTATTCACATCAGGATCATGATGCTGTGGTGCCAATGGGTCACGAAGGAAAATTAAAAGGTCAATCTGATTGTGTTCGATTTGAGCGCCGAGCTGCTGCTCGCCACCTAAATGACCTGCTAAATATTTGTGTACATTTAAATTTGTTACTTCTTCAATTAGCCTTCCGGTAGTTCCTGTGGCATATAATTCATTTTTGCTTAAAATGCCGCGATATGCAATACAGAAGTTCTGCATTAATTTTTTCTTTGAGTCATGTGCTATTAGTCCTATGTTCATTAGTGAACCCCCTTTTAGTATTTTTTTGGTTGCAATCCAACATTAAGTACAAAGCCCATTCCAATATACATGCTTACCAGAGAGGTAAGTCCATAGCTGATAAATGGAAGAGGTATTCCTGTGTTTGGCAAAACCCCAGTGGCAACGCCAATATTGACAAAGCTTTGAAACCCGACCAGCGATGCCATGCCCACACATATGAGTGTTCCTGACAAATCTTTAGCCCGTCGGCCTATCATAATGCAGGTAAATACAATTAATCCAATGAGTGCAATGATAATAATGCTTCCTACAAACCCCAATTCTTCTCCCACAATTGCAAAAATAAAGTCAGTTTCCGGCTCTGCAATAAAATTACCATTTTTTACAGAGGTAATGCTGTTGTTATTTAATCCTTTTCCATAAAGTTGTCCAGAACCGATTGCCATGATAGCATTGAGCTGCTGATAGCCGGTGCTGTTTTGATACTCTTCCGGATTCAGCCATGCCATAATTCGGTCACGCTGATAACTCTCAAGAAGTGTCTGGTCCGGTTGAATCACAATGGTTAAAAATACAATTGCACAAGGCACTATAATGGCTAACACAGAGCCAATTAATTTATAGCTTAGACCGGAGACATACAGCATCATACATAACATAAAAGCAACCGTTATTGTGGTAGAAAGGTCAGGCTGCTTTTCAATTAAACCTACTGGAATCAGCATTAATATTGCCGTAATGCAAAGCCTGCGAAACGTGTTTATTTCTTCTTTATAAATCATAAAATACCTGGCAAAGAACAGGATGAGCAGAATCTTACAGATTTCCGAGGGCTGGAATTGATAACCAAAATTCAGCCAACGCTTAGAGCCGTTTACGGAAACACCGAAGAATTGTACTGCTAATAAAAGTATAACAGAAATCGCATACATTATCCAATAAAATCTTAAAATATATGAATAATCTAATAGTGAAATTATTATCATGATGACAAGTCCCAGAATCATACCAAAAAATTGCTTCTTTTGTACGGATTCCAAAGCACTTCCTACCACAAGAACACCCATTCCGGTCAATGCGATCAGTAAAAAAACTAAATTAAATCTATAATTTTTCAATTCATACTTTTTTAACATACCTGTCCCTTTTCCTTTATTTATAACAATTCAGGTTATTTGTCTTGATTTGTCTGCTTTAAATCTTTGATAGGAATGTTTGCAAAAAGTGCCGGAACATTTCCATTTCGTCCGTCAGATTCTGTCTGAGTAATCTGAATATCCAATCCTTCTGCATCAATTTCCATATATTTTGAAATAACCTTTATAATATCATTTTTAATCATTTCCATTATTTCAGGTGAACAGTTTGCTCTGTCGGAAATCAAAAGCAGTTTTAATCTGTCTTTTGCAACATCACCTGAAGTTTTCTTTTTAAAAAAATCCATTAATCCCATTGCCAGTCCTCCTTAGTTTTTCTTAAATATAGAGGAAATCTTGGCAAAAAAACCATTATTTGCATCTAAATTCATGAGAGGAATATCTTCTCCCATAATACGCTTGCAAATATTCATATATGCTTTACCTGCCAATGCATCTGATCCTACTAAAGGTTCCCCTTGGTTGGTAGAGATAACAATCTGTTCATCATCTGGTACTGCACCGATTAAGTTGACTGCAAGAATATCTACCACGTCATCAATTGACATCATGTCACCGCGTTTTACCATGTCCATACGGATACGGTTTACAATTAAATCGGTACGTTTTAATTCGTTTGCTTCTAACAATCCGATAATGCGGTCGGCATCACGAATAGCGGAAACCTCCGGCGTAGTAACTACTAATGCTCTGTCAGCACCGGCAACTGCATTCTTAAAGCCCTGCTCAATACCTGCCGGACAATCTAACAGTATGTAATCAAATTCTTCTCTTAATTCGTCGGTCAGCTTTTTCATCTGTTCCGGTGTAACGGAAGTTTTATCTCTGGTCTGGGCAGAAGGCAGAAGATAAAGATTTGGATAGCGCTTATCTTTGATTAGCGCCTGTTTAATTCTGCAATTTCCTTCTACTACGTCAACTAAGTTATATACAATACGGTTTTCAAGTCCCATAACTACATCTAGGTTACGAAGACCGATATCCGTGTCAATTAATACAACTTTCTTATCCAATTTTGCTAGTCCGGTTCCTACATTGGCTGTGGTAGTTGTTTTACCAACGCCACCTTTACCGGAAGTGATTACTATTACTTCACTCATTTTAGTTCCTCCCTAAAAATTATAAATACTATAAATTAATATCATTTAGTACTTCCTTACTTATAGTTTCAATATAGATATTTCCATCTTCTACAAAGGCAATTTTTGGTTCTGTTGATACTTTCTTTTTCTTTCTTTTGAATATGGAAGTTTCATCAGAGCATCTTGCAATTTTGTCACCAATTTTAATTTGCATAGGATTCATTTCCAAAGCCGCTACAAAGGCACCTTCATTTCCATTGCCTCCTGCATAGGCGGTGCCTTTTAAGGCACCAAGAACAACAATGTTTCCGGTGGAAATTACCGTGGCACCCGGGTTTACATCACCTAAAATGACCACACTGGTTTCGGCTTCAAAAACCTGTCCGGATCTTAGCGTTCCTTTATAGAACTGTCCGTCTTTGGAATCCATTTCCGACACTTTGTTTTCTACGGCATTTTTAAATACTTGTTCATCAAAGGATCCATTATCTACTACGCATACAATTTCCATGCCGGAATTCTCGGAAATAATATTAAGGATAGCTCTTTCTTGCTCATCTGTCAATTCCCTGCCTTTAAAAGAAATTCCCATTTTGGCATTTTTAAAGAATTTTGCAGAACTTTTAAATTTTTTGCCGATATCTGTAAGTAATGTATCAAAAGGAATATCCTTATCCATATTGACGATAATTCCATAAGCATTGCTTTTAATTACAACTGATTCTTTCACTTATCTCACCTCCATACTTAATCGCCGATTGTCTGACCGCTTGGTGTATCTGCTGTTCCACTTAAAATATCTTCCGAATCTTCTAATTGGAAATAGTATTTAAATACATCGCTTGCAATTCCCACAGCATTTGAGGATGTATAGCCAAAGGTTATACGTGTTGCGACAGAAATTTCAGGATTGTCATATGGCGCATAGCCTATAAAGAGAGCATGGTTTGCTCTTTTCTTATTCTGTTCTGCCGTACCTGTTTTTCCAACAATAGTAAGTTTTTCTTCTATTTCTTTTAATGCTGAGTAGCCGGAAGCAGCCTGAGCCATACCGGATTTTACCGCCTGCCATGTAGAGTCAGCAATTTCTACCTGATTATATACCGTAGGTGTGTAATCTTTCACTAATGTACCATCAGCGGTTGTCACTTTGTCCAGCAGACTTAAGTTATAACAGGTACCTTGATTTGCCAGAGTTGTTACATATCTTGCCATCTGTGAAATAGTGTAGTTATGGCTGCCCTGACCGATAGCAGAACGAAGTGGATCTGTATCGGATACCTGAGGCGGAGTTTCTACAATTTCTAAGCCGGAAACATCGCCGAGTCCAAACATTTTGGCATATTTTCCAAGTCTTGTCAAACCATATTCCGTATCATATCTTCCGTTATTCAAACTTAATTTATATGCAACCTCGTTAAAGAAATAGTTACATGAATTTTTTAAGCCGCCTACTACATTAAGAGAACCGTGGCTTGCAGGGTAAATCCAACATTTAATTGTAGGTGTAATACGGTCATATTCACCGGTACAGGTAATGGAAGAACCGGTTGAAATGACTTGTTCTTCCAGTCCGGCTATGGCGGAAATCGGTTTAAATGTGGATCCCGGAGCCGTCTGCTGTTGTGTAGCATTATTATACAATGGTCTGGACAAATCCGTTAAAAGACTATTATAGTAGTCTGAATCCACGGTATTTGCCAGAAGATTATTGTCATAGCTAGGATAAGATACTACTGCCAAAGCTTCTCCTGTATTTACATCGGTAACGATGCAGGAAGCGGAACATGGGTCTAATGCAAGCTGTGCAGGTGTAATTTCCAGCTTTTGAATCTTATCTTTCATAAAGCTATAAGCGCCAACAGAACCATGATATAACTTGTCCTTGTCTGCATCATCTTCCGGAAGAACGCCCTGTTCATATAAAATATAACACAATTCTTTTCCACTTACTAAATTTTGTGCAATCATGTATTTAAAGATTTTTTTAGTAAAGCTGCTTGAATTGCCTTGCGAATCTCTTACTGTTACACCGGATGTTAATTGCTCACTAATGTATTCTAATAAAGCGGTGTAAATTTCATCGGAATCCGAATATTTACTTTTTACGGAAAGTTTCGTAATATCAATACAATTTTCTTCCACTAAAAACTGCAAATATTCTTTTAAACCAATGGTTTCATCTTTCCAGGCTTTATATGCTTCATTAGACTTATCAATGTTAGTTTCATCAATTACAGCATCGTTGTATTTTCCAAGCAAAGTTGTGATGAAAGTTTCATAGACCTGCATTTCCTCACTAAGTGATTTATACGGCGTTGGTGTATTGGAGGTTAATTCTGCCATAATCTGGCTGATTGCCTGATCACGCTTGGCAATATAGCTGGATAGAACCTGCTTCTCTGTAGTGCCTGCATCTTCCGCTTCAAAATGCGAAGTTTTAATAACGTTATTGTTGATTAACGCATAATAAACGTCATCAATTGGAATTTTAATGTCCTTTGCCTTTCCACCACTCTGATTATAAGTTTTGGCATCAATAATCTTAGAATGAAGGATACCTGCTAATTTCTGCTCAATAATATTATACACAGCTTTTTGCAAGTCAATATCTATGGTTAAATATAAATCATTTCCCGCAACCGGGTCTTTGCATTCAAGCTCTTCTACTACTTTACCCATATTGTCAACGGCAACTAATTTATATCCCTTTTTACCGCGAAGAGCAGATTCCATTTCCTGTTCAATTCCTGCTTTACCTACAGTATCATTCATTGTGTAAGAATCATCTTCTGCTTTATAGGTTTCTAAATCCTCAGAAGAAATTTTTCCGGTATAGCCAATAATTTGTGCCATATAAGTACTGTCGACATATTTGCGCATGGTATTTTCAGCAATAGCCACGCCTTCGAGTGTATCGCTGTTTTCTAAAATAACAGCTACGGTTTCTTCTTTTACATCATTGGCAACGACAGTGGCAACATATTGCTGATACAAATTAAGACTTAACTGATATCTGACGGTAATAACCTTTAACAATTCTTCTTTAGAATAAGAAGAATCGATAATAAAGGGCTTTTCCTTGTTATCATCTTTGTAGGCACCTATGCCATAGCGTTCTGCCATATAACCAATCAACTGTTCCGCAGAGGAATTTTTTTGTGTCAGAGAAAGCTTGTCTATTTTAGCGTATCCGTAAACATCTGCAATAAAGCGAAGCCTTGCGGTGTCTTCTACCGTATATTCATACAAGCCATTTTCACCGATAATAATATTAAAATCGTTAACGATACTGTCTCCGTTCTCTTCTATAATCTTAATAAGCTTTCGAATAGTTTCGTTAAGCTTATTATCTTTATCTTTTCCTTCATATGTATCTTCAAGTGTGACAGAATACGCCAGTTCATCGTAGGCTAGCAGCTTGCCGTTGCGGTCGTAGATATTTCCCCTGGTACTGGAAATGGTCTGTTGTCGCTCTGTTTTTAACACATATTTATCCAGATATTCTTCCCCTTTTACAATCTGTAACGTAAAAAGGCGTTCAACTAAAACGGAAAATAGGGCAATAAATACTAGTACAAGTACAAAAAGCCTGGATTTTACAACGCTTAGAATAAAATCTTTGATATCACTAAACAAATTTAGCCGCACTCCTTTTCTCGTCTTCTTCCAGTTTTCGATTGATTCTACGGATAATCCGGTAGAATACGAGTGTAACAACTACAGTGTAAATTACTTCTGGAAAAATGACATTTTTGAAATAATACCAAGTATCGAATCGTCCCCTTAATAAAAATGAAAATACATAGATAATGCAGCCATATATAAAATCACTTCCTGTAATAAGAACCATTGGAAGCTTGATGTCATCATCATAAAACATATTTTTGAAAAAGCCGTTCACATATCCTATGTACATATAGATAAGGGTATAAAAACCATAAAATTCGGAAAAAAATAAATCAATTAACATGCCACAAAGAAATCCTACATACAAACCTTCCTTTTTTCCACGCATAAAACCAAAGGAAGACGTAACAACAATCAAAAGATTTGGAACTACGTGTGTAAATTTGATTTCTTTTAAAACAGTACATTGCAGTAAAAAGCATATAATAATTAAAACAAACACGGTAATTTTTCGCTTCATACTACTGCTCCTTCTCGGTTCCTTTTTTTAAATCTAAAATAACCAGCACTTCTTCTAAATGAGCAAAGTCAACAGCCGGGCGAAGAGTTCCTGATTTTGTAAGGTTATTAGAGTCCATAGCTATTTCATCTACATAGCCAATCAATATACCTGGCAGATATTTATCACTGATATTGGAAGTGACAATTTTTTCACCCGGAGTTACTTTATCCTCATCATCCGTCAGCTTTGAAATGGAAATTTTATTTTCACTCATCAATTTCAGACTTCCGGTGACAATACAATTATCAGAGGTAGAAAGTACCTGTGCGGCAACGTTACTTGAATCATCTATGATGGAAAGTACAGTCGCACTTTGTGGACTTACAGAAGTTACTCTTCCTACAAGACCGCTACCGGCTATCACATTCATATCTACCTGGATACCATCTTCGCTGCCTTTATCAATCACAAAAGTCTGAAACCAGTTGCCGGCATCTTTTCCAATCACTCTGGCACCTACTTTATCATAATCAGGATATTTTTCATCCAGTTGATATAGCTGGCGCAGACGGTTTAATTCAAATTTATCCTGTTGCAAAATGTTATTTTCTGTAGTTAATTCGTCTACTTGCGCCTTCAATTCCTCATTTTCCGTCATGACATCCTTAAGGCTTACCATTTGGTCAGACCAGCCACTGAACACGGAACCAATCTGGTTAATGCCTTTTTGCAAAGGTACCAGAACATAACTTGCCACTCCACGTAATGGGCCAGCAGTGATTTTGGTGTTAAATGTCACAAAAATCATAATGACGCACACCACGGTGAAAATGAGTAATACATATTCACTTGAAAGTGTAAATTTATGTTTCTTTTTTTTCATTACAATCCCTCAAATTTATTTATATAAGTTGGTAATATCCTTAATATTGTATGCAAGATATTTGTAATCATTGTTATTAATGATTCTGGCCAATCCTCTGGCTACACTTTCAGATGGGTTTTCAGAAATATTTACATTTAATCCTGTTGACTTGGTAATTAAAGGTGCCAGATTTCGAATCTGAGCACATCCGCCTGTCACGTAG
Source organism: Lachnospiraceae bacterium (assembly GCA_050874665.1). Taxonomy (GTDB): domain Bacteria; phylum Bacillota; class Clostridia; order Lachnospirales; family Lachnospiraceae; genus RUG11237. The sequence continues at coordinate 62,439 of JBNMLC010000005.1, read as the reverse complement.
ACACCTGCCTTGATAATATCTCTGGCAAATTCAGGTGGGGTACGCTCCAAAATAACCTTAATGGAATCCATAATGGTGTGTAAAGGTTCTTTTAAGGCTTCATAAATTAAGTCAGCAGGAATTTCTACTTCGAGAGGAAGTCCTGTCACCACATCGCGTCCACAAACCATGCCGCTTAAATTCGTATCTTCTTTGATACCACTGGCTAATTCATGTTTTATATGGGCTGCGGTCTTATCACCAATAATCAGATTGTAGTTTCTTCTTATTACATTCTGGATGGCCTCATCTAACTTTACACCGCCTATTTTAATCAATTTGCTAATTACCACTCCTCCAAGAGAAATAACAGAAATTTCAGTGGTTTCAGCACCAATGTTTACAATCATGACACCGGTTGCTTCATTTAAGCCCACACCAATTCCGGCTGCATCTGCAATGCCTTTTTCTACCGCACAGATTTTCTTCGGCTTCAATCCGGAGTTCTTGATTAAATCTCCAAAGGCTCTCTTTTCAACTTCTGTTACATCTGTTGGTACTGCAATATAATAGTCTGCCGGTTTGATATTATTATTGGTAGAAATTTTAATAAATTCATAGAGTAATGCCTGCATATTTCTGATATTTGCAATTACCCCATCATTTAATGGGTATGAAATATGAATATTGGCCGGAGCTTTTTCATACATCTCATATGCTTCATCACCGATTGCAAACATTGTTTTTTTATTTCGGATTGCAAGCATATTCTTTTGATTGAGAATACTGTCCTCCGCCATATTATATATTTTAATATTACTCGTTCCTAAATCTATTCCAAAACTGTTATTTGCCACTTTTCATGACTCCTTTCTCTATAATAAATCTTGTTCGGCAAAGCTGATATATTTGTGCTCACCAATAATGATGTGATCTAACAATTTAATATCCATTAGATTTCCAGCCTCTTTTATTCTTTTGGTTAATGCAATATCTTCACGGCTTGGCGTTGGATCGCCACTAGGATGATTGTGAAGCAGGATGATATATACTGCTTCGTGTTCCAGGGCTTCCATGAAGATTTCTCTTGGAGATACCAAAGAGGCATTAACGGTTCCTTTAAAAATTACTTTGTCAGTAATAAGGCGGCTTTTGGTATTCAACATAATTAACAGCATATGTTCCTGTTTTTTCATTCGGAATTCTTCCATATAATATTCTGCGATACTTTTAGGCTGTCGGAAACTTACTTTTTGATACTGCTCTGCTTTTGCAATTCTTTTAGAAAGTTCGGCAATACATTTGATCTGTATTGCTTTCACCTTGCCAATACCGGCAATTTTTTTTAATTCCTTTAGGGAAAGATGTTCGATATTTAGTATGCCCTGTTCTTCACTTCTTTCTGCAAGAATATTTCTTGCCAGCGAAACGGCAGTCAGTCCCTTTGTTCCGGTGCGAAGTATTACAGCCAGCAGTTCTGCATCGCTTAAGCTTTCTACTCCATATGCCTGAAATTTCTCATATGGTCGCTCTTCCATTGGTAAATCTTTCATTGTGTGTTGTTTGGTTAACATAATATACCCCCTTGTTTTTGCAGTATCTCTCTCAGAATACAACAAGGGTTATGTAGTTAAATAAGTCTATAGACTATTATGGCAATTATAATTCCAATAATACTTGCAATTGAAATTTTGATAGTTAAGGCAAAGGTAATTACAAGAATTCCCAAATCCAGTATCAATGGTGAGGAAAGACCGAAAGTCTGTCCGTAGTCAAGCCAGCTTAAAAAAGGTACTTTAGAAGCCAGACTTCCAATAAAACCACCTAATACTACACCTGCCAACATTAATAAAAAACATGCCCACGAATTCTTACTTTTACTCATAAATTGCCCTCCCATAGTTATTGCATATGTTACAACAACTTCTTTTGTCACGCAAAAACAACAACATATATCATAGCACAAATGAAAGTTATTGTATATAATTAGTTTTGAATTTCAAAAATTTTAAAGAAAAATTAAATATTATAGTTTGATAATCTGTTTATTTACTAATTGCTGTAATGATCGCAAGATACCGTAGCGGGCATGCTCATAGGTAAGGCCGCCCTGAAAGTATACAGCATACGGCTCCTTCATTGGACCATCAGCACTTAATTCAATAGAAGAACCAGAAACAAATGCACCGGCTGCCATAATAACATCTGCATCATATCCGGGCATTGCCCAGGGTTCAGGGACTACGTGGCTGTCTACCGGTGCAGCAGCCTGAATTCCTTCACAGAAAGCAACGACTCCTTCTGCAGTTCCAAAAGTTACTGCCTGAATAATATCGTGACGGCTTTCCGTTCCGTTTGGTACGACAAAAAATCCAAGCTTTTCATATATGTTAGCCGCAAAGATTGCGCCTTTTAAAGCGGATTCTACAACAGTAGGAGCTAAGAAGAATCCCTGATACAGACTGCCATTGATTCCAAGCGTTGCCCCTACTTCCTTTCCAAGTCCCGGTGAAGTCAGACGATATGCACACAGCTCAATTAAATCAGCTCTTCCGGCAATATAACCTCCGATTGGGGCCAGTCCACCACCTGGATTTTTAATCAAAGAGCCAACGACCATGTCTGCTCCCACATCGCTTGGTTCTTTTGTTTCTACAAATTCACCGTAACAATTATCTACCATGCAGATTACATCTGGTTTGATTTCTTTGATATAGGAAATTAATTCTCCAATACGAGCTACAGAAAGTGTCGGTCTTGTCTGATAGCCTTTCGAACGTTGAATTGTTACCAGTTTGGTGCGTTCATTTATGGCAGCTTTAATTCCGGCGTAATCGAAGGCACCATCAGGGAGTAAATCTACCTGTGCATAAGTAATGCCATACTCCGCCAAAGAACCTTTGGAAGGACGGATTCCAATGACTTCCTCTAAAGTATCATATGGTTTTCCTACAGGAGAAAGAATTTCGTCTCCGGGTCTGGTGTTTGCCGCAAGTGCCAGTGCCAGAGCATGCGTTCCACAGGTAATCTGGGGTCTGACTAAAGCTGCTTGCGTATGAAACACGGAAGCATACACATCTTCTAATTTATCGCGCCCTAAGTCATTATAACCATATCCGGTAGTAGCTGCAAAGCATGCTTCACTTACCTGATTATCCTGCATGGCTTTCAGTACCTTCAATTGGTTATAGGTTGTGGTTTCTTTGATTTTATCGAAACGTTCCTTTAAATTGTGTTCTACGTCCATTCCAAAATCATACACTTCTTTGCTGATTCCCATGGATTCATATAATTGTTGTAATCCTAAATTTTCCATTGGTATATTCCTTCCTGTTTAGTAGCTAGAGATATTTTTTTCTTTTAAGATATTCAGCATATATTGTAAAATCTGTTGTTCGTTATGTTCTAATTCATTCTTATTTACCCAGGTTACCTCACGTTCTCTGCGAAACCAGGTAAGCTGGCGTTTAGCAAAATGTCGGGTCTCTTGCTTTATTTTGGCGATTGCCTCTTCTAAAGAGCATTGGTCACATAAATAATCAATTACTTCTTTGTATCCTAATCCTTGCATGGATACCATATTTCGCTGGCATCCCATGACAAGTAATTGTTTTACTTCCTCGACAAGTCCTGCTTCGAACATCAGATCGACTCTTTTGTTAATGCGTTCATATACGGTGGAGCGTTCGTCATTTAAAACGAAATATACGAAATTGTAGGGAGAATTTTTCGCCCGTTCTTCTTCGTTATGCTTTGAAATGGGTTGTCCCGTCTGTTTATAGTACTCCAAAGCACGGATAACACGTTTTACATTGTTGGCATGAATTTCGTTCGCGGATTTTGCATCTACTTGTTGTAGCATTTGGTGGAGCTGCTCTGCTCCTTTCTCTTTTGCGAGCTGCTCTAATTCTTCCCTGTAACCGGCATTGGTATCTGTGGAGGTGAAGTCAATATCATATAATACGGACTGAATATAGAAACCGGTTCCTCCCACTAGAATAGGTACTTTTCCCTTTTTATAAATCTCTTTCATATATTTTTTGGCTAGTTTCTGAAAACGATAGACATTAAAATCTTCTGAGGGTTCTAATTCATCAATGAGATAATGAGGAACTCCCTGCATCTCTTCTGGTTTGATTTTGGCAGAACCGATATCCATGTGCCGATAAACCTGCATGGAATCTGCTGAAATGATTTCGCCCCCGATGGCTTTGGCAAGACCTATGGAAGCTTCTGTTTTTCCTACTGCGGTAGGACCTGCAAGAATGATTAAGGGTTGTTTCATGGTTTCACCACCTTGTGTTTCTTTTTGTTGTTTGGTGCTATTTGTCAGGGTACGTATAATCGTACAAATTTTGACCATGCTTAGTATAGCATAACGGGAGGGAGGTTTCTAGAGTGGAATTGAAAACGATCCAGTGTACCACTTTCCAACCTCCCTTTTATGGCATACGTTAATCAGTTTATAATTAACTGCATCTGCTCCGGCACAAACTACAATTTTAGTTCATTCATGTTATTTCGCCTCGTTAATAATCCATTTTCCAGAACGATTATTCCCTTCTCGACGTATTACACCGTTTTTCTGCAATTTAGGCAACATTCTTTTTATCGTCCCCATTGGAATTTCAGACTTCTCATGAAGCTTTTTTTGCGTTATTGATGGCTCCTCTTTAAGCAAAAGCACAATCTTTTTCTCATCTTCCGACAAATTCCATTTAGAGCTCACTTCAAACGGATTAGTCTCATCAATGGTCTCATCAATGGTCTCAATGGTCTCAATTTTGGTCTCACTTCGAGTCTGACCATTCCTACCAAAGTCAAATGAATACTCATCATCTAAAGGCACAATAATCTTGAATACATCGTCCTCATATGTTCTATTTCATGCAAATTTTCTTTGTTTTTGTCGGTTATAATGCTTTTCCCTTATATATTATATGACTTTAAAAAATCATACATTCTACTGCTTGTGTAATGGTTCTATGAAATATAATGATTAGATTCTTGGCATTTCCTTACACAATCCTTTTAAATTTCTTTTCTAACTCGTACTTACTCATGGATATAATCGTTGGCCTTCCATGAGGACAGTTGTATGGGTTTTCTAAGGTCATTAATTCATCAATTAATTTGTCCATTTCCTGATAAGACAAGTTTTGGTTTCCCTTTACCGCTGCCTTGCAGGACATGGAAGCTAACTTATCCCTTATCATATCAGGAGTCAATTTTCCAGTCATGGTATCTAAACTGTCAATTAATTCGATAAACAGTTCCCTCTGTGCCAGACCATATAAATTCATAGGAACGGCTGTGATGGAATATTCTTTGCCTCCAAAAGAAGAAATTTCAAACCCTAGTTCTTCAAAATAGGACTGGTAAGTACAAAGGATTTCTTCCTCTTTATTAGATAATGTCAATATTAATGGAGGACTGATAAGCTGTGAGGAATGCTCTTTGGATTTCCAGAGTTTTACATTCCGTTCATATAAAACTTTTTCATGGGCAGCATGCTGATCGATGATAAATAACTTATCCTCAAATTCCACCAGCCAGTAGGTTTTAAATAATTGACCAATGATTTTATGCCTGCTTCGGGATTCTGAAGCCAGCAGTTTGGTATCAAACAGTTCCAACTGTTCGGAGGTAGAAATCTCAGGTGTTTTAGTATTTTCCTGATTTGGAAGTGCTGTATCAGGTGTTTTAATATGCTCCTGATTTGGAAGTGTTGTCTCAAGTGTTTTAGTATGCTCCTGATTTGGAAGTGCTGTCTCAGGTATTTTAATATGCTCCTGATTTGGAAGTGCTGTCTCAGGTATTTTAATATGCTCCTGATTTGGAAGTGCTGTATTCAAAGGTGCTTCTTTTCCCTGCTTTGTTGCTTGATATACAGCTTCTTCCTTTATCATAGACCTTTCATTTGAAACATTTGTAGAGGAAGCAATGTTCCCTGCCGGCTCCTTTGGTGGTGGTGTCTGCATTTGCTGTAATCGTTTTTTTTCGAAGGGCTCTGGTGTTTTGGGAAGTACTATACGCTCTTCTTTTTTTTGTTCTTCTTTTCCGAAGGAAACAATTGGGATCAGTTCTCTTCCATTTAAAGCATCATTTACAGTCATGTAAATAAAACGATAGACATCTTCCTGGTTAGAAATCCGAAGTTCCATTTTCGTTGGGTGTACATTGACATCTAACATTCCTCCATCAATAGATAAATGGAGTACCGTAAAGGGATATTTATGCTGCATTACAAAGCCTTTATACCCCTCTTCAATGGCTCTTGAAATGATATTGCTTTTTACATAACGCCCATTGACAAAGTAGTTTTCAAAACTCCGGTTTCCTCTGGAAACTAGTGGCTTTCCAATGAATCCACTCAGGCGTACGCCATTAATTTCACGGTCTACGAAAATCAGATTGGCTGTAATATCCCTGCCATATATATGATAAATAATATCCTTTAGATTTGTATTTCCACTGGTTTGCAGCTTCGTTTGATTATTATTAATGAATTTAAAGGAAATATCCGGGCGTGATAACGCCATTCGTTCCATCAAGGCGTTAATATATCCTGCTTCTGTCTGATTTGATTTTAAAAACTTTTTTCTGGCGGGAACGTTGTAAAACAGATTACGGACTAGAAAAGTGGTACCGTCCGGTGCTCCGATTTCTTCCATACTGATTTCCCTTCCACCTTCTATTCTGTATCTGCTTCCGGTAAAATCTGGTGAAGTTTTTGTAATCAATTCTACCTGTGAAACGGCAGCAATACTAGAAAGAGCTTCGCCTCTAAATCCAAGAGAAGAAATGCTTAATAAATCTTCTGCATTACGGATTTTACTTGTGGCATGGCGAAGAAATGCCGTTTTTACTTCACCTTTTTCAATGCCGCTGCCATTGTCTGTAATTCTTATCAGACTGCAGCCGCCATCTTTAATTTCCACTGCGATAGCGGTAGCACCGGCATCAATAGCGTTTTCTACTAACTCCTTTACTACAGAGGAGGGGCGTTCCACCACTTCTCCGGCAGCAATTTTATCTATGGTACTTTGATCGAGTACTTCAATTCTGTTCATATTTTCAACTTTTCAACCTTTCTTTTGGCTTACAGTGTTAAAAGAGTTTGTGTGCCTTTATTTATTGCATAGCTTACCATCGGTTTTTAATTTTATTTTGCAGTTTATAGAGAACATTGAGAGCTTCTACCGGTGTTAAATTCCCAATATCTATAGCCTCTAATTCCTTTACAATATCTTTATCCTGTACAGTATCAAAGAGAGACATTTGTTCAGCCTCAATATCCTGATGGATTGTCTGACCTACAGAAGCTTTGGTACCGTTTTCTGCAATTCTTCTGGCATTTACTAAAATATCGGCATCATTTAATTCTTCGGAAATTTCCTTTGCACGTTCAATAACCCTGTCTGGAACACCGGCAAGCTTTGCAACCTGAATACCATAACTTCTGTCGGCACCGCCCTTAATGATTTTGCGGAGAAAGACGATGTTATCTCCCTTTTCTTTGACAGCAATACAATAATTATTTACCCCGTCAATTTTCCCTTCTAATTCCGTAAGTTCGTGGTAATGGGTGGCGAATAAAGTTTTGGCACCTAAAAGCTTAGGATTGCTGATGTGTTCTACTACAGCCCAGGCGATACTTAATCCGTCAAAAGTAGAAGTACCACGGCCGATTTCGTCTAAAATCAAAAGACTTTTTGATGTTGCATTGCGTAAAATATTTGCTACTTCCGTCATTTCTACCATGAAGGTACTCTGACCGGATGCCAAATCATCAGAGGCTCCTACACGAGTGAAAATTCTGTCCACAATACCAATTTTCGCCTCCTGTGCCGGCACAAAGGAACCAATCTGTGCCATCAGTACAATTAATGCAGTCTGTCGCATGTAAGTGGATTTACCTGCCATATTGGGTCCGGTAATAATTGAAACGCGGTTATTTCCGTTGTCCAGGTAAGTATCGTTGTCTACAAACATATCATTTTGAATCATTCGTTCTACGACAGGATGGCGGCCACCCTTAATATCAATAACGCCTTTTGTGTTTATACTTGGTCTTATATAATTGTTTTGTTCTGCCACTTTTGCGAAGGAAGCAAACACATCTGTCATGGCGATGGCATTCGCAGTTTTTTGAATTCTCTCTACTTCCGCAGCAACCGTATCACGAATGATACAAAACTGTTCATATTCTAAAGCATAGAGTTTGTCTTCCGCCCCAAGAATTTTATCTTCCAATTCCTTTAATTCCGGAGTAATATAACGTTCTGCATTGGTCAGGGTTTGCTTTCTCATATAATAATCCGGTACTAGCTCCTTATAGGAATTGGTAACCTCTAGGTAATAGCCAAATACCTTATTATATTTGATTTTTAAATTCTTAATTCCTGTCTTTTCACGTTCTTCTGATTCCAAACGTGCCAGCCAGTTCTTACCTTCTGTCTTTGCATTACGAAGTTCATCAATTTCAGGATGAAAGCCCTCCTTTATCATGCCACCGTCTCGGACGGATATTGGCGGTTCTTCTACAATGGAATTATTTAGCAATTCATAGAGATCCGAGAGTTCGTCAATATTTTCACAAATTTTCTTTAAAAGAGAAGTAGAGAATTCTGACAGAACCTGTTTTAATGCAGGTATCATCTCCAGAGAATTACGAAAGCTTAATAAATCTCTTGGATTGGCCGTCTTGTAACTGATTTTACTGATGAGGCGTTCTAAATCGTAAATAGGATTCAAGTATTCACGGATTTCTTCTCTGGATATCATATTGCCATTTAATTCTTCAATGGCATCTAGGCGGGAAGTGATAGCTTCTTTTTCAATCAGTGGTTGTTCGATATAATTTCTAAGAAGTCTTGCACCCATAGCTGTTTTAGTTTTATCTAATACCCACAATAGACTTCCACGCTTCTGTTTTTCGCGGAGGGTTTCCGTAAGTTCTAAATTTCTTCTGGTGGAGCTGTCTAAAATCATATATTTTCCAATCGTATAAGGCTTAATCGTAGTCATATGATTCAGGTTATTTTTCTGGGTTTCATATAAATATTTTAGTAAAGCTCCTGCAGCAATGACACCGCAGTCATAATCGCTAAGTCCCAGTCCCTCTAAGTTAGCTACATGGAAATGTTCTTTTAAGAGCGTGTGACACATAGAATCATCAAAGTACCATGCATCTAAAGAAGAAATGGAGATTCCCATGCGGCCTTTCAAATCTTCGATATCAATGCCGCTGACTAAAAATGCATCATTACATATAATTTCAGAGGGAGAGAATTTTGTGATTTCATCCAGTAATTTTCGCTCACTATCCACTTCAGTTACCAAGTATGCACCGGTACTAATGTCTGCTGTGGAAATTCCATAGCCGGATTCCATACATACAATAGACATGAGATAGTTATTTTTACTTTCATCTAATGCACCGGAATTTAAATTCGTTCCCGGAGTAACAATTCTTACTACTTCTCTTTTGACGAGTCCTTTTGCAAGTTTTGGATCTTCGACCTGTTCACCAATAGCTACTTTGTAGCCACGACTTACTAATTTGTTTAAATAGCCTTCTACTGCATGATATGGAATGCCGCACATGGGTGCTCTTTCCTCTAATCCACAATCCTTCCCGGTCAATGTGATTTCTAATTCTTTTGAAGCAATGATTGCGTCATCAAAAAACATTTCGTAGAAATCACCCAGACGATAAAAAAGAATACAGTCTTTGTATTGTTCTTTTGTTTCTACATACTGCTGCATCATTGGAGTTAATTTTGCCACTTGTTGTTCCTCGCTTTTATTTATATTATAGTGTATTTTTTGTTGAATTTTAACTAAGTTTAAAAAGGACGATGTTGCCAAGATAAGCACATCGTCCATAGTATATCATTTATAAATTTTTATTTCAAGCTTTCTGCTCTTGAGAGAGCATCATCAATATGGGCACAGAAATTATCTTTACCTACCATATCTACAAAGCCCGCATGCTCCATCATATTGTATGGCTGTTCTTCCACATGGGAAAGAAGCAAAGTAATATTGTTCTTAACACATTTTGCATAAAATTTCTCAAGAGAATTTAATGCAGTTACATCCATAGCAGGAACACTTCTCATTCGAAGAATAATTACATTTTTTCCAGGCTCAATACCAATCTGTAAGAATTTATCTGCCGCAGCAAAAAACATTGGTCCTGAGATTTCATAAACAAGAGTGTTAACCGGAACTTTTCTTAAATTAATACTGTCCGGATCCACATCTTCATCAAAAGCGTCATTTGCACCAATATATTTCCAGCCATGAACATCAGCAACATCGCTCATACGTTTCATAAAGAGGATTGCTGCCAATACTACACCAATTTCAATGGCTACTACCAGGTCAAATACAACGGTTAAAACAAAAGTAGTGACCAAAACAATAATATCGCTTTTTGGTGCTGTTTTAATTAAGTCTATAAATGCTCTCCATTCGCTCATATTGTAAGCTACCATAAAAAGAATGGCAGCAATGGCTGGCATTGGAATTAATGCAGCGTATGGCATCAGTACAACTAATACCAGTACCAGAGTAATTGAGTGTACCATACCGGCAATCGGAGTACGTCCACCATTTTTGACATTGGCAGCGGTTCTTGCAATAGCGCCTGTGGCAGGAATACCACCAAATAATGCAGATGCAACGTTTCCGGCCCCTTGTGCCACTAATTCCATATTAGAACGATGTCTAGAACCAATCATACCATCAGATACCACACAGGATAATAAGGATTCAATACCTGCCAGGATTGCAATAGTAAAGGCATCAGACATTACATTCTTAATCATGGCAAAACTTGTCTGCGGAATATGTGGTACAGGTAATTTATTAGAAATTTCGTATAAACTTCCAATGGTATTTACCGGAAGGTTTCCAAGCGAAACCATAAGTACGGAAACAATTACTACAATCAATGAAGGTGGTATTGTTGCCAGTACTTTTGCTAATTTTGATACCGGAAGCTTTTCTGTAAGCTTTGGCCATAAAATTAAAATAGCAAGAGAAACAGCTCCGACAAAAAATGCGTACCAGTTGATGGTTGGAAGCCCTTTGAATGCTGCTTGTGCCTTCTCTAATGTTTCAATTGGAGAACCTTCAATTGTTAAACCTAAGAAATCTTTGATCTGACCAATGGCAATGGTTATTGCAATACCAGACGTGAAGCCGGTGGTAATTGTGTAAGGAATGTATTTGATAAGACTTCCAAAACGGCAGATTCCCATGATGATTAACATAATACCTGCTAAAATGGTTGCGACAATTAATCCGTCCATTCCGTTTCGTGCAACAATACCTGCAACGATAGATGCAAAGGCAGCGGTTGGACCGGATATCTGTACACGACTTCCACCCAGGAAAGAAATTACGAATCCGGCTACAATAGCCGTATAAATACCTCTTTCTGGATTGACTCCGGAAGCAAGTGCAAGTGCAATAGACAATGGTAAGGCAATAATTGCCACAATGATACCTGCTATTACATCTTTAATAAATTGTTCCTTGGAATATGTTTTCATGACAGAAAACAATTTTGGCTTTAGTTTTTCCATATAATTAAGACCTCCTGAAATATGTCAATTCATAGATTTCGATAAAAAACGCTTGACAATTTTTTATCATAGTCCTAAATTCGACATTTTTCAAGGAGGTCTTTATACTTTTTTTATTTTCATGAAAATTTCATAAAAAAAATCTAAAATTTTAATTTTCTTTGTGTAAGAAACCGAAGTCCATAATTATTTAGTGAAAGGCATTGTTGATAGCTGTTACTAAGGCATCAATGGATGCTCTGATAATATCAGCATCAATGCTGCAGCCCCATGCCGTTTTGTCATCATCATAGGTAATTCCTACATAAGCAATTGCTTTGGAATCAGAACCTTGCTCTAATGCATGCTCCTGATAAGTAGCGATTTTATATTTATATCCATAACACTGTTTCAGAGCATTGCTGACAGCATCTAATCTTCCATTTCCAATTGCTGTTGTTTCAGAGGTTTTATTGTTGTTTATACTAGAAACGGTAGTTGTAATGCCGTTTTCCTGCTTGAAATGGCATTCTGTAATGTCCATTGGCTGTTTGATATCTACAAAGGTCTTTAAGAAGATATCATAAATTTCTTCTGGAGACAATTCCTTGTGTTTGTGGTCTGATACCGCCTTTGCGGCATATCCCATAGCTTCACGAAGCTTTGCAGGCATATGTAAACCGTATTTTTGTTCCAAAATATATCCTACGCCGCCTTTACCGGACTGGCTGTTGATTCGGATTACATCAGCATCGTAGCTTCTGCCTACATCCTGCGGATCAATCGGTAAATATGGAACAGTCCAGTGTTCCTGGTCAAAATCATGTCTCCACTGCATACCCTTTGCAATCGCATCTTGATGACTTCCTGAAAATGCAGCAAATACCAATGCACCACTGTATGGATTACGTGGATTGACAGGCATTTGTGTAACTCTCTCGTATAATTCACATATCTTAGGCATATCTGAGAAGTCTAACTCTGGATCTATGCCATAAGAATACATATTCATTGCCAAGGCAATAATATCTACATTACCGGTACGTTCGCCATTTCCGAATAAAGTTCCTTCAATTCTGTCAGCACCGGCTAAGACGCCTAATTCAGCATCTGCCACACCACAGGCTCTGTCATTGTGTGGATGCAGAGAAAGTATCACATTTTCTCTGTATTTCATATGGGTTGACATGTATTCAATCTGACTTGCATAAATATGCGGCATTGCTGTTTCTACAGTTGCCGGAAGATTGATAATGACCTTTTTCTCAGGCGTAGGCTGCCATACATCTAATACTGCGTTACATACCTCTAAAGCATACTCGATTTCTGTTCCGTGGAAACTTTCCGGACTGTATTCAAATAAGAAATTTCCTTCTGTTTTTTCAGCCAAATCTTTTAACATTTTAGCACCACTTACAGCTAAATTTAAGATTTCTTCTTTTGATTTTTTAAATACCTGTTCTCTTTGTGCGACAGAAGTAGAGTTATATAAATGTACTACTGCACGCTTGCAGCCTTTTAAGGCTTCAAACGTTTTTTTGATAATGTGCTCTCTTGCCTGGGTTAATACCTGAATTGTTACATCATCTGGAATTAAGTTTTGTTCAATCAAGGCTCTGGCAAATTCATATTCTGTTTCAGAAGCAGCCGGGAAACCGATTTCAATTTCTTTAAATCCTATTTCCACTAATAATTTAAAGAATTCAATTTTCTGCTCTAAACTCATCGGGACAATCAATGCCTGATTGCCATCTCTTAAGTCAACACTGCACCAGATGGGTGCTTTTTCAATATAATCTTTTTTCGTCCATTCAAAACAAGGTTCTGGTGGTAAAAAATAACCTCTGGTATACTTTTCAAAATTTTTCATAGCTTAAACCTCCTGACTTATTGTCAAAAAAAACCTCCGTCTTCCTTTTCGAAGACGAAGGTATAATTCCTACGCGGTACCACTTCAATTTGTGATAAATCACACACTCACTGGATACTTTACAAACGTCTGTGTCTGTGCCATATCTTTCCCTTATAACGGTGGGATTCCGTCTGTGCCTACTTTGTAAACATTTGGGACAGCGGCTCCAAGGCGAGTTCAAAAAATAATCTTCTACTGTTTCACATCAACCAACAGCTTTCTGAAATCAAATTATAATTTACTATTCCTTTTCGTTGCCTTTGACTTTTAAGTTCTTGTATAGATTACCACTTATTTGTCGGAAAGTCAATACGTTATTTCTCAAAACGCTCATTTCCAAGTTTCATATTCATATATTTCGTATATGCAGAGAATGCCGCCGGTATCGGATAATTTTTTTGGGATTCCTCTAATTCAATAAAGAGAAATTCGCTGTTTTCTTCTGATAATTCGTCTATCCATACCATATAACCCATCATATGCCATTCGATATGGGAAAAAATGTGTTTTGCATTCTGTAATGGAACAATTTTCAGGGGCATTAATTTTTGATTTTTAACCCAGTTGAGTGCCTCTTCTTCTGTCATATGACAGTTTACATTCGGAAATTCATATAATCCCGCAAGAAGTCCTTTCTTTGGGCGTTTGTTTAATACGATGGTGTTTTCTTTTCGAATGACAAAGGCAGTTCTCTCTTCTATTTTTCGCTTTAGCGTCTTCTTTTTCACAGGAAGTTCTTTCCAAAGCTTCTGTTTTCTGGCTTCACAAAAATCTGTCCATGGACACTTAGGGCATAAGGGTTCTCCATTTGGAATACATACCTTAGCACCCAGTTCCATTAATGCCTGATTAAAAGCACTGGCGTGTTCTTTGGGCATAATATTTGCTAATGCCTGCTCGATTGTTCTCTTAACAGAATCCTTCATAATATCCGAAGTATCAGCACTTACCCTGGTAATGACGCGCAGTACATTTCCATCTACCGCCGGAACAGCCTTTCCATAGGCAATAGAGGCAATAGCGCCTGCGGTATAGTGTCCGATTCCTTTTAATTTTAGAAGTTCTTCATATTCTTTGGGAAGTTCTCCATTATAATCATTCATGATAGTCCTGGCTGCTGTCTGCATATTCCTTACTCTATTATAATATCCTAAACCTTCCCAGAGCTTCAGCAATTTTTCTTCGTCACATTCCGCAAGACTTTGGACATTTGGCAGGGTGGTTGTAAAACGTTCAAAATAAGGTTTGACGGCTTCTACTCTGGTCTGCTGCAACATAATTTCTGATACCCACACTCTGTACGGAGTAGGCTCTTCACGCCAGGGTAAACTCCTTGCATTTTTTGAAAACCATGACAACAGGGGTTCTATGATGATAGATAAATCGAAATTTTTTAACATTTCTGTTCCTTTCTTTTTGTGATATCGTTTATTTTATCATAGAATCCCCTGTTTTAAAACAAATTATTTTTTGATTGTTATTTTTTTGATGAAACTGTATGTAAGTACTCAGCAAGCAAATGGCTGGTATAGCTTCTTTTTGGAAACGTGTAATCACTAATAGCTGTCACTGGCATAATTCCCATTAAAGAATTGGTAAGAAATGCTTCATCAAATTCTTTTATTTCCTCTGGGGTTATGATTCTTTCCTCAACGGCATAGTTTTCTTTTACATACCTTCTGATAATACCATCTAACAGACCGCATTTTACAGGAGGAGTATACATATTTTCTCCTTTCACAAAGAAAATATTACTAGCACTGGTTTCCGTAATTTCCCCCTTTGAATTTAGAAATAAGGTTTCATCAAATCCATTTTTCTTTGCACGAGCCTTTTCTAGAAGGTTGTTACCGTAATGAAAAGATTTTATGTAGGTAAAGGGTGAGGTTTCATTGCGAATGACACGACTTATATCTAAGTAGAACCCTTTTTGGTAATCGGCATCGGTATAGGGATTTTCTCGTGTGGTGAGAATACAGTTATTTTCTGATACCATAATTTTTAATACGCCATGTGTCATAGGATATGATTTCAAATATTGATTTAGTTGTTCGAATGAGGCATTTTCAAGAAATCTCTTTTTAGAAATTCCTAAAGTGTCAAGCCCATGTTCCATTCGCTCTAAATGCCAGGGTAAGAACAACGCTTGTCCATTTTCTACGGCAATCGTTTCAAATATGCCCATCCCAAAGGAATAACCGTTATCTAAAATAATAATTTGATTCTCTGCAGCCATATTTTTAATCCTTTCCTGTTCCTAAAATGTTAAAAATCACAAAATTGCTTCCACCAGTGCTTTTGCTTTTTGAAGGGTTTCTTCATATTCAAATTCGGTATCGGATTCGTAGGTGATTCCACCGCCTACTCCAATATGATATGTATCATTCTGATGTAATGCGGTACGAATGGCAATGTTGAAATCACAGTCACCATTTAAGGAAATATACCCTATAATACCAGTGTAGATGCCTCGGGGTACGCTTTCTAGCTCATCAATAATTTCTAAGGCACGCACCTTTGGTGCACCGGTTATGGAGCCACCCGGAAACGTTGCATGCAGTACATCTACCACATCTATGTCTTTTTGCAGCGTACCTGTAACATTGGCAATGAGATGAAATACGGTTGCATATGTTTCTATGTGGAATAATTCTGTTACTTTTACACTCCCCGGTTCGCAGACCCGGTTTAAGTCGTTACGTTCTAGATCTACAATCATTAGAAGTTCGCTTTTATCCTTTTCAGAATTTTGTAGTTCTGTTTTTAACAAAAAGTCCTCTCCCTCTGTTTTTCCGCGCTTTCTGGTCCCTTTGATGGGACGTGTTTGTATGTTGCCATTACGAATACGAAGAAATCGCTCCGGAGATGCACTGATAATTTCGCCCTCTTCATAATTTAAGTAGGCAGAAAAGGGTGCCGGATTATGTTTTTCTAGCCGTTGAAATACTTCATAAGGTGTGCGGCTGCTGCGAACACTAAGTTGTTGTGTCAGATTCATAACATAGATATGACCTTTTATAATGTATTCTATGGTCAGATCAATTGCCTTTTTGTAAGCTTCTTTCGAAACATGCTTGTCCACTAACTGTTCTAGCTTTGCCAAATCCAGCGGAGCATAAAGTGTGCTTGTCGTAACCGTTTTAGTGGATTTTTCTTTTAAGCCCTTTAAAAATTCCTGCATTTGCAAAATGCATTTCTCCGGTTTTTCTTGCTTTCCGTTTGCTACAAGATACAATTCCTTTGTTTGTGTATCCTCAATAAAAAAACAGTCATAAAAGGCGAGAATTACGTCTGGCATGGAAGTAGAGTTTTCATGTTTTGTTTTGATATGTTCAAATTTTCTTCCATAGTCATAGGAAAAATATCCAATGGCACCTGATATGATAGGTAAATCCGTAGGATTTTCTTCCCGGTGCTCTTTCAGATAACCTTTTAAGTATTCTTCCAGAGAAAAAGGACTTTTTTCTCCATTGATATATAAGGTGTTGTGGGATTCTTTTATGACATGATAAGGGGAAATACCGATGATAGAATACCTGCCTAATTCATTGTGCATGGATGACTCTAAAAACACTGCCATGGGTTCTTGGTGTAATTCATTGAAAATCTCATTACAGGGAAGAAAGTTATCTGCTTTTACGATATATGCCGACATAAGTACCACCTTTCGCAAATCGTCTGGTAATTTTGAAGCAGTTCATGTCCGTATTGCGTAAGAACTGCTTCAGGGTGAAACTGGATTCCATAAATAGGTTTTTCTTTGTGATGAAGTGCCATAATCATGCCATCATCACTTTTCGCATCGATAGATAATTCCACAGGAAAATTCATTTCACTGACTACAAGAGAATGGTATCTTGTTGCCTGAAAATGATTGGGAATGCCCTCAAAAAGACAGCATCCTGTATGTGCGATGCTGCTTAATTTTCCATGCATAGGACGTATGGCTTTTACGACTTTTGCTCCAAAAGTATCGGCAATCATCTGGTGTCCCAGACATACGCCTAAGATAGGAATATCAGAACCAAAGCACTCGATTAGTTTTCTAGGATAGGTAAAATCTTTCGGGTGCTTTGGCCCGGGAGAAAGTATAATTCCTTTGAGTGTATGTTTCTTTACAGCTATTTCTAACTGCTTCCAGTCAATTTTGTCATTACGAATCACCTGTAGGTTCATGTTCAGTTCCTTCATATAGGATACTAGATTGTAAACATACGAATCATAATTATCAATCATAAGATACATAGAGAAACCTCCTTGAAAGGTGTTTTATATTTCTCCTAAATAATAGAACCCCTTACATTCCTTTAGGTGAACCTTTTGTAATGTGCCAATCAATTCTTGACCGCCTTTAAAATGTACTAACATATTATTTGACATACGTCCTGTTACCATCTCTGTATCGTGTTCATTTGCTTCTTCTACCAGAACCTCTTGCACGGTGTTTTCAAATGCCCCGGCTCTCTTGTGTGCTATCGCCTGGACTTCTTTTAACAGACGGTCAAAGCGGTCTTTTGTAACCTCTTCCGGTATCTGGTTTTCCATAACTGCCGCAGGTGTTCCACTGCGTTTAGAATAAATAAAGGTAAAGGCGTTGTCAAATTGCACCTGACGTACTACGTCTAGTGTATCCTGAAAATCTTCTTCGGTTTCCCCTGGGAAACCAACAATGATATCCGTGGTAAGAGAAATATCCGGAATTGCCTGACGAATCTTTTTGGCCAGTGTAAGATATTTTTCTTTATCATAGTGACGGTTCATTTCTTTTAACACTTTAGAACTTCCAGACTGTAATGGTAAGTGAAGATGTCTGCATATTTTTTGGGATTTTGCCATTACTTCAATCAATTCATCCGATAAATCCTTCGGGTGGGAAGTCATAAAGCGAATACGTTCCAGTCCTTCAATTTTTTCTATTTCCTGTAAAAGCTCGGCAAAAGACATTGGTTCCTCTAAGGTTTTGCCATAGGAATTTACATTTTGTCCTAACAGCATAATCTCGACTACGCCATCAGAAACCAACTTTTCAATTTCACGAATAATATCCTTTGGATTACGGCTCCGTTCCCTGCCCCGGACGTATGGAACAATACAATAGCTGCAGAAATTGTTACAGCCAAACATAATGTTGGTGCCGGATTTAAATTTATATTTTCGTTCCATTGGAAGGTCTTCCACAATTTTATCCGTATCTTTCCAGATATCAATAACGGTACGTTTAGATTCATACATGGTGACAAGAAGTTCTGCCAGTTTAAATACATTATGTGTTCCAAAAATTAAATCTACATGACGGTAGCTTTTCTTAATCTTTTCGACGACTTCAGGCTCTTGCATCATGCAGCCGCAAAGACCAATTTTCATATGTGGGTTTTTCTTTTTCACACCATTTAAGTAACCTAATCTTCCATATACCTTTAAATTTGCATTTTCACGCACTGTACAGGTATTATAGATTACAAAGTCTGCATTCTCATCAAATGTTTCTTCATATCCAATCTTTTTCAAAATACCAGAAAGCTTTTCGGCATCTCTGGCATTCATTTGACAGCCAAAATTCTGGACAAAGTAAGTAAGCTTTCTCCCTGCAATTTTGCTTTCTTCTTCGACATAGTTTGCTGCCTTAGCCATATAATAATACTGTCTTTGTGTTTCATCTATCGGAGCTTCACCGTTAAGATCGATATGCTTCATGATTTCGCTATTTTCTAACATATGTTCCTTGCCTTTCCTTGTATCGTTTAAAAGGCAGCCTGCGGCTACCTGATTTCTCGTTAAAATGCACGTTTTCCATTATACCATAGAGATTCCGGGAAAACAAGACATTCAAAAGTCTGCAAATTGGCAATTCGTAACAATTTTCCGGTTCACAGCACATACAAACTGCAAAAGCTTCCAAAGCAGAATTTGAACAGCTCTGGAAGCTTCTAATGTTTATATGCATGATCTTCAATCTCAGCCTTGCTGACCTTAATTATCCTTGACAGTATCTTCGTTCCATCACCCCAATAACCCGATAAAACATTACTGCCATAATGCATAGCAGGATAATACTCATCATGACCCAGTCAAGTTTATATACTTGACTTCCATAAATAATCAGATATCCGAGCCCCGCTCTTGCTGCGAGAAATTCTCCGATAATTACACCTACTAAGGAAAGTCCTACATTAACTTTCATATTGCTGATAATGGCGGGAATACCTGATGGAAGTACTACCTTAAATAATACCTGATATTTTTTGCCACCTAAAGTATAAATCAGTTTTTCTTTCTCTCTGTCCGTAGCACGAAAGGTGGTATACAGATTAATAATTCCGCCGAATACAGCAACGGAAATTCCTGCTACAATTATGGTTTTTGCTCCGGTACCAAGCCATACAATCAGTAAGGGAGCCAGTGCAGATTTTGGAAGTGAATTAAGCATTACAAGGTAGGGTTCTAAAATTTTTGAAACCGTAGGACTTATCCAGAGAACCATTGCTATCAAAATGCTGCTTCCTGTGGTAATTATAAAACTTAAAAGTGTTTCATATAAAGTAATGCCGGCATGTTTTGCAAGCTCTCCTGAGGCACTTAACTTTATACAGGTTGATATAATTCTGGATGGACTACTGAAAATGAAATCATCAATCCAGTTTAAATCTGCTGCAACTTCCCAAATGCCTAAGAAAATAACTAAAATTGTAAATTGTATACAGGTAATCATACGCTTTTTTCTTTTTACATTTTTGATAAAGTTTAACTGCTCTGCGGATACTTTAGACATGCTCATAAGTACTTAGCTCCTTCCAGAGAAGATTGAAGTATTCCTTAAATTCAGGTGCCGTCCTGGAAGAAAAAGGTGTTCTGTTTTTCACACTTAATTGAATCGGAATGATGCGTTTTACTGTGGCAGGACGATTGCTTAATACAATCACTCTGTCTGCCAGTGAAATAGCCTCTGACAAGTCATGTGTTACCAGTATGGCTGTTTTTCCCTCTCTTTTTATGATAGTTCCAATGTCGTCGGCAACGGAAATTCTAGTCTGGTAATCTAACGCAGAAAAAGGTTCATCTAATAACAGTAAGTCCGGTTCCATAGCCAGAGTGCGGATCAGTGCAGCACGTTGCCTCATACCTCCGGACAATTCCGATGGTTTTTTGTCCTTAAATTCTAACAGTCCATAGGTTTTTAACATATTTTCAATTGCTTCTTCCTTTTCATTCGTCAGATTTTTGTTAATTTCAGGCCCTAAAATAACATTTCGGTAAATCGTGCGCCATTCGAACAGATGGTCTTTTTGCAACATATAACCGATGTTAGTATTATTTTGCTTTGATGAATTTCCGTGAAAAATGATACTTCCCTGTTCTACGGGGTACAGACCCGAAATCAAGGATAATAAAGTAGACTTGCCACAGCCGGACGGACCAATAATTGCCACAAATTCCCCCTGAGAAACAGAAAAAGATATATTGTCAAGAGCAAGTATTTCTCCTTCTTCACTATGGTAGGCAAAACTTATGTGTTCCAATGATAATATTACACCCATAAAAACCCCCATAAGATACTAAGTTCTCTACTTTATCTTATGAGGGTCTTGATTTTTTGTGCAAATAATAGATGCAATGAAAATACCTATTTTTCTGCGATATGTACAGATAATTGATTGAATGGGATTTCAATACCTTTTTCATCAAAAGCTAATTTAATATTCTCTGTCAATCGCCACTTCACAGCCCAGTAATTCTCTGTGGCAACCCATACATGAAGTCCAAGTTCAACAGCACTGTCACCTAGATTATTCACAAAAATATCTACCGGCCTATCCTTTAATGTTTTTTCTTCCCTGCTTACAAGTTCTGCCATACATTCCTTTGCGACCTTTAAATCTGCATCATAGGAAATACCTACTACAATATCCACACGGCGTTCGGTCTGACCCGTTGCATTGATAATACTCGAATTCATAAGAGTACCATTAGGAATTAAAGCTTCTTTATTATCAATTGTTAATAACTTCGTATAAAAAATCTGAATCTGTTTTACGCTTCCTTCATTCCCTGTGCTGCAGTCTATGATATAATCTCCTACTTTAAAGGGCTTTAATATCAAGATAAGTACACCACCGGCAAAGTTGGATAAGCTGCCCTGTAATGCAAGACCAACTGCCACTCCGGCTGAGCCGACAATAGTAACAATGGAAGTCGTCTGAATTCCTAACATACCTGCAATGGTCATAATCAGCACCATATACAGCAATATTTTTAGCAGGGAATCAATGAACTGCTCCACACCCTTGTCGACACTGGAACGTTCCAGCGAACGTCGAACGATTTTACGAATCAGTTTGATTACTTTAGAGCCAATAACAAATACAACAATTGCAATCAATAATGCTATGCCAAAATTAATAATATCAGGAACATAACCTTTTAAGGTTTGCATAATTACACTTGGCTGTACATCTTCAATATTAATGTTCGCTAATTGGTCTACCTGCTCCTGAATATTTTCCTGAACAACAGATTCTGTCAGTAACATAAAGTCCTCCTTATCCAATATTTGTTATTTATGTTCCGCATTATTTATTTTCTTGAATTTTCTTGAAAATAGAAACGCTTAATGGTGCTGCTTTTATTCGTATAGAATAATCCCGTTCGTCCCAGGCTTCTTTTTGTGCAGTTTTTGCGTTGCTATTTACGGCACCCGTACCGCCAAAACGAGTATCATCACTGTTAAAGATTTCCTGATACGTTCCTTTGAATGGAACACCAATCTTATAGTTTTCACGTAATACCGGAGTGAAGTTACATACAACTAACAGCTCCTCTCCAGCTCTTTTTCCTTTTCGCAAGAAGGAAACCATTGTTTCATTTACGGAAGTATTGTTAATCCATTCTAAGCCTTCCATTTCTTCTTCTAATTCATACATAGCAGGATATGTACAGTAAATTTCATTTAGAACAGAAATCATCTGCATAACTCCGGCATGTTTCTTCTTTTTCAATAATTTCCATTCCGGTTCCAGACTCTCACACCATTCTAGCTCACCTGCTACTTCATTTCCCATAAATTGAAGCTTCTTTCCCGGATGTACGAGCTGATAAGCATACATAAGCCTTAAGTTATGGAATTGCTCATCATCATTTCCTGCCATTTTATTTTTCATGGAATGTTTTCCATGTACAACCTCATCATGAGAAAAAGGCAACACATAATGTTCCATATATGCATACACAGCACTATTTAAAAATTCATTGTATATGCCTTTTCGAAACAAAGGATCACAGGAAAAAAATTCAAAGCATTTATTCATGAATTCAAAATTCCAGCGATAATCAAATCCTAATCCGCCCTCTTCTAAGTTTCCGGTTACATTTCCATACAGTGTAGACTCTTCTGCAAACATTAATACATTAGGGTTACGCTTTTTCATAATAGAATTTAAATGTTTGATAAACTCTATCGCCTCTAAGTTTTCGTTGCCGCCGTATATATTGGGAGTCCAGTCGCCCTCTAAACGGTCATAATCTAAATATAGCATGGCAGAAACAGCATCTACACGCAGTCCGTCTGCATGAAATTGCTCTACCCAGTATAAGGCATTGGCAATCAGGAAATTGCTTACCTCACGCCTTTCATAATCAAAAGCATAAGTCCCCCAGCGCTTATGTTCACGTCGGTTTTCTTGTGCTGGTTCGTATAGACAATAGCCGTTAAAATTTACCAGTCCATCTGCGTTTTTAGGAAAATGTGCAGGAACCCAGTCTAAAATCACACCGATCCCTTCCTTATGAAGTTCATCTATAAAGTACTTAAAGTCATTTTTATTTCCAAAGCGGCTGGTAGGTGCGTAATATCCGGTAGTTTCATACCCCCATGATTCATCCAGAATATGTTCCATAATAGGAAGCAATTCTACGTGTGTCATATGCAAAGCCTTTACTTGCTCAATTACCATAGGAGCCAGCTCGCGATAATTATAAAAGGCATCTTTTCCTTTTCTCCGAAAGGAACCAAGATGTATTTCATAGATTGAAACGGGTTTTTCATGGTAATTTGTCCGGCTTCTTTCTTCCAGCCACTCAGAGTCATTCCATACATAAGTATTCTCACACCCCACCATAGAACACGAGTTCGGGCGGACTTCAAATGCGCTGGCATAAGGATCTGATTTTAATAGTACAAGACCGCCCCGCATTTTGATTTCGAATTTATAGATATCTCCTTGCGTAATTTCCGGTATAAATAACTCAAATATGTCGCTGTCACCCACACGATTCATTTGATGACGTCTTCCATCCCATTGGTTAAATTCGCCAACAACACTGACTCTGACTGCCTTAGGAACCCAGACTGCAAAATTGACACCTGAGACATCTTCGCGTGTCATAGAATGTGCTCCAAGCTTCTCGTAAATTTCATAGTGAATGCCTGATTGGAATGCCATGCAGTCTTCTCCGGAAATGATTGGCTCAAATTTATATGGGTCTGTCATCTGCCGTTCTTTACCATCTTCTGTAACTAATAGTACATAATCATCTATTTTCTTTTTACCGGGGATGAATACTGCAAAAAATCCTTCCTCATCTGCCAGCTCCATGTCATAAATTTTTTTCGTTTCCTTGAATTTTACTCTGACAGTAGAAGCCTGCGGCTGAAAAGTCTGTATTAAAACGCCCTTGTTTAATTTAAACGCCCCTAATATGTCCTGTGGCCGATCCTCTTCAGAATAAACTACCGATTCTATTGCCGGCCAATCCATCAATTCATATAATTTATCTGTCATATCCTCATCCCCCATTTCTTATGATACCATCTCTCTTAAAGTATTTCTGCTTTCAAATAGATATACCAATATCATACTATATCCGACATTTTTTTTCAACTTGAATAGTTTTCTAGAAAGTCATATACTTCACGCAGTCCATTCATATATTTTCCCTCTTGAATCTGCTTTTGCATGTCCTCCGGCAGCTTATTATAATAAATATCGGTATCTGTATATAGCTCTCCGTTTTTTGCAGCGTAAATCACAATCTTTCCTTCTGCATTTGTCTTGGCAATATATTCCCAATCATAAAATGCCTTATTATATGTTTTTCTTAAGACAATTTTATTTTCAGAAAAATATACCAGTGAAAAACCGGTGAATCCCAATTCCATGTCGGCATTATTTGGTGCCTTTTCGTAGTTTTTAATTTTTTCCATTAGTTGTGTTCTGGTTAACCCAACGTATTCTGCCGGCATGGCAAGCGTTTCTTCGGTAAGTTCATAATTTGCAGCATTGTATTTTTCAAGAATATAGATGGTCTGATCGGAAGTATAATTTGTTGTACTGGTATCTGCCTTTAGAATCTCTTCCGATTCTCGTGTCAAACGGTCCGTAGTATTGCGAAAGAAAAAGTAACAACTAAAATATGCAATACAGATAAGAACTCCAAATAAAATAAAGCTGATAATATAGGTTTTTTTCATACATAATCTCCTTTTACCTATATTATCAGCTTAAAATCTTTATTTTATACAATTTTTTCCATGCAATGAAACAGGTTTACATTAGGTGAATTTTTTTGGCTATGTTCACCAGCATAGTTCCTTTTGGCAGCGAAGCCAATTCGTCTTCTGTAAATCCCTTTAAGAGCAATAATACTACAGCATAAACAGCCACTGCAAGAACAAAGGCAACTACAAAGCTTATAGTATTATTCTTTGTCAGCTTTTCTAAAACGAAATAAACAACAAATGCGATTACACCCATTGCAGCGGAAGCCAATGCCGGAACGATAAAGCTTTTATAAATCTCCTGACGGTATCCAGTGGTTTTCTTGATGTCCCATGCATTTAAGATACACATCAGTAATGCAAATACTACGTTGCCAATGACAATGGCATATATATTTAGGTCCGTAAATTCTAACATCAGATAGACAAGAATTACATGAACAACAAGCGAAATAAATGCATTTCTAACTGGCACTTTCATTCGATTTAGCCCCTGCAAAATTCCATTGGATAAGGTAGACAAGGAGTATAGTATTACTGCTACAGAGCCCACCATAAGAAGATTTGCCGGTAATTTTCTGCTGTCGTTAAATAATAATTTGAGAATCGGAGATCCCAGTACGGCAAGTCCCACAGCACAGGGAAATGCAATTACCATGATAAATCGAATGGATATATTAATTTTCTGATTTACTAATTTTCTATCCCGGGCAGCCACAGCCGCAGTCAGGCTTGGAATCGTCGAAGCTGCCATAGCACTGGCAATAGAAACAGGCACATTCACAAGCAGACGGTATTTTCCGGTAAACACGCCAAATAATTCTGTATAATTTGCCACACCCTTTCGGTTCATTATATTACTGAATATTGTCTGATCAATAAATACGCTGGAATTGTAAACCGCAGTACTTAAAATAATCGGTACTATGGTAGAAAATAACAGCATATATATTTCACCATAACTTTGGGTACGGACGGTTCTGTCTTTGACCATTCTGCGTTTTAGGACTCTTTTATATATCATCATCATAAAAAGCAGAAATAAAAGGCCAAACACTGCACCAAATAAAGTTCCTAACGTACTTCCGGCAGCACCGTAAGCCGGGGCATAATTTTCATTTTGAAGAATCTGGGCCACTTTACTTCCATAGGCAAATAGATAGTAGGCAGCAATGATACTGACAACGGCATTTACAATCTGCTCAATAATCTGTGATACAGCCGTTGGCATCATAGTTCCCAACCCTTGAAAATATCCACGGATAACACCCATAATTGCAACAATGATGATGGTTGGTGCCAATACACGTAAAGATAGTGCAATCATGCTGTCTTTCATAATTGTTCCGGCAATAAAATCTGCCAGTAGGAAAGTGATTGAAGCAGCCAGTGTACCTGTTACCGTAGCAAAGAATAAACCTGCTTTAAAAATTTTATAAGCGTTTTTATGTTGTCCCTGATGTGCTTTTGCTGCCACTAGCTTAGATATGGCAGTGGGTAAAGAATAGGAGGAAATCAGTAACATCATGGAATATACTTCAAAAGCGAATCCATAAAGTCCATTTCCATAATCTCCGATAATACGTGTTACCGGAACTCTGTAGATTAGTCCGATAATACGTGCAAGAATGGAGGCTGTTGCAAGGATACTTCCCTGTACAACAAATCCACTAGCACTTTCTTTTTTCCGTTCCATATTTTATCTCCTGTCACTTTGTTTTTAAATTATCTTGTAATATTTAGCTTGGCAAGAATCTCTTCCTGCTTTCGAAACATTACCTTCTCTTCTTCTTCCACCATATGGTCATAACCCATTAAGTGTAACATACTGTGGGCTAAAAGAAAAGCATATTCCCTTTTGACAGAATGCCCATAACTTTCTGCCTGTTCTTTTACCTTATCTAATGAAATAATAATATCACCTAATAAAAGTTCACCGCTTTCCGGATGAAAACAATCCGGCTGTGTTTCTTCTAAAAGGTCAAAATTTCCCGGTATATCGTATTCTGCCATTGGAAATGACAGTACATCCGTAGGTCGGTCAATTTCTCTGCACTCCTTGTTAATCTGATGAATTCCCACATTATTGGTAAGAATTACATTAATCTCACATTCATAGGGGCACTGTTCATAATCTAAAGCTGCCTCAATTACAGTTTCTGCCAGCTTCTTATAATCTATTCCTAAATCCAGTTCGTATTCCTGTTCCAGACAAATTGTCACAACGACTCTTCCTTTCTATAGTTATTCTGAAGTCTTACACAATTGTGTAATCACAAAATCTTTTAGTGTAATATAATCTTTGATGGAAATTTCAGCTAAATCTAACATTCCACGCTGGAATCTTTGCTTCATTACTGCTTCTAAGTAGCCTTTTTCGGCCTGTCCATCGGCGAATTTTGATTCTTTGGCAAGAACAAGTGTTTCAGTTACAAGAACAATTGCCGCTTCTTTTGTCAGTATCTTTTGTGAGTCATTCGCAAGAGATAGTACAACATTGGTAACTTTTTTAGGAAATTTGTGCCAGTATGCAGTTTCTATAAAAGGATCGGTGTAATTTTTTCCTAAAGTCCTTGCATAATTATAATAGTAGACACTGCATTTTGTTACTAATGCATCTGCATGAATAGCCTCTGCTGCCTGTTCCGCTATTCTAGAAGAAAAGGCTGCATGGGCGTAAACTTTCTTTTTAAATTTAATCATAGAATCCATCAACTCATATTGAGGTGATAGCATTTTAACCATATCTCTGTGCTCTTTATTTCTTGAATTATAGAAATAAGGCAATACGACGATTAAAGATAGTATGTTCACCACGCCACCCAGAAGTATGTTTGCCAGCACATACAAATTAATTCGCTCGTTTTTGAAAAAGACATATACACACATTGTCAGTACAAAGGCGGAAAACAATGTAACCATTCCTGAAACAATCTGTTTTTTCCTTACCATACTTCGGCTCATATAACTTCCAATAATACCTATAATTAAATAAAAAATCAGTATTTCTATATCTATGCCATTCCACAAAAACACAAGGCTGAGAATTACTGCATCGCAAGCAATTGCAGGACCGACACCGGTTATAATGCCCATCATTACCGGAAGTACCAGTATGGTATCACAGTAATCTGGTTCATATAACATAAAAATACCTAAAAGTAATCCAAGTACATAAACTACATTTACTTCTAAGAGTGAAAAACGTTCGTATAATTCCCGGTTAAAATATTCTGCTGCGAGTGCCACTAAGAATGCAGTGCAGAGAACGAAAGATAGTGTGGTAACTGCCATAGTTCTTTGTATACTCATATCTCTAAGATAGAAGGATACAAAACTAACACAAAGCAGGGTCTCTAAATACAAGAGAAGCACAAGCAGTTTATTGTGCTTTTTGAGTTTCTTTATCATTTTGTAAGTCCCCTTGTTTTTGTTTTCGTATGTTGTTTTGTTTCATAATCTTCATATGCTTTTACAATTTTTTGTACTAGCGGATGCCTTACCACATCTTTACTGGTCAATGTACAAAAAGCAATGTCATCAATTTTCTTTAGTACGCGCTCAGCTACTTCTAAACCGGATTTTTGTCCGGTAGGTAAGTCTTTCTGTGTAATATCCCCTGTGACTACTACTTTAGAGCCAAAACCGATTCTTGTAAGAAACATTTTCATCTGTGCCGGTGTAGTATTTTGTGCTTCGTCCAGAATAATAAATGCATTATCCAAAGTACGTCCTCGCATGTAAGCCAGGGGTGCTACTTCTATCAAGCCTTTTTCCATATTTTTCATAAAGCTGTCTGCCCCCATAATTTGATACAGTGCATCATACAGCGGCCTCAGATAAGGGTCTACCTTGCTCTGTAAATCTCCGGGCAGAAAGCCAAGCTTTTCACCGGCTTCAATGGCAGGTCTGGTGAGAATGATTCTGCTTACTTCGTCTGCCTTAAATGCCTGTATAGCCATCGCCATAGCAAGATAAGTCTTTCCGGTTCCTGCCGGACCTGCCCCGAACACAATCATTTTTTCACGAATAGCATCCACATAAGCCTTCTGTCCTAAAGTTTTAGGCTTGATTGGTTTTCCCTGTATAGTGTGGCAGATCAAATCTTTTTCAATTTCTAATACTTCATTTTCTTTTTCTTCAAAAGAAAGTGATAAAATATAATCTACATTTTGTTCGGTAATGGTATTTCCTCTGAGAGAAAGTGCTGTTAGATTTTCAAATATCTTTTTTGTCTTATCTACTGCCCTTTCATCACCGATGACATGAATTCCTTCACCTCGTGTAACTATGGTAACATGTAATGTTCTTTCAATTTTCTTAATATAGCTGTCAAACTGACCAAACACGTTTTTCATATGTTCCATAGGTATATTAATTATGGTTTCCTGTTTCTCCATCTATTTCGTTATCCTTTCCATTAACCTCTGGTTCTATGATTGCAGCTTTTTTACGGATTCCAAGCTTTTCAATCACAACCAGACTTCCGTTTGCCCGACACTCCGTCTGGTCTATGTCTATTGTAACATTATTTTCCTGAATTTGAACCCCCTTTTCTTCTAAAGTTTTAATAAATTTTGAAAGACGCTGCTTTGCTTTTGCTTCGGCCTGCTTCTTACTGTATACACTATCACTTACTTTTTCTTCAAAGACCTGTACTGTTCCAAAAGAAAATGGAAGGTAAAAATTTTCTCCGAATTTTAGTTGATGAATGTCTGATATGATGTGATAATTTTTATATTTTATTTTATTTTTTCCGAGGAACACAGATTTCTCGTGAATTTTAAGGTAAAGTCCTGTGGTTGTTTCACCTGTTTTCTCGTGTTTTATATATTTTAATTTAAAATTATCCTTGTATTTATAAATAGTTTTCCCGTAAATGTCTGCATCCGCAGCCACATACTGATAGCTTATAATCTCTCCGGAATCATTTGTTATAGCTAAAGCACCGCCCACCAACAAATCACCGGTTTTAACTACGTCACCTGCTTTTACATAAGGTGTTCCATTTCGAGTAACAATTTTAGTAATTATGGAGGGTTTATCAGAATACAAATCGCTGGCTTCTAATTTACCGATATTTTCAATAGAAGTGTCAGTGTTTTCCTGCACGTCTATAATGAGTCTGGTTCCACGAAGTTTGGCGGAAGTCCAAATAATATCATTATAATGTGTTCGAAGCAGCGTTTCTATTTCTTCACAATTTATCTTTGATTTTCGCATACCGTGATTCACTTGATTCTCTTCTAAAAAACTTAAAAGAACATCGGTAGTTCTGGCGTGATTTCCATTAATTTCTATCTGCCATACAAATAAAGACAGAATATAAACAAAGATTGCACAGAGCACAATTCCTGCAAAAAACATTTTTCTCTTTCGGTATTTATATAAAAAAAATGGAAACCCCTTTTTTTCAATTACCTTGATTTTTACATTTGTCTTACGAATAATGCTCTTCAATTCTTTAAACGCTTTCAAGCTTAAATACATCTCGTATTCGTTATCTACTCGAATAATCTGCCAGATAAGAATATTGTTATTGCTGCACAAATTTAAGAAGCGTTCCGGCGAGCCGCCTTTGAGCCGTATACGTACATACCCTTTTAAATATTTTAGCAACGCAATCAAAAGAGTTTCCCCCGTCCTTCGGCTTTCTAAACACTATATGCATGAAGTATGTTTTTCATGCATATAGTTAAGTAACGAAATCCTATTAGCAAGAAAGGTATTCCTTGTTATGAAACATAAATTAAAGGCTGGGCTTACAGAATCCTTGGATCTTCCAAAAGATTTAATGTTTGGTGCTGTGATTGTAACGGCTACCGGTAACAGGGAGATTTATGTGGAGAATTATAAAGGAATTTTAGAATATTCAGATGAAAAAATCAAATTACAGACTAAGACGTGTTATCTGACCATTTCAGGAAAAAATCTCGTCATCAGTTATTATACCAATGACGAGATGAAGATTGTTGGTTTTATTCAAGGTATACGTTATTCCTGAATCACTTGTTTAATCAGAGGCTCCTGTTTGACTGGATTTTCTGAAATACAAACGGCATTTAAAAACCTTTGTTTTGCAGGAAGAATCTTTTCTTCTTCATTTGCATATAACAATGCGATGCATTCTCCCTTTTCTACTCTGTCACTTGTTTTTTTCAATAAGCGAAAACCAGCGGAATAATCTAATTTACTTTCCTTTGTTTCTCTTCCGGCACCAAGCATAAGTGCAGCCATGCCGGTTTCTTCTGCATCAATGGCAGAGATATATCCGGATTTTGGGGCATTTACTTCTACAATATAATGTGCATGAATCAATTTTTGTGTATCTTTCAGTTCTGCTACATTACCACCTTGCGCTGATACAAAACTCAAAAATTTTTCATAAGCAGAATGGTTCTTCAATACTTCTTCCATTTTGCTTATGCCTTCTTCTATTTTAGTGCAAAGGCCTGTTTTGTATAGCATGTAAGCACCCAGCGTAATGCAAAGCTGTGTCAGTCTTGGTTCTCCGTTTCCTTGTAATACTTCTACAGCTTCTGCCACTTCAAGAGCATTTCCCACAGCATATCCAAGAGGTTCGTTCATGTCAGAAATTATCGCAATAGTGTTTTTTCCGGCTCCTTTCCCGATTTGAACCATAGTCTTAGCTAATTTTTCAGCATCATCAAGAGTTTTCATAAAGGCACCCTTACCACATTTTACGTCCAAAATAATAGTATCTGCACCGGCAGCAAGTTTTTTACTCATAATACTGCTGGCAATTAGTGACATATTATCTACCGTAGCCGTAACATCTCGCAAGGCATATATTTTTTTGTCTGCAGGTGCTAAGTGAGCAGTCTGCCCCACTAAGGCAATTCCGATTTCATTCACCTGCTTTATAAATTCTTCCCGTTCCATCGTTGTTTTAAATCCTGTGATGGACTCTAATTTATCAATGGTTCCGCCGGTATGTCCTAAGCCTCTGCCGGACATTTTGGCAACAGGAATTCCTGCTGCTGCTGCCATAGGTCCTAAGATCAGTGAAACTTTATCTCCCACACCTCCGGTGCTGTGTTTATCACACTTTACACCACGAATGCCCGATAAATCAAGAGTTTCTCCACTTTCTGCCATAACCATAGTTAAATCTAGGGTTTCTTGTGCATTCATTCCCTGAAAGTAAATCGCCATCATCATGGCCGACATCTGGTAATCAGGAATATCCCCTTTGGTAAAACCCATTACCATGTATTGGATTTCCTCCTTACTTAAAACACCACCATTTCTTTTTTTCATAATTAAATCATACATTCTCATAAAAGACCCCTCTTTCTATCTATAAGATTACAGATCAAAAGGTCTGATTCATCTGTGCTTTCACAAAGGCAGAAGAATGACCTTTTGACATGCAACTTAAAATATAAAATTGAAAAATAAGCAATCACATGAAAACTCATGTGTTGCTTATTTTTCTTTTTGCATTCTTAACATATGTTCCTTTCTATTAACCTAACCGAAAAAGTTTACGGTACTGGTTGCTTCATATAGTGTCTCCACAGCTTTAGCGTTATATGCGTTCGTTTTCAGTTGGCTTGGTTCCCGAAATGAAGCAGCTTTATTGTTGTAATATTGAAGCAGACATTTTTGAAATTCAAGCTTATCTTTACTTTCATTGTTAGAACCCTGACGTTCCGAACCCGTTCTTAAAGTATGCTCTACTTTTTCGATTGGACTAACTTTATAAAATGCTTGTAATTTGTCAACTGCATTGTCCACCTCCCTATGCTTATTTCAGTAGTTCTTATAATTTCGTCGTTTCTAGACGTTAACGAAACCTATATAATTACTATCGGTTATTTCTTGATTTAAGTATACTATACCTCAGAAAAAAATTCAAGAACTTTTTAGTACCATAGTACTACTCTTACTGTAACAAGCATAACATCGTACAAAATGCAATTAACTGATATCCTCATACAAATACTGGTACAACTCCTCAATCAATCGGTCTAGATATCCTTCGTCTAATTCCCCGTAGGAGTGTTTGATAATCTGTTTCATTGCTTCACATCGCTTGAAATATTTAATTTCTTCTGGTAAAGTTTCTTCTATGTCTGTATCGATTACGAAATTATCAAAGCTTTTTTTAAACCACTGTGTAATCTCACTGGTAAGCTTGTCTTCCTCTTTTGCCAGTTGTTTTACAGAATGTGCACTTTTTAAACAGTGCAGACCTACAATAACAAAAATGAGGCAAAGGACTCCGATTGTAATTTCCATCATAAGATTCGTAGTTTCCGGAAATGGGAGTGAAATAATGTTTAATACCGAAAGCAATACTGCCAGCAGCCCAATAATACCTACTATAAGTAAAGAATAGGCTGAAGATAACAGTTCCTGATGACGTTCGGAATGATGAATATAAACGTGGGAACGCTCTTTAAGCTGTATATCTTCTGTATTCTCTGTGTCTTCTTCTTTTAAATTGATTTTCTGAATCATAGCAAGCTTTTTTGCCTTTTCCACCTGGCTTTCCGGTATGGATACATGATATAAATCCGATTCTTCGTCATGAATCAGTCTTGCACGTTCTATTTCAAATTTTTTTAGTAATTCATAATAATTTTCTGCTTCTTGCTTATGGGCAATCATAATTACTTTATTATTGTCCTCTTGTGGTAATTCATCTACCAGTGCTGCTCCACAGTCACTACATACCAGAATTCCCTTACGATATTCATTTTTGCACTTTGGACACCATGACATAATAATAAAATCCTCCCTTTGAATCTTTACGATACATAAAGTATAGCATAACTTCTGAGTAATGTCACACATTAGTTTTGTTACAATTGTACGAAGTGCTGACCTGTGATATAATATAGCAGATTTATACTTAAAGGAGTCTGAACATGAAAATAACATTAATTACCGTTGGAAAAATAAAAGAAAAATTCTATAGAGATGCTATTGCAGAATACACGAAACGTCTTAGCCGTTACTGTAAACTAACTATTATAGAGGTTGCTGATGAAAAAACTCCGGATAAAGCAAGTGATGCGATAGAACTGCAAATTAAACAAAAGGAAGGCGAACGTATTCTTTCTAAGCTTTCAGAAGATGCTTACACCATCGTACTTGCCATAGATGGCAAAAATCCAGACAGCGTGGAGCTTGCAGAAAAAATAAAGACTCTTGGCATTCATGGTGTAAGCCATATTCAGTTTATTATTGGAGGTTCTCTGGGACTTGATGAAGCTGTGATAAAAAAATCTGATTACAAGTTAAGCTTTAGTCGTATGACCTTTCCTCACCAATTAATGCGTGTCATTCTTTTAGAACAAATTTACCGGAGCTATCGTATTATCACCGGAGAACCTTACCATAAGTAGTTACAATAAATTAAAGTTTAAGATTTTTTAATAGAGAGGCTAAAGAAGTAGATGCTTCTTCTCCGGAAGAATATTCAAACGGTGCTTCATCTACATCATCAAGAACTTCATCGTTTTCTTCTACCGCCTTTATGCTAAGACTGATTTTACCGTCCTTTACATCTAAAATTTTAACTTTAACCTCATCTCCAACTTTAAGTACTTCTTTTGGAGATTTTAAATGTCTGCCACAAATCTGACTGATATGTACCAGTCCCGTCAAATCTTCTCCGATATTTACAAATGCTCCGTAAGGTGCTAAAGTTTCTACTTTACCCGTTACAATCAGCCCTGTCTGAAGTTTTGCGATTCGGCTGTTTTTATCTTTGACAGCCTGTTCTCTTAATACCTCTTTTGCTGATAATACCAACTTTTTGTCAGCTTCACTAACTGTAATAATGATTACGTCAATGGTTTTGCCGACATATTCTTCGGTATTTTCTACATATGTAAGTGCTAATTGAGATGCCGGAATAAATGCACGAATTCCTTCTAGATAGGTGACTACACCTGCATTTACAGTTTCGGCTATTTTTACAGGAACGACTACCCTATCCTCCATCAGCTTTTGTAGCTTCTCCCATGCCAGAATATCATCTGCCTTTTTGCAGGAAAGGAATAGGACTCCCTCTGCATTTTCTCCGGTGACCGTTGCAGTAATTTCATCTCCTACAGCAATATCTGCCTTAATGGAAAAGCGGGGATCATTGCTTAATTCCGCTAATGAAATGATTGCTTCTGTGTAAGAACCTAAATCCACTGTTACTTCTGTATCAGAAACACCAATTACTGTTCCTGTTACAATATCTCCTTCTTCATATTTCTGAAAAGACGCATTTATTTCCTTTTCAAATTCTTCCATTCCCATAGTGATTCCTCCAATTCTGTTTTATGAATAAAAAATTTTTGTTGTCTATCATTATACTATCTTTTATATTGTTTTACCAGTCGGTCAATCTCTTTATTCATCACTGCATAAATGAAACAGGTGTCCAAGATACTATAAATATCTTAAACACCTGGATATTATTGTATAATGTCGAAACTTGACTTTAAATGTCTTTTGCCCATTTTATATGATTATTTACTCTGTAAATATTCATGAATTCCTGCTGCAGCAGCTTTTCCGGCACCCATAGCAAGAATTACCGTTGCTGCACCTGTTACAGCATCTCCACCGGCAAATACACCTGCCTTTGTAGTTGCACCGTTTTCTTCTTCTGCAACAATACATTTCCATTTATTAATATCTAATCCTTTTGTAGTAGAAGAAATGAGTGGATTTGGCGCAGTACCTAAAGCCATGATAACGGTATCTAATTCTAATTCATATTCAGAACCTTCAATAACCTGTGGTCTTCTTCTTCCTGATTCATCCGGCTCACCAAGCTCCATTTTCACACATTTCATTCCCTTAACCCATCCATCTTCATTTACAAGGATTTCTGTTGGATTTGTTAATAAATCGAAAATGACACCTTCTTCTTTTGCATGATGCACTTCTTCAACTCTGGCTGGAAGCTCTTCTTCACTTCTTCTGTATACAATATGAGTTTCTGCACCTAAACGTAATGCCGTTCTTGCAGCGTCCATAGCAACGTTACCACCACCAATAACGGCAACCTTTTTGCCCTTGGTAATCGGAGTATCATGGTCGTCTAAAAATGCTTTCATTAAATTATTTCTGGTAAGAAACTCGTTGGCAGAAAATACACCGTTTGCATTTTCTCCCGGAATGCCCATGAATTTTGGAAGACCTGCTCCAGAACCGATAAATACTGCTTCGAATCCTTCTTCTTCCATCAATTCATCAATTGTAATAGATTTTCCAATGATTACGTTTGTTTCAATTTTAACACCAAGTGCCTTAACATTTTCAATTTCAGACTTTACAACAGTTTCCTTTGGAAGACGGAACTCCGGAATTCCGTATACAAGTACACCGCCTGCTTCGTGTAAAGCTTCAAAAATAGTCACATCATAACCAAGCTTTGCTAAATCTCCGGCACAAGTAAGACCTGCAGGACCAGAACCAATAACAGCAACCTTTTTGCCGTTTTTATTTTTCGGCTGTGCAACTTCTACTTTATGTTCTCTTGCATAATCAGCAACAAAACGCTCTAATTTACCGATAGAAACCGGTTCTCCCTTAATACCGCGGATACATTTTCCCTCACACTGACTTTCCTGCGGGCAAACACGTCCACAGACAGCAGGAAGTGCTGAAGATTCACCGATAATTTTAAAGGCTTCTTCCATATTTCCGTTCTTTACCTGTTCTACAAATCCAGGTATATTAATAGATACTGGACAACCCTTTACACACTGTGCGTTTTTACAGTTAATGCAACGGGAAGCTTCTTCCATCGCTTCGTCTTTTGTATATCCTAAACATACTTCCTCGAAATTTTTATTACGAACATCAGCAGGCTGTTCGCTGATTGGTACTCTTTTAAATACGTCCATTATTTGTCACCTCCACAATGTCCACATCCACCGTGATGTGTATCACCTTCGCGTAATTTCAAAACAGCTCTTCCCTCTTCGGTTTTATACATTTGCTGGCGCTTCATAGCTTCATCAAAGTTTACTAAATGACCATCAAACTCAGGTCCGTCTACACATGCAAACTTCACTTCATCACCAACAGTTACACGGCAGGCACCGCACATACCTGTTCCGTCTACCATGATTGGATTTAAGCTTACAACGGTAGGAATATTTAATTCCTTTGTTAAAATTGTAACGAACTTCATCATAATCATTGGTCCGATTGCAACACATACATCATATGTCTTACCCTCTTTTTCTACCAGATTTTTGACAACTTCTGTTACCAGTCCTTTAAATCCGAAGGAGCCATCATCTGTTGCTACATATAAATTACCTGCTACTGCTTCCATTTCCTTCTGGAGAATCAACATATCTTTCGTTTTTGCACCGACTACTACATCTGCTGCGATTCCCTGCTCATGAAGCCATTTTACCTGTGGGTATACCGGTGCTGTTCCTACACCACCTGCTACAAAAAGTATATTTTTGTTTTTCAAACTTTCTACTGATTCCTCTACCAACTCAGAGGCACGTCCTAACGGACCTACAAAGTCTGAAAAATAATCTCCGGCTTCTAATTCCGCCATACGTTCTGTAGAGGCACCTACAATCTGGAATACGATGGTCACTTCTCCGGTTGCTCTATTATAGTCACAGATTGTTAAAGGAATTCTCTCGCCCTTTTCGTCCATTTTTACAATAACAAACTGTCCCGGTTCGCAAGAACGGGCTACCCTTGGTGCTTCCACCACCATAAGGAAAATTTTATCTGCAAGCTTTTCCTTTACATTAATCTTATACATCATTATCCTCCTATTTGTATGATTATATACAATATCCTTTTAATCATAATCTAAACTGCGATATTTTTCAACAAGTATTTTTTCTTCCTGCCAAATTTCCTTAAAATGTTTTAATAAGGCGCCTCAAAAGTGTAAATTCCGTCCGAATTTTCGTATGCTTTTGAAATCTCGCCAATATTTTCAGCATTCACGGCATATTTATAATCATAATCAGTTACGGTACCATCTGCATTGTTAAAGCGCTTAATCACTAAAAGGTAGATATTACCATTTATCATGGTTGCCTCATAACAGTTTAAAGCATAGTTGCCTTCCATGCCAATGGCATGACCGTCTAAATCATACATTTCACCGGTATTTATTAACAAATTACGCACTGCTGCAATGGCTTCTGGTGCTTCATAAGTTGTATTCAAATTCAACGTATACTCTTTTCTGGTAATATCGCTGATTTTACCGTTAGAATCGTAGGCAATACAGGTAAATGTATTTGTACCAAGACGCATTGGAATCGGTCTTGTGTATTTTCTGGATTTATTTGTTGGCATAGAACCATCAAATGTATAATATACCGTATTTCCAATGGGAACCTCGATGAGAATATCCGTTGGTTCTTGATAACTTCCGGTATCTGGAAATACAGAGGGAGCGGCAGGAACTTCTAACTGTACGGTATATTTTTTTTGAATTTCATTGCTAATCATGCCTTTTGAATTGACAGCAATTGCCCGCAAGGTGTATTCTCCCTCTTCTAAGGTAATTGGGCGTTTATAGATTAAACTGTTTAGCGTAGGCTCGCTTCCATCTAAGGTATAGTGAATGGTTTCTTTGGTATTTACTTTTAATACCAGGGTCAAACGATCCTTATAAACACCTTCTTTTAGATTTACTTCCGGTGCTGACAATTCGTATTCCCAGAATGCCTGATGAATATCCTCGTTTTCACAACTGTTTAACAGTGAAACAATACCAGCCGTATTTTCGTTTTCTTCATACATCTCAATTAATTTACGGTAGATATCAACATCGGAAGGTGCTCTTTCAATAGCTGTTTTTAAACATTCCTCTGCTAAGGCATACTTCTTTTTTTGCTTGTAAATATCTGCCAGTGCAATGCAGATGTCATTACTATCCTGATTCAATTTTAATACTTTTTCATAGGCAGCCATAGATTCTTCTGTTTTGTTTTTTTGTGCATATTCCACTGCCTTTGTAAATTGGTACTCATATGAATTTGTGTGTTTTACGTGTGTTCCGAGAAGAATTCCAAGAACCAAAACAACGATAACTGTACCACTAAGAACACCTACGGCTCTTTTGGGCTCCATTTGAATTTTCTTATGTTTCTGCTTCTCGTTTATTTGATAGTTTCCAAATTCTTCATGGACAATTTTTTCCAACGTTTTGGCAATTCGTTCCTCTAATTCGGGATTATAATCCGGGACAATCTGAATTCCGTGTCCACATTTTTCACAATACAGTTTCCCTTCTTCAATTTCTGTGCCGCATTTTTCGCACCGCATGAAACCTTCCCCTTTTCTTATTTACCACATATTATGTGTTTATTCTATAGAAGATACGCAGTTATTCATAAGCATGGCTATGGTCATAGGACCAACTCCGCCTGGAACCGGTGTAATAGCACTGACATGCTGAAGCACATCATCATAATCTACATCACCACATAACTTATTTTCTGCATTTCTATGAATTCCCACGTCAATGACTACTGCACCTTCTTTGACATAAGAACTGTCAATCATTTTTGGCTTTCCAACAGCAACTACAAGGATATCCGCTCTTTTTGCTACTTCTTTTAAGTTGGCTGTTTTAGAGTGTGCTATGGTTACCGTAGCATTTTCACGAAGCAGCAATAATGCCATTGGTTTTCCTACAATATTGCTTCTTCCAATTACCACGCATTCTTTTCCTGCGATTTCAATACCGGAACGTTTTAGTAATTGAATAACGCCGGCAGGAGTGCAGGATACAAAACCCTTCTGTCCGATGCTTAAAGCCCCCACGCTTTGAGGATGGAAACCGTCTACATCTTTTTCCGGTGCAATAGTTTTAATTACTTTATCTTCATCAATGTGTTTTGGTAACGGAAGCTGTACAAGAATTCCGTTCACTTTTTCGTCCTGATTTAATTCTTTTATTTTGGCTAA
Organism: Lachnospiraceae bacterium; assembly: GCA_050874665.1. Taxonomy (GTDB): domain Bacteria; phylum Bacillota; class Clostridia; order Lachnospirales; family Lachnospiraceae; genus RUG11237. The sequence continues at coordinate 22,538 of JBNMLC010000005.1, read as the reverse complement.
TAAATCCTCTTCGGAAATAGTTTCCGGAAGATGAAAAGACAGAGATTCAATGCCAATGTATTCACAGGCTTTTTTCTTATTATTTACATATACACTGGAGGCTGGATCTTCTCCTACCTGAATTACTGCTAAAGCAACTGTTTTACCCTCAGATTTTAGTTTTGCTACTTTTTCTTTTAATTCATCTTTGATTTCTTTTGAGATTTTTTTTCCATCGATAATGAAAGCCATTTCCAATCTTCCTTTCTGTAGCTAAAGCTGACGGAAAACCGTCAGCTTGTTTTTCATGATATTATATTTATAACAAATTAGAATAATCCTGTTATTACTCCATTCTCATCTACATCAATATTATTTGCAGCAGGAACCTTTGGCAGCCCCGGCATAGTCATAATAGAGCCTGTTAACACTACAACAAATCCGGCACCTGCACTGACATAAACTTCTCGCACATTCAGTGTAAAGTTCTCTGGTCTTCCAAGTTTTGTCTGGTCATCAGACAGAGAATACTGTGTTTTTGCCATACAGACGGGAAGATCTCCGTATCCTAATTCTTCAATATTTTTCAGCATTTTGGCTGCTGCCGGAGCAAAGGCAACATCTTTTGCACCGTAAATTTCAGTAGCCACTTTTTCAATCTTTGCTTTTAGAGAAAGTTCATCCTCATATAATGGCTTAAAGTTGCTTTCTTTGTTTTCTAAGGTAGATATAACCTTTTCTGCTAACGCAATACCGCCTTCGCCACCATGTTCCCAGACCTCTGCCAGGGCAAATTCACAGCCTCTCTTTTCACAGAAAGCACGGATAAATTCCGTTTCATTTTTGGTGTCGGTAATAAAGGAGTTTAAAGTAACTACTACAGGTACACCATATTTCTGGAGATTTTCAATATGCTTTTCTAAGTTGACAATACCTTTTTCTAAGGCTTCTAAATTCTCAGCATTTAATTCATTTTTCGGAACACCACCGTTGTATTTTAATGCACGTACTGTTGCAACCAAAACAACTGCATCTGGTTTTAAATCCGCTTTACGACACTTAATGTCGAAGAATTTTTCTGCGCCTAAGTCTGCACCAAAGCCTGCTTCTGTAACTACAATATCTGCTAATTTTAATGCTGTCTTAGTAGCTCTTACACTATTACATCCATGCGCAATATTGGCAAATGGTCCGCCATGTACGACTGCCGGTGTGTGTTCTAATGTCTGAATTACATTTGGTTTTAGAGCATCTTTTAACAGAGCTGCCATAGCACCAACAGCATGTAAATCTTTTGCTGTAACAGGCTTACCTTCTCTGGTATAAGCTACGATGATTTTACCAAGACGTTCTTTTAAATCCTTCATATCATTAGCAAGACAGAGAATCGCCATAATTTCAGATGCGACAGTAATAACAAAATGATCATCACGTACTACACCGTCCATTTTTCCACCAAGACCAACAACAGTATTACGAAGTACACGGTCATTCATATCAAGGCATCTTTTCCATACGATTTGTCTGGTGTCAATACCTAATTCATTGCCCTGCTGAATATGATTATCGAGCAAAGCAGCGAGAAGATTGTTTGCAGAAGTGATTGCATGGAAGTCTCCTGTAAAATGAAGATTCAAATCCTCCATTGGTACAACCTGAGAATAGCCTCCCCCTGCTGCACCACCTTTAATTCCAAAGCAAGGTCCTAGAGATGGTTCTCTAAGAGCGATTACCGTACGTTTATTTAACTTATTTAAAGCCTGTCCAAGTCCTACTGTAATGGTAGTCTTTCCTTCTCCTGCCGGAGTAGGATTAATTGCGGTTACTAAAATGAGTTTACCGTCTTTTCTGCCTTTTACCTTATTCCATAATTCATCCGATAATTTAGCTTTGTATTTACCGTATAATTCTAAATCATCTGCTTCAATATCAAATGGTTTTACAACTTCTGTAATTGGTAACATTTCTGCTTCCTGTGCAATCTGAATATCTGTTTTCATAATCTCTCTCCTTGTATCAAATAAATTTTATAAATATTCTTCAATGTACTGTTCAAACTCTTCCATTGACATTAATACTTTTCTTGGTTTGGTTCCCTCTTCTTCGCCAACCACACCGGCTTCTGCTAATTGATCCATAATTCGGGCGGCGCGGTTAAATCCTATTTTAAAAACTCTCTGCAGCATACCAATAGAAGCTTTATCTTTTTCAATAATGAATTTTGCAGCATCTTCAAAGTAGGTATCTCTTTCCGTTTCACTACCTCCGCCTGGAGATACGGAAGCGGACTGGGCACTTTGAATTTTTGCCTCAATATCCTGACTATATGTACTGCTTTCATAGTTGCTTGATAAGAACTCGACTACATTACTTACTTCTTTGTCAGAGACAAAGGCACACTGCATACGCACCGGTTTTTGGTATCCTTGAGGGAAAAACAACATATCACCTTTTCCTAATAATTTTTCCGCACCATTCATATCAAGAATGGTTCTTGAATCTACACCGGAGGATACGGCAAAGGCGATTCTCGATGGCATATTTGCCTTAATCAGTCCTGTGATGACATTTACACTTGGACGCTGTGTAGCAATAATCAGATGAATTCCTGCCGCTCTGGCAAGCTGTGCTAAGCGACAGATGGCATCTTCTACTTCACCTGCTGCGACCATCATAAGGTCTGCTAATTCATCTACGATAATTACAATCTGCGGCATTTTCTCCGGTTTCTCACCTTCTAAATGTTCTACAGATGCAATCTTTTCATTGTAGCCCTTAAGATCTCGTACGCCTAAGCCTGCAAATTTATCGTATCTTTCCATCATTTCCATAACTGCCCAATTCAGTGCACCAGCCGCTTTTTTAGGGTCAGTCACTACCGGAATCAGTAAATGGGGAATTCCATTGTATACACTTAGTTCCACCACCTTTGGGTCAACCATAATTAATTTTACTTCATCTGGTCTGGCCTTATAAAGAATGCTCATAATAATGGTGTTGATACATACGGATTTACCGGAACCGGTTGCACCGGCAATCAAAAGATGCGGCATCTTAGCAATATCGGTTACGACACTTTGTCCTCCGATATCTTTTCCCACAGCAAAAGCAAGCTTTGACGGATGCTCAATAAAGTTAGTATCCTCTAACAAATCACGAAGCATAACGGCACTGCTTTCTTTGTTCGGAACTTCAATTCCGATTGCTGCCTTTCCGGGAATCGGAGCCTCCATACGAATATCAGCGGCAGCTAAATTCAATTTTATATCATCTGTCAGATTTACAATTTTACTTACTTTAACGCCCTGTTCCGGCTGTATCTCATATCTGGTTACTGCCGGACCACAACTTACATTAGTTATCTTAACATTAACACCGAAGTTTTGTAAAGTCTGTTGTAATTTCATTGCCGTTTCACTTAAATGCTCTTTAGAATCTCCCATGACTTTGCTGTTTCCGCGTTTTAATAAATCAAGAGGCGGAAACTTGTAAGTTGCTTCTTTTTCCTCTGGTATGGAATGTTCTTCTTCTCCGACATCAATCGTTGATTTATATGGAGAGGTGACGACATCATCTTGCGGTAAATCCACTTGTTTTGGTAAATCTGCTTGTTCGACGCTTTGTGATGAGGTTTGGTTTTCTTCTTTTATTTGTATTTGCTCTTGTATTTGCTCTTTTATTTCCTCTTTCTTTTCTGTTCGCTTCCGTTTTTCTTTTTTCGTTTCCTTTACAGGTAACGGCTGCTCCGGAATTTCCGACTCTGCAAATATATCAACATAACTGCCGTCTAACTTCTGTTCTGCAATCGGAGCACCCTGAATCGTAATTTCATGCATTTCCTCTTGCGAAGCTTTTTTCTTAGACTCCATAAGATTTAAATCCATAGATACACCGGAAACCTTTTTGTCCATACGGCGTTTGCTCTCTTCTGTCTGCAGTCTTTGCCGCTCACGTGTCCGTTCCCTATGTTTACCTGCTTCACTTTTTGCAGTTTCATAGACTTTACGGCTGCCCTTTTCTACACCTTGAAAGAATGATTTTTCAGTAATTAATACAATGCTGATAATAGCAAGAATCACATCAACCACATAAGCACCTACGATTCCAAAGATGCTTGAAAACATTTTGGCAAAGATTCCTCCCAAGATTCCGCCACCGGTCTTTTCTGTTTTAGAATATGTAAAACATTCCAGTATTTTCATACTTTTTAAATTGCTGACAAATGTCAGCTCAAAAAAGGTACATAAAACAAGAAATAATAAAATCCATGCAAATAATTTAATGGTTGCAATCTGATTCTCTTTGTTAGAAATAAAAAATGCTGTGCAAAAAAACAAAAATACAGGCATTACATAGGACATTAACCCAAACATTCCAAACATGAAAGAATTTAATACATTTCCGAATGCACCACCAATTTTAAAATTTCCCAGCATTAAAAGAATAGCAACTGCTAATACAATTAACAACACAATTTCATCTTTTATAAAAGTATTCTGTGTTACAGCAGAAGATTTTTTTGTTTGTTTTTTACTGCCGTTGCCTTTTTTCTTTGTGGCTGCCATTCTATCCCCACCTTCACATACAATCTTTTTCATACCAATATCAATTTAGGTACCAGTAAATCATTTTAACGAAATAACGGATAATTGTCAAACATTATTCTTCTAACAGTGTTGTTATCTCTAGTCCTCTTGGTGTATTGGCACACCCTCCGCAGGCGGTTTCTTTATATATGGAAGGCATATTTTCACCGATTTCCCGCATAGCATCGATTACCTGATCTACCGGTATGGCACTTTCAATTCCGGCTAATGCCATTTCTGCACAGGCTACGGCATTTGTAGCACCCGCTACATTTCTTTTAATACATGGTATTTCTACTAAACCTGCCACTGGATCGCATACTAATCCCAGCATATTTTTTAAAGCTATGGCTGTTGCATTCGCAATTTGTTTTGAAGTTCCGCCCTTTAATGCGACAAGACCGCCCGCAGTCATAGCTGCGGCACTCCCTATTTCTGCCTGGCATCCCCCGGTAGCACCTGCTATAAATGCTCTTGTAGCAATTACCTGTCCGATTCCAGCCGCCACAAACATACTTTTTACAATGCTTTCATCAGAAAAGTGATGATGCTTTTTTGCTGCAATATACACTGCAGGCATCACACCGCAGGAACCTGCCGTAGGGGAGGCAACAATCCGTTTCATACAGGCATTAGACTCTCCCATTTTCAGTGCCTCCTGAATTACAGTTAGTATAAACTCACCACAGTAACTATTATGGCTTTGAGCGTATTTCTCCATCAGTCCTCCGGCTCCACCTGCCAGAGAACTTCTTGACTTTAAATTTTCATCGTAATTTTCAGAGGTTTCACACATTACCTGCCACATTTCTAACATTCGAGCTATGTTTTGTTCTTCCTCCTGCCCCGTATCATTGCAGGTATCCTGCATTACAGCCTCGTAAAAGGTGATATTTTTATTACTGCATATATCTAATATTTCACTAATTGCATGATAAGCCATAATGTCTCCTTTCATTTACGGACGTACGCTACATTGTCACTGCTTCTAAATAGGTGACTTTCATAATTCCCTCTAATCTCTCTGCCTTTTTAATAATTTCCTGTGGGATATCCTGATCGGTTTCTAATATCATAACTGCAAAACCGCCTTTTTTATGACGAAATAACTGCATGGTAGCAATGTTAATATTATTAGAAGCTAACAATGATGTTACCCTGCTGACATTTCCGGGTATGTCTTTGTTATGGGCAATCAGTGTATTGTTCTCTCCCGTAAAGTTCACTTCAATACCATCGATTCTATTTATCATAATGCGTCCGCCACCTATAGAAGAGGCCTGTATTTCCATATGTCTTCCACCTTTTCCATATACGCTGATGAGTGCGGTATTAGGGTGTGCCTCTCTCAAATTTACATGTTCAAAACTAAATTGCAGACCTTTTTCCTTTGCTATTTCAAAGCTTTTAGGTACATTCATATTCGAAGGTTTCATTCCTAAAAGTCCGGCAACGATTGCGGTATCGGTACCATGTCCTTTCCCTGTAGCCGCAAAAGAACCATGAAGCTTTATCACTGCCTTGACCGGTTCCTCCGCAAGCATCACCCTTGTGACATATCCTATGCGAACTGCTCCGGCAGTATGAGAGCTTGACGGTCCTACCATGACAGGACCAAGAATATCAAATACGTTCATCTAAAACCTCCATTCTTTTTGTAACAAAGATACTCAGCAAACGTTACAGCAGAGTTTTGTATGTTTTGTATATTTCGTATGTTTTCTTATGTTTCTTATAGTTCCTGTATAAATTCTTCCAGTTCAACTTCCGATGGCAAGCGTAAATCACCTCTTGGGCTTACAGAAACGGTTCCAACCTTCACTCCATCAGGCATACAGTTGCGTTTGAACTGTTGACGGAAAAATCTGGTATAAAATACCTTGAGCCATTTTTTAATCTCGTCAGAACTAAATTTATATTCCGGACTTTCTTCTGCCGCCTTTGTGCAAAGACGATATATTTCTTTCGGACTCATACCAAAGCGCAAAGTATAGTATAGAAAGAAATCATGCAAAACATAAGAACCTACGGTATCCTCTGTCTTTTGTGCTATGGTACCGTCCTCCTTTGGTGGAAGCAGTTCCGGACTTACCGGTGTATCAACAATATCCTGAATCACTTCTTTCATTCCGGTAAAGCCGCATTGTTCCATATGCATACCAATTTCATATACTAACGTTTTTACTAATGTTTTAGGAATGCTTACATTCACAGCATACATACTCATATGATCTCCATTGTATGTGCACCAGCCAAGAGCCAGTTCGGACAAGTCACCCGTTCCAATTACAAATCCCCCCTCTTTATTTGCTACATCCATAAGAATCTGAGTTCTTTCTCTTGCCTGACAGTTTTCATAAGTAATATCCATAACGGACTCGTCCTGACCGATGTCTTTAAAATGCTGTCTGACAGCATCTACAATGCTGATTTCCCGAATATCGCAGCCTAAAATCTTCATAAGCTCATGGGAATTGTTCTTAGTTCTGTTTGTTGTTCCAAATCCGGGCATGGTAATTCCGACTACTGTTTTTGAAGGAAGTCCTAAATTCTTAACTGCCTGGGCAGAAACTAAGAGCGCCAGTGTAGAATCAAGACCTCCTGACACCCCCACTACAATACAACGGGGATTTGTTGCTTCTAACCTTCTCTGTAATCCTGCTACTTGTACACGGAAAATGGAAAGACAGCGTTCTAATTTATTTTTATCGGGTACAAAAGGAGTCATAGATATATTCTGTAATATTTTTCCAGTACCATTGTCAATAAAGGAAAATGTGGCGGTCACTTTTCTATATTCTTTTTGATTATTTTTCCTACATTGTCCATAGGATTTATTTACTAATCTGTCATGGCGAATTTTGGTCAGACTAATATCAGATATGATTTTTCCCTCTTTTGAGGCAAAGGGTTTTGATTCTTCTAGTAATTTTCCATTTTCAAGAATCATATTGTGGGCACTAAATACAATGTCTGAAGTAGATTCATACATACCTGCACAAGTATATACATAACCACAGATATTTGCTGCCGTCTGGCTTTTTAACATCATACGCCTATACTCTTCTTTTCCAATCACTTCGTTAGATGCAGAAAGATTTAAAATAATTTCCGCGCCGTTTAATGCAAGCATAGTTCCCGGAGAAACACTTGTCCATGCATCTTCGCAAATTTCTACACCTATACTCACTTTATCCTCACCGTTGGAAAGTTCAAATATTAAATCATTGCCAAATAAAGTTTCGCTTTTGTCTGCCAGTGTAATACTTTTGTTTTGAACCATTCCTTCACTGAACCACCGTTTTTCGTAAAATTCACTGTAATTTGGAAGATACATTTTAGGAACAATTCCAAGAATTTCTCCCCTACATATAAAAGCTGCGCAATTGTAAAGTTCACCTTCGTATTCCATTGGCAGGCCTACCACTAAACATGCCCCAGGTTGCTCTTTGGTAAGCTTTTTCAAATGAAGCATCACCTTTTGGGCATGGTCAATTAACAGACGATTTCCAAATAAATCAGCGCAAGTATATCCGGTAATTGAGAGTTCCGGTGTTACTAAAATATCACATTTATCTTTTAAGTCCATATAAACAGACTTAATTTCATCATAATTCTTCTCTGTGTTTCCAATATGCACTCTTGGAGATACACAGGCGGTTCGTATATAATTCATTTCATTTCTCCCTTTCCGTAAACTGCTGTCGTTTCGTTGTTATCATCTTACCTTCCTTTCCTATGTTCGTCAAGTAAGGCAAGGTTTATTTTTCTATCATTTCATGAATTTTCTTCATTGCCTGATAAATTCCACCGACTTCGTTGATCACTCCTGCTTTCACAGCTTCTTCGCCTACAAGAATCGTACCTAAATCTTTTGTTAAAATCCCCGTATTTAACATCATATCTTCAATTCTTTCTTTTGTAGTGTTCGAATGATTAGAAATAAAAGTCACAATTCTGTCCTGAATCAATTTAAAATAATCGTATGTCTGCGGTGCTCCAATTACAGTTCCACTCATACGCACTGGGTGAATAATCATGGTTCCACTCGGTACGATAAAAGAATAATCTGTGGCTACCGCTAATGGAACACCAATAGAATGGCTGTCACCAATCACCAGAGATACGGTAGGCTTACTTAAAGATGCAATCATTTCTGCCAGAGCAAGACCTGCTGATACGTCACCGCCTACCGTATTAATCAAGATAAGCACGCCCTCTATATTTTTGCTTCCTTCAATGGCGGCTAATTGTGGCAAAATGTGCTCGTACTTAGTGCTTTTCGTATTCGAGGGAAGATTTTCATGTCCTTCTATTTCTCCAATAATAGTAAGTAAATGTATTTTATCTGAGAATTCAGTACTTTCCATTACTACTTGTCCGTATTTTTCGATTTTTTCATCTTTCAGTTCTTCCGTTTCCTGTTTGATTTTTTCCACTTCAACCTGCTCTTTCTCACAATTATTTTTTGATAAATCATTCCACTGCTGCATATTGTTCTCCTTTTGATACGCTAATCTTTATAGAAAACAAAAAGGAAGTCCTTTTTGACTTCCTTTAGTATCTGCAATGTATATAATTCTTATTCTTTATTTGAAAGGTTTGCCATAGCCTGCTCTAAATCACGAATGATGTCATCTGCATTTTCAATACCAACAGACAGACGAATTAAATCCGGCTGAACACCTGCCTCAATTAATTGTTCTTCTGTCATCTGACGATGTGTATGGCTTGCAGGATGTAATACCGATGTCCTTGCATCTGCGACATGTGTAACAATAGCTGCCAGTTTTAGATGATCCATAAATTTTTCTGCGGTTGCACGGTCACCCTTCAAACCAAAGGAGATCACTCCGCAAGTACCGTTTGGCATATATTTTTTTGCAAGTTCATGATATTTGTTTCCTTCAAGACCTGCATAATTAACCCATGCCACCTTTGGATTACTTTCAAGGTATTTTGCAACTTTCAATGCATTCTCACAATGTCTTGGAACTCTCAAATGCAATGTTTCTAAACCAAGATTTAATAAAAAGGCATTCTGCGGAGACTGGATAGAACCTAAATCTCTCATAAGCTGTGAAGTAGCCTTTGTAATGTATGCCAATTTTCCAAACTTTTTAGTATAAATTATGCCGTGATAAGATTCATCAGGCTCTGTTAAACCTTTGAACTTATCGTGATGTGCTTCCCAATCAAAATTTCCACTATCTACGATACAACCACCTACACAAGTAGCATGACCGTCCATATATTTTGTGGTAGAATGTGTCACAATGTCCGCTCCCCATTCAAACGGGCGGCAGTTAATCGGAGTGGCAAACGTATTATCTACAATTAACGGCACTCCGTTAGAGTGAGCTAACTCTGCAAATTTTTCAATATCCAGAATCGTCAGTGCAGGGTTTGCAATGGTTTCGGCAAACACACAAGTGGTGTTCGGCTGGATTGCCTTTTGCAATTCCTCCAGTGGTGCATCCGGGTCCACAAAGGTAGCTTCTATGCCAAGCTTTTTCATTGTTGTTCCAAATAAGTTAAATGTTCCTCCGTAAAGAGCCGAGGAGCATACAATATGGCTTCCTGCCTCGCAGATATTAAATACTGCATAAAAATTTGCTGCCTGACCAGAGGAAGTCAACATTGCTGCAACTCCACCTTCTAAGCTGGCGATTTTAGAGGCAACGGCATCGTTGGTAGGATTCTGAAGTCTTGTATAAAAGTATCCGGAATCCTCTAAATCAAATAATCGTCCCATTTGCTCACTTGTATCATATTTAAAAGTAGTACTTTGGTAAATAGGTAATACACGCGGTTCCCCTTTCGATGGCTTGTATCCTTCCTGAATACATTTTGTTTCTATGCTATATTCATTCATAGCCTTCCCCTCCTATTGTTGTAATAAATATTTGGCCTCTAAGCCAAGCACCATGTTACTGTAAATTTCTTTACATTCCTCTTTCTTATCTTCTTCTAGAAGGCGAATGCATGGTGATAAATATTTGGTATAAATTTCTTTATAAATTTCTGCCCGGTTACTTTGTCTATTGATACGCTTCACAATGGATGGTGCAATGTCATAATATGCATTTACAATTTTTTCGCCATCTTGCGTGGAGCGTAAATAGGTATCTCTATATTCTCTCAGAATATTCAGTTCATAACAATCATCTTCTTTTCCGAGACTCTCGCAAACGGCTGTTGTAATATAGCATAATTTATTGCGAAAACCGGAATTAATTTTATGAAAATCTGCCTTACTGATACGATATTGTGGAAATGCATTCTGCCATCCTTCTACGACACACTCGGTGAAGCCGTTCATGGCTTCGCCCTTATATTTTAACATGGCAGGAATCATATATACGGTGAGTTTGAGATTGTCATCGATTAATTTTGTTTCGCGCAAATTTTTTTCAATTTTCGTCAACAGCATTTTTTCTGTTTCCACCAATTGATTCACCATACGCTTAAAAAACTCCTTTTTGTCAGAGCTGGCAGCGTATAAGCGTTCGATTGCCATATACTGTTTATAGTGATTACTATAATATGTTTCAAAGGCTTCTTTATATGTATCTTTTTTAAATTTTTCAACTCCTTCATTATAATCAAGCATTGTTGGCAACGCTTCTAACACTTCATTTAATTCTTGAGTATATTCATTCTTATCCATAATTTTTACAACGATATCCTTCTCTACTGTTTTCATAGCTTTCTTCACATCGATTTTTTCACCACAGAAATTGCAATATATATTCTCTTGATCCGACGAAATTTGTATCGTGCCATAACATCTGGGGCATTTCCCTTCTGTAAATATCATATTGGCTCCTTCCACTTTCAAAGATATACAATCTTATCTACAAAACTTTTTGTATTATAGCACACTAATTTTAAAAAGCAAAGATTTTTTTCTTATTAATTATGAAAATGTGAATTTTTTGTTAATTTTTTTCTTTTTTTGGCATTGCAAAAAGCTTTTTTGTATATATTTTTATATTTACAAAAAAGCTTTCATCGAACATTTGTATTAAATTTTCTGATTATTCATCCCAGTTATGGTAAACCATCTGAACATCATCATCTTCATCTAATAAATCTAAGGTACGCTGAATATTTCTGATATCCTGTTCGTCTGTCAATTCTACATAGGTCTGTGGAATCATAGTAACTTCTGCCTCTACCATAGGGATTCCGGCATCTTCTAAAGCCTGACGTACTGCGCTGAAATCTTCCGGAGCGGTTAAAATTTCAAAACTGTCTTCTTCTTCGCTGAAGTCTTCTGCACCGGCATCTAAAGCTGTCATCATAAGTTCATCCGCATCTGCATCATAAGCTTCCTTGTCAATGATAATCTGACCTTTTTTATCAAACATATAGGATACACAGCCTTGCGTTCCGACATTACCATGTCCTTTTGTAAAGGCATTACGTACATTTGCAGCAGTACGATTCTTGTTATCTGTAAGTGCATCTACAATAATAGCTGTTCCATTTGGACCATAGCCTTCATATGTAACTACTTCATAATTTACACTATTTGCATCACCGACAGCTTTTTTAATACCTCTGTCAATGGTATCATTCGGCATGTTGTTAGCCTTAGCCTTTGCAATAACATCACGAAGTCTGCTGTTATTTGCAGGATCCGGTCCGCCTTCTTTTACTGCGACAGCAAGTTCTCTACCGATAATGGTAAAGATTTTTCCTTTTGCAGCATCATTTTTTTCCTTTTTATGTTTAATATTCGCAAATTTTGAATGTCCTGACATACACTTCTTCCTTTTCCTTTCGTTTTCTGATAATTAAATAACGCACATCGAATATTCTACCATTCTTTTATTCCATTGACAAGTCCTCTACGGGCTTTTTCTTTACCTTTACACTTCCGATTTTTTTATTGTCAATGGACAATATTTCAAATTCATACCCTTGATATTGTATTACGGCAGTTTCATTTTCTTTTGGAATATGCTCTAATTTAGAAATAAGCAGGCCATTCAATGTATCAAATTCTTCTTCGATTTTTATTCCGAGTGCTTCCTCCACTTCTTCTAATTCTGCCATTCCATTCATAAGGAAGGTTTCATCTCCAAGCTTTGTAATTGCCTCTTCCTCCTCATCATATTCATCCAGAATATTACCAACAATTTCTTCCAGAATATCTTCCATAGTAATAATGCCCGACATTTGACCATATTCATCAATGACAATCACCATCTGCAGTTTTTCGTTTTGCATTTGTTTAAACAATTCATGAATATTTCTCGTTTCGGGTATAAAGGTCGCTTCTCTTATTAACCCATCAATTTCCTTTAACTTTAAGTCTAACAATTTCGTGTCCTTATGTAAAGTAAAGGCATCCCGCAGATGAATGACGCCAATGATATCATCTAAATCCTCATCATATACCGGATATCTGGATTTATGTTCTCCAAGCATAAATTCCAGAGCTTCTTTTAATGTAGCATTGCCATTCACTGCTATTACATTTAAACGATGATTCATAATATCGTGAGCTTCTTTTTCATCGAGCTCTACAATATTACTAATCATCTCTGCCTCGTTCGCTTTCAAAACTCCCTGTTCGTGACCTTCGTTTACTACAGATAAAATTTCTTCCTCCGTTAAGTCCTCAAGGTCGCCTTTTACGTTTACACCAAACCACTTATAAATTACCTTTGAAAAATATTTTAATACCCTGTCTGCCGGAATTGCCAGACCAATAAAAAAAACAATTATACAGGTTAAAAACCAGGGGTAATTTTCCTCCATATGTTCTCCTTCCTATGTACATAATTCAAGACTTATATTTAATGCTATATTTACTCTGAGCAGAATATCATCATCTAAATGACATACTTTATCTTTTAACCTTTTTTTATCAATGGTTCTTAGTTGTTCTAATAAAATAACGGAATCTTTTACCATATCGTATTTTTTTGCGTCCAGTTCTACGTGCGTTGGAAGCTTCGCTTTATTCATTTTTGAGGTAATAGCGGCACATATTACGGTAGGACTATGCTTATTTCCCACATCATTTTGAATAATCAGTACCGGCCGGATACCACCTTGTTCTGAACCTACAACCGGACGCAAATCTGCATAAAAAATATCTCCTCGTCTTATAATCACTTTTTCCACTCTCCGAACTACTTTAAACATATTTTCAAAACAAAGCAACTTTGTTTTCATACTATAAGTTTTTCCGTTATTCTTTAAGTGTATTCATAAAACGTTCTTATTTTATCGACATTATCTGAGCCATGTTACTGCACTGTCGTGATAATAATCCTTACATGCTACTTCTTTTCCATTTTCGGTATATAATCTTGGAACTCTTTTCCCAATATCGCATACCAGCTCATAATTAAATCTTCCAGACAAATCACCTAATTCTTCGGCGGTAATCTGTAAGCCACCATTTTTTCCAATCAATGTTACTTTATCTCCCACATTTACATCTGAAATTTCTGTAACATCTACCATCATTTGATCCATGCATACTCTACCACATATTTTTGCACGTTGTCCGTTAATCAATACATGCCCTTTATTAGACAACGTTCTTGGATATCCGTCACCATAACCAACCGGAATAGTTGCGATTATTTTTTCTTCCTTTGTAACATATGTATGACCGTAACTGATTCCTGTCATCGGAGCTACTTTTTTTATGTGCACTACGTGGCTTTCTAAGCTCATCAATGGTTTTACCGGTACTCTGTCCTTTTTCACTTCATCTGACGGCATTAATCCGTAAAGAATAATCCCTGCTCGAACCATATCAAGGTTAGCTTCCGGCATATCCATAATTCCTGCACTATTGGAGCAATGACGTACGGTGAGTTCAATTCCCTCACGTTCTACACTCCGAATAAACTCCTTAAATCGCATTAATTGGGAATTTGCAGAGGTTTTGTCTATAAAATCTGCCTTAGCAAAATGCGTAAATATGCCCTCGATTTCCACATTGGGAAGGTCTGCAATTCTTTTAATTTCTCTTAAAGAAGCATTGTTTGGAAGAAAGCCAATTCTTCCCATACCCGTATCTATTTTAATATGTATTTTTGCTGTTTTTTGCAATTTTAAAGCCTCATAAGATATTTCTTTGGCCGTTTCATAAGAAAATACCGTCATACGTATTCCCTGCTTTATTAACATTGGATATGCATAGGAAAATACTGCTCCAAGAATGAGAATCGGCTTTTTGATTCCAGCCTGTTTTAAAATATCAGCCTCTTCTGCCGTTGCTACAGCATATCCCCAGATCTTATTATCCTTCTCAAGATATTTTGCAATAGGTACTGCGCCATGACCATAGGCATCTGTTTTAATCACAGCTACTACCCCGGTATTTTTATTTACAGCCGATTCGATAGATGAAATATTATACTTTAAAGCGTCTAAATCAATTTTTGCACATACCCTCTTGTATTGTTCCATACGTTTCACTCCCTTATCTTATAATATTATATATGTTTTTTATTAAATCGCTGGCTGTCATACTGTATCCGCCAAGTTTCTTCTGCGTTGCTTCTCCTGCCAGTCCATGAATATAAACTCCGAGACAGGCAGCTTCAAATAATGGCATCTTTTGGGCAATTAAGCCTGCAATGATACCTGTAAGAACATCACCACTCCCACCGGTAGCCATTCCATGACAACCGGATAAGTTCAGGTAACACATGTGCGGTTGCTTTGCTGCTACAATGGTTCTGGCATCTTTTGCTGCCACAACACAGTTATAATATGTTGCAATTTCTTTTGCAGATGCAATCGGTGCCTTTTTGATATCACAAATATCTTTATTGCTTAACCGTGCCAGTTCTTTTACATGGGGCGTAAGAACAGACGGTGCCTTTCTTGAGGTTAACCATTGTGGGTGCTTTGCAAGTATATTAATAGCATCTGCATCAACCACACATGGTTGCATTGCATTTTTAAGCGTATATTCTACTAAGTGTTCTGCCTGCTGCGAGGTAGACAATCCCGGCCCCAATACAATCACATCTGCACTTTTTAATGAGTGCTGTAATTTTTCTAAGGAATCTGCGATATTTTCATAAGTTGTAAGTACTGCTTCCGGAACTTTTTCCTGTATAATAATTCGATTTTCTTCTACCGTAAAAACTTCTACCAGACCGCAGCCCGTTCGATACGCACTTTCAGCAGCAAATACCGCAGCCCCAGCCATATTTTTAGAACCTGCTATCACAAGTACTTTTCCAAAGGTTCCCTTATGACCATTTTCTGCTCTGGGTGGAAGTCTTTTTATGTCCTCTGTTTCATAGAAAAACACCTCCGGACGTATCTTCCCCTGGTCAATTGGCTCGGCTGAAATTCCAATATTTTTAATTATCACTTTACCAGAGTGAACTCTGCCCTCAGCAAGATATAATCCTAATTTTCCATACTGAAATGTAATTGTTTTATCTGCATAAACTGCAGACAAAAGTCTTTCTCCTGTGTCGGCATGAATACCCGAAGGAATATCCACTGCATAAACGGAAGCCTTTTTTTCCAGAGAATGCTGTCGGTTAATCCATTCAATAGCACTCTGAAAGATTCCCTTTACTTCTCTAGAAAGCCCAATTCCAAAAATTGCATCTACAATTACATTATATTCTGAATTTATAGAATCGTCATACTTTTTTATTTGCATTCCTATATTTTCTGCTATGGTCAACTGCTGTTTCATTTCGGCAGAACATTTCTCCAGGTTGCCCAGCGTTAAAATTTCAACCTTCGCACCGTATTCTTTTAATATTCTTCCGATAGCAATACCGTCACCACCATTGTTCCCTGTGCCTGCAAAAACAACGGCAGTAATCTCGTCAGGCAGATAGTCATTTAAAATCTCCTTTACTACCGCTAACGCCGCACGTTCCATAAGCACAAGTGATGGTATTTTTATTTGTTCTATCGTATATGTGTCACACGCCTTCATCTGGCTGCTATTTAATACTTCTCTCATTCTAGTTCATCATTACTTTCTAAATCAAATATGTCAATTACTTCCGGCCCAAAAATGTCATGCATATAAGAATACATCATTTTATTTTTTAATTCTTTGTCTTGCTTGCGCAGAACATTCTTTTTCAATTCTATTCTGATATCTTTAATCCATTCAGCAATTCTTGCGATTTCATCTGCATTTTCATGGAGCTGCTTATGGCAGTAATCCATAGTTTCTAACATTAATGCCGTATTTGCCGCCTTCAACTGGTCTGGAACTTGCAGCAAATCGTTTTCAGAAAGTTCTATCTTCTCATTAATTTCAAGAATCAGCCTTTGGCTCTCTTCCATTTTTTTGATTTGCTGTTTGTTTTCTGTTTCTCCCATATTAGAAACAATTCCGTCCATCAGCTTTTTCTTTAATTTTTTTAAATCCTTGATATCTGTTCGCAAAGCACTCTCATGTTTTACACATTCATTTACCTCTTCTTCTAATGCCTGTATCATTTCCGGCTTATTCCCCTGTGGAAACAGCTTATGCCATTTGTGTTCCAATGTAAGAATGGGTATTTTTTTATTTTTTAAATATGCGGTGTACCTTTCTCTTTTTTCTCCTGTCATATTTCATTCCCCCATATACTTTCCCTTTATTTTGTTCCTTGTGCTTCATTGTGACTATTAAGGTTATAGGATAGCCGCATCAAGCTTTCTGATAAATGAACATTTTCTACAACAACATCCTTTGGTACATTAAGATCTGTATGTGCAAAGTTCCAAATTGCTTTGATTCCGCAATTGACCAGCTTTTGTGCGACTACAATGGCACTTGCTTTAGGAATCGCCAAAGCTGCAATATGAATATC
The DNA here is from genome assembly GCA_050874665.1 of Lachnospiraceae bacterium. GTDB lineage: Bacteria > Bacillota > Clostridia > Lachnospirales > Lachnospiraceae > RUG11237. The sequence continues at coordinate 5,155 of JBNMLC010000005.1, read as the reverse complement.
ATTTTCTGCAATAAAATGCTCCAGTTCGTTCATACCATATACCGGAATTCCACGAACCTTAATTCCGCTTAATTCCGGTTTCTGGTCAAACATTGCCTTTGTAATAAAGCCTCGTGTTTCAAAATTCCCATAATTAGCAATTGCCTGTCCTAAATTTCCTGCTCCAATAATAATCATATTGTGCCTTTTATCCAATCCAAGTATCTTTCCTATTTCTTCATATAGATATTGAACATTATAACCATATCCCTGTTGACCAAAGCCTCCAAAGTTATTCAAATCCTGACGTATCTGGGATGCTGTTACATGCATTCTTTTGCTCAGTTCACCAGATGAAATCCTCTCCACTCCGCTGTCCATTAATTCTCCGAGATATCTGTAATATCTAGGAAGTCTTTTAATTACAGCTTTTGAGATTTCTTTTTCACCCACAATTGTTGCCTCCCTTATTCCCTTGCATTCGTTTACTATCATCACGAAAACATTCTTATATTTATTAATAATTATACTTAAATGTTAAATTAATGTCAATCCTGCCAGCGTCAGCATTTCTAAATTTCTATGTCGTTTTCTTACGTCACCACTTTCTTCAGCCCAGATATGATATCACCATTGTAATTTCCAAGACATCAGCTTACAACCTACGAATAGTGGAGCGTTTCCCCTTCCACATACTTTCTGTCCATCTTATGTCGTAATTTCCTATGCTCCACAGTGTCAAAAATAATAGAAAAATCATAATCTTCCGGATACAATTTTTCTGCCGCTACTAAAAGCTTTACCCGCTTGTGGTTAATCCAAATCTTTTTCTTTGGAAGCTGTATTCTTAATATACCTTTTTCATTTGCAGTTTCACACACAATCCCTATTTTTTTATCAGGATATACCATGACGCTGTCACCTAATTGGTATGTTTCCACCTTTTGCAACGATTTTTTTGTAGTCTTTTTCTTTTTCAGTCGGGCAGTACCTTCCTTTTCTAGCTCCTCCGATGCATTTTCAAACCTATAGTTCTCTGCTTTTTCCTTACCATAAGCGGCATGCACAGCACACCGTAACATTGACTGGGGCATTCCAAGCTTTTGGGCAATATAAAAGGCGCAGCTTTCCCCTGCTTCTCCAAGTACCAGTTGATACAAAGGACGCAGGCTTTCTTTGTCAAAGGTCATTCTTGCATTTAAAATTTCTTTTTCCTGTTCTGCATACTCCTTTACTTCCGGATAATGCGTTGTTACAAGAAATAAGGCACCACTTTTCTTTAACTCCTGTAAAATGGCAATGGCAATTCCCATTCCTTCTGCAGGGTCGGTTCCCGAACCTAATTCATCCATAATGACCAGGCTATCTGCATTCACCTGCTTCAATATGTTCAGAACATTAGTGATATGGGCAGAAAAAGTAGATAAATTTTCTGCAATATTTTGCCCATCACCAATATCACAAAGAAAATTACTGTTCATGCAAATGCTTGCTTCTGTGCAAGTAACATGGAGACCACATTGTGCCATCATGCAGTTTAAGGCAACCGTTTTAATCGCCACTGTTTTTCCCCCTGTATTCGGTCCTGTAATCACTATTCCAGAAACTCCATCTCCTATTTCAAACTGCAATGGCACACAGACATTTTTATCCATCAAAGGATGTCTTGCGTTTTTCAATACAATCTTTCTTTCCATGTTTATTGACGGCTCTGTGCCATCACATTCCAGACTTAATTTGCCCTTGGAAAATATAAAATCCAGTTTTTCCATGAATTTCATATTCTCACGCATTTCTTCGCTCACATCTGCCACCATAGCGGTAAGCGTATACAAAATTCTTCGTTCCTCATTTTCCTCATCAATTTTTAACATTTGTAATTCCTCATAATATTTTGCCACTTGAGCAGGCTCAATAAATAAGGTATTTCCGGTGGCTGATTTATCAATCACACTTCCTGAAATTTTAAACTTGTATTCTTTCTTTACCGGAATACAGACGTGACCATTTCTAATGGTACTGAAACTGTCTGACATATATTCTTTATGGGATTTCAATACAAGCTCTGCTTTTTCCCGCATTTTGCACTCTGCTTTTTCTATATCACTTCTTAACATTTTCAGCAATTTAGAAGCATTGGTGTCCACAGCACCATTTCGAATCTGCAAATGAATCATTTCCCTCACAGCCGCTAATTCCTGTAAATTTTCCTCATAATAAGCAAGAGATACTTCAAATTGTTTACAACGATTCAGATAATCCTTCAATCTCTTTACTGCTGCCAATGTAGCTTCCACTTGTTCTAGCTGCTGTCCGTTAAGACAGCCCCCTTTTTCAGAAATGTCCAATAATTCCCTGATTTCTGTCAATGCAGTCAACGGCGGTGTTCCACCTTTTTCTAATAAAATTCGTGCCTCCGAAGTTTCTCGTTGTTTTGTTGCAAGCTTGCTTTCTTCCATCATCGGAATCGTATTCCTGATTTCTTCCTTTGCCCAGTCCGTATAGGCAAACTCTGACCATTTTTCCTTTACTTTATCAAATTCTAAACTATGTTCTGCTAAATTCATTTTATTTTCCTTCTTTCTTTTCTTTCCAATCAAATGTATCATCTAAACATCAAATCCAGACATGCCATATCCGGCTGTCTCTGCATTCCCAAAATCTTCATACAACATAACAAAAACCGTGGATATCTGCCGAAAGGCATAATAACTCCACGGTTTTAGAGACTATGAGAAAGAAAAAAGCATGGTAAACCATGCCTTTCTATTTCCTCAGATTATTATAAAGTATGAAGCATATGGTAAAGACAGATATCCCAGTGAAATCACTGAGAAAAGGGCAGACTCCAAGCAGGACACTTAAAATCTTTCCTTTCCAACTATTTAGTTCGCTGTATTCTCCATTACTACAATGCTTAACATACACTTACCTCTTTCTTTTTTCTAGTAAAAGCATATAGCATAAAGAGAGAAATGTCAACTGTTTTGTAATGACTGAACGCTGAACCTTTAGATGTGATTACATGAGAATCTGCAAATTTAGATTGTCAAGTTCCTCTATTTAAGGTATATTTATAAACAGATGCATTTTTACATTTGATGATATATTACGGAGGAATACAATGATACTTTCATGTCAAAATATTTCAAAAGCATTTGGGGAGGAGGTAATCCTTAACAATGCTTCATTTATTATAGAAGATAGAGAAAAAGCCGCAATTGTCGGAATTAACGGAGCAGGAAAATCTACCCTGCTTAAAATCATAATGGGACAGCTTTCACCTGATGAAGGACAGGTAATTCCGGCAAAAGGTAAGACCCTTGGTTATCTGGCACAGCATCAGGACTTGAACAGTAACCGCACTATCTATGAAGAGCTGCTCACTGTAAAGCAAGATATTTTAAACATGGAGCAGCAGATTCGAACCTTAGAAGAAGAAATGAACCATACAGAGGGAACGGATTTAGAAAATCTGCTAAATACTTACACAAAATTAAACCATGAATTTGAAGCTGCCAATGGTTATGCATATAAAAGTGAATTAACAGGCGTTTTAAAGGGGTTGGGCTTTACAGAGGAAGACTATACCCGACAAGTTAATACTTTATCCGGAGGGCAAAAGACCCGTGTTTCTCTTGGTAAGTTACTCCTAACCAAGCCGGATATTCTTTTATTAGACGAGCCTACCAACCATCTGGATATGGAGTCCATTGCATGGTTAGAAACATTTTTATTAAATTACAACGGAGCTGTTGTTGTCGTTGCTCATGACCGTTATTTTCTGAACAAAATCGTTACTAAAATTATTGAAGTGGATCAAGGAAAAGTTTCTACTTTTCGTGGTAATTATTCAGACTATGCTCAAAAAAAGGCTATGTTGCGTATCGCCGAGTACAATGCCTATATAAATCAACAACGTGAAGTAAAGCATCAAGAAGAAGTCATTGCCAAACTTCGCTCCTTCAATCGCGAGAAATCGATTAAGCGTGCCGAAAGCCGAGAAAAAATGCTCCAAAAAATGGACATTGTAGAAAAACCTTCGGAAGTCAATTCTCAAATGAAGCTTATGCTAGAACCAGATTGTGTCAGTGGCAATGATGTGTTATCCGTATCAGACCTTTCTAAAGCCTTTCCACCACTTACACTGTTTGATGGAATTTCTTTTGAAATAAAACGTGGGGAACGAGTGGCGCTGATCGGAAATAATGGGACAGGAAAAACAACGATTTTAAAAATAATTACAGGATTGTCAGAAGCAGATCGTGGAACAATCAGAACAGGCTCTAATGTTCATATTGGCTATTACGATCAGGAGCATCATGTCCTACACCCTGAGAAAACAATTTTTCAGGAAATATCCGATGATTATCCTGATTTAAATAATACCCGCATTCGTAATGTGCTGGCAGCATTTCTTTTTACCGGAGATGATGTTTTCAAATTGATTGGTGATTTAAGCGGTGGAGAACGTGGTCGTGTGTCTTTAGCAAAATTAATGTTAAGTGAAGCAAACTTTCTGATTCTTGATGAGCCAACCAACCACTTGGATATCGACTCAAAGGAAATATTAGAAAATGCTTTAAATTCTTATTCTGGAACGGTACTATATGTATCCCATGACCGTTATTTTATTAATCAGACCGCAACCAGAATCATTGATTTGCATCAGAAGCAATTAATTAATTATATCGGAAATTACGACTATTATTTAGAAAAAAAGGAATTACTCTCTCCAGTTGTGGCTCAGAACAATAGTTCGACACTCTCTTCTGCCTCTGAAGGAAAATTAGATTGGAAGCAGCAAAAGGAAATGCAGGCAAAGCAACGAAAACTGGAAAACGAATTAAAAAAAGTAGAAGAAGAAATTACTGCTATCGAAGAAAAAATAACAGCTATCGATGAACAGATGGCTTCACCAGAAATTTGTGTCAATGTGGGAAAATGTATGGAATTACAGAAAGAAAAAGATACCTTATCGGAACGTTTAGAGGTACTTTATGAAAAATGGGAAGAACTGGCATAGCCGTTCTCCCCATTTTTTATGACCTTAATACTCAATCTTATTTACAAAGTTCTGCAACCACCTGATTGATTACTTTACCATCAGCTTTTCCTTTTAATTCAGCCATAACAGCTTTCATAATCTGACCTTTATTCTTTGTGGCAACTACGT
>JBNMLC010000004.1:0-163187 GCA_050874665.1 Lachnospiraceae bacterium | reverse complement strand
CCGCATGAGCGAGGATGACCTTCTCGATATGGATTATTTCTTAAATGAAGATGACTTGTTTGCCGACGAGGCTGGTGTAGAAGGTTTTTATATCTTCTAACCTGTATCGTCTTATCGTCAACCTCTTGCAAGAGTTTATCTAACATATGTTCGGTGAACTCTTGTTCTTTTTTTGTTCCTCAAAAATCGAAATTTCCTATAAAACAAAAAAGAAAGGCCCGGGATTCCATTTCGGCTCCCTTGCCTTCCTTTTATATTCTGGATTATACCATAATAATCATATAAAAATTGTTAAAATCGGAACTACATTTCGCTCCTAATACCTTTTATACTATTGCTTTTCCACACCAAGTACAACATTTTCACCATTAATATTCCATTCTTTCACATAACCCTTTGTTTCACCTAACACGAGGTTTACTGCAAGAACTTCTTCCTTAATGGTTTCGCCAAACTTGTTAAGGATTTCTGTTACTTTATCGCTTCCGGTTTCATAAATTACAATCTTATCCATAACTTCGAATCCGGCTTCTTTACGCATAGTCTGGATTTTACTGATAATTTCACGTACAAAACCTTCTTCAATCAGTTCTTCTGTTAAGTTAGTATCTAATACAACCGTCGCTTCATTATCACCTTCTGATACATAACCATCCATCTGAGCCATATCAATAAGCAGGTCTTCTTTGGTAAGTTCTACTGCTTCTCCATTAATATCTAACTGTAATGCACCTTTTTCATTTAATTCATCCATAGCAGCATTTCCGTCTAGAGAGCTTAAAGCTGCCTTAATTCCTCCTAAGAGTTTTCCGTATTTTGGACCTACGGTCTTAAGCTGTGGCTTAAATGTATAGGATGTAAATTCACGGACATCATCTGTAAAGTTTACTTTCTTTACATTCAACTCATCTGCAATGATTTCCTTGTAAAAATCACTTAATTCTTTTTGAGCCTTAATAAACATGGTTCCGATTGGCTGACGGTTCTTAATATTAGCAGCATTTCTTGCGGCACGTCCCATCACTACGAATTTCAAAACAGCATCCATGTTGTCTTCTAATTCTTTATCAATAAATTTTTCATTTACTGTAGGGAAGTCACATAAATGAATACTTTCCGGAGCGTTTTTATCAATGCTTCTTACTAAGTTCTGGTAAATGTCTTCTGTCATAAACGGAATCATTGGCGCCGCTGTCTTACAAATAGTTACTAATGAAGTATACAATGTCATATAAGCATTAATTTTATCCTGTTCCATTCCTTTTGCCCAGAAACGGTCACGACAGCGTCTTACATACCAGTTGCTCATATCATCTACAAATTCAGCCAGTGCTCTTGCTGCCTCTGGAATTTTGTAGGAATCTAAATTGTTGTCTACTGCTTTTACTACGGTATTTAACTTAGACAACAGCCATTTATCCATAACAGATAATTTATCGTATTCCAGTTCATATTTTGTTGCATCAAATTCATCTATATTTGCATAAAGTACAAAGAATGCGTATGTGTTCCAAAGTGTTCCCATGAACTTTCTCTGTCCTTCCGTTACTGCTTTTCCGTAGAAACGGTTTGGCAGCCACGGAGCAGAGTTAATATAGAAGTACCATCTTACTGCGTCTGCACCAAATTCATTTAATGCGTCAAATGGGTCTACTGCATTTCCTTTTGACTTAGACATCTTCTGTCCGTTTTCATCCTGAACATGACCAAGTACGATAACGTTCTTGTAAGCTGGCTCATTAAATAAAATCGTAGATTCTGCAAGCAGGGAATAAAACCACCCTCTCGTCTGGTCTACCGCTTCAGAAATAAAGTTTGCCGGGAACTGTTTTTCAAATACTTCTTTATTCTCAAATGGATAATGATGCTGTGCAAAAGGCATTGCTCCAGAGTCAAACCAACAGTCAATTACTTCCGCTACTCTATGCATCTCTTTACCACAATCCGGACACTTAATGGTTACTGCATCAATATATGGACGGTGAAGTTCAATATCTTCCGGACAATTATTACTCATGCTCTTTAACTCTGCAATACTTCCTACAGAATGCTGGCATCCACACTCACACTCCCAGATATTTAATGGTGTACCCCAGTAACGATTACGGCTGATACCCCAGTCCTGTACATTTTCTAACCAATCTCCAAAACGTCCCTTACCGATGCTTTCTGGAATCCAGTTAATTTTATTATTATTTGCAATTAAGTCATCCTTAACTTCTGTCATCTTAATAAACCATGATTCTCTTGCATAGTAAATTAAAGGAGTATCACATCTCCAGCAGTGAGGATATTCATGCTCAAATTTTGGTGCATCAAATAATAATCCTTTTTCTTCTAAATCTTTTAAAATCTTTGGATCTGCTTTCTTACAGAAGGTACCTGCATATGGTGTCTCCTCTGTCATTTCACCCTTGCTGTTTACAAACTGGATAAATGCAAGATCATATTTTCTTCCTACATTGGCATCATCTTCACCAAAAGCAGGTGCAATATGAACGATACCAGTACCATCTGACATAGTTACGTAATCATCACAGGTAACTATATGTGCCTTTTTGCCCGGCTGTTTCTTTACTGCTTCCCCGGTACATTCAAATAATGGCTCATATGCTTTTCCTTCTAAATCCTTACCCTTGTATGTTTCCAAAATATCATATGCTTTGTCTTCTTCATTTTCTACTAATTTGCCAAGTACCTTATCAAGCAGTGCTTCTGCCATATAATAAGTATATCCGTCTGCTGCTTTTACTTTACAGTAAGTTTCTTCCGGATTCATACAAAGTGCCACGTTAGATGGCAAGGTCCAAGGTGTCGTTGTCCATGCTAAAAAGTATGCATCTTCTCCTATAACCTTAAAACGTACCACTGCGGAACGTTCTTTTACCGTCTTATACCCCTGGGCAACTTCCTGTGCAGAAAGCGGTGTTCCACAACGAGGGCAGTATGGTACAATCTTAAATCCTTTATATAACAGTTTTTTATTCCAGATTTCTTTTAATGCCCACCATTCTGATTCAATAAAGTTATTATCATAAGTAACATATGGATTTTCCATATCTGCCCAGAAACCTACGGTTGATGAGAAATCTTCCCACATTCCTTTGTATTTCCAAACACTTTCCTTACATTTTTTGATAAATGGTTCCATTCCATATTCTTCAATCTGTTCTTTTCCATCTAATTTCAGAAGTTTTTCTACTTCCAATTCCACCGGAAGTCCATGAGTATCCCAACCGGCTTTTCTAGGAACCATATATCCCTTCATGGTGCGGTAACGGGGAATCATATCTTTGATAACACGAGTGAGAACGTGACCAATATGCGGCTTGCCATTTGCAGTTGGCGGTCCGTCATAGAAGGTATACGTTTCTCCCTCTTTGCGGTTTTCCATACTTTTTCTAAAAATGTCATTATCTGCCCAGAATTTTTCTGTAGCTTTTTCGCGTTCTACGAAGTTAAGATTGGTCGATACTTTTTCGTACATGTTGTTTTTCCTTTCTATAGTTAATAGTTGATATTTTGTTGTCCTAAGCACATTTTTATATGTTTGTGCATTTGCGTAAGTTAATGTAAGATATACAAAAAAACTCCCGTCTTATTGTAAAAAGACGAGAGTTACCTGCGTTTACCACTATTTACAACATACCATCATATGTGTTCCCCTTTAACGGTGGGATCCCGTTGATTCCTAGCTATGAGCACTTAATGACCGTATTTTGGTCATTTACGTGCGATGCATGTCACCGCACTTGGCGAGGTCTTTTCGAGCCTAGTAGGTGACTGCTATGAGCACTTATAACCCTCTTTTGGTCATTTACGTGCGATGCATGTCACCGCTCTTGGCGAGGTCTTTTCGAACCTAGTAGGTGACTGCTATGAGCACTTATAACCCTCTTTTGGTCATTTACGTGCGATGCAAGTTCGGATCAAAACTCGGAAGTGATATTCAGTATTTCCTACTCCTGCCGGACTTCCACCAACTCCGGCTCGCTAAAAGTTTTAAAAATACTTACTGTCTTCGTCTTAGTTTTTGTTATTTTTATTTTGTTATTTGCTTTATGGCATTTCCACTGCTATTGTTGATTATATAGCTTTGATTCGGGGTTTGTCAAGGTGAGATTTTTTCCTTTTCTAAAGGGCACTACCAAACAACCACTTTGCACAATATGGCTATTAAGTAATGCCCTTTTTAGTATTTTAAAAAATTATATTTTTTGTTCCAACTTGAGTTCCAACAATTTACATATTATATCAACACATTTATCTCTGCCTACTCGTGCACTGTTTAATGTCATATCATACGCAACCGGATCTCTCCAATCCTTTCCGCCAGTATAATATTTATAATAATCATATCGATATTTATCGGTCTCACTAATAAGTTTGTGTGCTTCTTCTTCTGTCACCCCTAATTTATTCATAACAGATGCAACACAATCTTTTCTTGGTGCTTCAACATATACACTTAAAACGTTTTTTTCATTTTTTAATACCATATTGGCGCATTTTCCCACAATAATACAAGATTCTGTTTTTGCCAAAGTCCGAATTAATTCAGCCTGTATATTAAATAAATTATCGCTAGATACAAATTTTGGACTAGTAGCATCCACTACATATCTACTTGGCATTGTATGTAAAAATGATGCTAGCTTTTTACCTTTGAGTTTCTCATCATTTTCATCAAAAAGTGCTTCCGAAATTCCACTTTGTTCTGATGCCATAGTAAGAATTTGCCTTTCATACCAAGGAATTCCGAGTTTTAAAGACAGTTTTTGTGCAATCTCTTTTCCACCACTTCCAAATCCACGTGCTATGGTGATTACATAATTGTTCATAATCTGCTCCTTTCTCTTGGAAAAGAAGCATGTCCAACAGACATGCCTCTTCTTCATTAAATTTTTTATTTATAAAACAACTTTCTTGGAAAATTTGCAAATGTTTTAACACCGTTTTCTGTCACATAAAACGCTTCGCTAATAGAAGCACCACAGTTATCAAAGTACATACCAGGTATTAGATGGAATGTCATATTTGGCTGCAATACTGTCATATCTCCCTTTCTAATACTTGCAGTATGTTCGCCCCAGTCAGGTGGGTAATTTAATCCCATACTGTAACCTATACGAGATTCTTTTTCTAAACCACCTTTTTTCATAATTTCATTAAATACAGACCAAACCTCGTGACATGTTACACCCGGTTTTGCAAAATCAAGGCATGCATCTAATCCCTCAACCACCACCTTTGCAATATCATCAATTTTTGGATTTTTTTCTCCGATTACAACAGTCCTTGACATTGGAGAATGATATCTTCTATAACATCCCGCTAGTTCCAAATAAACAAATGTATTAGACTCATACCTTTCATCTGTCCATGTAAGATGTGGAGCCCCTGCCGTCACCCCATGTGGCATTAACAGAGCAATACTTGAATAATCACCACCAAATTCCGGTGTACCTTTATAACTTGCATTATAAACAGCTGCTGCCACATCACACTCACGCGCTCCACCATAAATTGCATCAATACCTGCCTGCATTGCTAATTCCGCAATTTTTCCAGCTTTTTTCTGGCACTCAATTTCAGCATCTGATTTAATAATTCTTACCCAGTTTACCAATGTATTTGCGTCTACAAATTTTGTATTTGGAAGTTCCCTTTTTAAAGTTTCATATGCAGCTGCTGAGAACCAATAATTATCCATTTCAACACCAACCGTCTTGTGTTCTCCTTTTAATTCCTTAATAACATCTGCCAATACTTCCATTGGATGACAAGTTGGGTTATGCATATAGCTGTCTGCATAATAACGAACATGTGCTTCATTTAAATATGTAAGTTTTGCAACACCCGAAAATGCATCCATGTATCGTCCCCAAAAATAAGGCATTGGATCATCTAACGTAACAATCGCACATTGATGTACATAAAATGACCAAGCATCATGTCCTGTTAAATAATTGATATTTGCCGGATCTGATGCAATCAAAATATCAATTCCTTTTTCCTGCATTACCTTCTGAACCTTTTTTACTCTTTGCAAATACTCTTCATCTTTAAACAATTGTGAACTCATATAGAATCCTCCTTTATATATAATTTTATTCAGCTAACTTAAACACACCATCTGTAACCTTAACTACAAGGTAGTCTTTATGGCAATCGCCATTTTCATCAAAGGAAATTTGTCCACTAATTCCGTTGATATCAACTTGATACATCTGATCCTTAACATTTTCACGTGTAAGATTTTCTCCACAACCTTTCATTGCCTCTACCGCTGCCATTACACCATCATATGCACAGGCCGCCGTAGTTCCTGGTGCTTCTCCAAATTCTTTCGTAAAATCTGCAATAAATTCCTGAATATAGTCCTCTTTAGATTCTGTTGAAAATCCTGCTGTTGTATAAAATCCTTCTACAGACTCTCCACCTAAATCAATTAATCCCACAGAAAACAATGCCTCAGATCCCATACAAGGAATATCAAGTCCCACCTGCTGTTCCTGTTTTACAATCATAGCTGCTTCTGTATAAAGACCTGCAATAAAAATCATATCCGCTTCTGTCTGATTAATCTTTGTCAGAATAGAAGTAAAATCTTTTGTTTCTCCTAACATGTATGCATTTACCGAAACAACCTCACCACCTGATTCTTTTGTATATTTTTCAAAAGAATCTGCAAGTCCTTTACCGTAATCATCGTCCTCATACATAATTGCAAGTTTCTTATGACCTAACTGTTTTACTGCTATTTCCGCACATTTTTCTGCTGAAACATCATCTGAATTACATGTTCTGAAAATATAATCCCCTGCATCGGAAAGCGAATTGGCGCTTGAAGCAAATGCAATTGATATTATATGAGCTTTTTCATAAATTGGTGCCGCTGCCAAACTACAACCACTATTATAATGACCTATCACTGCGTAGGTATCTTTGTCCTGGCTTATTCTTGAAGCAACAGTAGCCGCCTCTTTGGTATCACCTTTATCATCATACTCCACAAGTTCAACCGTTTTACCGTTAATTCCTCCTTCCTCATTAATTTTTTCTACAGCAAGTTTAGCACCATTTCTTGCATCAATTCCATCCACTGACATATCTCCCGTAAGTGGACCGGCAAATGCAATTTTTACCGTATTTCCTGATCCGGCCGAGCTGCACCCTGTTACCATTCCTACTATCATTGTCAAAACCACTATCATCGCAAGCATTTTTCTTTTCATAATACATTCCTCACTTTCTTCTTGCTTTTGTAACTATTCACTTCTTTACATACATGCTCCTTTATCTACAAAATCTAATTTAAAAATAAAAATATCTTTAGATTCCCAAATAAGATTTTTGTATTTTATCATTACATTTTAATTCTTCTGCAGTTCCTTCCATAATAATCTCACCTACTTCTATTACATAAGCTCTATTTGCTACTGCAAGTGCCATCTGTGCATTTTGTTCAACTAAAAGAATTGTTGTCTTATAATCACGATTAACTCTTTTAATCGTTCTAAAAATCTCCTCTACCACAACAGGTGCAAGACCCATAGATGGCTCATCTAACAATAAAATTTCCGGTTTTGTCATTAATGCCCTTGCGATGGCAAGCATCTGTTGTTCTCCACCAGACAAAGTCCCTCCCAACTGTATTTTTCGTTCTTTTAATCTCGGAAATATCCCATATACCCATTCCAAATCCTTCTTAATCTGTACTTTGTCTTTTCTAAGATAAGTTCCAAGTAAAAGGTTTTCTTCAACTGTCAACTGTGGAAAAATTCCTCTTCCCTCTGGAACCTGTGAAATTCCCATTTTTACTATAGCATGTGCTGGCTTGTCCGAAATATCCTCTCCATTTAAAAAAATGCTATTGGAATTACTCTTTACTATATTAGATATTGCATGTAGTGTTGTTGTCTTTCCTGCTCCATTTGGTCCGATAAGTGCAACAATTTCTCCCGAATTTACAGATATAGATATTCCCTTTAACGCTGGAACTATGCCATATTTTACATGCAAATTCTTTAATTCTAATGCAGATTCCATATCACACTCTCCTTTACTCAATGTCTATATTTCCAGTTCCCAAATATGCTTCAATTACCTTTTCATTTGTTTGAATTTCTTCTGGTTTTCCCTCTGCAATAATCTCCCCATGTTCTAATACAATAATGCGATCAGATATATTCATAACAAACCTCATATCATGTTCAATTAGCAGAACATCAATTTTCAATATATCAATAATATGACGAATAACACCTGTTAACTCATCCTTTTCAAAGCTGTTCATTCCAGCTCCCGGTTCATCTAAAAGAATCAAACTAGGCTTTGATGCCAATGCCCTTCCAATTTCTAATAAACGCTGCTTTCCATAGGGAAGATTTATAGCAAGTTCATTTTCTTCTTCCTTAAGTCCTATAATTTTAAGAATTTCCTCACACTCACAAATAATTTTGTTACGTTTTTGTTTTAACCCTTTTCCAAAATCAAATGCTGAAAAAATTTTTTCATTGTTACATGTTGGATGAGCCACCAATAAATTCTCCAATACCGTCATTCCTTCAAATAAACGAATATTTTGAAAAGTTCTCGCAATTCCTTTTCTAGCTCTCTCATATGCTTTCATTTTTGAAATATTTTCATTATGGAAAAAAATATTTCCATATGTTGGTTGATATACACCCGTTAAAAGGTTAAACAGGGTTGTCTTTCCTGCTCCATTTGGTCCAATCAATGCTAAAATTTCACCACTTTCTTGTGATAATGAAACATCATTTACAGCAATCAGACCTCCAAATTTTATTGTCAAATGATTTACATTCAGAATTGTACTCATTTTATCTTCCCTCCTGTCAATAACCGGTAACTGTTTCGAATACGTTTTTCAGCACCATAAAATCCAGTTGGTTTAACATTCATCATAATAACCATAGCCAAACCGTATATAATCATTCGATAATCACTTAAGGATCTTAGTAACTCTGGCAATACTGTCAATAGTATTGCTCCAATTACAGAACCAGGTATGCTTCCTATACCGCCAAGCACCATCATGGCTAATATTGTGGCTGAATCATTAAAAACAAATGTATTTGGACTGATATATGTGATATACGATGCATAAAAGCTACCTGCAAGACCGGCAATCATTGCTGAAATTACAAATGCCAACAATTTATATTTCATAGGTCTAATGCCAATTGCCTCTGCCGCAATTTCATCCTCTCGTATTGTCATCATTGCCAATCCAAACCCTGAGCGAATTAATCTGGATAAAAATATAATTACAAGTACAGCAAGAATCAGTGTCATATAATAAAAAGCTGTATCTGAACACAATTCAATGCCAAACAAAGAAGGTGCACCAATTCCAGAAACTCCCATAGCCCCATTCGTAACAGAATCTTGATTAACCAAGAACATCCTTACAATTTCTCCTGCTCCTAAAGTGACTATTGTAAAATAATCACCCTTTAGTCTAGAAGTCGGTAGTCCCAAAAGCAATCCAAACAGTCCTGTAATGAGCATACTAAATAGCAATGTCAACCAGAAATTCATGCCACCTTTTGTCATCATAAGACCAGTTACATAAGCTCCAATTCCATAAAAAGCTGCATGTCCCATAGACAGCTGACCCGCAAAACCGCTAACAAGATTTAAACTTAGAGTTAGTACAATATATATTCCACACATTACTGCAATGTGCTGGTAGTAACTATTTTGCACGTAAAACGGAAATGTCAGCAAGAGAATTGCTGCTATAATCTTTAACACCGGCACTACTGATTTTGGTATGTTTATTTTTCGCAATTTTAAATTTTTCATATAATCACCTCCTACACTTTTTCGTTTTCTTTCTTTCCGAGAATACCTGATGGTCTAATAATCAGAAAAAGAATCATTACAATAAATGCGTATGCGTCTCTATAACCAGACGAAAGATATGCCGTTCCCAAAGATTCCACTACACCAATTAAAACTCCACCTACGACGGCTCCCGGAATAGATCCTATACCTCCCAAAATCGCTGATGCAAATGCCTTTAATCCCATAGAATATCCCATACTTGCATATACTGCATCATAATAAACACCTACCAGATTACCAGCTACTGCTGCAAGAATTGAGCCGATACCAAAAGTAAAGACAATAATTTTATTAGTATTTATGCCCATTAGCCTTGCAGTTTTCATATCATAAGCACTTGCTCTCATCGCTACTCCAATTTTAGTTTTATAAATTACAAGATACAAAGCAATTAAAAGAACAACTACCAATACTAAAATAATAATATTAATATTGCTGATGCTAACAGAACCAATGTTATATGAGACTGCCTTTATTTTTCCTTCATATGGAAACGTTTCACTTCCCCATATTAACCTGGCAAGATTCTGTAAAAAAATAGACACACCAAGTGCACTAATCAAAACAGATAAACCATCCTTCGAATGAATTGGCCGATACGCAAATCTTTCCACTGTCAAGCCTAAAACTGCAGTTAATGCTGATGCAATAATAATTGACACCCAGAATGGCATATGCAACACCTGGCACAATGTCAGTCCAAAAAATGTTCCCATCATAAAAATATCCCCATGTGCAAAGTTTACAATGCGTAGGATACTATAAACCATGGAATATCCTAATGCAACCAAGGCATAGATACCTCCAATTGTCAATCCATTAATAATCTGTTGTAATAACATAAGCTACCTCCATTTCTCTATTCCATATTTACTTTCAAGTAACTTTCTAACTGGCTAACGGTTATACTCCATCCAATCCAATGCTGTCTGAACAATCAAAGCTGCGCCATCTTTCAATGCATCTTCATCTATATTAAAATGTGGAGAATGCAACGGATAACAAGTATTTTTTTGTGGATTTCCCACACCAAGATGAATAAATATCCCAGGCACTCTTGAGGAAAACTCTGAAAAATCTTCACTTGCCGTAGATCTTGATATTACTGCACTTTCATCTGACCCTTTCAACTTTGAAAGTGCATTTTTAGCAATTTGCACCATATCTCCATCATTATACACGCACAAATCGTGTTCCTCCCAAATCACTTCCGCTTTTGTCCTATAAGCTTGTGCAATTCCCTGTACAATCCGTTCCATTCTTCCTTTAACATTTTCTTCCTCTGTCATATGGTATAAATAACGAACTGTTCCATATAACTCTGCATAATCAGGTATAATGTTGGATAATGAACCGCTCTCCATCTTACCAAAGACAATTACAGTTGGTTTTTGTGCATCAATTTCTCTTGTTTGTATGGCTTGCACTCCCTGTATTATTGCCGCTGCACATAAAATTGGATCCACAGCCTTGTGAGGATTTCCTGTATGCCCTCCCACACCTTGAATATGGATATGAAAATGATTACAACCAGCCATTACTGCACCTTCACAAATGCCGAACTTTCCAGTCGCAAGCTCCGGCCATACATGCATTCCAAGGCATGCCTTAACTGGATAATCAGTAAGAAGCCCCTCATTAATCATATTAAGAGCTCCTGCACGCTCCTCATTTGGCTGAAATACCATTAATACTTTTCCTGCAAGTTCATTTTTATGTTCAGTAAGATATTTTGCAACCATTAACATACAAGCCATATGTCCATCATGCCCACATGCATGCATTTTGCCTTTATGAGTTGAAGTATAAGAGAGCCCTGTTTCTTCTACAATATCTAGTGCATCAATATCGCTACGAATCAATATCATTGGTCCTGTACTTTCTTCATTAATAGTAGCAACTACACCTGTTTTTGTAATAACCTTAGTTTCCAATCCTAATCTGGATAAAAACTCAATAATTTTTGCTGAAGTTTTTACTTCCTCATATCCAGTTTCCGGAATCTGGTGAAACATACGGCGAAGTTTAATTAATTCTTGCTCATGTTCGTTAAAGTACTGTATAATATTCATTCTTACACCTCTTTCGTTCTAGTTCTGATTTTGAAAAACCAAAAGGCAAAGAATCCACTTATATAGTGACTTCTTTGCCCTAAAAATAATTTTCCGTATGTACTTGTCTTAACATGGATTTATGTTATAATAGTTTCATTCCTTTTTCAATAGACAATATGTATATAATTTTTGCAATATATTTTTACATTTTAAACGAAACATGAAAGGACGGAAAAAATGAAATGTACACTATTGAATTATCTTGAATTAGAAGATTTTAAAGGCCAATACCAGTTAACAAATATTGATAACGACATTCTTGCCGCAATTAATATTATGTATATTTCTGTCATTGAACCACCAGTAGGAAATTTTGTAAGAAAGAAAGAACTGGTTTTGACCACTGCAATTGGATGTATTGAACATGAAGATACTTTATACACATTTATTAAAGAAATTCATGATCAAGGTGCTTGTGCACTTGTCATTGCTGCCGAATCACCAGATTACGAAATACCGAAGTCCATTATTGATTTTGGCAACAAGAATCTATTTCCCATTATTCGTATTCCATGGAATTATCGTTTTGCAGAAGTAATTGAAAAAGTGCATTTAATGACCTCTAATGCGCAACAAGAATTAATCTTTTGGGAGAATTTACAAAATCAGCTTTTAAAACTTTATCTTTCTAACCGTTCGCTAAAAAATGCCCTTCAGTTTATTCAAAAAACATTAAACGCCGGCAATGTGTTTCTTACAGATAATTATTATGAAGAAAATGACTTTTCTTCCAATAATGACCTTTGTAGATACATTTTAAAAATTGGAATTACCCATCAGACTTACTCTTACCTTGTCATTGAAAATTATGATGATGATGAATTTCATATTGATACATATGAGCAATATATTTCTGTTCCATTAAATTTTTGGTTTGACCGGGAGCAGAGTTTAAGCTTTGCAAAATCAGAAATGATTGATGAATTTGTTTGGAAACTTGCCAATCAAGAACCTTCTTTAGAAGATGGAACTTATATAAAAGCACGGAATTTCAGTATTCGCATGGATACAAATAACATTTGTATTGTTGGAAGAATCTGTTCTGTAGATATAAATCAGGTAAGATCCACCCAAAAAGCTGCAAAATGGCTTGAAAAGCACATTGACTCTGTCTATCAGCTTTTAATGCAATTTAAAAAGAAAGCAAATCGTCAAATTTTATGGTCGTTACAGAAAGATATTCTTTTATTATATTTTGAAAATTTGCCAAACACAACATTAAAAAATGTATATGATTTTCTTGATCAAGTAGAAAAGGTAATAACCCCTCTGAATTCTTCTCTTCAATATTACTGGGGCATCAGTTCCTTTGAATCGGCTAGTTATAATTATTATTCGTCGTATCAGGAAGCTGCTATGTTAGCAGACATCTGTTATCACGAAAATAGTACAAAACACCGTTATACCAGGAAAGATGCCAGTTGTTATATCTTATTAGAAAAATGTCTGAATGACAAAAAAACAATTGAATTTGCAACTTCCATTTTAGCACCTCTTTATGAATATGAAGAGAAAAAAAATATTAGTTTGGTAAAATCTCTTAATACTTATTTAAGCACTGGCGGAAATATTAGTGAATCTGCTCGTCTGCTTTTTGTACATAGACAAACTTTTATCTATCAGATAAAAAAAATTCAAGAACTTCTCCACGTTGATTTAAATAAACATGAAGACTTTTTTCTTTTGGAGCTTTGTATTAAAATTGCATATCATCCATAGTTTCATACACAATGTATGAATTTCTTCTTCAAATTATATTCCTTATGTATATTGAATTATATAACTTAACATACTAAGATAATTTCATACAATGTAAAAAGGACATGAACGTAATATACCAGTCAATGCAATGGGGCATTAAGTATAAACACTTAGTGTCCTTTTTATATATCTATTTGAAGGAGGAATATTTATGAAATTTAACACAGACCTATTACATGCTGAGCAAGTACATGCAAAATTATCAGGTTCTTACAGTCCACAAGCAAGTGCACATATTAGCCCAATTTATCAGACAACTACATACATTTTGGATGATTTTGATACTGCTGTTTATTTAAATCAACATGTAGATGAAGGATTTGTATATACCAGATTTGGTAGTCCTAATGCTGATGAACTGGAAAAGAAAATAGCACATATGGAACATGCAGAATCTGCTTTAGCTCTTGCTTCTGGCTTAGGTGCTATTAGCACCGCAGTCATGAGTGTGTTAAAAAGTGGAGATCATGTTATTTTAGGAGATGTCATTTATGGTTGTAGCTACACTCTTTTTGCAAAGATTCTTTGCAATTTTGGTATTAGTTATACTAGAGTTGATACAACTAATGTAGAAGAAATTGAAAAAGCAATTCGTCCAAATACCACCCTTGTATATGTGGAAACCCCAGCTAATCCAACACTAAAAATTAGTGATATCAAAGCGATTTCTGATATGGTACATTCTCACAAATATATTACCTTAATTGTGGACAGCACCTTTGCTTCTCCTTATTTGCAAAATCCACTTGATCTAGGAGCCGACTTAGTTGTACACAGTGCCACAAAATATTTATGTGGTCACGGCACTGTTACTGCCGGTGTTATAGCTGGTGATAAAGCCCGAATTGATCGATGCAGAATGCCTTTTTTGCAGTGCTTTGGTGCCGTACTTGATCCATTTGCAGCATGGCAGCTTATGCAGGGCATGAAAACATTGGGTGTCCGTATGGAAAAGCACTGTTCAAATGCTATGGAAATTGCAAAATATCTTGAAAAGCATCCAAAAGTAGACAGGGTATATTATCCTGGTCTAGAAAGCCACCCTACGCATGAAATCGCAAAAAAACAAATGCATAATGGTTACGGCGGTATGATGAGTGTTGATATCAAAGGTGGAATGGATGCCGTCCGTACAGTTATGAATAATATGAAAGTATTTTCTTTGGCAACCAGCCTTGGAAATGTAGATTCATTGATTCAGCATTCTCCTTCTATGAGTCATTTTGATATGACGCCAGAGGAAAGATATGCTTCTGAAATTTACGATGGACAGGTACGATTATCTATTGGAATTGAAGATGTAGAAGACCTAATCGAAGACTTAGAACAGGCTCTTTCACTTATTTAAGCCTAATCAGATTGGAGTAACTATGAAAATATTTATGTACTCATTACGGGAGTATGATGAATTAAAATATTGTAAGAAATTTGAAAAAGAGATGGGTATTGATTTTTCATACACAGAAGAATATCCTTCTTTGGATAATGCTATTCTTGCTCAGGGTTATGATGCTATTAGCATGACGCCCTGTAACATGTCTGCTGAACTTATTCAACGCTTTCATGAGATAGGTATTAAATATATTACTTGTCGTTCCATTGGTTATGACCATGTTGATTTGAAAGCAGCAAGGGAATGTGGTATTCGCGTTTCCAATGTAAGCTACGAGCCTGATGGAGTTGCAAATTATTCAATTATGTTGATGATGATGTGCCTACGAAAGATGGCACATATCCTAAAACGTGTAGAACTACAGGATTATTCCCTAAAAGGAAAGCTTGGCAGAGACATCAGCAGTTGTACTATAGGAATTATTGGTACCGGAAAAATTGGCACAACAGTTATTCAACATTTATCTGGTTTTCAATGTAAGATTTATGCCTACGACAATTATCCAAACCCAATTGCCTCACAATATGCACAATATGTAAATCTAGATACACTTTTAAAAAAATCAGATATTATTTCATTACACATCAATGCTACTGCTGAAAACTATCATCTTATAGATAACAATGCCTTTTATAAAATGAAAGATAATGCTATTATTATTAATACTGCCCGTGGAAAATTGATTGATGACAACGCTTTGATACAAGCTTTAGAATGTGGAAAAATTGGTGCCGCCGGCTTAGATGTACTAGAAGATGAAGATGGACTTTATTACTATAATCATATGGGAGATGTCATGAACCATCACAATATGGCTATTCTCCGCTCATTTCCAAACGTAATTTTAAGTCCACATACTGCTTTTTATACCGAAGAAGATGTAAACAATATGGTAAAGGGATGTTTTGAAAGTGTTAAAGCATTTGAACTTGGCAGTGAAGTTACTCATGAAGTCACTGAAGACTAATTATTTTCAAAAAGCTTGCAGAGCAATAATTTCTCTGCAAGCTTTATACAATTTCAATTTAAACCAACCTTAAGCTATCTACAATGCCTTTATGAAACTTCGTAATATTATTGAGCATTATGTCTATTGATTCCAGTAATTTTTCCAAAACATTTTATATATACAACTTATATGAAATAATTTGTTCATTTATAATTTCATATATTCCATCTTTACTTCTTTTTTATAACAATTGTACTATATGGTGCTAAAAGAACTTTATCCTCTTTTAATTTATTTTGTTCGTTTCCCTCTAAACTGTCATCATAAAGGATCATTCCTGCTTTTAACATTTTATTTTGAATTTCTTCCTGTTCCTTAGAAAGATTGTGAATTACAATCAGTTCTTCTTCCTGGTTTTTTCTGCTGTAAGCCAAAAGCGTTTCCTTCCCTGTTTCCATTGGCTGAAATTCTCCATTTGTCAATGCCTGGTGTTGTTTTCGGAAGGCTATTAGTTTTTGGTAATGATGATATATGTTATTTGTACTGTCTGCCTTCAACTCTTGCAAAGAACGTGTTTTTGTATTAGAAGAACCTTCTTCCCAGGTGGTATCCATATCACTTCCATTCGAACTCCATTGAAAAGGTTCTCTAATTTTTTCATCTGGTTTTTCACCGTACATTCCAATTTCTTCACCATAGTAAATAAATGGATTGCCGGGCAAGGTAAGATATATACTTGCTACTAATTTTGCTTTTTCTATACTATTTACCTGAGACATAATACGATTCTGGTCATGGTTTGTTGCAAATATGCCATCAATATATTTTTTATCCTGCTCTTGATACTGCTGCAAAATATCTTGCAGACTCTTTGCCAGTTCTTTTCCTGTGAATGTTTTTTCTGTGGATTCATTTATAACTGCATTCATCATATCCTCAGCAAAAGTGAAATTAAATTTTGTATCAAAAGGCTGTGCATATTCCGCTAATACTTTTTCATCTTCCCATGCCTCTCCTACGAGGTAAACTTCTGGATTTATATTTTCGCAAAATAAGGCAAATTCATTCCACCACTGTAAATTAGCCTGCAACTGATTCTTCTGTTGTTTAAATTCATAATTACCATAAATGTGCATGGCCGCATCCAAGCGAAATCCATCTACTCCCAGTGTAAGCCATTTTTTTGCAGCATTTTTCATTTCTTCCCGAACCATTTGATTATTGTAATTCAAATCCGGCATATCTTCTGAAAAAATTCCGTAATAATAATAATCTCCGCTTTTATGCCATACCTGGCTATTCCAAGAAGATGCATCCGAAAGGCTATAATCAGTGATATCTTTTTTATTTACCCACCGGTAATAATTTCTATACTGACTATTTACATCTGCAATTGCACTTTGAAACCACGGATGTTCTGAACTGGTATGATTCATAACAAAATCCATAATTACTTTTATATTTCGCTTATGAGCCTGTTCAATTAAATTTTTAAAATCTGATTCTGTTCCATAATCTTCATTCAGACTATTATAATCGGTCACATCATATCCATGATAAGAAGGTGATGCATTTACAGGCATTAACCAGATTCCTTCTATTCCCAATTCTTCTAAGTAATCCAGTTTTGCAGTAATACCATTAAAATCTCCAATTCCATCTCCATCGGAATCAGCAAAAGAACGTACAAAAATTTCATAATATATTCCTTGCTTTTTTGACATATCCCCTTTATTACGAAGCTGCATTTTAAAATTACCAGTATCATACTCATCGCAACTTTCTTTTTGATACTTTTCCTCTACGGTACCTTTTAAAAAAGGCTTCACTGACATTTTATACAATTTATTTTCGAAAAAATTATCCTTTGATTTCTGGATAACAAAATAAATGATTCCACTTTTATTGTTAATGTAAATATCATATATTTCTTTTCCCTGTAATTTTTCCGGCAGTTCTACTTCTATACACTTCTTACTTTTTCCATCTTTCAATTCTGATAAAAATATACTTTCAAAATTTCCATTATCATCTCTTATAATACCCATTATCTTGTTTTGGTCCAGACATGTCACATTTGCTATGTATTTTCCAGAAATACCTAAATCCAGATCCCTTTTCTTGTAAGTGTCTCCTTCTTTGCTTGCAATATAAGTATCATATAATTGTTCTTCTTCATTAAGGTTTAAAATATATAAATTTTCATCGCTGTCCACATCACCTAACAAATTATACAAGCCTGTATTCAGTTCCTTAATTTCTTCTATATTTGTTAATTTATAGTCCGCTAAATTTCCCTGATATATATTAATTTCCGGTTCGTCATTTGCAGTCCAGTTCCACGCCCAAAAGTAAGCTTTTTTTCCTTCTTCTGACACGGAAAGATTTCCCAAAATCAAGTCTTCATTTTCTATTTCTAACTTTTTTGGCATATCATAACCTTGTTTTGTTTTATCAAATACAAAATAATCATATGTATCACCATTATACCCTAATACATAAATCTGATTTTTCTCATCAATTTCTTCCATTGCCATTGGACAATAATTATCCGGTAACGTAAGCTCCGTACATTCTACCGGTTCTATTATTTCTTGTTTTCCACATCCATTCAGTATTGTCAACACAAAGACAATACACATAAGTAATATTCCTCTTTTCATATTCCATATCCCTTCACTTAAAAATGCACCAGCATTTGGTGCATTTTTAATATTTTTACTCTATTTCTCCACAGCTGCCTTTAATTCTTTTAACTTTTCAAACGTTCCCTCAATCATATGTGAAAATTTCTGCAAACTTTCATACACATTATCAAGTGTTTCTTTTCCTGTCTGAGCCCCTGCTGAAACTTCTTCTGATGAGGCAGAAAGCATTGAAATACTATCCACAATGGACTTATTTGCCTGAAATACTTCATCAATTTCATGACTCATGTTATCTACATCGGAATATAAGTCAAGCATTCCCTCTTCCATTTCCCCAAAGCTTTCATTTACCTGTTTTACTTTTTGTCTCTGCACATTAATACTTTCCGCAGATTCATTAATACCTTCTCTTGTCTCATTTGTAACTGCAGTAAGTTCATTAATTATATCTGTAATCTTTTCTGTAGACACTCTTGTTTCCTCTGCAAGTTTACGAATTTCATCTGCTACAACTGCAAAACCTTTTCCCGCTTCCCCTGCTCTTGCTGCTTCGATACTTGCATTCAGTGCCAATAAATTTGTCTGCGAAGATATGTTTAAAATAGATTCTGTTATACTAGAAACCTTCTCTACATTTTTCACTAATTCTTCTACTGTTTCAGAAATCTTTGATGTATTCTTATCTACCAACATAGACTGACTGTTTAATTCATCCGCTAATGTTTTTCCATTCACAACTGTAGCTTTTAAGCTTCCGGTAGTGTTTCTTGCATTTTCTGCTGCAATGTTACTATTTTCTAATCTGGATTGAATTTCTTCCGTCATACCTGCCTGCTGATTTACTGCATCCGCAGTACTTTCTGAACCCTGTGCTATATTATCTATGGCACAATCTGCATTTCTCATGGATTCATTTATCATCTCTAATTCTTTTACCACCGCCAGGAAGTTATCATTTAAGTTTTCTACAATATCTGAAACTATGTTGGCTACCTGTTCCTGCTCTGTGATTTTTTCTTGTATTACACTTTTATCTTCTTCTGTAAAAGTAATTAATAGATTAATTGCTCTCCATGCACTATAGATACATATCACAAGCCCCATAACAATTACATTTGCTTCGTTAAAATTTTGTATATCCCCTGCATTTTTTATCATAACAGATCTAATAACACATATAATAAATGAGGAAATTGCTCCAATAAAAATAAGTTTTCCATTTAAATATATCATAAATACTAACATGATTGGAAATACCATCACCATTGCGCCAGGACCATTTCCAAATACTAACAGTGCATATACCAGTAATACTTCCGCTGACATAAATACCATAGAGATTTTCTTATCAACCTTTACCCTCACAAATATGTTGAGTGATATAAACGCACATACATCCAACACAATACGTATCATTCTGGCACTAGTCATACTGGCATTTTTTAAATTATTACATTCTATAATAATAAAAAGCACATATACAACAGATAAAACCAACAGTAGTACCCGGTTTGCACGTCTATATTGCTCCGGTGTTAACTTTTGTTCCTTCATAAATTATCCCTCCATACATTATTATATTAGTTTTTTGTTTCTTTTATTGTACAATAGCATAGAGGTTTTTTCAATGTTTTTGTATTTGTATACTTTTTACCTTACTATAAGAGCTTTTATACGACTTTTTCACAGCTCTGATTTTATAGTAATAAGTCTTATCCTGTCTTAAATTCCGTTTATCTTTATACGTGATTTTGCTTCCCTTTTTTATCCTTGCTATTTTTTTATAACCACTTCCCTTTTTGGTACTTCTATAAATTTCATATCCCGTAGCACCCTTTACCTTTTTCCACTTTAGTATAATTTCTTTGTCCTTACATTTTACTGAGGTAATCATCGGTTTTTGGGGAACAATGTTAAATGTAATCTGTTTCTGCTCTGTATAATTTCCCATTCCTTTGATGACTACAGTGGCTTTTCCTATTTTCTTATTGTTCTTATAAATTAACTGGTAATCTTTCCCTGATTTTAATACATTTCCTTGATACTTTAATTTTACAGCAGGTGTAATCTTTTTCCCTGTATATGATTTATTACTTATTTTAGAACAACTTGCTTTTTTTATAGATAGCTGTACTGGAACAGATGTTATAGTTACTTTAGGTACTACTGTCGGTGTTATGGTTATCATAGGAGTAACGCCAGACATTGTAATTCTTGGTTTTTCTGTTACACTTGGCTTTACTGTTATGCTTGGTGTTGCTGTTATACTTGGTGTTGCTGTTACACTTGGTATTGCCGTTATGCTTGGTGTTGCTGTTACACTTGGTATTGCCGTTACACTTGGCTTTACTGTTACACTTGGTGTTATCGTTGTTACCATTACACTTGGTGTTACTGTTACACCTGGTGTTACTATTACACTTGGTGTTATCGTTACACTTGGTATTGCCGTTACACTTGGTGTTACTGTTACGCTTGGTGTTACTGTTACACTTGGTGTTACTGTTATACTTGGTGTTACTGTTATGCCTAAGGTTGGAGCTACAGTTACAACACTAACTGGTGCCGTAATATTAATGCCATAGGAAAGTGTTTCTTCTGTTGTATAATAGTCATTTGCTACTCTAGTCGTAATCCGGACTTCTCCAGTAGCAAATCCATATTCATTTACATGAACTTCATAATTGGTTACTACTTCATTTCCATCTGTCTTTAAAGCTGTTCCAGAGAGAACAATTGGTTTACTGCTGTCTATATTCCCTTTCAGAGAAATATTATATCCCGTTATATCCGGCTTAAAATTCTCTACCTCTTCTGTAACAGTCTTTCCATCCATTGTAGTATATGTATAAAAGAAGTTTACGAGTTCTGCAATACTTCCCTGAAAAGCAAACTCATGCCCTTGCACTTTAGCAAATTTACAAAGTTGCTCCTTAGAAGTAATTGCTTCTACGCTATTCACCGCCTCCTCTATGTAGGAATTTAACTTATCTGCTTCAAAAGAAGTTTCTTCTGTTCCTGATGCATTCGCAGATGCTAAAGACGTACTATCTTCTGCAAACTGATAATAATCATTTTTCACTGTACCTTTTTCATTCCACGCAATTCCATAATTGTTTTTTGTCTGAACTCTACCCTTATAGTAACAATTCTGAATTGTACCGTTTTCTTTTAACGTCCATGCAATTCCCGCTGCATCTTTCGTAGCAGACAAGTCTATGGTTGAATAACAATTTACTACTGTTCCATTTTCTCTTACCGAACGGGAGATTCCTGCACACCCGCCCTCAGAGGGATATGTATTTGTAATAGAACCTTTTGTTCCTAAATTCATAATAATTCCGTTTGTATATGGAAATAAAGCAATTCCTTCTTTTGCAGAAGCATTGATATTTACAGTTATGGTATGACCTTGTCCATCATAGATTCCCCCAAATATAGCATTAGAACCAATTCCTGTATAGCCTGCTACATTAGACATATCGATATTTGCCGTCTGCTTTATATACTTTCCTGCATATGTTTCCCCTGCAATCATATTATTAGTAAACTTCAAAAAGTTTTCTTTACTGGCAATAAGATAAGGGTCTTCTTTCGTTCCACTTCCCTGAATTTCCTTATCATCACCAATAATGACACTCAAATCCAATTTATCTAATAATTGTTTTGGAACATACACTTTTCCTTTTACATAAACGGAAATTTCTCCGTTTAAATTAACCGATGCCTGATTTATCGTTGCCTGATCGGTATTTATTTTTACCGATGCATTTCTTTCATTGAAGGTAAATGTTCCATTACTGTAAGTTCCCATATTAGTCACATCTACATATAATTGATTGGTTGCTTCCTTCAATGTTTTATTACTGATTAAAGAAGCAAGATAATGTGCTATTTGTGCATTATCGATCTTATAATTTGCTGCCTCTTCTACAGAAATTTTTTCTGTCGCAGTTCCTTCCATTCTTTCTACTCCTTCTGGAAGATAGAGAAAGATTCCTACGTCTGCACTTGTATGTGGATATTCACTGCTTTCACTTGACCATTCTAAATCTGCATAATTATTTCCACTTTGTGTAGTAGAAACCACACTTTTCATCTTAGAAGCAGAAGGTATGCTTTTAAGTCCTGTATTATGATCCGGTACTACAACAATCATTGTGTCGGTTCTGCCTTTTGCATATTCTAAGGCAATTCTAAATGCTTCATCAAAAGCAATATATTCACTGGCAATCTCTGCTGTTTTTCCATGATGGCAACCATAATCAACTTTACTTCCTTCTACCATTAAAAAGAATCCATCTTGGTCCTTGCTTAAAATCTCAATGGCACTTTCGGTCATTTCTGCCAAAGTAGGCGTACTTTTCGAAGAATCATCAATTCCATCGTAATTACTTCCATACTTATAGTCATAAGGCATGTGATGATTGTAAGCCTGAAATGTTCCCCATATCTTTGTATCCTCTGTTGCATTTTCAGCAGCATTCTTTAATTCTGCTTCTGTTCCCACTAAAGTATAGCCTGCCTGTTTCACTCCATCAGATTTATTTCCACCGGTATAACTGCTATAATTAATTCCTCCACCAAGCACAAGATTAATCCCTGAATATTTCATTTGTTCTATGATTTCACTGCAATTTTCCCTATTATCCGTATGTGCAGCAAAGGCCGCCGGGGTTGCATCATATTCATAAGAAGTAGCAATAACACCTGTGCTTTTTCCTTCCAACTGTGCCAGTTCCAAAATATTTGCTACCGGTTTATAAGTCGGATTAACACCTACATAGCTATTATTTGTCTTTGTTCCTGTGGAAAGTGCTGTCCCAGCAGCCGCTGAATCTGTCGTTTCATTGTTATTTGACCGGGTAGTAACAGAACCTGCCAGATAATCTGACAGGTACATATACTTATTTTCTTCTGTAATTCTTGTTCCACTAAACCCCGATTCCTGATAGGAGGAAAGCATACCGCCTGCTTCTTTTACCGCCTTAGCAATCTCATATGCAGGAAATCCTCCCCCATCAGGTATCATATAAATAATATTTTTAATCTGCTTTTCACTTTCCGTTTCCTGTGCTTTTGAAGTAACTTCTATCGTTAAAACCTGTGTTCCTACCAAAATTGTAGTAAGTAACGTTACTATACATTGTTTCACTAGTTTTAATTTCATAACCTTCTCCCTTTCATGCAAATTTTATTTTATACTGTTCCCCTAAATTTTTAACAACTCATAAACACCATAAGCTACCCCATCTTCATTATGATGTTTTGTGATCATATCTGCTGCCTCTTTACAATGTACAGATGCATTTTCTACAGCAATACCGGTTCCCACAAATTTCAACATATCAATATCATTATCTCCATCACCAAAAGCTGCTATTTCTTCTTGCTGCAGCCCTAAAAGCTTCATAATAAATTTTACACCGGAATGCTTTCCTGCCTGGGCATTAGATATTTCAATTAATTGTTCAATAGAAGATGTAACATAGATGCCATTCACATTACTTTTAAGCATTTCCATTAATGTTTTCTTTAACTGGTTGTCCTTTGTTATGATATCCATACAATCCACTTCTTCTATATGCTCATTTATAAACTGTTCAATATTGTCTACCATATTTCTGGTTGCTTTCATATAGGCAATAGCCTGTTGATTTGCACCAAATATTTCCGGATGATCTATATACGTACTATCTGCATATGCTTTTCCATCAATAAATGCCTCGTACGTGACTTTTTCACTTTTGGATAATTGTATAATTTCTTTTATGGTATCTCCGTCTAGCTTATACTGATGAAGGCACCTTTTGGTTGGAATATGATAAATAGCCGTTCCATTGGATGTAATTGCATATTCGATTCCTTTGATTTCTAATACATCCTTAGGCAAGGTATGAAAGGCCCTGCCACTGGCAACCACAATATGAACTCCTTTTTTGATGGCATACTCAATAGCTTCTTTATTTTTTTTTGATAGAATTCCGTCTATATTTAATGTAGTTCTGTCTAAATCAAGTGCGATACATCTAACTGCCATTTATCTCTTTCTCTCCTTAGAATTTTTTCATTAAATTTACCATTTCAATTGCAGTACAAGCGACATCATATCCCTTATTTCCTGCCTTTGTACCTGCTCTTTCAATTGCCTGTTCGATATTATCTGTCGTTAATACACCAAAGATAACCGGAACTTCTGTTTCTAAAGATACACTGGCAACTCCTTTACTTACCTCAGCACATACATAATCGTAGTGAGATGTAGAACCCTTAATAACTGCACCAAGACAGATAACTGCATCATATTTTCCTGACTTTGCCATCTTCTTTGCAATTAAGGGAATTTCAAATGCTCCCGGCACCCACGCCAATTCTATATCATCAGAATTAACACCATGACGGACACAGGCATCTTCTGCTCCACTTACCAGTTTAGATACAATAAATTCGTTAAATCTTGCTGCTACAATCCCTACTTTTACTCCACTTGCTACTACATTTCCTTCTAATACTTTCATTTTCTAATCTCCTTTTCGTTTTTTATGGTACCTGCGAATTGCTACCCACTTTGTGCTTCTATTTAATAGTTTGTCATATGTTCCATTTTATTCTGTTTTGTTTTTAAATAAAATTCATCGTACTTTTGAGGTGCAATCTGAATCGGAACACGCTTTTCAATTGTAATTCCATACCCTTTTAATCCTGTAATTTTTTTCGGATTATTTGTTAAAAGATTTAATCTTTTTGCTCCTAAATTATAAAGAATCTGTGCACCAATTCCATAATCTCTCATGTCTGCCGGGAAACCTAACTTAATATTAGCTTCCACAGTATCCAGTCCCTGTTCTTGAAGTTCATAGGCTTTTAACTTATTAATCAGACCAATTCCTCTTCCCTCCTGGCGCATGTAGAGCAAAATTCCTCTGCCTTCCTTTGCAATTGCTTTCATAGCTGCATCTAACTGTTCTCCACAATCACATCTCTTTGAGCCAAACACATCTCCTGTCAGACATTCTGAATGCACTCTGCAAAGTACCGGTTCACCATCTGCCACATCTCCCATAGTAAGTGCAACATGATGTTCGCCATTTAACTTATTGACAAAACCGTGAATCATAAATTCACCATATTCTGTAGGAAGCTTTGCACTAGACACACGCTCAACTAAGGATTCTCTTTCCAATCTGTATTTAATTAAATCTTCTATTGTAATCATCGTTAAATTGTGTTCTTTTGAAAACTCCTTTAATTCTGTGGTACGCATCATAGTACCATCTTCTCTCATAATTTCACAGCAAAGTCCACATTCTCCAAGCCCTGCCAATTTCACTAAATCAACAGTTGCTTCGGTATGCCCCGTTCTTTTTAAAACACCGCCTTCTCTTGCCTGCAGTGGAAACATATGTCCCGGTCTTCTAAAGTCTTCCGGTTTAGCATTTGGATCTTCCACTTTTAAAGCAGTCAAAGAACGTTCATATGCAGAAATTCCTGTCGTTGTATCTACATGATCAATGGAAACGGTAAATGCTGTTTCATGATTATCTGTGTTTTTCTCCACCATCTGATTTAATTCCAGACGTTCACAAAGCTCTTTTGTCATTGGCATGCAGATAAGTCCCTTTGCATAGGATGCCATAAAGTTTACATTCTCCTGTGTAGCAAACTTAGAAGCACAAATTAAATCACCTTCATTTTCTCTGTCAGGATCATCAGTCACCACAATGATTTTTCCATTTTTTAAATCTTCTAATGCCTGTTCAATCGTTGCAAATTCACTCATGTTAATTTCCTCCTATTTAAAATCCATATTTTTTCAAAAATTCTTCTGTAATATTACTTGTATTTTCTCCCTTAACTTCTTCTTGTTGAAGCGGTATCAGCAGTTTTTCTACATATTTTCCAATGATATCACATTCTAAATTTACTTTATCTCCAATTCCCTTTGAAGAGAGATTTGTTTCCTGTCTTGTGTGAGGTATAATAGACACTTTAAAGCAACTATCGTCTACATATGCTACTGTAAGGCTGATTCCGTCTATCGTAATAGAACCTTTTTCTACAATGTAATGTAATGTTTTTTCATCTGCCTTTATAGTATACCAGACTGCATTGTCTTCCGGTTGAATGGTTGCTATTGTACCCATCGAATCCACATGTCCAGATACAATATGTCCTCCAAACCTTCCATCTGCTGCCATAGCACGTTCTAAATTTACAGGACTTCCATTTTTCAAAGTCCCCAATGAACTTCTTCTTATGGTTTCCGCCATAACATCTGCTGTAAAATAATTATTTCCAAGATTTGTAACTGTCAGACATACACCATTTACAGCAATACTGTCACCTAACTTCGTCTTTTCTAATACCTTAGAAGCACCAACAGTCAATACTGCTGAACTGCTTCCCATAGAAATTGATTTAATTTTACCAACTTCTTCTACAATTCCCGTAAACATGATTTCACTTCCTTTTTATCAGTTATGATTTAAATACCCTGTGATTAAAATATCTTCCCCCAGTTGTTTTATCTGAAGACCCGTCAGCATTTTCGCTTCTGCCATCTTTTCAAATCCTCTTCCACCCACTGGTGTCTTAGCGCTATCTCCGCCTACCAGCTTTGGTGCAATGTAAGCATACACTTTATTCACTAACCCCTCTTCTAAAAAAGAGCCATGAATCTTTCCTCCACCTTCGACTAATATGCTGTCAATTTCCATCTCTCCAAGCTTTTTTAATAATCGTTTTAAATCTATTTTATCCTTATTTCCTGCCTGTAACAAGACAACTCCGGCATCTTCAAGCATTTTCTTTTTTGCTTCTTCTGCCTGTGCATAGGCAACGATTGTTTTTATTTTCTTGGCAGTTTTTAAAATATTACACTCCATATGCTCTGCAATTGACAGTTTAGAATCACAAATGATTCGTACCGGATCTACACCTTCCTCTATTCTGCAGTTTAACATAGGATTGTCTTCTAGGACTGTTCCTATTCCTACCAAAATTCCACTGTATTTTTTTCGAAGAAATTGCACATGCTTTCTTGCTGTTTCACCCGTAACCCACTTAGAATCTCCTGTAGAAGCTGCAATCTTTCCATCTAATGTCATTGCATACTTCATTATCACAAAAGGCGTTTTCTTCTCAATATAATGAAAAAATACTTCATTTAATTTATCGCATTCTTCTTTTAAAACCCCACATTCAACTTCTATTCCTGCTTCCTCTAAAAGCTTTACACCTTTACCGCCTACCAGTGGGTTCGAATCCATACTTCCCACATACACTTTCTTAATTCCACGCTCTATAATGATATCTGTGCAAGGTGGTGTTTTTCCATGATGGCAGCATGGTTCTAAGGTAACATATGCCTCTGCTCCGGTAACATCTTCTTTGCACTTAAGAAGTGCATTTCTCTCTGCATGATATTCACCGCATTTTTCATGATAACCCTGCGCTACAATTTTTCCATTCTTTACAATCACACAACCTACCATTGGATTCGGAGAAGTATATCCCATTCCCTGCTTTGCCAATTCCAATGCTTTTCTCATATAAAATTCTTTTTCTTCTCTCTTATCTTGCATATCAAAATTCCCCTTTTTCAAGGCTCGTTTGCGAGTCTTGTTGCTAAGTTTTTGTAAACTTTGCTGACATATTTCTTATTTGAATCTGTATACAGCCTTGCAGAGCATTTTTTCTATATGATATATAATAAAAAAAGCTCCAAGCATTACACTCAGAGCAAATTTTTTATACTTTTACATCTTCCTTACCTTTACATTTTACCTGCTGTCTTCGTTCTTTTCTCCGGAACAACAAGTAAATGCATTATAAGCAATCTGTTATTTGTTACCTTCTTTCATCCAGACTTTAACTGTCGGCTTTGGAATTACACCAAATCTGCACATTACTGCTCGCGGGCTTTACCGCCGGTAGGGACTTACACCCTGCCCTGAAGTTATTGCTAATTATATACCTATCTATGGATTTTTTCAAGTACCTAATGTTGAAAATTATTATCCATTATTTTACTTTTGCATTCTTACTGCTAGAATATTCTCCATAAACTTTCATACCGTTTACATTTTTATAAGTACGAATTTTATAATAATATTTTTTACCTTTTTTCAGTTTATTATTTACATAAGTTGTTTTTGATGCATTTTTTATTGTCTTTACTTTTTTGAATTTTCCATTTTTAGAAGTCGCTCTATAAATTTCATATCCATGTACACCACTAACCTTTTTCCATTTAATTGTTATCTTTTTCTTCTGTCCTTTTACACTTGAAATTGTTGCTTTTTTGAGAGACTTTTTTGTTGCTTTTTTTACATTTTCTTTTTTGTTATCATCTTTATTTGTAATCTGATCTTCTTTGTTTGGTGTTTCTGTAGGTTTTACCTGATCCTCGTTTTCCGGTGTTTTTGTAGGTTTTACCTGATCCTCTTTCCCTGGTGTTTTTGTAGGTCTTACCTGATCCTCGTTTCCCGGTGTTCTTGTAGGTTTTACCGGTACTTCTGCTGTTACCACTCTATCCGGGTGCTCTGGCTTTGGTGCCTTTGTAGGTTTTACCTGTTCCTCGTTTCCTGGTGTCTTTGTAGGTTTTACCGGTACTTCTGCTGTTATCACTCTATTCGGCTGCTCTGGTCTTGGTATTCTAGTTGGCTTTACTTTTGCATTTTCCACTATTTCATTTTGTTCTGCCTGTGCGACTATTGATGTTGGAACTCCCGAAGTTGCAACACATAATACTAACATTCCTGCTACAATTTTATTTCTTATTTTCATGATTTTTACTTCCTTTCTATTTTTTATTTTTTTCTTTTTCTTTCAGAATTATGCTGATTATGTTCCTGATTATCCTCTGAGCCTTCATTTTCTGGTGGCTTTCTTTCATCACCTTCAGGATAAGGAGTTTGTTTTATATTTTCATACTCTTCTGGTAATTTTGTTGGTTTTGCTTTTTGCTCATGATTTGGCTCTTTGGTTGGCTTTGCCTTTTCCTCATGATTTGGTTCTTTGGTTGGTTTTGCTTTTTCTTCCACTTGTGGTAGTTTGGTCGGCTTTGCCTTTTCCTCATGATTTGGTTCTTTGGTTGATTTTGCCTTCTCCTCATGATTTGGTTCTTTGGTTGGTTTTGCTTTCTCTTCCACTTGTGGTAGTTTGGTCGGCTTTGCCTTTTCCTCATTTTGTGGCTCTTTGGTTGGTTTCGCTTTCTCTTTGACTTGTGGTAGTTTGGTCGGCTTTGCCTTTTCCTCATTTTGTGGTTCTTTGGTTGGCTTTACCTTTTCTCCACTCTTTAATTTTTCTGTTGATTTTAATTGTTTTTCATTTAAGGAATTTTTGTGGTTTTTTTTCTCGCCATTATTTTCTTTTTTCTGAGATGCGGTTTCTGTAATTGTTTTTTTCTTTTCGTTACTCTTATTTTTTTCTTGACTGAAATTATCTTTATTATTCACAGATTCCCACTCCACCTGCCTCGCAATTTCATCCACTGTCATCTTTGCCAACTCTTCTTCTTTTAAATTGTCATTTTCCTCCAATACTGTTTTTACTAATAACGCTTTACCTTTAGAAATACCATATTCTTTTGCTATGCTTTCTGTAATATCGTCCTCTGTCATGGTTTGTCTTATTACATTTACCTTTATATCATCTTTTTCTAAATACCTTACTATTTCTCTTGACAAGCTTTCTTTTATTTGCTCTGTTTTATCGTTGCATTCATTTTCTACAGAAATTAAAATGGTAGATTTTTCTTTGGATATATACTCTTCCTCCACCAATTCATCCATAATTTTCAGAGTTGCTTTTTGAATGTTTTCCTTTTCTAATGATACCTTTTCTATTACTTTTTCTGCATCATCATTTAAAGCCTTTACCTTGATTACTCTGTCCGCTTTGTCTGCATAAAATTCAATGCTCGGATTTACATCCAGTTCAATTACCGTAGTAATCTGATGTAAATCATGTTGATAAAATCCATAAGCACCTGCAAATAATACAAAACAAGCTGCAATAGATACTAAATAGTTTCGTGTATTTTTCTTCACTTTTTTTTCAGGATTCTGAATATCTTCCCTGCTTGCTGTTTTTTTCATAATGGCATCAAAGCAATCAGGAGCAATTTCAGATATTGAGCTTTTCAAACATTTATTTATGTCTTTTTCCGTCATATATTTCATCCTCTCCTACTGCTTTTTCTAATTTTTTTATTGCCCTATTATATTTTGATAACACGGTGGAAAGCGGTTTTTTTACTATTTTACTGATTTCCTTGTGTTTCAGTCCACTGACTGCATGCAATATAACAATTTGACGCTCCTCCATATTTAAAACCCGAAATGCTTTTTCTAATACCATACGTTCTTCTGCATTTGTTACGTCAGAAAAACCCATTACATTTTCTGCATCTTCTATGGATAGCATAGATACTCTCTTTCTTTTTCTTAACTTCATATATGCCAAATTTTTTGCAATAGTCAAAATCCATGCCATAGGTTTCGCTCTATGCTTGTATCTGGAAGCATTCTCCCTGATTTTTATATATGTTTCCTGTAAAACGTCTTCTGCCTCTTCCCTATTATTTAAAATTGAGAGTAAGAAGCCATATACCGCCTGATATGTATTGGTATAAAGGTCAGCAAACGCTTGATTATCCCCTTGGGATATCTTTATAAATGTTTCTTCTGTGAGTATGATTTTTTTCTCCGTGTCTTCATTTGCCGGCAATGAATACATGGCACCCCCTCCTTTTGTGGAAAGCTTTTACATTTATATAATGTTTTACATTGCTTTTTTATTGCATTATTTTAAAAAAAATTATGACTACCCACTTTTACAGGTAGTCATATCTATTTTTATTGACAGTTCTGTTTCTCCATTATTTCTTCATAAAGCTTGTCTACTATCTTCCTTTGCTCTTCGGTTTTTAAATCAAATTTTCTGGCAAACAGGCAACCGCAATTCATTAATTCATCATAATCATTAATAGTGAAACTATATGGATTTCCCCGCTTCCAGTCAATATAACGCATACACGCTATATAATTGTCATCCATTTTATCATAATATAATCTTTCTTTAAATTTCGAATTATACGCAAGCGTTTGTATATAAGTTTCATCTGGTGCAAATGTATGCTTAAACGAGTTCAGCAGATAATCCCAGTGCTCTAAAATATGAAAAGCAAATTCGTCAGTAATACTAAACCAGGAAGAACCAAAGCATAATTCGTATGGATTATTTTTCTGCCTGTCCACGTTAAAAAGTTTCTGTATGCCAACATAAATATTTTCCATAATAACACCAAACAACATTCTCTTTATAATGCTATTCTCTCTAATATGTTTATGAAATCTGTGATCATAAGCATACCTGTCATATATTCTTTTTTCAATTGGTGGCGGACATGTAAAATGTACAAACTCTTTTCCATCATTTTCATCAAAGAATTTATGAATTTCCTCCTGAGTCTTCAATGGCATACATGCCCCAGACAATACATGATAATACTGATAATTTTCTATGCCATGAGCCATTTGAAGAAAATACATCTGTGCTACCATAAGTCTTGGTGTTCCCCATTCGGTATGAAATCGTTCTGTATAATATATCTTTGACTTTGTTGTCAGTCCCTGAAAATATTCAAAATCGAAATCTGTAATTGCACTATTTATATGAATATAAATATCATTTCGTTCATGGTCTAACAGCCGAATTAACTTTTCTAAAATCGGCCAATTATTAAAAGCAATGATTAAGTATGCATGTCGGTTGGTTTTTTTCATTTTCTTCCCTCACAAATTTGTTGAAATAAGTTTCTATATTTTTACTACTCATTAAATATTATATCACAATTTATGATACCTTTATTATTTTTACTAGAATTTTAAATTTTTTTTAAAAAGTACTTGCTTTTTTTATTTTATTCATATATAATACTCTTTGTGCTGATGAAGCAAATACACTTAGCGCGATTAGCTCAGTTGGTAGAGCACCTGACTCTTAATCAGGGTGTCCAGGGTTCGAACCCCTGATCGCGCATTTTAAAGGTTCCAGTTTGGCAGATGAAACTGCTGGGTTGGGGCTTTTTTTGTATTTTAATTTATTTAATTATTTTTTAATTTTCTTAAAAAGCTCTTAATTGGGTTGAATCATTTATTTTTCTATAATAACATATTTTCAGGAGAATTGGATTACTAAGATTACAGGAGCAAAACACACTAATCTTACTAAGAAAGGAGCTATCAATTTTATGAAAGAAAAAAAAATCTCTACTCAGACGATAAAGAAAGAAATTTTTAGTTACACGAAAATAATTTTAACTGCTGTTGCAATTTCTTTTTGTCTGAATCACTATGTCATTGCAAACGCACTTGTTCCAACCGGCTCAATGGAATCAACCATTGAACCGAAAGACAGAATTTTTATTAACCGACTTGCCTATGTTTCCTCCCAACCTCAAAGAGGTGATATTATCTCTTTCTTGTACCCGGATGATGAAAGCCAGAATTTTTTGAAAAGAGTCATTGGGCTTCCGGGCGAAACCATTGAGGGAAAAGATGGTGATATTTACATTAACGGAGAACTTTTAGAAGAAGCTTATATTAAAGATAAATCTTACGTTGACTTTGGTCCTTACGAAGTTCCTAAAGATTGCTATTTTGTTATGGGAGACAATCGTAATGATTCTCTTGATTCCCGTTTCTGGCAGAATAAATTTGTAGCAAAAGAAAAAATTGTTGGAAAAGCGGTCATAAAATATTATCCTCATCTTGAAAATTTATGTGAGGAGTAGCCCTATGAAATCTTATCAAATTACTGAATTTGTACATCATTTTCTTGAATGTCATGTAAACCCCGGTGATATTTGCATTGACGCTACTATGGGAAACGGAAATGATACCCTGAAGCTTTGCGAACTTGTTGGAACACAAGGTAAAGTTTATGCTTTTGATATTCAAAAACAAGCCCTGGAAAATACAGAAAAACTTTTAAAAGATCATGGAGTTATCCACATTGCCTCTCTGATTTTAGATTCTCATGCACATATGCACAACTACATTGAGGAAAATCAAGTTGACTGTATCGTCTTTAATTTTGGATATTTGCCTTCCGGCGATCACAAGCTTGCCACAAAAGCAGCCACCAGCATAGAGGCCATTACGCAAGGATTATCCTTATTGCGAAACGGAGGGCTGATGTCCCTATGCATCTACAGTGGCGGAGATTCCGGGTTTGAAGAACGAGACGCATTACTTAAGTTTTTAAAGCAGCTAGATTCCAAAAAGTATCTGGTGATTTTATCAAGTTACTATAATCGTCCCAACAATCCACCAATTCCAGTAATGATAATCAGGCGGTAAAACTACCGCCTGATTTTAGTTTTCATAATTTTTACTTTCTTCAAAAATCTTATCTCTCATGATTGCAAGCCTACCTCCTAAATACAGGTCTTCCTTCCATATATCATCAGAAATAATATCTTTGTATTCTTCCTGATATGTAACCGGAGCCCTTTCTGTGCTATAACTTACTTCTCCATCTTTCATTTCTAATAAAAGAATTCCATTAAAAAAATACTCATTAGAATCATATGCAAAGTAAGACATATCATGTACAGAAAAGTTGACTTCATATTTTCCCAAAGGATAGGTCTGAAACTGTACTTTTCTGGAATCTATGACCTTCTCTCCCTCTTTTCCTAAATAAAATGCTTCAAAAGAATATCTTCCATCACCTTTCGTATAATCCGTAATGTATCTTATAAGACAATACCTTCCATTCATATTACAAAGATAATACAATTTTCCAGATGTATCGGACAATTCCATTTTATCACACCATACTTTATCTCCTTCAGAGTTTTTTACTGAAATGACCGCCCTTTTTTTCCATATGCTTTTTATGTTAGAAATATCTACGGTAATTGTATCCTCAATTCCATCTCCTGTTACATCCACGTTATATACAATTTTATCCTTTTCTTGAACTGGGAGTTTTGAAATCTTCTCCTGTAACAGTTTACTGTCTAACGCTGCCGGACTCCACAGTATTTCAGTATTTCTTGCATATTTTTCATTAATATAGCTATAAAGTTCCTCTTCGGTAACTTTTTTTCCTTCTACATACCGAACCGTCATATACTGCCCCGAATCTGTTTTTTCTGACGTAGACTCAGCTATTATAGTTTCTTCCTTTTTATTCTTATTAAATTTTAACTTATAGTATTCAAAAGCATCTGCACCACTTGAACTATCTATGGTGCCATCCTTATATACATGCAAAAAGGCACGATAAACAAAAGAATAAGCATATACCATATCTTCTTGTTTATCAAATATTTTTGTGCTTACACAATCACCATTCTTATTTTCTAATCTAACAACTAATTCCTGTTCCCCATCATTATCAAAATCAAATACGATATATTCTCCCCATTTGGTTTTCGAAATATTATCATAATCTTGTATTTCGAGAGATTCTTTTGTATAATTTTGTTGACTCTCCACATCAAAAAAGTTTCCATCGCTATAAATAATATCTTGTATTTTCTGTGGCAGTATATTCAAATCTGCATATTTATCCACCGGTTCTTCCGGGCTGATGGTATTTTCCGAATCTTCTACTGAACTTTCCATCATTTGACCTGGTACTTTTTGAGAAGTACAACCACTTAATAGTATGATTGCGATGCAGACTATCAGTATTATTTTTTTCATATTTCCTATACTTATTTCTGTTTCATCTCCTCCAAAATTCTATCTTGCAATATATCCAATTGATTCTCAACATATGGATCCTCGTTTTGTATATCAATTGGAATAATTTTTTTGTAATTTTCCGTATATGTTATTACAGTATTTTCTGTACTATATTTTACTTTTCCCCCATCAATACTGAATAATAAAATTCCGTTGGCTAAATATTCGTTAATACAATTTCTAAAGTGATCCATATTAGTTGCCGAAAAATCTCTAACATATTTTTTTTCAGCATATGTCTTAAATTCTATTTCTTCAGAATTGAAAACATCTTCACCTGTTTTTTTCGGATAAAATACTTCAAAAGAATATTTTCCATCCCCTTTTGTATAATTCGTAATATATCTTAAAAGACAATACCTTCCATCCATTTTGCAAAGATAATACAACTTACCGGATGTATCCGACAATTCCATTTCATCGCACCACAATTCTTCACCCGTGGAATCTTCCACAGAAATTACTGCTTTTCTTTTCCATAATCTTTTTATTTTTGAAATATTGACAGTTATAACATCATCTTTTCCATCTCCTGTTAAATCCAATTGATATACAATCTTATTTTTTTTCTGAACCGGAATTTTTGAAAGTTCCACTTGCAGTAGCTGGCTGTCTATACCTCTGTCACTCCATGGAATATCTTTATTTTTTTCAAAATACTCATCACAAAACTTCAAAAATTCTTCTTCGGTGACCTTTTGTCCTTTCACATACCAAGCCTGTGCAAATTGTCCAGACTCTGTTTCTTCTGATGTTGCATCCAGTATAATAGTTTCTTCCTGTTTATTTTTATTAAACTTCACTTTATAAATCATAAATTGATCAGCAGCACTTGCACCATAAATACCACCATCTTCATAAACATGCAAAAAGCCACGATAAACAAAAGGATAGGCATATACCATATCCTCTTGTTTATCAAATACTCTCATATATGGGTCACCGCCACCTAAATATAGCATAACAACCAGCTCTTTTTCTCCATCATCATCAAAATCAAACACTATGTACTCTAGCCACTGTAACTGCCTATTTAGTTTTTCATCTTCCTTTATCTTATACGAGTTCTTTGTATATTCCCTCTGATTCTCCACATCAAAAAAAGTACCATTATTGTATATAATATTTTGTATTTCCTGTGGTAATGGACTTAAATCTTCGTAAAATGAGCATTCTTGTATATTTATATTCTCATACAAATTATCATTAGTCTTTCTATTGGTAAATTGATAGTTTTCATTTTCAAAACTACAAGCATTTAAGATCATTATTACAATGCAAACTATGAATACCACTCTTTTTTTTTTCATGTCTTTTTATCTATTCCTTTCCTACTAAAACTTCTTCATTTTATGATATATTATACTTCCATATTTTCTTCGAGTCGTATAGTTTTTTACTCTTGGATTTTCTATATCCGTCAAAAAAATATCCGAAGCCTCTTTAGCAGTTTCAGCATTACAAATCTTTTGCCAAGTCCCTTTATAATCCGGCTCTGTTGTCATTTCCTTTCGAAAATATGCAAACTGTACATTTAGATTTGACACACTCAAATTCATATTTTTTGCCATATCCTCTAATCCTTGTTTTCTTGGACGATATGTCCACTGAATCAGTCCATAACCAACACCATCATTTGTTTTATATTCATAGTCCTTACTATTATGAACCCCTGGATAATATACTTTCTTTTTTTTTATAGTTACCTCATCCTGTGCATTATCCGCCGAAAAAACTGATTCAGCCAATATATTTCCACATACCCCTGCTGCCTGTTTCTTCGTAAGTCCCATTCCTACTCTTAAAAAAGTCCATGTCTTTGCAAAGTTTTCTCTTTGAATATAGTCCATAGTATATTTATCTATTTCCTTATCAATATTTGCTACCGCCGAACTATTGGTTATTTTACTTTTCATGGCATAAGCTGAATTTAGTTTTTTCTTTGTAGCACTGTCCACTCTTCCATTTTCTGCAAGACCATATACTTTTTGAAACTGTCTTATAGCTGTTTTACTTTTTTCAGATGTAAGATTTCCATCCGTTGCCCCATTATAAAATCCTAAACTAAATAATGCATTTTGAATTTGATAATTATTTGACAGTTTTGGTGCTGAAATTTCTTCTGCCTTGTATAGATGCAACTCTTCATCATCGTTACTGCCTTTTTCATATACAACTCCTAAACTGTCATTACTTATCTTCTTATGTTCCGTTGTTTGATCAATAGACACCCTTTCCTGCCCATATACATAACTTGAATACCCTTTATTTTTTACATTGATTGTTTCCATTTTTAACTCCTCTCTGTTTTTCTCAAAAATTGCAATAAAGAATTTTTATGTACTTTACATTTTCGCCTAATCTATCATACACCTTTTATATAAAAAACAGAGAATCCAACACCCTATGGTAGTATTTTTATAACAAACGGCTTAAAAATTACAAAATTCTGCTTATTTCTTACTTCTATTGCAAAAATTACACCATTTAGTTACTTTTTCCCCACTTTCGTTAAAAATAGTTTATAATAAGAGTTTATATACTTTTAAAATTTCACACCATTTTAACTTTTTAAAACAAAAGGCCAGACTTTCGTCTGACCTCCGCTTATTTTTTACCTACTATTTTTCTTCTGCTTTCTCTTCCGCAGAATTTTCTGTTTCTTCATTTACGCTATCTTCTAATACTATAGCATCTTCACCCTGGTCCTTATTTTCCTCTCGAACCTTAGACATACTTGCTACTGTAACATCTTCGTCCATGTCAATTAATTTTACCCCTGAGGTATTTCGTCCCAGCATGGAAATATCTGCTACTTCCATACGAATAACAATACCTTCTGTTGTAATTAACATAATCTCTC
Source organism: Lachnospiraceae bacterium (assembly GCA_050874665.1). Lineage (GTDB taxonomy): Bacteria > Bacillota > Clostridia > Lachnospirales > Lachnospiraceae > RUG11237. Next base: position 124,817 of record JBNMLC010000004.1, on the reverse strand, counting down.
TATGCTCATCTACTGCTTTTGCAGCAATTACATTTCCAGTCTTTTCCGTTATCTTATAGCAAATCACACCTTTACCGCCACGATTCTGTGCTTTGAACTCACTAACTAAAGTACGTTTACCCATACCATGTTCGGATACTATTAACAGTGCCTCACCCTGGCTCTCCATCTGCATTGCCACTACTTCATCTTCCGGCTCTAAGTTCATACCAATAACACCCATAGATACTCGTCCGGTAATTCTTACATCTGTTTCCGCAAAACGGATACACATACCATGCTTTGTAACCAGAAGAATGTCCTCTGTATTATCTGTTTTCTTTACTTCAATTAACTCATCGCCTTCGCGAAGATTAATTGCTGCAAGACCCGTCTTTCTTACATTGGCATACTCCGTAATCGGTGTTTTCTTTACAATACCGTTCTTAGTCGCCATAAATAAGTATCTGTCTTGCTTGTATTCTCTTAAAGCAATGATTGCCGTAATCTTTTCTCCCGGCTGAAGCTGCAATAAATTCACAATAGCAGTTCCCCTAGCAGTTCTTCCTGCTTCCGGAATTTCGTATGCCTTCAATCTGTATACTTTACCGGTATTTGTAAAGAACATAATGTAATGATGTGTCGTTGCCATCATTAATTCTTCTATGTAATCTTCATCCAGAGTCTGCATTCCCTTAATTCCCTTACCGCCTCTATGCTGGCTACGGAAATTATCAACAGTCATTCGCTTAATGTAGCCTAAATGTGTCATAGCAATCACTGTATTTTCTTTCGGAATTAAATCCTCCATAGACATATCAAACTCATCAAAGCCAATGCTCGTTCTTCTGTCATCGCCATATTTATCAGCAATCAGCATAATCTCTTCTTTGATTACACCAAGCAGTTTCTTTTCATCTGCCAGAATTGCTTTTAACTCTGTAATTTTTTCCATTAACTCCTTGTATTCCGTTTCCAGTTTTTCTCTTTCCAAACCGGTCAGAGCACGCAGACGCATGTCTACAATTGCCTGTGACTGCACGTCTGTTAATCCAAAACGCTGCGTCAGTCTTTCCTTTGCTTCCTGTGTGTTCTGAGAGTTACGAATAATATGAATTACTTCGTCAATATTATCTAATGCAATCAGCAAGCCCTCTAAAATATGAGCTCTTTCCTCTGCTTTATTTAAATCATACTTTGTTCTTCTGGTTACTACATCTTCCTGATGTTTCAGATAGTAAGTAAGCATATCAAGAAGACTTAGAATCTTTGGCTGATTATTTACCAGTGCTAACATAATCACTCCAAACGTATCCTGAAGCTGCGTATGCTTATATAACTGATTCAGTAAAACATTGGCATTTGCATCTTTTCTCACATCGATGGAAATTCTCATACCTTCTCTATCCGATTCATCTGTAATTCCAGTAATTCCATCAATCTTTTTATCTCTTACTAATTCTGCAATTTTTTCAATTAATCTTGCTTTATTTACCATGAAAGGAAGTTCTGTAACCACAATTTTACTCTTGCCGTTTGGCATGGTTTCAATATCAGTTACTGCACGAACTTTAATCTTACCCCTTCCGGTACGGTAAGCCTGTTCAATTCCTCTGGTTCCTAAGATTTGTGCTCCTGTTGGAAAATCAGGTCCTTTTACAATCGGTAATATTTCTTCAATTGCAGTTTCCCTGTCTTCTTCAATTCGATTATCTATTATTTTTACAACTGCATTAATTACCTCACGAAGATTGTGCGGCGGAATATTGGTTGCCATACCAACAGCAATACCCGTAGTTCCATTTACCAAAAGATTTGGAAAACGAGATGGCAGTACAGTAGGCTCTTTTTCTGTTTCATCAAAGTTTGGAACAAAATCTACTGTGTTTTTATTAATATCCGCAGTCATTTCCATGGAAATTTTGCTAAGCCTTGCTTCTGTATAACGCATGGCGGCAGCACCGTCACCATCTACAGAACCAAAGTTTCCATGACCATCCACAAGAATATATCTGGTCGACCAGTCCTGCGCCATATTTACCAACGCTCCATAAATAGAGCTGTCACCGTGTGGATGATATTTACCCATGGTATCACCCACAATACGGGCACATTTTCTATGTGGTTTGTCCGGACCATTATTAAGTTCAATCATGGAATACAAAATTCTACGCTGAACCGGTTTCAATCCATCTCTTACATCAGGTAATGCTCTCTGAGCAATAACGCTCATGGCATAATCTATGTAGGATTCCTGCATTGTTTTCTTTAAGTCAACCTCATGCACTTTATCAAATATGGTATCGTCCACTCTTTTTTACCTCCTACACATCTAAATTCTTAACATATACAGCATTTTCTTCAATAAATTCGCGACGCGGCTCTACTTTATCGCCCATTAATGTAGTAAATACCCCATCAATTTCAGAATCGCATTCATCCATAGTCACTCTCTTTAAAATACGTCTTTCCGGATCCATAGTTGTTTCCCAAAGCTGTTCTGCATCCATTTCTCCAAGACCTTTATAACGCTGTATCTTATTATTATTGTCACGTCCTACTTCCGTTAAAATCTGATCCAATTCCTCATCAGAATATGCATACCAGACTTTTTTATTTTTCTCCAGCTTAAACAATGGCGGCTGTGCCATATAGACATGTCCTTCCTTGATTAAATCCGGCATAAACCGATATAGGAAAGTAAGCAACAGCGTACTAATATGAGCACCGTCTACGTCGGCATCCGTCATAATAATAATCTTGTTATAACGAAGTTTACTAATATCAAAATCTTCATGAATTCCTGTTCCAAATGCCGTAATCATGGCCTTTATTTCTGCATTTGCATAAATTTTGTCCAATCTTGCCTTTTCAACATTTAAGATTTTTCCACGAAGTGGAAGAATTGCCTGCGTTGCACGACTTCTGGCACTCTTAGCAGAACCACCCGCAGAGTCACCTTCTACGATGTAAATTTCACAATTTTGCGGATTTTTGTCTGTACAGTCTGCTAATTTTCCCGGAAGACTCATTCCGTCTAAAGCAGTTTTTCTTCTGGTCAAATCTCTTGCCTTTCTTGCTGCTTCTCTTGCACGCTGTGCCATAATGGATTTTTCCAGAATAATTTTTGCTACCTGCGGATTCTGCTCTAAAAAGTATGTTAATTGTTCGCTTACAATAGTATCCACAGCTCCTCTTGCTTCAGAATTTCCAAGTTTTTGCTTTGTCTGCCCTTCAAACTGTGGTTCACTGATTTTAATACTTACAATGGCAGTCATACCTTCTCTAATATCTTCACCGGATAAATTCTGTTCACTATCCTTTAACAACTTATTATTTCTGGCATAATCATTAAACGTCTTAGTCAATGCATTACGGAAACCTGCTAAATGAGTACCACCTTCCGGTGTAGTAATATTGTTAACAAAGCTAAAACAACTTTCATTGTAGGAATCATTATGCTGCAATGCGACTTCCACATACACATCATCTTTTTTTCCTTCACAATATATAATCTCAGGATACAAAGCTTCTTTACTTTTATTCAGATATTGTACAAATTCCTTAATTCCACCTTCATAGTGAAATTCTTTTACTTTCTGTTCTTCTTCTCTGTCATCTCGAAGAATAATTTTTAGATTTTTTGTTAAAAATGCAATTTCTCTTAAACGCTGCTTTAACGTATTAAAATCATATACTGTTTCTTCAAAAATCTGATCATCCGGTTTAAAGGTAACTGTAGTTCCTGTCTTTTCCGCCTCACATTCACCAACTACCTTAAGAGGATACATCACCTTTCCTCTTTCATAACGCTGGTTATAAACCTTTCCATCTTTGTAGATAGTTACCTCTAACCATTCAGAAAGTGCATTTACAACAGATGCACCTACCCCATGAAGACCACCCGATACTTTGTAGCCTCCACCACCAAATTTTCCGCCTGCATGAAGAATGGTAAATACGACTTCAACTGCCGGTTTTCCTGCTTTGTGATTAATTCCTACAGGAATACCTCGTCCGTTATCTTTTACTGTGATAGTATTCCCTTTATTAATTGTTACATCAATAGTATCACAGAAGCCTGCCAATGCCTCATCCACTGCGTTATCTACAATTTCATACACTAAATGGTGCAATCCGCGAATGGAAGTACTGCCGATATACATACCCGGTCTTTTTCTTACCGCTTCTAATCCTTCCAATATCTGAATTTGATCTGCTCCGTATTCAGTACTCATATTTTTCCTCCCATTTCCTGTCATGAGGTGTCAGCAAAACTGACAGAGCCCTGATGACGTTCTAATTTTCATGCTCTATTCCGCAGGTTAATTACTCTGACTAATTGAACCATTTACAATTTTATATATCTTATTTATTTCAAACCGGTTATTAATAAACTCATCTAAACCGGTACATGTAATTACTGTCTGTAAATCGCCTATGGTATTGAGCAGGTAATTTTGTCTGTTACTATCAAGTTCCGACAACACATCATCCAACAATAATACCGGCATATCCTTAATTCTTCTTCTCACCAGTTCAATTTCCGCAAGCTTTAAAGACAGTGCAGAAGTTCTCTGTTGTCCCTGAGAACCAAATTTTCGAATATCCACTCCATTTGCAAGAAAACATATATCATCTCGATGAGGTCCAACCGAAGTCATTTTCTGTCTTTTATCACGTTCTACCGACTCTTCAAGTTTTATTGGGATTTCTTCTTCCGTGACATTTGGCTCATATCTCACTTCCAAAGTTTCCCTTCCACCTGACAGCTTTTCATGTACCCCGGATGCAATTTCATTTAATTCTTTCATAAATGTCTTTCTTCTTTGGATAATTTCTCTGGAATAATCAATTAACTGCATATCCCATATAGCAAGGGTATCTTCTAACTGCGGTTCAAAGGCAAGGCTTTTTAGCAACTTGTTTCGCTGATTTAAAACTTTATTGTAGTTCGTCAGATTATGCAGATAAATCTTATCAAGCTGACACAGCTCTAAATCCGTAAATCTTCTTCGCTCTGATGGACCACGCTTTATAATGTCTAAATCCTCCGGTGAAAAGAAAATAATATTTAGAATTCCAAACAATTCTGCCGCTTTTCTGATAGGAATCCCATTAATTGCAATTCCCTTGCTCTTATTTTTACGAAGATGCATATCAATCCGATAATCCATACCTGCTTTTTCAACCAAACATCGGATATGTGCTTCTTCTTGGTCGAATCTTATTAATTCTCTGTCCTTACTTCCCTTATGAGATTTTGTAGTTCCACTTAAGTAAAGTGCCTCTAACACATTTGTTTTTCCCTGAGCATTATCACCATAAAGAATATTCGTTTTTTCATCTAATTCCATTTTCAGTGAATCATAATTTCTGAAATTCTGCAATTCAATCGATTTAATAATCATGATTTTGTTACTTTTACATCTTCTCCATTGAAGGAGAATACATCCCCTTCATATAATTTTTTTCCTCGCTGAAGTTCTACATTTCCATTGACCTTCACTAAGCCATCTAAAATGACATCCTTTGCCATCACACCAGAGTCTACCAAACCTGCTAACTTTAATGCCTGTCCTAACTTAATAAACTCATCTCTTATTTGAATTGTTTCCATAATCCACCTCTTAACTTACTGTGTTAAAATTTACCGGAAGAATCAAATAAATATATTTGCTTTCTTCATCGCGAATAAAACATGGTGCTTTAGGATTTACCAGATAAATATTAATGTCTTCGTCATCAATGACACGCAATGCATCAATAAGGAATTTAGGATTAAATCCTATCAGAATATCCTTTCCGTCCTTAACAATATCAATCGTTTCATTCATAGAACCTACCACAGAATTAATTTTTAATTCCATACAACCATCTTTGACATTAATAATAATCGGTTTTTTATCACCTTCTTTTACAAGAAGAGTTGCTCTGTCAATACAGCTTAAGAGTTCTCTTTTATTAATTTTAACTTTTGTAGCATAATCATTTGAAAGCATCTGGTCAATTTTAAAATATTCACCCTCGATCAGTCGTGAAACCACAGTCGTATTGTCAAATTCGAATAAAATATGTTTGTCCGTAAAGAAAATAGACACCATATCTTCTGCTTCTCCGGATAAAATTTTACTAATTTCATTTAATGTTTTGCCTGGAACAATTACTTTCGTATGAGGGTAATTTTCTTTTAATTCTATCTTACGAATGGAAATTCTATGACCATCAAGGGATACTACCTTCAGTTCATTTTCATTAATTTCGAATAATTCACCTGTCATCATCTTATTATTATCATTATCAGCAATACTGAAAATGGTCTGGCGAATCACTTCTTTTAGTGTAAATTGTGAAATAGAAACAGATGAGTTTTTCTCAATTAACGGAAGATAAGAAAAATCATCTCCTGATTTTCCAATAATTGTAAACATAGCCTTCTCACAGGAAATCAAAGTCTTATAATTTTCATCAGTTTCGATTACAACATCGTTATCCGGAAGCTTTCTTACAATTTCAGAAAAGATTTTAGCATCTAATGCAATAATACCTTTTTCAATAATTTCACCTTCCACTTTTGTTTCGATACCAAGTTCCATATCATTTGCGGTAAACTTTATCTCATTCGTAGACGCATCTACTAAAATACATTCTAAAATAGACATTGTAGTTTTAGAAGGTACCGCCTTCATAACTATATTAACTCCATGCAAAAGATTTGCTTTACTACAAATAAGTTTCATTGTGTATAACTCCTTTCGAGGTGTGCCATAAAGATATATATTTTAAAAATCCGTAATCATATTATTAGGGAGTGTGAAAATGTTAATAACTCTTAAAGGCCTTGATTTTAAAAGGGTTTGACCAAAGAAAAAGCAAGTGTAAAACGAAAATAAAAGCAAGGTATAAATCTGGAATAACTTTTGGTCCTTTTTTTCAAGCACATCAGCTCAACATAGTTTTAACATTTTATGAACATCCTAATGTGGATTTATTTTTTTCTTAATTGTATCAATTGTGCTGCTTAAAGATTCAGACTTTTGAATTTCAGCCTCGATTTTATCAGCACCATGAATAATAGTCGTGTGATCCCTGCCGCCCAGGAATTTACCTATATTCTTTAAGGAAAATTTGCCGGTATCTCTGCAAAGATACATTACAATCTGGCGTGGCAGTACAATTTCAGACTGACGTTTACTTGAAATAATATCGTCAGATGAAACATGGAAATGCTCTGCAACTACATCTAAAATAAGTTGAGGTGTTACTTCTCTTGGCGTGTCAGGAGAAATAATATCATTTAATTCAGCTTCAGCCAGTTCTACGGTAATAGGCTTCTTTTCTAATTTGTATAATGCAATTAGTTTATTCAGAGCACCTTCCAGCTCACGAATATTGGATTTTATGTTAGTAGCAATGTATTCAATTACCTTATCATCAATATCAAAGTTGTCTAATTCCACTTTTTTACGCAGAATTGCCATTCTTGTTTCATAATCAGGAAGAGAAATATCCGCTGTTAAGCCCATTTCAAAACGCGAACGAAGTCGCTCCTCTAAAGTTTCAATATCTTTTGGAGGTTTATCGGAGGATATAATAATATGCTTCCTTAAACTATGCAAATGGTTAAAAGTATGGAAAAATTCTTCCTGTGTACTTTCTTTTCCAATAATAAACTGAATATCATCAATGAGTAAAACGTCAATATTTCGATACTTGTCCCTAAATTTACTCATGGAAGAACTGTTACCATTTCGAATGGATTCAATCAACTCATTGGTAAAGGCCTCACTGGTTGTATATAAAACCCGGGCTTCCGGATTCTTTTCTAATATATAATGTGCAATGGAATGCATCAAATGGGTTTTGCCAAGTCCGGCACCTCCATATAAAAAGAGAGGATTATATAACTGTCCCGGTTCTTCGGCAACGGCAAGTGCTGCGGAATGTGCGAAACGATTGTTATTTCCCACAATAAAGGTATCGAAAGTATATTTTGGATTTAAATTTGCCTTTTCAGCAGCAGTTGCTACAGAAATAGAATTTAACTTTTTAGGTTCTTCCTTTGAAGATAAATCTTTTTTATCAATATCTTCATTACTAATGAAAGAAATCTCATATTGATTACCTGTAAATTCTGCCACAGCTACCATAATTGCTAAAGAATATTTTCTTTCGATATAGCCAATGGCAACCTCCTTTGGAACTAAAATAAGTAAAGTATTTCCGTCTAATTTGTATGGTTTCAATGGAACCAGCCAGGTGGTAAAGGCAATAGGAGATACCTCGTGTTCAATTTTAATAGATTCAATAATTTCATTCCATTTTTCTAATATGAGTTCCATTTATGTTTCCTACTTCCATTTCTTCAAATTTCTCGTGTTATGATGCAATTTTGTCCATTACTCACAGATAAAAACAATTCATCTACTCTATATTATACTATTAGATTTAATTTCGCAATAACAAACTTTAACCTGAGTGTGGAAAAAGTTGTGAAAAGGGAGTGATTTTATGTGCTTTATACACAAACAGGGGCATAATTTCAAGTTGAGGTGAGGATTCATGTGAATAAGTGCGAAAAAGTAATCAACATAGTGGAAAACAGCATAAAATAAGCAAATTTTTTGAGTTATTAAATGGTTTAAACACAATTTACCAACACTTATCCACATTTTGTTAACAACTTGTGGATAAAGTGGATGAGGATGTTCACATCAATTAAAATTTTTTTTGATTTTGTGGAGTTTTACACAAATTAACTGACCAATTTTCACAGGGTGTGAATACTAATAATTAAAAATTTTATAAAAATAAAGGATTTGCTTGACTTAGGAGCTGATTATGCATATAATTGGAGTGATGTTTTTTAACAGGGTAAGGAGGTGCAATCGATATGAAAATGACATTTCAGCCTAAGAAAAGATCTAGAAGCAAAGTTCATGGTTTCAGAAGCAGAATGAGTACACCAGGCGGAAGAAAAGTTTTAGCTGCAAGAAGAGCAAAAGGAAGAAAGCAATTATCAGCGTAGGCCGCATTTTATGTGGTCTTTTCTTCTATAATTAAGCAATTAAGAATTTATAAAAATTTGTGCCTGCGATAGAAAGGACCGCTAAAATGTTATTTACGGAATCATTAAAAAAAAGAAACGATTTTCAGATTGTTTATAAAAACGGTAAGTCTTTGGCAAACCGGTATCTGGTAATGTATAAGAAAAAAAATGATACAGACAGAAATCGTCTAGGAATTTCTGTAAGCAAAAAGGTTGGGAATAGTGTAGTAAGACATAGAGTAACCCGACTGATTAGAGAAAGTTATCGTTTAAATGAAGAAAAATTTGAGCAAGGCTATGATTTTGTTGTGGTAGCCAGGGTAAGTGCAAAGGAAATTACTTACTTTGATATGGAAAGTGCATTGTTGCATATTGCAAAATTACAAAATGTAAGGAAAGATGTGAAAAATGAAAAAAGTATTAATCTTCATGATTAAATTATATAGAAAATATATTTCTCCGATGAAAAGGACAAAGTGTCCTTATTTTCCAACCTGTTCTACTTATGGGTTAGAAGCGGTTGAAAAATATGGTGCAGTTAAGGGCGGAATACTTGCTGCATGGAGAATAGTAAGATGTAATCCATTTTCAAAGGGTGGATACGATCCGGTTCCATAGAAGGAGGAAAAAAGTTGACTGGTATTTTAATGACGCAAAATTCAACTTTTATTATTGGACCTGTAGCGAAGCTGTTAGGTTTTTTAATGAATGGTATTTTTGAAGTTTTGTACAAAATTGGTATACCGAATGTAGGGGTTGCCATTATTCTTTTTACAATTATTATTTATTTGTTAATGATGCCATTAACCATCAAGCAGCAGAAATTTTCAAAACTTTCTGCAAAAATGAATCCTGAATTACAGGCAATTCAGAAAAAGTACGCAAATAAAAGAGACAATGAATCTATGATGCGTATGAATGAAGAAACGAAGGCAGTTTATGAAAAATATGGAACATCTCCGACAGGAAGCTGTTTACAGTTATTTATTACTTTGCCGGTTATGTACGGTTTGTACCGTGTAATTTATAATATTCCTGCATATGTAACAAAAATAAAGGCAGTTTATGAGGGTCTTGTTGTTAAATTAATGGCAACAGAAGGTGGAACTGCTTATATACAGGAAATTGGTTCAGGCAAGGGATTTGCAAAATCAGATTATACACTATCTAATACGTTTATCGATGTTTTATATAAATTTAACGATAGTGACTGGGCAGCTTTAACTGAAAAATTTCCAAGTCTGGCAAATGATATTACGTCTACAGTGGAGAATTTAGGACAATATAATAACTTTTTAGGAATCAGTATTTTAAATTCTCCATCACATATTATTTCAGAGGCTATTAAAACAGGTTCTTATGCTCTTGTCATAGGAGCAATCGCAATTCCTGTGCTTGCAGCAGTTACGCAGTTAATTAATATTAAGTTAATGCCTCAGCCACAGATGGAAGGTCAGGAAGATAATCCAATGATGTCTTCTATGAAAATGATGAATTACACAATGCCGATTATGTCTGCATTTTTCTGTTATACATTGCCGGTAGGTGTTGGACTTTACTGGGTTGCCGGTCCGGTAGTAAGATCAGTAATCCAAGTAATTACGAATAAACATATTGAAAAAATTGATTTTGATGAAGAAATTAGAAAAAATATAGAAAAAGCCGGAAAGAAAAAGAAAAAAGAAAGTTTTACAGAAAGAGCATTAGCAGAAGCAGCGAAAATGAATACAAAAGCAATGGAATCTTCGGGATTATCCCAGAAAGAAAAAGAAGAACAGTTGCGTAAGGCAAATGAGTACTATAAAAAGGCTTCGGCAAACCCGGATAGTATAGCGGCAAAAGCTAATATGGTAAGGAAGTTTGACGAGAAGAATAAAAAATAGGGGGTAGAAAAAATGGAGTTTATCCAGATTTCAGCAAAAACAGTAGATGATGCAATTACAGAAGCTCTTATTAAGCTCGGGGTGAGTAGTGAACAATTAGAGTATGAAGTCATTGAAAAAGGGAGTACAGGATTTTTAGGGATTAATAGTAAAAAAGCAATTATTAAAGCAAGAAAGAAAGAAACATTAGAAGATAAGGTTCGTTCTTTTTTAGATGAAATGTTCCATGCCATGAATATGGAAGTTGTAGTAGAACTAACATACGATGAAGCATCAAGAAATATGGATATTGAATTAAAAGGTACGGATATGGGGATTTTAATAGGCAAAAGAGGACAAACATTGGATGCCATTCAGTATCTGGTAAGTATTGTAGCAAATAAGGATACAGAAGAATATATTCATGTGAAGATGGATACAGAGAACTATAGAAAACGCAGAAGAGAAACGGTAGAAAATCTTGCCAAAAATTTGGCTTATAAGGTAAAACGTACGAAAAAGCCGGTTACATTAGAACCTATGAATGCATATGAAAGACGTATCATTCATTCAGCTTTGCAAAATGATAAATATGTAAGCACCTACAGCGAAGGAGAAGAACCTTACCGTCATGTAGTGATTGCGTTGAAAAAATAAATAGTGCGTTAATGACGTAACTATATAGGAAAAGCTAACGTATATTTTAAGCGTTGGCTTTTCCTTTATTTTGCAGAAAAAAAGATGTAAAGAATAAACATATTCTGTCCGATATATAGACATTAAAAGAATGATGTGGGAGTGCCTGAAAAATAAATGGAAGAAAGGATGTAATGAAATGAAGAGAAAAGTAATTGCACTTATGCTTTCTGTAGCAACAATGGGGATGTTGCTTACAGGATGCGGGAAAAGTCAGCAACAATCTGAAGAAAATCAGACAACACAAGAAGAAACAGCATCGGAGGGTGTTGTTTCTTTAAAAGTATGGGGCGCAACAGATGACCAGGAATTGTTATCAGAAATGGTAGAAGCTTTTAAGTCAAAATATGCAGGGGAAGCAGAGTTTGACATTACCATTGAGCCTGTAGAGGAAGCAGATTGTAGAAATACGCTGTTAACTGATGTTACGAATGGAGCAGATGTGTTCTCCTTTGCAGATGATCAATTATTACAAATGGTGGCAGGCGGAGCTTTGACACCAATCGATCAGGCAGAAGAAGTAAAAAAGGCAAATATGGAAGGAGCTGTAACAGCAGCCACTGTAAATGATACTATATATGCCTATCCGATGACAGCAGATAATGGATATTTTATGTATTATGATAAAAGTGTTTTTTCAGAGGCAGATGTAGCAAGCTTAGACCAGATGTTGAATGTAGCTGCGGCTGCAAATAAAAAAGTTACTATGGATTGGACTAGTGGTTATTATTTATTTGCTTTCTTTGGAAACACAGGACTGAATTTGGAAATGAATGATGATGGCGTTACCATGAATTGCAATTGGAATGCAACGGAGGGTACGATAAAAGGTCTTGATATTGCTTTAGCAATGCAGCAGATAGCACTACATCCGGGATTTTTAAATACAGCAGATGCAGGTCTTGTCGAAGGGGCAAAGAATGGAACTGTAGCAGCAGGTATTAGCGGTGTATGGAGTGCAAACAGTTTAAAAGAAGCCTGGGGAAAAAATTATGCTGCAGTTAAATTACCAACGTATACTTGTGCTGGACAGCAGGTTCAGATGGCTTCCTTTAATGGATATAAAATGGTAGGTGTCAATGCGTATTCAAAACATAAGGATTGGAGTTTGAAATTAGCAGACTGGCTGACAAATGAAGAAAATCAGACATTACGTTTTACAAAAAGAGGATTGGGACCTTCTAATATTAATGCATCTAATACAGATGAGGTACAAAGTGATCCTGCAATTAAAGCTGTTTTAGCACAGGCAGAATTTGCAAAGCTTCAGCGGGTAAGTAGTAAATATTGGGAGCCAATGCAGCAATATGGTATTACAATGGCATCTGGAAGTCAAAATGTTGTATTGCAGGAGCTATTGGATGAAACTGTAGCAGCTATTACAGCATCTGCAGCAAATTAAAGATTAGGGGGAATTTGGTATGAAAAAAGACAGAAAATTTAGTATAAAGCTATATATTATGGCACCTGTTATTGTACTTGGAATTGTATCTATAATTTCTAATCTGATGTCATTGCATAATGTGAGTAAAGTAAACAACGATGCAACAAAAATCGTTGACGTTTATATGCCGGCAAACTCAGACCTGGGAGATATTCAGATAAAAATAAAAAATCTTCATAATGAAGCATTATCACATATCATTGCAGTAGATTCTCAAACGATGATAGATATTGTAGCAAATATTCGAGAAGGCCAAACTGAATTGGAACAGAAAATGGCAGATTACGAAAAAAATGTTACAGATAGTGATCTTCAGGCATATCAGGATATGTTGGCAAATTATGATACAATGAAACACGCTATGATTAATGTAATGGCGTACAGTGCAAATGGAGATAAAGATGCAGCCTATGCATGTGCAAATAATGAATTAGCCTCCAGTGCTGCTGCTATGCAGGAAAACATTAAAATATTAGAAGAAACATCTAATGTAGGTGTAGAAAATGCCCGTACGCAGTTAAAACAGGTATATAAGAGTGCATTTACTGTCAATGCAATAAATATAGCCATTATTATAATAGTACTTACTGTGTGTGTCATTGGTGTAACAAAGCTTATTATTCAGCCAATTAAAACTACGGAAAAGCAGATTTCACAAATTATCAAGGATATTGATAATAAGGAAGCTGATTTGTCTAAGAGAGTTAAAGTTTTCTATCATGATGAGATAGCAGCATTAGGAAATGGATTTAATATATTCATGGACAAACTGGAAAGTATTTTTCGTATGATTGTAAGTAATTCTCAGAAAATGGAAGTAGTTGTTTCAGAGGTAATGGAAAGCGTTAAGACATCAAATAACAGTGTATCTGATTTATCCGCTTTAACAGAGGAGCTTGCAGCAACAATGGAAGAGGTATCTGCGAATGCATCTGTGATTAATAATAATACAGGCAATGTAAAAGATGAGGTAAATCAAATTGCTGAAAAGACTTCAAATATTAACAGGTATTCTAAAGAAATGAAAGAGCATGCTGAAAATATGGAAAATACAGCACGTATGAATATGGAATCCACAGAAATAAAGGTAAATGAAATTCTTGAAGTATTAAACAAAGCGATTGAAGAAAGTGACAGTGTAAATCAAGTTAATAACCTGACAAATGATATACTTAATATTGCAAGCCAGACCAACCTGTTAGCACTAAATGCATCAATTGAAGCTGCGAGAGCAGGAGAAGCAGGAAAAGGTTTTGCAGTTGTGGCAGATGAAATCAGTCAGCTTGCATTTGCCAGTCGTGAGGCAGCAAATAACATTCAGCAGATTAATGGCGTTGTTATAACAGCAGTACATAATCTGGCAAATCATGCAAATGATTTAGTAACTTATATGAATGATTCCATTCTTCCGGAATTTGAATCTTTTGTAACAGCAGGAAGTGAATATAAACAAAATGCCACTTATATTGAAGGCGTTATGGATGAGTTTGCTGTAAAAACAGACAATTTAAAAGGTGTAATGGATGGAATTGCGGCATCTATTGACGGTATTACGAAAGCTATAGAAGAAGGTGTTGCCGGAGTTACCGGAGCCGCCGAAAATACGCAGATTCTTGTAAGTGACATTGATAATATCAGCATTCGCATGAATGAAAATCAAGAAATAGCAGGAGTATTGAAGAAAGAAACAGAAATATTTAAAAAAATATAAACGAAAAACAAAAAAGCTAACGTCTGTTGGGGCGTTAGCTTTTTATAAAAAAGGAATGGTTACAATTGGTTTAACATTCCCTTTACCAGATTCACAGAATGTTCAATAGCCTTTTTTTCAAAGGTTGGATAATCTACGGTGGCACTGTTATCAGCTTTATCAGAAATAGCTCTTAAGATAACAAAAGGAATATTATTTAGATAAGCTGTCTGAGCAATGGCAGCACCTTCCATTTCGGTACAATAGCCTTCGAAATTTGTTAGAATCTTTTCTTTTACCTGTTGATCAGAAATAAATTGATCCCCGCTCACAATACGGCCAATGTGAGTGTGGATTTCCGGATTTACTTTTTGACATACATCTTTTGCAGTCTGAATTAAAGTATTGTCTGCTGTAAAAGAAAGAACAGCCATTCTTGGAATTTGTCCTAAAGCATATCCAAAACCGGTGGCGTCCATGTCATGATGAAGTACATCAGAGGAAATGACAATATCTCCGATATCAATTTTTGCATTCAGAGAACCGGCAATACCGGTATTAATAATTGCATCTACTTTAAAAATACCCGCTAATATTTCAGCACATACAGCAGCATTTACTTTACCAATACCACTTCTGACAATAACCACTTCTTTTCCTAAAAGAGTACCTTCCAAAAATTCCATGGAAGCTATGGATGAAGTAGAAGAAACGGTCATTTCCTTTTTTAAACCGGCAACTTCTTCGTCCATAGCACCGATAATTCCTATTTTTTTCATTCATTCCTTCCTTTCTATCTATGTGATAAAGTTGAAATTAGTGTTAATATAGGATATTATAAAGGAGAAAACAGGTTTGGTCAAATAATTTGAGGTGAATTTATTATTGTTTTCCCATGAATAATGTGCTAAATTAAAATATGTTAATTTAGAAAGGAAAGAGTATGAATCAGGATACGATAGCAGCCATTGCCACAGGAATGACAAATTCCGGAATCGGTATTGTAAGAGTCAGTGGCAGTGAGGCTTTTTCAGTTATAGATCGAATATATAGAAGTAAAACAAATAAAATACTTTCAAAGGCACAATCACATACCATTCATTATGGATATATTTATGATGATGAAAAATTAGTAGATGAGGTTATGGTATCAGTGATGCGTGCTCCGAAAACTTATACAGGAGAAGATACGGTGGAAATTAATTGCCACGGTGGTCTTTTTATTGTGCAGAAAGTTTTAGAAACTGTCTTAAAACATGGAGCAAGAATGGCAGAACCGGGGGAGTTTTCAAAACGTGGATTTCTAAACGGAAAAATGGACTTATCAAGAGCAGAAGCAGTTATGGATCTGATTCATTCAAAATCAGAGTATGCCTATAAAAATTCTCTGAATCAGTTAAAGGGAAATTTATTTGAAAAAATAAAGGACTGCCGGGAAAAGATAATATATGAAATTGCATTTATAGAATCAGCATTAGACGATCCGGAGCATATAGATATTACAGGTTACAGCGAAAAATTAAGCGTTACAGTCAAAGACTTAGAAAAAGAAATTTCGAGTTTAATTGCATCTTCTGAAAATGGAAAGATAATCAAAGAGGGAATTAAGACAGTAATACTGGGAAAACCAAATGCCGGAAAATCCTCTCTTTTAAATGTACTTTTAGGTGAGGAAAGAGCGATAGTTACCGATATTGAGGGAACTACCAGAGATGTCTTAGAAGAAAGCGTTAATTTAGGTGAAATAAAGTTAGTGATTATGGATACAGCCGGAATACGTGATACCAAAGATGTGGTAGAAAAAATTGGTGTAGAAAAAGCAAAAGATTATGCCAAAGAAGCTGACTTTATCATGTATGTGGTGGATGCTTCCAAACCACTTGATATCAACGATGAAGAAATCTGTGCGCTGTTACGTGATAAGAAATCTCTTGTGTTATTGAATAAAATGGATTTAACTTCTGTAATTACAGAAAGAGAAATGCAAGAGAGAACCGGCAGTGAGGTAATATCTATTTCGGCAAGAAAAAATGTTGGGATAGATAAGATTGCAGAAAAAGTAAAAGAAATGTTTCTTCAGGGTGAAATTAACTTTAATGAAGATATTATGATAACAAATCTTCGACATAAAAATCTATTAGAACAGGCACTAAGAAGCCTGCAAATGGTAGAACAGAGTATAGAAAATAATATGCCTGAAGATTTTTATTCGATAGATTTGATGAGTGCTTATGCAGCGTTAGGCTATATTATTGGTGAAGAGGTAGAAGAAGATTTGGTTAACGAAATATTTTCTAAGTTTTGTATGGGAAAATAAAGAAAGAGAAAAGAGGAATTAAAATGCCTGTATTAGAAAAATATTATGATGTAGTAGTGGTTGGTGCAGGACATGCAGGGTGTGAAGCAGCATTAGCGGCGGCAAGACTTGGTTTGGAAACTATTATATTTACGGTAAGTGTAGACAGTATTGCCTTGATGCCTTGTAATCCAAACATTGGCGGAAGCTCAAAAGGACATTTGGTAAGAGAAATTGATGCTTTAGGCGGGGAAATGGGCAAAAATATAGATAAAACGTTTCTTCAGTCAAAAATGTTGAATGTATCAAAAGGACCTGCGGTACATTCGCTCAGGGCACAGGCAGATAAGGCAGAATACAGCAGAAGCATGAGAAAGGTTCTGCAAAATCAGGAACATCTTACAATCAAGCAGGGTGAAGTAACAGAGCTTATAGTAGAAGATGAAACAATCACCGGAGTAAAAACTTATACAGGAGCTATATATCATTGTAAAGCAGTTGTACTTTGTACCGGTACTTACCTTAAGGCAAGATGTTTAACAGGAGAAAGCATCACTCATACAGGACCAAACGGTTTGCAGGCAGCTAATTATTTGACAGATTCTCTGAAAGCAAATGGTATAGAGATGTTTCGATTTAAGACAGGTACCCCTGCAAGAATGGATCAAAATTCAATTGATTTTAGCAAAATGGAGCCACAGTACGGCGATGAAAAAATAGTTCCATTTTCTTTTAGTACAAATCCGGAAGAAATCCAAAAAGAGCAGATAGCCTGCTATCTTACCTATACAAACGAAGAAACGCATGAGATTATTCGAAATAATTTAGACCGTTCTCCAATTTATGCCGGAATTATTGAGGGTACTGGTCCAAGATATTGTCCATCAATTGAAGATAAGGTTGTAAAATTTGCAGATAAAAACAGGCATCAGGTGTTTTTAGAGCCGGAAGGTTTACATACAAACGAATGGTATGTGGGTGGAATGTCAAGCTCTCTTCCGGAAGATGTACAAGAGGCAATGTATCATACCGTTCCAGGATTGGAAAAGGCAAAAATAGTAAGAAATGCTTATGCCATTGAATATGATTGTATTAATGCAAGACAGTTAAATCCTACGTTGGAATTTAAAAAGATAAAGGGATTATTTAGCGGTGGGCAGTTTAATGGCAGCTCAGGATATGAGGAAGCTGCAGCCCAGGGATTGATTGCCGGCATTAATGCTGCATTAAAAACTTTGGGCAGAGAGATGATTGTATTAGACCGTTCCGAGGCATATATTGGAGTATTGATAGACGACTTAGTAACAAAGGAAAATAGAGAACCGTATCGAATGATGACTTCCAGAGCAGAGTATAGATTATTACTTCGTCAGGATAATGCAGATATGCGTCTGATGGAAAAAGGATACGAAATAGGATTGATTTCGAAAGAACAATATGATTTATTAATGCAGAGAAAAAAAGAAATTGCAGAGGAAATTCAACGTTTAGAGAATACAAATGTGGGGGCAAATGAACCGGTGCAGTCACTGCTTCGCAAATACAACAGTACAGAGCTAAAGTCAGGAACTACATTAGCAGAATTGATTCGCAGACCAGAATTGAATTATGATTTGTTAGCTCCGATTGATAAGGATAGAACAAATACAGATTACAGAGTGGCGGAACAGGCAAATATTTCAATTAAATATAAAGGTTATATAGACCGTCAGTTAAAGCAGGTAGAGCAGTATAAGAAATTAGAAAATAAAAAGATACCTGAAAATTTTGATTACGATAAAGTGGGCAGCCTTAGAATTGAAGCAAGACAGAAATTAAAATTATTTCAACCGGTTTCTATTGGACAGGCTTCTAGAATTTCAGGAGTGTCACCGGCGGATATATCGGTTTTATTAGTGTACATGGAACAGTATCGTGGAAAACAGGAGAAATAAATGAGCAAATACGACATTACATCTTTAGAAGAAGGCTGCAAAGAGTTGGGGATAGATTTGTCCCTGAAACAGCAAGAACAGTTTTTAAAATTTTATGAGCTTTTAGTGGAATGGAATAAGGTCATGAATCTGACCGGAATCACAGAATATGAAGAAGTGATAAGCAAACATTTTTTAGATTCGTTATTATTGGTAAAGGCATATGACATGAAATCCGTAGAAAGTATGATTGACATTGGAACGGGAGCCGGATTTCCTGGTATACCGCTGAAAATTATTTTTCCACAAAAAAAGTTTATATTGTTGGATTCATTGGGGAAAAGAATCAAATTTTTAGATGCTGTTGTGGAAAGCTTGGGTTTAACAGAAATTGGTCTGATTCATGCAAGAGCAGAAGATTGTGCCAGGAAAGAAGAATACAGAGAGCAATTTGACTTAGCAGTATCCAGGGCTGTAGCAAATCTGGCTTCCCTTTCGGAATATTGCATCCCATTTGTAAAACCAGGTGGAGCTTTTATTCCTTACAAATCCGGAAATATCCACGAGGAATTGAAGCAAGCTGAAAAGGCGGTATCAATTCTTGGAGGAAAAAGAGTAGAATGTAAAGAGTTACTGCTTCCGAATACAGATATTACACGTTCCTTTATTTTAATTGAAAAAGTAAAGAATACTTCAAAAAAATATCCGAGAAAGGCAGGACTTCCGACAAAAGAACCTTTAGGAGTATAAAAGTGGAAAAAATTGCAAAAAAAATGACTTTTTTTGTACTTTACAGTAAGCAGAGAACAAGTTACAATCCTATGGGGTGAAATGAACATGTATCAGATAGGAATTGTTGATGATAGTCAGGCATTTATTGACTACATGAAAAGTCTGTTTAATGAAGGCGCGTGGAAGGAAGAAGAAGTTATATTTCATGAGTATTCTTCAGGCGAAGAATTGATTTCTCAAATGGAAAAACAAAAAAAATATGATTTAATGATTATGGATATAAAGTTGACAGGAATGGATGGTCATACAGCAGCACAGTTATTTCGTGAACAGTATCCGAATGCAGTTTTAATTTTCTGTTCTGGTGTATGCATGCCTACAGTGGAGGCTTTTGAGGCCGAGCCATTTCGTTACTTATTAAAAGAATATACAAAAGAACGAATGTTGAAAGAATTACAGGTTGTGCATGAAAAGGTAAAAAAAAATAAAGTAGTTCCTTATATTATTGGAAAAAGGGATAATAAATTATTTAAAATACATCCTAAGAATGTGGAATATATAGAAATTGCTAAAAAAGGGAGCAAGATTCATTGTTTTCAAAAGAAGATGCAAGAATGCTATACGTCCCCGGATAAAGTATCAGAATTTTATGATATACTGAATGAATTTGGATTTGCTTATGCACATAACAGTTATATTGTCAATATGGATTATGTTGTCATGGTAAGAGTGGATGAGTTAGAACTGAAAAGTGGAACAAATCTTACGATTTCAAGATCACATTCTAAGGAATTTCGCAGATTATTTGCAAATAAAATGGCGTTAAAATATTAAAAATGTATAAGCTGGAACATAAATGTAATAGTATTCTTAAAATTTGGGAGAAAACAATATGAAGATGGATATTCTGAATATAGAAGAAGAGCAAATGAATACAATTACATTTGTCATGGGCTTATTTATTCCCGTAGTTGCGTACTTGTTTGTAAAAGTATTTTTAAAGGGGACGGCGAGAGATACTTCAGTTTTTTTAATGGCAAATTTCAGTATTGTGGTGAGAATATTTGAAAAAAAATTGGGAGATAAAGCAAAGTATGCATATATGTGTATGCCACTGATTGGAGGGCTTGTCGTTGTCCTTAGTGGCGATGGAAAGTTTGGCGCTATGACACATGTCTATTTTTTGTGGCTATTGTTAGCACTTGCATATTATGATTTTTCTGTTGTCCTATTTTGTGCAGGTATAACAGTGGTTAGCAACTGTGTATTGATGCTTATTTTTAGAGAGCCTTATCTTAAAATTCACAATATGACAGTATGGATTTATATAACAATAGTATATATAATTGCAGTGGTACTTGGTGTAATTATAGCGGGAAGAACATACGAATTATTTAAAACAGAACAGCAGTTGAAAAATTATGAAAATGATTTGGCATATATGCGGGAATTGGAAAAAAAGGATGAAAAGCATAGTGAATTTATTCATAATATGACACATTACCTTGCAGCTATAGGTGAATTGGCAAGGAATCAACACTATGACAAAATTCTTAGTATTTTACATGATATGAATGTAGAAATGGAAAATGATTCCAGCATTATTTATACAAATTACAAGGTAGTAAATGCAATTCTTTCACAGAAAAAGAGAGAAAGCATGGAATATGGTATCATCATGGACGCTTATGTAGAGCCTGGGATTCAGTTTGGAGAAGTATCCGATGGGGATTTAGTTGCCATGCTGGAAAATTTATTAGATAATGCATTCCGGGCTGCACGAAAGTGTGAGGAAAAGCAGAGAAAAGTTAATATACACATTTATATGGAAAATGGTGGAAGAGTTAGTGTAATAAAAGTTACAAATAATTATTCAGAACAACTCATTACCAATAAATTTGGATTTGTATCCACAAAAAAAGAAAAGGGAATTCATGGTATTGGGTTAAAAAGTATCCAGAGAACGGCTGAAAAGTATAATGGATATTTAGAATGTGTTCCAAACAATGGAGTATTTATAGCAATACTAATTTTGCCGGGAATTTAACGGAAATTTAAAAGGTAATAAAAAAATTGCAAAAAATAACCCAAAATCTGCAAAATTCGACAAAATCTTGATATGAAAGTATCGTTTGCTGTACAATATTACTAAAAGTATGATATTGGGGGTAACAGATATGGAATTAAGTATTTTGAAGAACGAAGAAAAGCAAATGAACCTTATTATGTTTCTTGTGGGCACTATAGTTCCTGTGTCAGCGGCAATTTTCGTTATGCTGTTTTTGGGTGGAACAGTTGCGGATTGTGCCGTATTGTTTATGGCGGTAGCAAATATTATAACAAGAGTATTTGAAAAGAAACTTGGAAAATATGCAAAGTATTTGTATATTACGTCAATGCCTATATGGGGAACGGTAGTTATGATTGTAGGCAATGATGGAAAATTTGGTGCTATGACGCAGGCATATTTTTTGTGGCTCTTTTTAAGTGTTGCCTATTATGATATTTCTGTTGTAAAAGTATCCGCTATATCAACAATTGTACTGAATATCCTGGGGTTATTGATTTTTCCGGGAGCATATTTTAAGCTTCACAGTCTGACAATCTGGATTTTTATTGGTATTGTTTTTGTGCTCGCTATTTTAGGAACTGTTATGGTTACCATGCGTTCCTGCAGTCTGTTTGAAACAGTAGAGAATAAGGAAAAACAGGTTGAGGATATGCTGGATAAGGTAAATAATGCATTTGAAGGTCTGCAGGAATCTACGGAGAGTATATACAGTTCTTTACAGACGTTTGAAGAAAGTTCTCAGGAAATTGCTGCTTCTACGGAAGAAATATCAAAGAGTGCAGAAATGCAGATTGATGAGGTAAATGGAAGTATTGGAATTTTCCAGAATTTAAATGGAATGATTGCTAATTCGGAAGACAGAGTCGGTGATACCGTAAGTAACATGATGGAATTAAAGGATAAAAACGATGAAGGAATCCATGCAATTAGTACGTTGACTAAAAAGTTCGAAGAAAATCTGAAATCGACCAAAATGGCTTCAGAGGGAATTGGCACATTATCCCAGCAATCTTCACTGATTGGACAGATTATTGAAAGTATAAGTCAGATTGCAAAGCAGACAAATTTACTTGCATTAAATGCAGCTATAGAGGCAGCCAGAGCAGGAGAAGCAGGAAAAGGGTTTGCCGTGGTTGCAGATGAAATTAATGCACTTTCACAGGAATCTGCAGATGCGACGCAAAAGATTGATGCTATTCTAAAAGAAATTATTAATATGGTAGATTCCATTAGTAAGACAATGGAACAGAATGAAGAAATTGTACAAGAGTCTAATGAACAGTTACAGCATACAGTTGAAATATTTAAGACCATGTTAACATCATCAGAACAGGTAATAGAAGTTACAGATGGATTAAAACAGGATTTAGGTAATATTGTAACAGTAAAGGAACAGCTTCACACAGCAATGGAAAAGCTGGAAAGTATATCAGAAAAATCTGTAGCAACAACAGCAGAAATCAGTACATCTACAGAAGCGCAGGCAACTGGCGTAGAGAATATTTTAAAGTCTATGGAAAATGTACAAAAAGGAATCGAACAGCTTTCTAATATTTTGAATCAAAAGATGGAATAAATAAAAAGTATAGGAAGATTATATAAGGCAGCCAACAATTTGTTGGCTGCCTTATATGTTATTCAGAAGCAAGAAAAATTTCAACCTGCTCTAACAGTTTTTCTGGTGTTTCTAATTGTGGAAGATGTTTTGTTTTTTTCATAATATATGATTCAATGGACGGGTTATAGTAAGAGTAATTATCAATAATTGTCTGAATTTCCGTTTCATCTGAACCACCAATAATATAAATACTATGATTAATGTTTTTTAAAGAATGAAGAATATTAATGTTTGTGTATCTTCCTTTCAAACTTGCAAATAAATATTTGGCATTTCCAAGATTTGATGACTCATAATAAGTATTAATATAAGCCTGATTGACTTTAAAAGGATTAAAGTAGTAAGTTTCAATAAATTTATTTTCCACATTATTTTTCATGGCATATAAGTTGTAAAGCAAAGTACCAAGAATAGGAGTTTCAATTAATAATTTTAGCAGCTTAGTACGTTTGGAAGGAATTTCATTCAAACGATATAAGCTCATTGGATTAATCATGATAACTTTATTAAAGAGTGTTGCATCATTTCCACATGCGGTAACGACGAGAGGAGCGGCATCTCCGGTAACCATTACGTCTGTTTTATGACCAATAATATTTTTCACAAAATCAGAAATTAGCTGCACATATAAAAAATTAGTATAGGTAAGATTTGGTTTATCGGAACGCCCACAACCAAGTAAGTCAATCGTATAAACGGTGTGTTTTTGAGAAAGAGGTTTTATGATCTCATTCCATTCATAAGAAGAACTTCCGGTGGTTAAATCGTGGATTAAGAGAAGAGGAGAACCGTTTCCCTGCTTTGTATAATATATTTTGCCAAATCTCCATTCATAAAAGAATCCCAATTCTGATTTTAATAAATCTCGGATGGTTGCTGTGAAAGTTAAAAATTTATTCAAAAGATGTATACCTAAGACACTAAACGAGGTAAATAAAACTAAGTTTTTGACTTTCTTTTTCATAAGAAACTTCCTTTCTGAAATTGTATTTACACATATTTATATTATAATCCAATACGAAAATATATACAAGATATCAGTTTAGATTTATGGCAGCATTTTTATTTATATGATGTGCAAATATGAGGGCATGAACGCATGAAGTAATGTATGCAATCATCAATTAGGGTGTTTTGATATACGAATACTTTTATAGGAAAATAATGTAAAAACAGTTGTATTTAGCTAAGGTTTAATTTATAATTAATATGATTGGGGCAAATCGGATACGATAGGAGCATTGGTAATTGGAACATAAAAAAGCAATGTCTTGTGACAAAAAAAAGCAGATAGAAGATATGGTATTTGCTTATTATGAGAAAGTTGCAGATGATAGAATAAAGAAAGAATTTCTGTTGGAGTCGAAAGAGAAACATTTGCAGGAAGTAAAACAGCATATTGCATATTTTAAAGAGGAAGCAGATGAATTAGAAATATTTACTCCCAGGGTAAATTATTCTCTGGATGTAGAAAAAAAACAGAGTTATATGCAGCAAAAGCAACAGTTAGAAGCGGAAATTACAGTTGAGAAGAAAGAACTCGAAAACATAAAAAAGCAAGAAAAAGATTTCCGCAATATGGTAAGCTGGTTAAAATCAATTCAATCGGTGGAAGAAAAGAAGGATAAATTTGAAACTGATAAGGAAAAAATCATGATGTTGGAAGTTCAGGAATTGGAACGACAAAGAATTGCCAGAGAGCTGCATGACTCATCTACACAAAATCTGGTAGCGTTGTTTAACAAACTTGAGCTTTGCAGTAGTCTGCTTGATATGGATGTCATCAGATGCAAGCTGGAATTACAGTCTTCTATGAATTATTTAAAAAATATTATAGCGGATATTCGTTCTACTATTTATGATTTACGTCCTATGTCATTTGATGACATTGGCGTAGACGTTACAATCAAACAATTTATAGAAAAGATAAGAAATCAGTATAATAAAAAGATAGTATTTATAGATGAAGAAGAAGTATTAAAACAAAGCAGACTAAAACAAGTTTTGAAATTAACAATATTTCGAATTATTCAGGAATCTTGTAATAATGCTGTAAAGCATGCAAATGCTGAGAACATTCGAGTTGTGGTGAAAAAGGAACAGGCTTTTTTATCTATAGTTATAAATGATGATGGAGTGGGGTTTGATACAAACCAATTAGAGAATATAGAAAGAACAGATAATTCCGGTTTTGGGTTATCTATGATGAAGGAACGAGTATATTTATTCTCTGGAGAGTTTAAAATAAATTCTGAAATTGGGAAGGGAACGAGTATAATTGTAAAAGTACCATTTTTAGAGGAGGAATAAACATGCCAGTTAAAGTTATACTTGCAGATGATCATTCAATGATTCGAGAGGGTCTTAAGCAACTATTAGAAATTGACGGAAACTTTCAAGTAGTAGGTGAGGCGGCAGATGGAATAGAGTGTCTTAACTTGTTAAAAAAGGTTAAGGCGGATGTGTTATTGCTTGATATTAATATGCCTAAGATGAATGGTTTACAAGTGTTGGAAAAATTGAATAAAGGGCAGACAGAAGTAAAAGTCTTAATGTTGACGGTTCATAGTGAAGTAGATTATCTAATTAAAGCAATAGATATTGGAATAGATGGTTATTTGTTAAAAGACTCCGGCTCAGCAGAATTAAAAAAAGCAATTCTTGCTATATATAATGGAGAAAAGTACATACAACCAGAGTTAACACCATTGTTAAATCAAAAGCTTGTAGAAAAAGAAAGCGATTTGGATAAAATACATTCTCTTACAAAAAGAGAACTTCAAATATTGAAATTAATTGCAGAAGGTTTATTTAATAAAGAAATTGGTGATAGATTAGATATTAGTGAACGGACTGTGAAAAATCATGTATTTAATTTGTTTAAGAAAATTGATGCGGCAGATAGAACGCAGGCAGCAGTCTTTGCGATTAGAAATAATGTCGTAGATATAAAGTAAAATGGTTTGAAAAAATACATTTTTAAAAATAGTTATATATAAATAAACATCAGGATGTTTTCAAAATTATAAACAGTTTGAAAGCATCCTGATTATTTATACAAAAGAAAAATAGCATCAAAATATTATATGTAGGAAATAAGATAAGATATATTAAATTGAAACCTTCAAAATTAGGTTTCCAAAATGTGAAAAGAATTATAAATGTTTCACGTGAAACATTTCAAAAATATAAGTTAAATTACAAACAATCAAATAGTTTTCTAAAAAAGCCAAAATAAAATACAAGACTTTTTTCTATATAATTACATTACCAAAATAGTCTAATTGGTGATTACACGGATTGCAGCGATTGCACCGTGCAATTTCATTTTCACAATCCCTCCCGATATTTGTATATCTCCTAAAACTTACCCTCCGATTTTATGTTCATATCCAGATATGTCATAATGTTGTTTTTACCTTTGCAATAAGCAAAGGTAAAATTAGACTTTTTGATATGGTCATTCTCTATAAAAAAGGAAATGTGTTCTAACAAAAAAAGAAAAAGTTTAAAACAAAGACAGATTCTGTTACACTCCCTTTTCTTTATCTTTATTTATCAAAAATATTTAAGTAGTTAAAGCAAACTATAGTTGATTTAGAATAACACAAATGTTTCACGTGAAACATTTTCCTAAAATACTTTTAGGATAGAATTATTCTACAAATATTACATTTTTCTTTCAATCCCATTGCGAACAGAATTTATATATTGTATAATAAAAAAAGATATGCATTGTTACTCAGAGAAAGGCGATAAAAATGGGACGAATTATTGCAATTGCAAACCAAAAAGGTGGCGTTGGAAAAACCACAACGGCTATTAATCTGTCTGCAGCACTTGCCGAACAAGAACAAAAGGTGCTGGTGATAGATGTTGATCCGCAGGGAAACACGACAAGTGGATTTGGATTGAACAAAAACGAATTAGATAAGACGATTTACGAATTGATGTTGGGGGAATATGAAATAGAAGAGTGTATCATAGAAAATGTTTTAGAAAACCTTTCTATTTTACCATCAAATGTAGAATTAGCGGCGGCAGAAATTGAATTAATTGGAATTGATGAAAAAGAGTATATTTTAAAAAATCAAGTCGCAAAAGTAAGGGATAACTATGATTTTATTATTATTGATTGTCCTCCATCTTTAAACATGCTCACTGTTAATGCAATGACAACAGCAGATACAGTATTAGTTCCAATTCAATGTGAATATTATGCCCTGGAAGGGTTAAGCCAATTACTACATACGGTTGATTTAGTAAAGGAACGGTTGAATCCTGAATTAGAAATGGAGGGTGTCGTATTTACTATGTATGATGCCAGAACAAATCTTTCTTTACAGGTAGTGGAAAATGTAAAAAACAATTTAAACCAGACAATTTATAAAACAATTATTCCGCGAAATGTAAGACTTGCAGAAGCTCCGAGTCATGGTCTTCCTATTAACATATATGATCCAAAATCGGCAGGGGCAGAAAGCTATCAATTATTAGCGGAAGAAGTGATTCATAGAGGAGAAGAAATCGAAGATTAAAGGAGAAAAGTAATGGCAACAAAAAAAGCCGGTTTGGGAAAAGGCTTGGATAGTCTTATTCCAAGTGGAAAACAAAATATTTCTACTACAAAAGCCCAAAACGTAAAGGTAAAAGAAGTAGTAAAGGAAGTAGTAAAAGAGGTTGTGAAAGATGAACTGTTTGTTAAAATCAGTAAAGTAGAACCAAACAGAGAACAGCCAAGAAAAGATTTTAATGAAGATGCATTGATGGAGTTAGCAGACTCCATTAAACAATATGGTGTAATCCAACCTCTCATTGTAAAAGAGCGAGATGGCTATTATGAAATTGTTGCAGGTGAACGTAGATGGCGTGCAGCGAAGATAGCCGGATTGAAAGAAGTTCCAGTAATTGTAAAAGATTACACAGAACAGGAAATAGCAGAAATAGCACTCATAGAAAACTTACAAAGAGAAGATTTAAATCCAATCGAAGAAGCAATGGCATATAAACGATTGCTGACAGAATTTAATTTGAAACAGGATGAAGTGGCTGAAAGAGTTTCAAAAAGTCGTGCGGCAGTAACAAATTCCATGCGACTCTTAAAATTATCAGAAAAGGTACAGCAAATGCTGATTGATGAAATGATTAGCAGTGGTCACGCCAGAGCGTTGCTTGCTATTGAAGATAAAGAGTTGCAATATACGATTGCTACCAAAATATTTGATGAGAAGCTAAGCGTCAGAGAAACAGAAAGACTGGTTAAAAACCTGGACAAGCCGAAGAAAGAGCCGGTAGTGTTGGAAGATAGTGCAATTTATCAAGATTTGCAGGAAAAAATCAAATCTATCATGGGTACTAAGGTAGTGATTAATCGTAAAAGTAATACTAAGGGAAAAATTGAAATTGAATACTATTCTGTAGATGAACTTGACAGAATTATGGATTTGTTTAGACAAATAAAACAACAATAAGGGAGATAAAAAATGAGTTTTGAGTATATTAAGGAACTATTGGGAGAAAATATAGTTTTTGTTGCAGCTGCAGGTATAGCTGCGATATTGATTTTACTTATACTAAATATTGTTACGTTAGCGAAGGTTAGTAAACTAAAGAAAAAATATAATTCCTTTATGGAAGGAAAAGAAGCAAAGTCACTAGAAGAAACAATTATAACCAGATTCCGTCAGGTAGATGATTTAAAGGTAAATCAGGAATTACAGGGAAAAGATATTGAAGCTTTAAAAGCAAACATTTTAAAAACATATCAAAAGTTTGGATTAGTAAAATATGATGCATTTAACGAAATGGGTGGTCAGTTAAGCTTTTCTCTTGCTATGTTGGATAAAAAAAATAATGGATTTTTACTCAATACAGTACATAATAGAGAAGGAAGTTACACTTATGTGAAAGAAATTTTTGACGGCAAATCAGAAATTAATTTGTCAGAGGAAGAAGAAAAGGCTCTCAATAAGGCAATTAATGCAAAGTAAATGATAATTATGGGGGATAGTGTATGAAACGAAAAAAGGTAGAAGAACTAGAGGGTGGAGAGAGTCTTGCAAAACCTATTTTGCTTGATATTGGAACCGTCCTAATATATGAAGACACTGTACTTAAAAAAGAATATATAGAGAAATTGTCTGAATTAGGGATTGATGAAGTGTATATAAGGGACGATAAAGAGGAGAGTCCGACAGAACAGGCAACGATAGAGGAACAGGTTCGGCAGGAGTATAGTGACAAAGTAAAAGAACTTTTAGAACGTCATATTCATAATAACAATAATAATATTGGTGAGTTACAGGAAGTAGCCCAGAATATATTCGACGAAGTAATTGAAAAAAAAGAAGTTTTAGAATGCGCTATTGAAATTCATGAGAGAAGTGCAGATGTTTATGAACATTCGGTATCTACTTGTGTGTTATCTGTTCTCACTGCTTTAAAGCTGGGAGTTTCTAGGGAAGATGCAAAGGAAATTGCAATAGGGGGATTGCTGCATGATCTTGGAATGAGATATATTGAAGTAGATGTTGTAAATAAAGATTTAGCTGATATGACTGTTTATGAGCAGGCAGAATATAAAAAACATCCGGTATATGGATATACAGCAGTTGAAAATGAAGAATGGATTTCGCAGACGGCAAAATCTATTATACTTTCACACCATGAATGTATTGATGGAAGTGGATTTCCCCTTCATACTAGAAGCAACGATGAAATAAAACAGATTGTGGCAGTCTGTGATGCTTTTGACAGTATGATTTGTGGCATTGGAAACAGATGTAGAAAGGTTCATGAAGCTATTGAGTATATTCGCTATAATAGGGGAATTAAGTATAATGAAAAGGTCTGTGACATCTTTTTGGAATTTATTTTACTTTATCCTAATGGTACAGAAATTCTGTTAAATAACGGAAAAAAAGCAGTTGTAATAAGACAAAATAAATATATGAAAGAAAGACCTGTAATACAATTAAAAGAAACGGGTGAAATTATAAATATGATGAAAGAAAATACAATTTTTATAGAAAAAATTTTGTAAATTGAAGTAAATTTAAATTATATACTTGTCATTTGTCAGGTTGTATTATATAATATTAAATTGTTGGCAATACGTTGGATTTGAAAATAAAAGTGATGTGGGCATATGCATAAGTATTTAAGAGCAGTAGGATTTAGCAATATAAAATTTAAAAAAGATCTGAAACCTTATATAAAGGAAACTGTTACTTCACCGGATAATACAGAAATAGCAGAAATTGATGGAGAAGATATTTTAGTACAAATATATAAGGAATATGCAGATGGTATGGGACTTATGTTGTGCGGTTTGATTAATGATAACGATGAATTTGAATTGGAATATTGTTATCCACAGTTCAATGGAAACGGTGTCACATCGAGAGAAGATATTATTGTAGAAGCGCATGCTGATAAAGAGTCTTATGCAGGTGTATGTGAAGATGTAAAAGTAGGTGTCTCCTTGATTTTTTATTTACAGAACGTTTGTGAGTACAAAAATGAAAGAAGACTGCATTCTACCAAAAGTGTAGGTGTTGATACCACGTTATCAGCATTATCGTTATCAGGGAAAATATTATTGCCGATTGATAAAACAGAGAATCAGATTAAGGTAACCAGAGAAGCTGCTGAGAATAGAAATCATTTAATAGAAGCAGCAAGAAAAGGTGATGAGGACGCAATTGAAAGTCTTACTTTAGAAGATATGGACACATATTCCATGATTTCCAGAAGAATTTTAAAGGAAGATATTTTAAGCTTAGTCGATAATTATTTTATGCCTTATGGTGTGGAATGTGACAAGTATTCTATCATGGGTGAAATCGAGGATGTCTCTCTTGTAAAAAACAAAAGTACGGGAGAAGAAATATACAAGCTTACCGTGAATACCAATGAATTAGTATTTGATGTATGTATTAACAAAATCGATTTACTGGGAGAGCCAAAAGAAGGAAGAAGATTTAAAGGAACCATTTGGCTTCAGGGTAAAATAAATTACTAATGTTCATAACCTTTTCGGAGGAATTTTAGTACTTCGAAAAGGTTCATATAGATTATGTTCTCTTAGTTAAATGGATATAACAGACCCCTCCTAAGGGTCAGTTGCAGGTTCGATTCCTGCAGGGAACATCAATTTTTTGCAGCAATGATCGTAAAAATTCATTGTTGCATTTTTTATTTTATGGTGTTTGCGGACACCGAAAAAACAAGAAAATGCAAAATTGGAGCATCGAAAATAAGCAAACGGGCACCGAAAAGATAAACCAATCCAGGCACCGAACGGAGGTAACTACAGTGTAGTATGAGGTTTGTGGTGTCAACGTGGTATATCGGTATATGATGCAACTTACGATAGGGGTTTCATTGTTTATAAGTTTAGATTGCTTTAGTAATAAGGGAAGAGGTGAATTTTTGCCATGTTTTTGTTATTACAAAAATATGGTATAAAATGGGTATGTGATTTCGCCGATATATAGTATAATAAAAGAAGTTAGTTACGGCTAACAAGAATTTATCTAAAAAGAGGTGACGAAAGTTGAACAATCCGAGTGCTGTAATCGGAACGAACTCCTGGGGGAGTGCCGCATACGAAAAAATAATCAGAGGCAGTGTGGTAGATAATGATACCTTGAAAGAGGCTATGAAAGTGGCTGTAGAATCCAACCTTCTGTTTGTGGATTCAGCGAGAGATTATGGTTTTGGAAAAGGACCCAAACTGATAGGAATGTACTGCCCTGATGAAATCATGATATCGTCAAAATACACACCGTTTACAAAGTTTAAGCCGGGACAGGTGCGTGAGTCGGTAGAAAAGGATCTAAGAGATTTTGGCAGGACGAGTATAGAAATATACTGGCTTCATATGCCTAATGATATTCCTCAATATATGGAAAAACTTATAGAGCTTTACAGAGAAGGAAAAATTGGCAATATTGGTGTTTCAAATTTTAATCTGCAGGAATGCAGAATTGCCAAGGACATTTTGGATAAGGCGGGAATTCCATTGTATGGTGTTCAGAATCACTATAGTCTTATTGATCGTGAATGGGAGAAAAACGGACTTCTTTCCTGGTGTAGAGAAAATGGAGTGCAGTTTTGGGCATGGGCGGTATTGGAAGAGGGGATTCTGACCGGGCCAAAACAAAAAGGCGAAAAGTTTGCCATTATGAAAGCCATTTATAGCAGGAAGCGGAGAAAATTAAACCGCTTGTTTGCGTTAATGAAGAAAGTGGCTGAGAGACATAATATGACGATTCCGCAGGTTGCAATTTCTTTTGTGGCTAATAAAGGAATTGTGCCGATTTGTGGATGCCGTAAGCCATATCAGATTGAACAGCTTAAGGTGGCTGCGGATACAAAATTAAGCGAAGTGGAAATGAAAAAATTAGAAGAAGTTGCAGATGAATTAAATGTAAAAGTATTGGGACCTGATATGTTCCGTTTTGCCGTTAGAAAGTAAGAAATTCTTTTTTCAAGTACCCAGGTGTCAGACACAGTGAACAAGTGATTTGGGAGATGATTGAAATGCTTAAATATGGACTCCTTATAAAGTGTTAAGTCTTTTTGTACAAAAAATCATATATTAAAATGTACAATTATTCTGATGTCTGAATATAATCTTTTACCTTATATGACCTACCATTTATTGTAATAATTTTTGAAATGATGAAGTATCCTGTCAAATTTTATAAAATAAGTACTGTATCTTTTACTTGCAGCTACTATTCCTATAGAAGTTGCAAGATGTGTTTTTCCAACACCACTGTTTCCAAGAAATACCACATTTTTAGAATTATCCATAAATTTCAGTGTAGACAGTTCGAGAATATTCTGTTTGTCCACACATGGCTGAAATGCAAAATCATAATCCTCAATGGTTTTTACAAATGGAAATGCAGTTGCTTTAATCATTGATTTTGAGGCTGTTTCAGTTTTGTAATCAATCTCATAATTATAAAGCTTTAGCAGGCCATCTGAAAACGACAGTTTATTCTGTGATACAAAATTTGATACTTCTTCCAGATGTTCTTTTATCTGCATCCGTTTTAATTTTTCAAGACTTATATTAAGTTGTTGGCATGTACTGCTCATGACCAGGTATTCCTCATAACAGTTTGAGATTTTCTTTTGCTCGTGCTTCTATATCCTCATCTTTAAAACAATGTGATTTTTGACCCGGTAAGGGACTGCGAATTTGACGGAAAACATCTTGCCGTGGTATTAAAGAAAAATAATGATAAATCTACATTTATCGTTATGCCATTGACAAGTGCCAGTAATGGTAATGGCATAAATAAAATTCATATAGGGCAAATTGCGTCCCTTCCCACCTCGTTGAGAAGCAATAATACATACGCTGTTTTTAATCAGGTGAGAACTGTAAATGCCAATCGCTTTATTTCTCTAAAAGAAGGTGGTACGGTCATTGAGGCACTACTTCCACAAGACAGATTTCATCAACTGTTAGTGCTTGCCATAAAAGAATTGGTATATTCTATCGATCAAGACAATAAAATTCATTTATTAAAAACTGCGTATGAGCAAGAGTGTGTGGAGAAAGCGAAAGATATTGCATACCATATAATAGCGCTGAAAAAATCCTCTAACGATAATTCAGAGACAATAGCAGAATTAGAAAAGCAAATTAAGGACATACTATCGAACATACCATATTCTTTGGAACAAAAGTATATAGACGATGGTATCGAAATTATATTCAAGCGGTCTTTAGGATTGTAGAATTTACCCTATTGCTTTTTGAAAAGTATATGGTATAATAAAAGCAAGAACGGAGTTAGTAACTCCACTTACAGAATTTTGGGTATAGACTCCCAGCAAAGAAGAATGGAGTTAACAACTCCGAGTAAATTTTTAGGGTATAGATTCCCAACAAAGAAGAACGGGAGTACAGCCAATCGGACGAACCGAAAAGCTGTACTCCCGTTTGGCGTGACAGAAAGTGTTTGAAATCGAACCTTTTTCTCCGTGTGCCAGCAGGCAGACCGACACATGAGAAAATCATAAAGGCTCCCTTTGAAAATGCGGATGCAGGGAATTATTCTGCGGTTTTCTTACCCTTATTTTCACAGATTTTAGACCGTTTGAGCTGTAATGCGGACAAGCGATCAAGGCACGCCCGGGAACTCTGCTTGCAGCCATAAACACATTTTTTACAGGCAGTACGATTACTGTACCAGATGAAGTGGATGCGGAGCTATTGATGAAAGTGCTGGGAAATTTGACACCGAAGAGCTACTGAAACTGGTGAAGAGATTAGATGAACTGGATCCCATACCATTGCCTTGGAAATCAGAGGAGGAAGAATTGAAAGACTTCTTGGAATATTGTGAAGAAAGGCAGAGGGAAGAGCAGATAATAGCAGAGATGAAAACTAAGGGTTGAACAACCTATACTTTGAAAAAATTCTATGTTAATATATATGGAAGAAAAATCTGTAAACTGGACTTTGACGAATTATGTTAATTGTGCCATATGGCTTGATTATAAATGCAAAGATAAAAACGCAATGTACGTCTATGATGTGTTAGAGCCGGTAGGTAGCCCGGCCGTCCTATGTAAATAGGGTAAGTAACCTGCCCCTCCGGGTTGTCCATTCTTTGTTCAATAATTATTTTAGGAGGGATTTTTATGGACAAAGTAAGTGGAAAGCTGACAGTATATTTTGAAGAACCATTTTGGGTAGGTGTATTTGAGCGTATCGAAAATGGTAAACTATCTGTGGCAATACACTCCTGTTGAGTAGTCAAGGCTACAGATAAAAATAAAAAGTCACAGTATCTGAATGTATTAAACCACGAAACAAATAAAATGAAAGGAAATATGTTGTTTTTGCTTCTAATAACATCATACAAGAAAATAATGACATTTCATGAATTTGGGAAAGAAAATACGAAAACAATATTAATGCTACATCCTTTAGCAGTTGACTGGAACGTATTTCAATACGTTTACCCGACACTTGCTTTAAACTACCATGTGATCATTCCAGCGATACCCGGAATGGATCCTGATGATATAAATTCGGAATTCAGTTCTGTGGAAGAGATAGCAGATGAAATAGAAAGTTTTCTTTTAAATAAAGAAATAAAAAAACTTGCATGCTTATATGGATGTTCTATGGGTGGAGGCATTGCAATCCGAATCCTGGCAGATAATCGGATACAGTCCGAGCATATTGTGATAGATGCAGGAATTACACCATATCAGATGCCAAAAATTGTATGTTTTCTGATTGCGATAGGAGACTTTTTGATGTTGATGCTTGGAAAGGTTTGTTCTGTGAAAATGCTTGGATATATGTTTGATCCTGAAAAATATTCAAAGGAAGATTTAATGTATGTAAAAAGCGTGATTAGTCGTATGAGTACAAAAACAATCTGGCGCGCTTTCTGGTCGACAGATAATTATTCGATGCCGAAGTATGTTGAGCAGCCGGAAGCACCCATTTATTACTGGTATGGGGAACAGGAAAAAAAAGCAAGAAATCTTGATATGCAATATGTCAAAAGTACTTTTTTGAATGTGAAATTTATAGAACATAAGGGACAGGGTCATTCAGAATATTTTACATTGCATCCCAAAGAATTTTGCGAGGATTTGATAGGGATTATATCAGACCTAAATTAGATGATTATTGTTTTAGAAAGACGAGGTGAATTATGGATAATAACAAAACCAAACGAACAAATTATGGAAATGGTAAGCTATCGGATATCGGTTGCGGAGCAGGAGCATTAACAATTCGATGTGCAAAGAAATATGAGCATGCAGATCTTACAGGTATGGATTATTGGGGTAAAGAATGAAATTATGCAAAAGAGCAATGTGAAAAGATAGTAAAGTAGAAAATAAAATAGTGATCGGAAATATATTTCCAAATTATAAAACGAATAGAAAATATAGTCTCAACTTAAATCGCAACGAATGTTATGGAGGATTTCCACATGATTATTTCGATATATACTTAGATTATGTAGCAAAATATGCATTTCAAGAAGATATCTTAGATATTAAGGAATACTATCTTTTAAAGAGAGCTATTACTTATAAAGAGAATATGAGCTACTTTAAACAGTTTGGGATTTCAAACAATTTCTTGAGGCAAACAATTTGGGTGAAATATGGAAAAAATCTAAAAAAACTCCATTTTCAAACATGAAATTTGAAGAGTTTATTCATGTTTCCAGTTGTCTTATGAAAGATAGGGAAAACAAATGCTAGGTGAATTAATGCGAGACAATACATAGATTCTTTATGATTTGTAGAAATAGGAGACGGTAAGGTAAATTTCAGTTTGCAGGAACAGAAAATCGGTATTTATGGAGGACAACACAATATGAACTTTAATAAGGCAAAAGAGTTTATTTATAAAAATGCAAGACCTTTGGATTGTGCAAGATGGCAGTATTTATTTGAAAATGGTAGCAGAGAAAATGTCTTGAATTTCCTCGCTGCGTATCAAAATGAAGATGGTGGTTTTGGGCACGCGCTGGAAGAGGATTGTTGGAATCCAGATTCTTCCCCGGTGCAGACATGGGCTGCAACTCAGATCATTCGCGAAGTTGATCTGAAAGAAAAAGAGCATCCGATTATTTTGGGAATATTGCGCTATTTGGAAAATACAAAATATTTTGATGGACATGTCTGGGCGAATAGTATTCCATCAAATGAAGCGTATCCGCATGCACCGTGGTGGAGTTATACGGATGTAAATGAAGTCAATTATAATCCGACCGCATCCCTGATTGGATTTATTCTTGTGTATGCAAGCCCAAAAAGCAGCATATATCAGACAGCACAAAGACTGTTGCAGGAAGCTTACGCTTGGTTTAAATTGCATTGTCCATTGGAATTCATGCATACGGTTTCCTGTTTTGTTGAGCTATTTGAGAATTTAGTGGAATGTAACATATCAGGATCAGGGATTGATTTATCAGAATTTGAGAGTTTGCTGCAACTGCAGATTAAACATATTCTAACGGTAGATACCTCTGTATGGGCATCAGAATATGTCTGTAAACCATCTTTGATGATACATTCCTGCAACAGTCGATTTTATGAGGAAAATAAGGAACTCTGTAATTTTGAGTGCCACTTTCTTTCCGAAACACAGCAGGAGGATGGAACGTGGGCTGTTACATGGAATTGGGAATGCTATCCGGAACAATGGCATATTAGTAAGCACTGGTGGAAATCTGTTTTAATAATAAAAAATGTGAAATTTTATATAAGTATGCAATAAGTTCTTGTAAAAGAACTCGGTCAATTCCAGGTTTATCAATTAAAACAATAGGGATTGGTTTAAGGTTCGTTCTTCTAGCTCCAATCCCTATTACATCTCTTATTCAGTCATCATATACGTAAAAAGTTCCACACATTCTTCAGGCAAAATCATATCTGTGTTTAATTCCATGTCATAATTATTTCTATCTCTCTAGTCTTTCACAGCGAAAAATCAAAAATAATTCTTTTGTTTTTCATCTTTTAACCTCACTGTGGTCATTCAGAAATCTCTCATAATATCCACAGTCTGGATACGCATATGGACTTTCTTTATCTTTAAATTTAATCTCAGGAGCAACAACAAAAATGACGATAATGCCAAGAAGTATTATACAATAAAGAATGTCTTTGACGGAAAGTCCGAGTAATGCAGTTTCACGAAACATAATTGTTCCCAGTACAAGAAATCCTGAGTATACAGTCATGGAACCTACACCATAGATTGTCGTTTTCCCTTTATCCTTAAATGTTAAATATGCTTTTATGCCGAAAAATGTATGTCCGACTACCTCCAAAGTACTAAAGCAGGCAGATCCTAATACAATACCGGTTGGAACATCATTTCCGCTAATGGCAAAATATAATGTGGTCACAGCATACATAAGTGTGGTTCCCAGAACGGTAACCATGTCAGAAGCCCGATTCATAGGATAACACTTTGGAGGATCTGATTTATTCAAAAAAGATTATATTGATAAGAGAATCCACCTGGGAATACCCATTCTTCTGTTGCATGAATAGGAATCAATGCAGTAATCACAGAGAGACATTTCAGTGATACTGACCAGTTGTTCCAGTTTATCAGCATAAGTACCAACATAAATCCTGCAATCACAAGACTGAATTTCAGCCAGTCCCTTTTGCACCATTGATCAAAACTATATTTTTTCATAAGTCTATTCCTCCATTTCATTATTTTTCGCTATTGTAGCAGAAGAATGTTTCTGATACAATTGTCTCAGAACTTGTTGTACAAAAAACAGAAAAATGTATCAAAATGGAGAAAAAATGTATCACGTTTCAAATGATATAAGGTCAAAAAAATCAGCAGATTTGATCTGGAATGGTATGAAAAAATGTCTGTTGGAAAAAAGTCTGGATAAACTTTATATAACAGACATCTATCAAAAATCTTTCGTCAGCAGGGCAACTTTTTATGGTCTTTTTGATTCCCTGCCTGATGTAATCGCATATGAATGTGACTGCAGAAACACCAGCAGAAATATATCATGTAGTAGCCCACAGTCTTACCATAATCAATAAACAACTTTCTAAGATGAAATAAGTAAGAGAAGAAATATACAACTTCCAGTTTGTAAAACTGATGGAGTAAAAGAATGTAAAGCTGGGAGCAGAGGCTTCCAGCTTTTTAAGTATAAGGGAGTATGGATAAATCGGAGCAAATCATGGTCAAGATCCCATCAGCACCCGACCTCGCACACGTTATAATATAGGTAATCTAATAAGAAAACAGTGTTATCATTACCGCATATTGAGTTCGAATGATAGTCATAAATATGAATTCGCAGGCACGGAATGATTGAACCCTCGGAGTGACAGTGTCATTCATTTGTCAGCGAAAGTCGCTGCGGATTGCCGATAAAAGCTTTAGAAAATTAAAATTAAATCAAGGAAAATAATAATTCCAAAAATGTATTGACATAGTAGTTAGTCAAGACTAATATAAATGATAAGAATAGAGTTGAGTTAGAAAAAATAATTAAATTATAAAGAAGAAAGAAGGAAACCGGAGTGACAAATGAGGAATACAAAAAATTATCAATCAAAGAGTTTACAAAGGCTGCCGAGTTGTATGAGGGAGATAAGGCGGGAATTTATCAGATGTGTAAAAAGGACTATCCTGACATATTGGAAGAACTGGAAAAAGAGCCCTTTACAGATCTTCTGGATGCCGGCTGCGGTCCAGCCCCTATGATATCCTTATTAGCAGAAAAATATCCAGATAGACATTATACTGGACTTGATTTGACACCTGCCATGATTGAACAGGCAAAAAAGAAAAATATTCCAAATACAACCTTTGTTGTGGGAGATTGCGAGAATTTCCCGTTTCCGGATAATTCATTTGATGCAATCATCTGTTCCATGAGCTTTCATCATTATCCGAATCCACAGGCTTTTTTTGACAGTGTTAAAAGGTGTCTGCGTCCAGGCGGAAGATTAGTTCTTAGAGATGTAACAAGCGATAACAAAATTGTACGTTGGTTTATGGATAAAATCGAGTTACCATTGGCAAACATATGCGGTCATGGAGATGTTATGGTTGCTACAAGAGAACTGGTCGTGGAGTGTTGCAGGAAGGCAGGACTGAAGGTAGAGAAATTTGAAGTGCGTAAGGGGATGCGTCTGCACTGTGTGGTTAGAAAATAATAAAAACTTAAAAAGAATACAAGAGCTGGCACACAAGATGCTTTAAGAGGTGCACATGCGTAAAGCAATCAAGCTGGTTTGTGATGTTACTTTGCGTGATAGTGCAGCGAGTAAAGAAGGAGAAATCGATTATGAAAGAGAACGAATATAATGCGATTGGAATTGAAAGCCAGCTTGATTGGCCGCGAATCAGGAAACTTCTGCTAATTGGTTTGTTTGCAGCGTGTTTGGTTTTTATAGGAGATTGGCTTTTGGGTTATGGAGTGAAAAATGTTGATTTAAGTGGATTAGAAGGAAAGCTGTCAACTTATATTGGAAAAAGCGATGCTACATATTTCTGGTCTGCTCTATTGGGTCTGGTTGGAATTTTTCTTGAAGGGGTCAGCTATTTTGGAATTTACCGTCTTATGGCGGAAAAATCTCCGAAACATGCACATAGTCTGAGAACAGGGATTATCGGATATATAGCTTTTGGAGCGTGTGGGGTTCATGTTCCTTGCGTTATGGTGGCATGGTTATACAATCATTTATCCATTGCGTCACCCCAAGTTGCGTATGAAAGCTGCTTAAAGCTTGCCGGTTATTTTATGGTGCCGGCTACGATACTGTTTGCCCTTTTCTTTCTTTGTCTGATGCGTGCTCAAATATCTGCATTTGCAAAGGGAATGACTCCATATCCAAAATGGTGTTGGATATTTAATGTAGGCTTTGGAATGATTTTGACAATGATAATAGCAACGCCATTCCGTGGGTATGCGTGGGGAAATGCACTGGCAGCGACATGGATTAGCGTAGGAAATATATGGCAGTTTGCAGGTTTGCTCGTTGCGATGAAATTGATAAATCAAAATTAATATGAAAAGTGTCATAAGTGAATATGAGATGCATAGGAGGAAAAATGTTAGTAAAAGTGTTATTTGAAGGAATTGGACTTGGTGCCATATTGATACTGGTTTGTGCCATTGCTATCCGGAATGGGGCAGTTGGAATGATTCATCTTTATCATAAGGATGTACAAGATCGTTGTGTAGCTATGGGATTGACAACTTATGATAAGGTGAAAAAAAACAGTGTTATATTCAAAATTATTTGTATTCCCGGATACATTCTGTATGTAGTATTGTGTGTTTATGGAATCAATGGTACACGAGGATTTTTACAGGGATTTTGGCAGATATTTGTGATTTTGTCGGTAATGAATCTGATGGATCGTATTCTGGTAGATGGATGGTGGGTTGGACATACGAAGGCATGGACGATTCCCGGAACAGAGGATTTAAAACCCTACATAAACAGCCATGACAAACGTGTGAAATGGTTTTCAGGAACGGTAGGAATGGCTTTGATTGCAGCAGTTTTGGCAGGTGTATTTTCATTTCTTTGAAAAAGGTTAGTTTACGTGGACAAAGAATATGGCAGTACATGAGTTTGGAAAAGGTAGTTGTAAGATTGTTATGATTCCTGCAGGGAACAGTAGAAGCGAAAGTGTAGAAAGCTGCATTTTCGCTTTTTAATTTTCGAAAAATATACAATTTGTAGAACCGTATATATTGCAAGAAAAGTAAAAAATGGTATAATATCAATGATAATTACTATGATTTATCAAATTAACAATTGATTTATATAAATAAAATAATAGAAGGAGAGCAAAAAAGGTTTATGGAAAAAATCAATTTGAAAACAGCATGGGAAACCATAAGAAGAACTGTGGTAATTGTAGTGATTGCCAGCATACTATGCACTATCGTAGGTGATTGGGGCAGTGTATTTGCAGAAAAAGAAGATTTTTCAGGCGGGGTAGTCACCCAGGAAATTCCACAAGAACAAACAGAGGATATCAATGAAAATGATATTACATCTTCTGGCATAACAAGGACGATTTATTTTGATACGTCGGGAAATGGAGGCTGGAATGGTTGGACACAGGACTGCAATATGTATATTTACCTGGTGAACGGGAAATCAGGCAGTATTGTTCCAATGAAAAAATCCTCCAAACAAAACAGTCTGTTAAGTAATCAGACAGGGACGTTATGGGAGTATACCGTCAGTGAAGAAGATTCTGCTTGTACTGCCGTAGTGTTTGTAAATCAGTCTAATTGGGGAGCATTGACAGCACAGACGGTAGATGTTTCCTTGACTTCGGATCCAGTAAAAACAGATGCATATCCGTGCTTTAAATTAAATGGTGGAGCACAGGGCAATAAAAAAACAGTGGATTATTTAGGAAGTCTTGCACCACAATCATTATCAGGAAGTGTTATGTACTTTTTTGATATGACAGGAAATTTAGGAAGTGTAATTGCTAAATTCGGCAATGAAAATAATGGTGCGGTTACTACAAATATGACAACAGATACAGGCATCAATGGTTTATATCAAGTAACTGTTCCGGCAGACGAAAATGGAATAGCTTACAGCACAGTAGAATTTTATAAAGGGAATACGTCTTTAGGGGATACTTATGAATTTATAAATACTACTTCCGACGGATATGATGCTTCTAGCAGAAATACCTTATACTATGGTGTAAGTGAAATTAAAAATAACAAATACAGCAGATGGGGTGAAAAGATAGTAGAAAATCAGTCACTCGCAGGTAAAAAACTGTATTTTGACAAATTGCATTTTCCGGTAAAGGAAGGCTGTAAACTTCAGGCAGGAAACCAGAGTGCGATTGCTCTGCCTGCAACAGGTAGTGAATTTGAATATACTTTTGTTGATAATTCAGCAGTTACGCAACAGACAGTGCTTACATTTATAAAAGAAGATGGTACAAAATATCATTTCTTTTG
Organism: Lachnospiraceae bacterium; assembly: GCA_050874665.1. Taxonomy (GTDB): domain Bacteria; phylum Bacillota; class Clostridia; order Lachnospirales; family Lachnospiraceae; genus RUG11237. Next base: position 81,956 of record JBNMLC010000004.1, on the reverse strand, counting down.
GAAGGATTTGAACAAAAATGAAGTGACGGTGGTGGATAAATTTGCAGAAGTATCAAATACATATAGCAATGCATTAACCGTTTACTTTGATGCTTCCTTATCTAAGCTTACATATAGTACAGCAGATGGGACAAATGGAGCCGGCGATTATGGAATTCCAAATAAAGCAGGAACAATTCGTTATTATGCAGTCGGCACAGGAAAGCAGGATATAGAAGGAACTATGGAATTGGTTCCTGTATATTCTAATGGAACCAATACATATTCAGATGTATATAAAGCAGAGTTGCCGGAAGGATATACAAGCATTGCTTTTTCTTCTTTTGATATGAGTAGTATAACCAATTATGGCAGTCATGGAGAAAGCACAAAACAGCTTACAATACCAACAAATCTTAGCAATCCATGTTTCTATGCAGACAGCAGTGATAATGTCATATATGACGGCGGTCAGCGAGATGGATATTGGGCTGAGGTGTACACAGTACGCAATCCGGAACAGAAAGGCGATACGTCAAATATTGTAGTTGATATTCCAAAAGAACAGGAAGTAAGAGATATAAACAAGCTATATCTGTCAACTACGTTTTATGATTTTTATACAGATTATGAATTAAATGGACAAAATCGTGATAATTATACCTATGACGCAAATAATCATAGAATCTATCAGCCATTTCGTCAATTTGATCAGGCTTTAAGTGAATACTATACAAAAAACAAAGCTGTTTCACCATTATATTGGGGAAATTTTCAGAATTATAGCGGTTCCCCATTTTCACAGATTTCATCAGATTTAAATTTATATGGTTCTGATGATACCAAGAAATTTTTCTATGAAAATAACTCCATGTGGGGACGAGATGGTAAAGAAATCAGTTTTGGAAATAATAACTCTGAAAATGGAAGAAATGCAACCATTGGTTTAGTGAGTGATACGCTATCAAATGGCAATCTGATGATGAAAACAGCATCAGGAACTGTACAGGCCCCATTTTTAAACAAAGATTTTTTAAATGGTAATAATTCAAAGAATACCGTATTGGGAAAAGTATATGAAAATGTAGCATTTCCATTTTCTAAAGAGAGAATGCATAGTAAAAGTGATCCAAATGTAATAGGACAAGTAGATTACTGGGTATTTGACAGTAAGAATTCATCGACCAATCTGCGTCTGACACAGGATCCGGATACAAACAGTTACTTCTTAAATTCTACAGGTAATGTAGTAAAAGGAAAAACGACGAGCGGAGTCACACAGGAAGGTAATTTCTTCCCGTTTAATGGAACTGGTGAGAGCGGAAATGCCGGCAAACTTAATTATGGATTTGCAAGTAAAATGGAGATGAAATTCCGTTTAACAGAAAATGGAACCGTTACAACTACAGAGGGAGATGAAGCCCCGATAGAATTTAACTTCTCTGGTGATGATGATGTCTGGGTATTTATAGATGGAAAATTAGCCCTTGATATTGGTGGTGGACATGACGTTGTTACCGGATACTTAAACTTTGAAAATCTGACTTATTATGTAAGCAGAATAAAAAATACAAGTACTTCGGGTGGATATACCAATAATTATTCAGGTAATTTCAATATTAGCGGAAAGAAAACAGACGAACATACGTTAACTATGTTTTATATGGAACGTGGTATTTGGGAATCTAACATGTATGTAAGTTTCAATTTCCCTGATGAAAACAGCTTTTCGGTAGAAAAGAAGATAGATGATTCTGCTGTAAATAATGAATTATTCTCAGGTATGTTTGATGATGTTTCTGTGTTCCCGTTTGCAATTAAAAATCAGGCAACACATTATGGAACATATGAAATTAATTTAGGTGAAGAACAGGTTCCGGTTACATACAATGATACTTTTGCAAGTGGAACATTAACAAAGGGTTCTACATCAAATACTTTTGAGCAGGTACAAGAATTTGCCGGACAAAGCGAAGTGGCGCATTATAAGGCACTGTATTCAGATACACAGGGAGCATATAGGGAAAAGCGATTTGGAATTATAGCACCTGCTAATGGTAGCACATTGAATGTTTCCAATGTAAAAGATTATTTAAGATTTCAATATTATTATGACGAAACAAGTAATCCTGAATTGAATCATATGTATGTTGAATTAGAAGACGCTGCGGGAAATACCATTGGAGGTTATTTAAATGCAAAGACATATATAACAACCTCTGTGCGTTCAAAGCAATGGTCAAAAATTACAGTTGATTTATCAAAATTAACCGGTTCCTTAAATTTTGATTATTCAAAAGTGAAATACATTAAATTCGATTATGATTACGAGGGAGACTTCTACTTAGATGGATTTGAATTTTATGCAAAATCAAGTATCACAAATCAAATTGGATTTAGCGTGAAGCAGTATCAAATTCCAGATTATGGTTCTGCAACATCAGGACAATTAGAATATCCGAAAGGAGCTGCTTACACTTTAACTTCAGATGGAAGTGAAGCTGTTTATGCACGTCTTGGAAACGATGGAATTTTTAATTTAAAAAATGGGCAGACAGCAAGTTTTACAAACCAGTTCCGTATGGGAAGTTATATTTCATTAAAAGAAAATATAGATACAGATGTATTTGACTCCAGTTATACCGTATATGAAAACGGAGCTCCGGTTACAAGCATGGCAAAGGGGACAACGGTAGAACTTGGAACAATCAAGAATCTGACCAATGTAGCATCTGTAGCAATAGATGATGGACGAACAGAAGTATATTTAAGCGGGCAGGATGCGGAGAGCCGAGATTATGCAAACAAAGGATATACAAAAACACAGAAGCCATCTGAAAATACAATTGTTTTCCGTTCCTATTCAAATCCTGATATGATTACAGGTGTGACAAAAATTAAAGTTGTATACACGAATAAAGTAAAAACAGGTGAACTGACAATTCGTAAAGCAAATGCATACAGCACAGATAATTTGACAGGTGAATACAAATTTAAGATTACATTTACTAATGTAGCTGGACTTGGCTTAGAAGGAACGAGTGAAATTACAAAAGAAATTACTTTAAAAGCTGGTGAAAGCCAGAAAATTAGTGGTATCCCAATCAATACAAACTATACCATAGAAGAAATTGAACCAGAAGACGGTTCTGTATTAGACAATGTTTCAGAAAAAAGCGGATATGCTTTTGACATGGATATACAGAGCAAAATTGTAAGAGGTACAATAAAGGCTTCTGAACAATCTTATGATTTTACATTTAACAATACGCAAAAACCGTTCGTGAATATCAAACTGATTAAACTTTGGAAAGACTCTAATGGAAATGATTTAACAGAAAATATTCCATCCTCTATTGATGTTCAGATTCAGAGAAGAGCAAAAGGAAGTACAGGAAGTTATAGTGTAGTTTCTATAAATGGGCAGAATAAGATTACCATGAGACCGGGATATGACAATTGGGAATATACGTTAGAAGGTTTAGACCAGTATGTAGACTATACGGCTATGGTACCGGTAGAGTGGGAATATAGAGTTGTGGAACTTGATGCAGATGGAAATGTAGTTGAGGAAGGCGGATTTGCTGGTTCATATCTGGTTTCCTATGATATTGACGAACAGACAAAAACAATTACCGGAACCATTACCAATACTTATCAGAGTACTAATATAAAGGTGATTAAAGTAGATGCAACGGATAACAGCATAAAGCTTTCTGACGTGGAATTTACTTTAGAAAAATTAAAAGACAATGGAACAGTTGATGATACATTTACGAAAATAACAGTAAAAACAGAAATGGACGGTACTGCTGTATTTTCTGATTTAAAGGACGGTACCTATCGATTAAAAGAAACAAAAGCAAAAGATGGTTACAGTCTGTTGAAGAAAGCCATTAAAATAGTGATTCATAAGGGTGGTCAGAGTACTATCGATGATAAAAATTGTACGATAGAGGCAGATACGATTTCTGTGACAGTTTCTAATCGTAAGAAATTTACATTACCGTTTACGGGTGGCTATGGAACAACAGTATTCATTTTTGTAGGAATTGCATGTATTTTAGCAGCAATCGCATTTTATTTATACAGAAAGAAAAGAATGAAAATTGTTTTTTAAGAATTAATAAAAGTGAGAAAGCGAGGAAAAGTTATGAAAAAACTAAAAAAGGTTTTATCATGGATTTTAGCAGCAACCATGCTCTTATCCACTCTGACTGCTTTTGCAGCAGAACCAACAATTAACACAGACAAAGAAGTTTCACTTACCATTTATAAATATCGTTATGATGGTGACGAGGGAGTAGAAGGAACCGGTGTAATTGGGGATGAAAATAAAGTTCCAGCGGAAGCAGTGCTATTGAACGGAGTCACATTTTCTGTGTATAAGGTAGCAGATATCACACAAAACAGTAATGGGCTGGTTTATAGTACAGTAGCAGCAATCAGAGACAGTGTCGGAGCCACGATAAACGGCGGCATGTCAGCAGCAGATATTCAGAAACAGTTTACGGATTCTGTTTTAGGCAAATTGACACCTGTAAAAAAGACAACAGCTACGGTAGGTGGCAAAGATGGTATTGCAAAATTTACAAATGCTGATTTAAGTGGTCAGGGCTTATATCTTGTAGTTGAAACAGATGCACCGGATAGTGTAGCAAGTATGGTAGACCCATTTTTAGTATCTCTTCCAATGACAAACGTAGAGGGAACAGACTGGATTTATGATGTTTATGCATTTCCTAAAAATACAACTGCAGTAAGTACTGTAACATTAAAAAAATATGGTAAGACAGGAAATGGAAGTGCGGTAGGTGTTACCGGAGCAGAATTTGTATTGCAGAAAAAGGTAAGCGGTGTGTGGACTACGCAGACAAAAAATGATAACGGAGAAGACATTGGAAACAATGGTGTTATTACAATGAGCAGTACATCCGTAAAGATAAGTGGATTATCGGAAGGGGAATACCGTTTTATTGAAACGAGTGCACCAGGCTCAGAATATATTATGGATGGAACAGCCGTGTATGAATTTAGTGTAGGTATAGATGGATCAGTCACAGTGAATGGAAAGAAAACAGCAACTGTTTCTGTAGTAAACTTTAAGCCGGAACTGGAGAAAAAAGTACTTGTAAAAAATGGAGATGTAAATAATGTAAATGATTGGCAGGATGCTGTAGATTATAGTGTGGGTGACAGGGTACCTTTTAAAGTTACTTCTACCGTACCGGAAAATATCAACGATTTAAAACATTATGTACTTGTAGATGATATGTCTGCAGGTCTTACTATGGATAGTACAGACCAAGCAAGCTTTGTAGTTTCTTATTATGTAGGAACATCTAAAGTGACTGATACCGGAATTACAACAACACCTGTATATGATGCAGTAAAAAATCAGTGGACCTTAGACTTAAGCGGAGATGTCGCAAAATTATATAACAAAGGAATTTCCAGTGTAGAAGTTACATTTACAGCAACATTAAATCCAAATGCTGTAACAGCAGGAAATGGAAATCCAAATACCGTTGGATTAGAATATACAAATAAAATTTATCCGAAGCCGGGTGACGATGATCAAAATCCAAACACACCACAAGATGACAGCAAACCGTACGAAGAGACAAAGACGATTACAGACAAGGTTGTCGTTTATACTTTTGGCTTAGAATTAGTAAAAACATTTACCGGTTCTACACCAAGTAACACGGTAAAGGCAAGTTTTGATTTATACAGACCGATTGTAGTGGGAGAAACAAAGGAAACATCACTGAAGGTAAATGGAAACGCAGTAGATGTAAAAAAGGTGGGCTCTTATACTACGGATGCAGATGGAAAAATTATTATTAACACAACACAGACGGATATAAATGATAAGGCATTTTCCAACGAAACATACTATTTTGTAGAAACATCTACTGCTTCAGGCTACAATTTATTAAAAGAGCCGGTTGCAGTAAAGATTCAACTTTACTATGACCAGACATTTAAGACTACAACTACAGATACAAAGTATGATAAAAATGGAAATGTAATAGGAGTACCGGCGGTAACAGTGAGTGGTTCAGATAAGACAACTTATTATACGGATGCAAGAAAAACAGCAACGACAACAGCAACCACCACCAGCGTAAATGTTGTAAATAAGAAAGGCTTTATCCTTCCTACTACCGGTGGAGCGGGTACACTCGCATTTACAATTATTGGTGTTATTTTAATGGCAGCGGCAGTCATTGTATTCTTTGGAGCAAGAAAGAGAAGTCATGCTTAAAAAAATAAAAGGAACGGGAATATGGTTTAGCCTTATATTGTTTGTATCAGGCCTTATGATTCTCTTCTATCCCTTTGTAAGCAATATCATAGCGAACCGCCATGCATCAGAGGTGGTTCGCAGTTATGAAAATGAGGTTCGACAAATGGAAGGGAATCAGCTTGATGCGACAAAAGAGGCGGCAAGACAATATAATGAACAGTTAAGTGATATTATATCTGTGGAAGAAGATAAAAATAAATCAATAAAATATCTGGATATGGTAGACGCAGGTGTAGCACTTGGATATATTGTAATTCCTAAAATAGATGTAAATCTGCCTATTTACAGTGGAATCGACGAAGAGGTATTAAGAAGAGGTGTAGGGCATTTAGAACAGTCTTCTTATCCGTTGGGTGGGGAAAGTACGCATTGTGTTCTTACGGGGCACAGAGGATTACCAAGTGCAGCTTTATTTACCGATTTAGATAAATTAGAATTAGGTGATGAGTTTTATCTTCATGTGTTAGATGAAGTTCTTGCTTATAAAGTAGATCAAATTAAAGTAGTAGAACCAAATGAATCCGGAGATTTAGAAATCGAAGAAGGAATGGATTACTGCACTCTGGTAACTTGTACGCCATATGCAATTAATACGCATCGTCTTTTGGTTCGAGGTATTCGGACAGAATATAAAGAAGAACAGGAAAATAACACACAAAGTCAGATGCAGTCGGGTTCTCTTACAAAACGAATTGTAGATGTATGGCCGTGGCTTTTATTAACTATTTTTGTGGTTTTTGCAGTGGAAGCAGTTATCTTTTTTATGATTATAAAAAGAAGAAGACAGGTAAGAGAGGAGTAACATATGGAATATGCCGAAAAAGCCCGCAGGGTAATAGAAGAAGTAGAGAAAGTTATTATTGGAAAAAGGCATTGTGTAGAAAAGATTATGGAAGCCTTACTGGCACAAGGGCATGTTTTGATTGAAGATATTCCGGGAGTAGGAAAAACAAGCATGGCATTAGCTTTTGCAAAAGCTATGAATTTAGAGCAAAATCGAGTACAGTTTACTCCAGATGTGCTTCCAACAGATATTATTGGGTTTTCTATGTATCGAAAAGAAATTGGAAAATTTGAATACCAACCGGGAGCAGTAATTTGTAATTTATTTTTGGGAGATGAGATTAACCGTACCTCTCCAAAAACGCAGTCTGCATTGTTAGAGGTCATGGAAGAGGGAACTGTTACGGTAGATGGAATTACGAGAGAAGTGCCAAAACCTTTTCACGTAATTGCGACAGAAAATCCAATTGGTTCTGTGGGAACTCAGATGCTTCCAGAGTCCCAGTTGGACCGTTTTATGATATGCGTATTTATCGGCTATCCTGATAAGCAGGATGAATTACAAATATTAATGGACAGGAATAAGACAAATCCAATGGATAATTTACAGCCTGTGATACAAAAAGAAGAACTTATGATAATGCAGAAAGAGGCAGAAGAAGTATACATTCACAAAACGGTGTATGAATACATGATTAACTTGGCAGAGGCCACTAGAAATCATGAAATGATTGAATTAGGCATAAGTCCAAGAGGAACACTTGCATTGTCAAAAATGGCGAAAGCTGCAGCTTACATTAAGGGACAAAAGTTTGTACTTCCAAATGACGTGGAAGAAATTTTTCCCGATGTAGCAGTTCACAGAATTCGTTTGAACTCTAAGGGGAAATTAAATCATCTTACAAACAAAGATGTTATCGATGATATTTTAAAAAGTGTAAAAAAACCAGCACCTCAACAACCGTAAGCAAAGGATGGATTTTATGAAGAATAAAATAATATATGCTGTTGTAGTATTGATAACTTTATTTAGCTGCATTTTGTTTTCTTCGCATATTACCATGTTTTTGCTGGGGTATGAAATGATTCTCCTGCCTGTGCTTTGGATTTTAACAAAACAGTTAAAAAGACACATCATCGCACAATTAAAAATTCCCGAAGCATATATTGAAAAAAATCAGGAATTTGCGGTAGAAGTTCTGGTTAAGAACACATCAGTATTTCCCATGCCTGTAATACCGGTAAAGGTAAGTTGCGAAAATGAGTTTACCAAAGAAAAATTCTATGCAAGGGAAAAGGTAATGGTAGATGCAAAGGGGGCAGCTTCCCTGCTTCTTTTTCTTAAGTCAAAATATTGTGGAAAAATGCGTGTTAACGTGGAGGAAATAAGGGTGCAGGATTATCTGCGCCTTTTTTCAAAAAAAGCAACAGTACAGCAAATTTCTAAGGAAATCATAGTATTGCCAAAAATTCACAAAATTGCACTAAATGTAATGACCTGGGTGCCGGACAGACAGGAGGGAGAAGAATTTTCTCATGTAAGAAGCGGTGAAGATACTTCTGAGGTATTTGATATCCATGAATATAGACAAGGGGATACGTTCCAGAGAGTACACTGGAAGTTGACAGCCAAGGAAGACAAATACTTAGTAAAGGAATATAGCCTTCCTATAGAACAGACGATTCTAATATTTTTAGATTTGTATGTAGAGAAAGAAGCGGTGACACAGACAGAGTATGATTGCTTTTTAGAAATACTTGCTTCCTTATCCTGGTCTTTGGCAGAGCAGGGATTAAATCATATGATTATGTGGTACCAGGAAGAAGAAAAGCAGTTAAATCAAGTTAAAATAGAGGAAGAACAGGACGTGTACTATATGTTAGAGCAGGTGTGCAGCAGCAGAGGAAACAGGGAATATGCTGACATTTTGAGCATGTATGAACATCAAGGTGCACTACAAAAAGTAGACAATTATTTCCTTTTGAATGTATATGGACATTTATATAAAAACGGTACTTGCGAGAAGAAATTCAATTGTGAAAGCTTAGAAAAGGAATTAATGGAATGGAAACTGGAAATTTAAAAGAAGAGGCAAAAAAGAACGAGGAGTCAATACAGATAGTACGCCGCCGTCTAATACAAAGAGAACAGCCAAAGCTTAATGAAAGGTTCGTATTTTTGGTCAGGGCAGCGGTACTTTTTTTAGCAATGGCATCTTTGGCCGGTATGGTCATTTCTGCTTTTTCTATCTCCTGTAGTAAAATTATAGTGTATTTGTTGCTGCTTTTTTATAGCATGGCTTTTACCTGGTACTATGAAAATCATGAATTATATAAAGACAAAAAAGATATAAAAATTAAATACTTGTTACTTGTCGTGGCCGGTGTTAATGTTTTACTGCTATTCTTTACCGGAAATATTATGTTGGAAAGCATGTACAGTGTTTTTAATGATATTATTCGCGTTTTAAACAGTACCTATCATGGAAAAATCGAATTGCTTTCTCAGCAAAATATAACAGGAACGTATTTTATTTCTTATCTATTTTTCTGGCTGGGTGCTTTTTTAGCAAAGGGAATCATACACAAGCAGGAGTACTTACAGTTTATTTTTGTGGCAATTCCTTTACTTGTGCTTTCTTTTTTAGGAGGCGGAAAGCCTTCGGATAGTTCAAGTGCATTGTTCCTGCTAGTATTGATTTGTCTTATTTCTTTTGGCGGAATGCCGGTACGAAAGAAATACTGGTACGCAGAAAGGGAAGAAGAATATAGTAAGAACAAAAGGATAAGCAGAAACATTCAGTTTCGGCTTGCCATCTGTCTGGCAGTGGCAGGTACTATATTGATGGCAGTTTCTTCTTATGGCTTGAGTAAAGTATTTATTGTGCCCGTAGAAAAAATTTCACAGGCAACATCGCCTATGAAGGTGAGTGGTTTGCAATGGTTGTATGAGATTCTTCCAAAGATTTCTGGAGGAAAATTAAGCTTTTCCATGGAAGGAACCAAAGGTGGAGTATCTCATGGAGAATTAGGAGAGGTCTCAGGATTTTCTTATGACAATACAGAAGCACTGCAATTAATCTGTTCGAGAAAACCACAAGAAACAGTTTATTTAAAAGGTTTTATAGGAACAGAATATACAGGAAGTCAATGGAAAGAACGGGATAAAAAAGAATTTGAAAACATAGTAGAAAACTGGAATATAAAAGAGAACCCATTGATTTATATTCAAAATCTTCCGTTTCTTCGTATGCTATATGCACAAAAGATGCTGGGTGAAGATGATGGAAGCAGATTAAACAGCCCAGTGGAAATGACAGTAAGACGTTTGGATGCTAATATAGATTACACTTATGTACCTTATCAGACTTTTCTAAGTGATTATTATACAATGCAGGGTGACGGTGCTGTTGCAGGAGAGGCAATGGAGGAGTATGTGTATTCTTGGTTTCCGCTAAAAGAGTATCAAAGTGTGATACAAAAGTGGAAAAACCAGAATCCCCCTCAGACAGCGCTAGATGACATTTCAGAGGCATATAGGAGTTATGTGGCAACAGTCGATACTAAAGTAAATGAAAATGCCATAGAAGGCATTTCTGGGCTTTGCAGGGACAAAAAGGAAGAATGGGATAATAAAATTACGGAGGATATGACGAGAGAACAGTTAGATGTATTAGAAAAAGAAAAGTATGACGATATAAAGCAGTTTGTTGTGAGTACTTTGTGGAGTAACTGTACATTTACAACAGAAGTGTGGAAACTGCCTAAGGGAGAAGATTTTGTATCTTATTTTTTTCTTGAAAAGAAACAGGGGGATTCCACAGCTTTTGCATCTGCAGCAACTTTAATGTACAGAATGTGTGGCATTCCTGCCCGGTATGTAGTAGGATATGCAGCACCATCTAGTCTGTTTATAGGAAATGGTGATGGAACGTATACAGCGATACTGCAAAATGACAATGCACACGCATGGGTGGAAATCTATATGTCGGATTATGGTTGGACACCGGTGGAAACAACACCGGGATTTGCGGGAACTCTGGTAGATATGGAGGTCTCAGAAGATGATTTAAAAGAGCAGGAGCAGGTTAAAAAGGAACAGCAGGAAGAGCAACAGAAAAAGGATTGGAAAAATGGGCTTGAGGATATGCCTATTTTCGGAAAAGTATTGCTGATTGTAGTGGTATTTGGTATAGTTTTATTAATGCTTGCAGCAAGGTATTATTATATAAGAAAGAAAAGAAGAGGAATGCTGCCGGGGTGTTCTAGGGAAGAGCAAATCAAAAAGATATTTTATAGTTTTTATGAAGTATTGCAATTTTCAGGCTTTTCACAGGAAATAGATACCACGAGGAAAGAGTTTGTGGCAGAAGTAAGTAGAAAATACCCACAATTGGATAAAATTATGTTGGAACGATATATGAGTCTTGTGCTGCAGGTAAATTATGGACAAAGAAATGTAACAAAAGAAGACATACTATTTTCCATTTCAATGTATGAGGCTCTTGTAAGAAATGCAGCAAACGGTTTAACAAAGAGAAAGAAAATTTTGTTTTATTATTGGAATGCATTTTAGGAGGAAAATATGAAACGAAAAGTACTTCAGGCTGCTATGTTAATTTTGTTTTTTTGTGGACTGGCAGTGTTTTGTTATCCAAAACTGACAGAATGGAAAGCAGAAGAAAAGACGAAAAAGGCAGAGGAAGATTTTCAACAGGAACTATGTGAAATTCAGGAGGAAGACTCTGCAAATGAAAATATAGTTCGACTGTATGCGGATATGCAGGAGTATAACGAAAGAATCTATGCAGAAGGACAGGAAAACTTAAAAGATCCCTTTGATTATGAGATGCCATCTTTTGATCTGACAAAATATGGACTTAAAAGTAATATGATAGGAATGATAAATATTCCGAAAATGAATGTGAAGCTGCCGCTTTATTTAGGAGCTGACAGTGAAAATATGAAAAAGGGTGCAGTAATTCTAGGAGAAACCTCTATGCCGTTAGGGGGCGAAAATACAAATGTGGTGGTGGCAGCTCACAGAGGATATCAGGGAACACCTATGTTTCGCGAGATAGAGATGCTACAGACAGGTGATAAGATAGAGCTTGCAACATTGTTTGATGTACTGACTTATCAGGTGACAGAGACAAAGGTGGTGCTTCCCGATGAAATTAGTGAAATACTCATTGAAACGGGAAAAGATAAAATAACGTTGTTGACCTGTCATCCATATACAAAGAATACCCACAGATATTTAGTCTATGGTGAGCGTTGTGAAAGTGTAAAAGAACCAGAGAAGACAATTCAAAAAGCAGAAACAAAAGAACCACAAAAAAGGAATGAAATCAGCAGTTCAGAAAAGCAAATTCGGCTGGAAACTTATGTGCCTGTGATTGGAGCAGGCGTAATTCTTTTGCTTATTGTGGGTGGAGCGATATTGACAAAAAAGAGAAAATAAGGTGGTCATATGAACTATATCGTATTGGATTTAGAGTGGAATCAATGTCCCTATGGAAAAGAAATGGAAAATAAAGAGCTTCCGTTTGAAATTATAGAAATCGGCGCAATGAAAATGAATAGTAAAAAGGAGTGTATAGGAGAATTTAGTCGATTGATTCGCCCTGCCGTATATAAAGAAATCAATTTTTATACAAAGAATATACTTTCTCTTACTATGAAGGATTTGAAAAGGGGAGAAGGATTTGTTGAAGCAGTAACAGAATTTTTGGAATGGTGTGGGGAAGATTACATATTCTGTACATGGGGTTCTACAGATTTATTGGAATTACAGCGAAATATGAAATTTTATGGTTTGGATTCACTGGCACAGGGACCATTTAAATTCTACGATGTTCAAAAAGTCTTTTCTATGGTATATGAGGAAGACACAAAGATAAGAAGGTCTTTAGAGTATGCAGTGGATTATTTACATATATTAAAGAATGCGGCTTTTCACAGGGCATGTGAAGATGCCATGTATACGATGCGCATTATGCAGCATATGAGTTATTCAGACATGGAACGTTATTATTCGATTGATACATTTATACGTCCCCAAAATAAAAAAAGTGAAGTGTATGCTGTATTTGAAAAATATTCAAAGTATATTTCAAGAGAATTTTTAAGTAAAGAAGATGCAATGGCAGATCGGGAGGTTGCCAGCAGCAGATGTTATCTGTGCGGCAAAAATGCAAGAAAAAAAATTCGTTGGTTTTCAGGAAATGCCAAAACATATTTTTGTCAGGCTTATTGTGAAAATCATGGATTTCTCAAAGGAAAAATCCGCATGAAAAAGACGGAAGATGGAAAATTTTATGCAATCAAGACATTAAAATTGGTTTCAGAAGACGAAGCTTTTCTTATTAAGAAGAAACAGGAAGAAGTAAGAAAAAAGAGAAGGGAAAAAAGAAAACATTTAGGAACATAGGAAAAATGGAGCATGTTTTCTAAAGTGGAGCATAAAGAATAGAAAAGGAGATATTATCTATGTCAAGCGAAGAAAGAGTTGACATTCGCACAGCGAATTTGGATGATGCACAGGATATATTGAATATTTATGCTTACTATGTGAAGCATTCTTCTTTAACTTTTGAGTATGAAGTTCCCACTGTAGATGAATTTAAGGGTAGAATGGAGCATATTTTGGAATTTTATCCTTATCTTATTGCTGAATCGAAGAATGGAATCATCGGTTATGCTTACGCCGGGAGGTTTCAACCGAGAGCAGCTTATGCATGGAATGCGGAAATGAGTATTTATTTAAACAAAAATGTGCGTGGTCAGGGTATTGGGAAAAGCCTCTATCAGCTTTTGGAAGGCATTTTGAGAGAACAACATATAATTAAAACAATCGCACATATTACTCTTCCGGTGGATGAATATTCAGATTTTGGAAGTATACAGTTTCATGAACGGATGGGATATCATATGGTGGGAAAAATCGATTATCTGGGTTATAAATTCGGACGATGGTATACAGGGACCTATATGGATAAATTGATTGCTGCGCCTCTTGATAACATGCCGGAAATTTGTTCTTTTAATTCCGTTAGGGATAAATTTGGATTATAGAACATCTAATCTCTCAATCGACCATTATTCTTTTACATAAGGAATCAGGTTACTATAATATTTTGTTTTTCCAGATAGTATTTCGTCGTAGAAGTTTTGCTTCCAATCTATAAAATCAACGGCCTTTTGCAGTTCGTCAATGGAATGGAGCAGAGCTTCTCTTTTTGCAGCAAGAATTATTTTGCGTTCAGGAATGGAAGCTTCTCCCTTAAGGCAAAGAGATAGATATTGTTTCATTTCAGCAATACTCATACCGCAGCTTTTTAAGCAATTTAAACTCTGAATCCATTTAATATCATATTCGTCAAAGACACGGTAGTTATGGCTGTCACGTTTCACATTTGGAACTAATCCTTCATTACAATAAAATTTTAGTTTTTCATAGGTCATACCTGTTAAATTACAGGCTTCTTTCATGGAATACATCATTAATTTTCCTCGGTTAAATTTCAAAGTAAATTCCTGATTTATGTCAAACCTTGATTTTATAAGACTTAATTCAGGTTGTTTTGATTTACGAGTGACCAAAATAGAGCTATAATAAACTTACAGGGGTCTGTTTTCATGTGTGCAAGCATGACAAACAGGCATCTGGATAACTGTGCAAGACTAAATTCCACATGCCGAATTTTTGTAGGATTAAATTCGGCAGTGGATTCCAGCTTGCTTGTAGTTCTATTTTTTGAGTAGCGATGGTTTCAAAGTGACTATGTCTGCAGGTATTTCCTGAAGACATAGTAGTCTGTGTAACCTGTTATTCAAAAGCAGTTTCGACAGCCTGAATGGAGTGCAGCCATTCAGGCTGTCTCGGGCTTCACTATTGATATGATTCATTAAGATACAGGCATCTCGTTGGGTATAGTTATCCAGACTCCGACCTTTTGGAATCACATATCGAATATATTCGTGGTTCTTTTCAATCCGTCCCTTCTGCCAGGAGGAGTTGGGATTACAGTAAAAGATTCTGGTACGGATTTCTCCGTTTTTATCACATTCTATTCGTTCTGGAAATTGAAATTCCGTACCATTATCCGTAAGAATCACTGGAAAAAGCTCTTGAAAAACTTTTATGGTAAGCTTTTCTGTTAGATAATCGAATACTTGTATGACCTGATCCTGGGATTTTTCTTGTAATACAAAAATGAGCATGAGAGAACAGTTACGGAAAAAGATAGTCAAAAAAGCTTGCGTACTGTTATCCCGCCCACCTTCTACGGTATCCATTTCAACAATGGGAACATCTGGATTTGCCTGAATAAATTTTTGAAAATCATCATATGTTCGCCCTATACGAAATTGTTTTGCCGCCAAACTTATTCTTGTACCAGTTTTTCTTGGTTTACATTTATAACGTACTTTACGGCGTAAATCAATGTTTCTGGCAGTGAAAACGCCTTGATTGATGTAGTTGTAAAGTGTTTTTCTGGAGCATGGAATCTCATGTCCATGAAAAGCATAAATATGTGCTAATGACTGTCCCTGTGCAAGTAACGGAGAAATAAGATCGTCAAGTAAAGCAATATCGGCTGCATTCTGATTAATTCCCTGTCTGCAAGAGACGAGTAGTTCATGATAAGATTTATCGGCGTTTTGAGCAATGTAATAGGCTTTATTTTTGTTGCAGGTTCGTTGTCTTGCACAATGATTACAAACATAAGGAGCCTTACAAATGGAGTCACATTGTGGCTCGCAATATTCCGGACATAAGTAACTGCATTTGGAAACCTGAAGTCTTACGTCAAAGCAGGTTTTACACATTTTTACACAATCCTTTTCATCACAAAGGAAACGCATGGTGCATTCTTTAAAAAGAGCACATCGAAGTGGCTTCTTTGGATTTTCATCACGCAGTTGAAACGTACGATGTTTTTTTACTTCTTTTGCAATAGTGCTAGGGTGTTTATCTAGTTTTCTGGCAATGGCAGCAAAAGATAATCCGTCATTCAATCCCTTTTCGATATGGATACGCTGACTGGTAGTAAGATGCTTTTGATCATATTCTTTTTTCTTAGACATAAATAATCCTCCTTTAATGGAGGAATCCACTAACCAAGATAATCATATCACAAAACGTGTAAGACTAAAATCGTTAAGCACGAATTTAAATGGTGAATCAAGAATTTACTATTTCATTTTACACCTCCTACATTCAAAAAGTATTGACCGGTGGTAACTACCGACTGATACAATTATACCGTGAGAAAAAATTCAAGTCAACAAATTATAAAAAGGAGGATTTCATTATGGAAAATATTACATTAAGCAATGGTATTAAAATGCCTCAGCTTGGCTATGGGGTTTATCAGGTGACACAGGATGAGTGTGAGCGTTGTGTATCTGACGCATTGCAAGTGGGATACCGCTCTATTGATACCGCACAAAGTTATTTTAATGAAGAACAGGTGGGGGCAGCAATTGAAAAATCTGGCATAGAGCGTAAGGATATTTTTCTGACTACAAAGGTCTGGGTGGAACATTATGGGTACGAAGCTGCAAAACAATCAGTGCTTGAATCCATGCAAAAACTTCGGACAGATTATCTGGATCTTTGTCTGCTTCATCAGCCATTTTCCGATTACTATGGTGCATGGCGTGCATTAGAGGAACTCTATGAAGCAGGAAAAATCAGGGCAATTGGTGTATCTAATTTCTACCCGGACCGTCTGGTTGATATTTGCTCCTTTGCCCGCATTAAGCCTATGATAAATCAGGTAGAAGTACATCCCTTCAATCAGCAGGCAAAAGCAAAGAAATGGATGGAAAAATACAAAGTACAAATGGAAGCATGGGCACCATTTGGTGAGGGACGGGGCAATATGTTTACTAATCAGGTTTTGTCGGAGATTGGTAAGAAATATGGCAAGTCGGTAGCACAGGTCATTCTTCGCTGGCATTTGCAAAGGGGAGTAGTGGTTATTCCAAAGTCTACTCATATTGAACGAATGCAGGAAAATCTAAACGTCTTTGATTTTGTGCTTTCAGATGAGGATATAGCTGCTATCACGTCACTGGACAAAATGGAAAGTGCATTCTTTTCACATTATGATCCGGCTATGGTGGAATGGTTTGCTCACATGGTAGAAGAACGAAAAGAGAAGCACGATAGCAGCAGTGAGATAAAAAACTGGTAAAGCCACTGTCTGGGTGATGTAAAAAAGCGCAATTTCCTGTTATATCAGAATAATATAGAATGAAACTAAAAGGGCTCTACACTATTAAGTGAGAGCCCCAAAATATTGGTTCATGTTATAAACATATGTGTTAGAATTTTAGATTCTTATATTTTGACGGATACTTTTTTCGTTTAGAGCGGGAAGATTTCTGGCCTGGTTTTAATTTCTTTCCTACATAACTTTCAGAGGAAGTGGAAGAAAGTTTAAATTTCTTTAAAATCAGCAGGATAATAATGACTAATGAAGCAAGTACAATAATACCTATCAAAAAGAAAAGAACTATCTGATTCTTTTTCTTATTCGTCTTTTCCACGGTTACGGTGTTATTTTTCGTATCAATTGCTACGGATTCCCCGTCTTTCATGGCAGAAGAGTTAGTGGAAAACTCAAATGCCTCATCTTCACTTTTGGCTAAATCAACGGTAGTAAATCCCACAAAATGATCATTAAAGGAGTAATCTAAGGTCGCTATTACATTGGAAGCTTCATCTGCTTTATCAAAATTCAGTGTTGGTGTTGCGTCCTCAAAAGATGCATTTTTAGGAAGAATAATGCTTCCTGATTTATTTACCTCAATCAAAGGTTTTGTGTTTCCAAAAATGTTGCTTTCTGTTTGAAAAAAGTTTGCGTTGTCAATGGAGAAATTCTTTTCATTTTCAGAAATATTTAATTTCTGAAAATTTTGAAAGCCATAATCTAATAAGGTGGCAGTATCTGTCCAGTGACAAGGCTTGTCCTCTTTTAAAACAACACAGATTAACGTCATGCCGTCACGCTCCGCAAAAGTTACCAGTGTCTGACCGGCATCAGAAGTATAGCCTGTCTTACCACCAATACATCCGTCGTATTCATAAGCACCACCCTGCATCATTTTGTGGTGGTTTGCACTGTCATAACGGGTTTCTCCTTTAGAGGTAGGTGGGAAATCATAAGAAGCAGTACACATGAATTTTTTAATGTCAGGGTTCTGCAAAGCAGCCTGGGCAATTAATGCCATATCATATGCGGAAGTGTAGTGATTAGGATCATGGAGACCGTGAGGGTTTACAAAATGTGTATTTAAACACCCAAGCTCGGCTGCCTTTTGATTCATCATGTCAGCAAAAGCCTCCGTACTACCTGCCACATGTTCAGCAATTGCCATTGCCGTTTCATTTCCGGATAAAAGCATTAGACCGTAAAGGCAAAACTCCATAGAATATTGATCACCTTCATCAATTCCCCCTACAATACTACTTCCACTAGGAATACCGAAAACAGAATTATGAGAAAAGGTTACAGTTTCATCCAGAGATGAATTTTCTACCGCCAAAAGTCCAGTCATAATTTTAGTAATACTTGCCGGATAAAGCTGCTCGTGAGAATTTTTTTCATAAAGAATGGTGCCTGTAGACGCTTCCATTAAAATAGCTGATTCCGCATAACATACAGGACCGTCCGGCCAGTTCTCAATTTCGTTACTTTCAATAGGAATGGCAGCACGAGCCATTGCTTCTTCGGAATAAGTGGTTTCAGTAGCATTTGCTGTTGTCACAGTAGAAAAACACATGACAGCAGCAAGAAAAATAGCAGTTATTTTTTTTACTTTCATTATACTCTCCTAAAATTTTACTTTACAGCATTAAAAGCTTCTGTAAATGAAGTTACATCTACCACTCCGGTCGTTGGAGTGCGGTAAATAGGTGTAGTGGAATTATATGCTGTAAAATACGTGTAATTGTTTGTAATGTTAATATCATGGAAAACACCGGTCTGAATTATTTCCATACCGCTTCCATCTGTTTTCATTCGCTTCAGACAAGGATTGTTGGTATCACTTACCTGATAGAAGATGGTATCTCCATATAAGTTGTATGTATCAAGACGTTCTGTAGTTAACGTGATTTTTTCGTTTGTAGTTAAGTCTACCTTTGCAAGTGAATAATTATCTTCCACATCCATAAAATATAAATAATTATCCTGAATAGTTGGAAAATAGCAGTTGCCTTCATAGAGTAATTCTTTTTCATAGGTATCAGGATTCATTTTCATAACATTATGATTTTCTTTTGTATTGCAAAAGTACAATGCATTGCCAAAATATCCTGTTGGATTTACAGCTTCTGCTAATACTTCCCTTTCTCCTTTGCCGTCAATACCAATGGAAAATAAGTGAAAACCATAATCATTGGAGTGATTTTGGAAAAATATCTGGTTATTAATTAACTGAACATTTCCAACATTTCCATTAGAAAGACAGGTTTTATGTTTCCCATTTAAGTTCATGCGGTACAAACCTTTAAAGGCTGCACTTGAGAATCCAAAGGTGCCTTCCGTTTTCGATGCTTCCCGCACATAATAAATGTAATGAGAATCTACATTTATACTCTTGACAGGACCATCGCAGAGTTTCTTGCATTTTCCGTTGTCAGGATTGTAAGAATACAAAGCGTGATTGTCATAAGCATTAGAAAAATATAATATTCCGTTGCTTTCACAGAATAAGCCGGAATTATTTAAATTTCCGGTAGTATTTCCTGAGATGGGGAGTTCATTTAGCTGCACTTTCCTTGAAAAATTTGAAATCATTACAATAATACATACAAGTAAAACAATTATAATTGCAATGACTGCAACAAATCCTTTTTTACGTTCTCTGTTCATAATAATCTTATCCTCCCCCGTTAAAATAGCCATATAGAAATTATTATAATATTTCTGGAAATAGAATGCAAGACACTGGAAAAAAATTGTTTTTTACTTGATTATAATAAGGAAGTGCTGTATCTTATTAAGTAGGTTAAATAGGAAGAATATAAGTGTTTAAGATTTATGCATAAAGGAGATTTTTATGGCAGATTTACAGGAATTAAGAAAAGAAATAGATCAGATAGATAGTGAGATGGTGCGTCTTTTTGAGGAACGCATGGAAATTTGCAAAAATGTAGCAGAATATAAAATCGAAACCGGGAAAAAAGTATTTGACCGGGAACGGGAAGATGCAAAGATAGAAGCGGTTCAGGCAATGACGAAAAATGAAATTAACCGTTTAGGCGTAGGCGAGTTGTTCGGACAAATCATGTCTATTAGCAGAAAGCATCAGTATAAGCTTTTAGCAGAGCATGGAATTATGCAAAAGCCATCTTTTCAGCCGGTGGATACTTTAGATAAAGAAAATGCGACTGTGGTATTTCAGGGAATGGAAGGGTCTTACAGTTATGCTGCCATGAAAGAATACTTTGGTGCTGATGTAAAGAACATTCATGTAAAAACATTTCGAAATGCAATGGAGGCAATTGCAGAGGGAAAAGCGGATTATGCAGTGCTTCCAATTGAAAATTCAACAGCAGGTGTTGTAAGTGAAATCTATGATTTGTTAGTGGAATTTAATAATTACATAGTGGCAGAACAGATTATTGAAATCAAGCAGTGTCTGCTGACAGTTCCTGGTGCGGCCAAAGAAGATATTAAAACAGTATACTCCCACCCTCAATCTTTGATGCAAAGTGCGGGCTATTTGCGAAAACAAAACTGGAAACAGATTAGCATGGAAAATAATGCATTTGCGGCAAAAAAAGTAGCAGATGAGGGAGATAAGAGCCAGGCTGCCATTGCCGGAAGATATGCGGGAGAAGTTTATGGCCTTAATATATTAGAAGAAGGCGTTAATGACAGTGAATTAAACTCTACAAGATTTATTATAGTATGTAATCAGAAAAAGTTTTTAAAGAATGCAGGAAAGATAAGTATCTGCTTTGAAATTCCTCATGAGAGTGGTTCCCTTTACAAAACGTTATCACACTTTATTTATAACGGAATTAATCTTTGTAATATTGAATCCAGACCAATTCGCAAGAAAAATTGGGAATATCGGTTTTTTGTAGATTTTGAGGGCAACCTAGAAGACAGTGCAATTCAAAATGCACTTGGAAGCTTGAAGGAAGAGACCAGAAATCTGATTATTTTTGGAAATTATTAAGTTATAGAAGATATTAAAAATTAAAATCAGCAAGGAGTAATGATATGCGGCTTCGAAATATAAAAGGTGCCGGAGAAGTTATTGAGGCAAATGAATTTGTTATCAAAAATCCGGAAGAATATAAAGGAAGATGGAATGAAATATTCCAGAATAATCACCCAATACAGATAGAAATTGGTATGGGTAAGGGTCAGTTTATTATGGAGTTGGCACGACAGAAGAAAGAGATTAATTTTATCGGTATAGAGAGATATTCCAGTGTACTGCTTAGAGCATTACAAAAGCATGAGGAAACTGAACTTACAAATCTATATTTTCTTTGTATTGATGCCAGAACACTAGAGGATATTTTTGCACCGGGAGAGGTGGATAAGATTTATCTTAACTTTTCAGATCCGTGGCCAAAGGACCGACATGCTAAAAGGCGTTTGACTTCAAGAGAATTCTTGACAAGATATGATAAAATATTAAAAAAAGACGGAAGAGTGGAATTTAAGACGGACAATCGTGGTCTATTTGAATTTTCTTTAGAAGAAGCAAAAGAGGCAGGCTGGAAAATACAACAGCATACCTTTGATCTTCATCATGATGAAAGCATGAATGAAGGAAATATTATGACAGAGTATGAAGAAAAATTTTCATCAATGGGGAACCCGATTCATAAAATGATTATATATAGATAATCAGGAGTGACGGGGATGAGAAGAAACTTCAAACAAATTATAATGAAGGCAAGTTATCAGATGGGGAATAAGATGAATCTGAGCAAGAAACTTCTTGCCATAAATAAAGCAGGTAAAGAAGTAAAGGATATATTAAATCCAAAAGAAAAATAAAGGGTATAGTTTTAGAGAAAGGGAGTAAGCAAATGTACAGGGTAGCAATTTTGGAAGATCAAAAGGTATATGCAAGAGTTTACGAGGATTATCTAAAGGAACTTTTAGACATGGAAGAACTCAATTATGAAGTTGACATTTATGAGAGTATCAAAGAATTAGAAAGCAATATGGATAATCATTATCAATTGTTTGTGCTGGATTATTCTTCAGAAGGTGTAAATGGCGTTGACTTTGTGAAAAAAGTGAAAAGCAGCGGAAACAATGCAGACATAGTGTTTGTAGCCGAAAATGAGGAAGCAAAAAAGAGTTATGAAAGCATGGATGCTTACGTGATTATGAAACCTGTGAAAGAGGTTGAAATAAAGGAAATTTTTCGTAAATGTGTTCTTGAATTTTTCTCTAGAGAATCGATTACAATTACAAAGGATGACGTTGAAATTGAAATACATCCAGAAGATATTTATTTTGTAGAGCATATTTACAATGCAATCAGAGTCTATGGAGAAAACTATGCCATATGCACACTGGATTCGTTGGAGGATTTATTTCCTATTTTAGAGGGAAAAAAGTTTTTTCAATGTCACAAAGATTATATTGTCAATCTAGAATATGTACAGGAAATTGAGAAATATGATTTCAGCATGTTAAACGGACAAGTAGTTCCCATTGCAAAGAATATGTATAAAGCGGCACAAAAAGAATTGTTGGAATATATCAAATAATAAAGGAGTAATAAAGGAGCAGGTATGCAGGAAAAAACAGTTTATTTATCAAAAGAATTTGAAAAAAAATATACTTATACAGGGTGTGATTTAGGAAGTGTATATTCGAAAGAAAATACTTCCTTTTGCGTATATGCACCTACAGCGGAATCGGTAGTTTTAAATCTGTATGAAGACGGTCTTCAGGGAGAAGCATATAAAAGGGTAGAAATGAAACCGGCGGAAAGCGGAACTTACAAAATCACAGTTCCAGGAGATTTGCATAAAAAATACTATACTTATACGGCAAAAGTAAATGGTAAAGAAAGAGAAGCGGTAGATCCATATGCGAGGGCAGTAGGAGCAAATGGCGTTCGTGGTATGGTAGTAGATTTAAGCACCACGAATCCAGAAGGATTTGTGAATGAAGAAAGACCAAAGAAAATAAATACACCGGACGCAGTACTTTATGAACTGCATATTAGAGATTTTTCTATTGATGAATCCTCAGGAATGAAATACAAAGGAAAATATAAAGCATTCACGGAAGAAGGAACAGTAAATGCAGATAATTTAAAGACAGGTGTAGCTCATATCAAAGAGCTTGGTGTTACCCACGTACATTTAATGCCGACGTTTGATTATGGTTCGGTAGATGAAACTAAGTTAGAAACGCCACAGTATAACTGGGGATATGATCCGGTGAATTATAACGTGCCGGAAGGTTCCTATTCGACCGACCCATTTCATGGCGAAGTACGAATCAGAGAATTTAAGGAAATGGTGCAGGCACTTCACAAGAATGGCATTTGTGTGGTAATGGATGTAGTTTATAATCATGTATTTGATGCGGAGGAATTCTGCTATCAGAAAATAGTTCCGAATTATTTCTTTCGCATGAACGGAGATAAGTTCAGTGATGCTTCTGCGTGCGGGAATGAAACGGCTTCTAATCACCTCATGGTTCGCAAGTTTATGATAGATTCTTTAAAATATTGGGCAGAGGAATATCATATTGACGGTTTCCGTTTTGACTTAATGGCAATTCATGACATTACTACTATGAACGAAATTAGAAAAGCATTAAATGAAGTGGACGAAAATATTCTTATTTACGGAGAGGGCTGGGCTGCGGATGAGTCACTGCTACCAGAAAAAGAACGTGCATTAAAGAAATATACCTATCGTATGCCGGGAATTGCAGCTTTCAGTGATGATATCAGAGATGCAATAAAGGGAAGTGTGTTTGAAGAATTAGAAAAGGGATTTGTCAGCGGCGAGCCAGGCCTAGAAGAATTGATTCAATTTGGTGTTACGGGGGCCGTAGGACATAGTCAGTTATACCAGAATAATACGGTTCATAAGCAGGAAATTCCAAAACCGTGGGCAGCTTCACCGGCACAGTGTGTAAATTATACCTCCTGCCATGATAATTATACTTTATGGGACAAGTTAGCGGTATCTAACAAGGGAAAAACTGCAGAAGAATTGAAAGCAATGAATCACCTTGCCATTGCAATTATTCTTACTTCGCAAGGAATTCCTTTTATTCATGCAGGTGAGGAAATATTAAGAAGTAAGCCAGATGAAACCAAAGAATTTGGGTATGAGGACAACAGTTTTAAGAGCAGTGATAAAATCAACAGCATTAAGTGGAGTCACAAAAAGGAAAATCTGGATAGTTTCGCTTACTATCAGGGACTCATTGCTTTCCGAAAAGAAAATAAGGCACTTCGTCTTCAAACAAAAGAGGAAGTGGAACAGAGTATTGAGTTTTTACCGATTCTTCCGGGGGTAGTTTCTTATACAATTAAATATCAGGAGGAAGAGTTGTTTATTGCATATAATGCAACAGAAAAAGAAGTGACGCTAGAGCTTCCGGAGGGGATTTTTGGTGTTTATGTAAATAAGATGCAGGCAGGTACCAAAATATTAGAAAAGGCAGAACAGAACGTTATGGTAGCTCCGGTGTCTGTTGTAGTGTTAAAAAAGATAAAGTAATCTATAGACTTACGATAGAGCAGATCAGGTAAAATGATGGGGGATTCATATGTATGAGCAGTGGAGAAGAGTAATCACTGTATTGCTGTGGATGATTGTGTTAGGAGCAGCAAGCATCATAATATTCTTTCAGGCATCTTCGGAGGGAACGTATTCCTTCTGGTCGAGAGATTTTTATACCATGAATCAGTCCTGGAAACTTATTCAGGCAGATGGAAGTACAAAGGATATTCATCTTCCGACAAAATATGATGCATCTAAGGTATCAGAGGTTGTAATTTTTCGAAAATTGCCTGAGGGAATTAAAAATAAAGATTATTTATTAATGAAGGGATCCAGACAGGATTTTTGTGTCTGGATCGGAGGCGAAATCAGGACTCGCTACAGTGATTCAGCAGAGAGAATTTTTGGAAATACATCTGCAAGTATTTATGTAATTATTCCGGTATCGAGTGAGGATAGAGGAAAAGAAATCAAAATCACATACACAAGCAATTATAATGATTATCGGGGAGTTTTAAATGAAATTGGAATAGGTACTCAGGCAGGAGTTTTTACTAAGATTCTGCGTGACAGCGGTGTTCATACAATTATTGCATTTATTGTATTATTTGTGGGTATTTTATTTGGAATTTTAGGAGTCATTTATCCTAAGGGAGTGAGAAAAGGGACGGGAATAGGTTATCTTGGAGCATTTGTTGTCATGACTTCCGGCTGGATTCTGCTGCAGTCACCTATGCGGCAGTTTTATCTGCGTGATACGGTCAGTGCTGATGTGATAACGTATACTTTATTATTAATCATACCGGTTCCGTTCATCATGTATCTAAATGAAATGCAAAAATACCGGCATATAAAGCTGTATTATACTCTGACAATAGTCGATTTGGCATATTTTTTTGTAAGAGTAATTCTGCAGTTGTTAAATAGAGTAGATTTCATGGAAGCGTTGTCCGTTACTATTGCAATTTATGTGGTATCCATAATACTTATTATGAGATCAGTATTTCGGGATTTACTGGGGACTTACAGAAATGAAATGATAGAAGTCACTGTGGGACTTATAGTTATTATTGCTGGCTTCTTTGCGGAACTTTTTTCTTATAAATTAAATGAAAGTGGAGTTGCTGGAAGATATATTAGTATAGGATTGGCATTGTTCTTATGTATTATGGGATATTTGTCAGTAAAACTAATTACGCTACAGGAAAAAAAACAGCGTGAGGCAATTCAGGCGAATCGGGCAAAGAGTCAGTTTCTTGCAAACATGTCTCATGAAATTCGAACTCCCATGAATGCGGTTATGGGAATGAGTGAAATTATTTTGCAGCATGAGGACCTCAATGATTCTGTAAAAGAAGAAATTATGAGTATTCAGAGTGCAGGAAATACATTATTGTCAATCATCAATGACATCTTGGATTTTTCAAAAATTGAATCAGGAAAAATGGAAATTGTTCCCAATTCTTACCGGTTATCTTCTCTAATTTATGATGTGCACAATATGATACGTTTTCGTATGAATGACAAGTCGATAGCATTTATACAAGATATCGATGAAACAATACCGGATATGTTATATGGTGATGAAGTGCGAATCAGACAGATTCTTATCAATTTGTTAGGAAACGCAGTAAAATTCACAAAAGAAGGAAGTATTACATTGCGGCTTCGGTGGGAAAAGGTTGATGATATTGCATGGCTGTCTATGGCTGTGGAGGATACCGGGATTGGAATTCAGCAAAAGGATATAGAACGATTGTTTGAAAGCTTTCAGAGGGTAGATTTACAGATAAATAATAAAATCGAGGGAACGGGACTTGGATTGTCTATTTGTAAACAGTTATGTTCCATGATGGGCGGCAGCATTTGTGTTGTCAGCCAGTATGGAAAGGGAAGTACTTTTACTGCAAGGATTCCACAGAAAATAGAAGATGAAAAAGTAACTTATGGAGAAGCGGTAAAAAAGAAAACCCAAAAGAAGCAACAATGTAAGGCAGCAGAGAACTTTTATGCACCTGCGGCCCATGTATTAGTCGTGGATGATAATGAGTTAAATGTGAGAGTTGCGGCAGGGCTTATAAAGCCATATGGAGTTAAGGTAGATGTGGCATACAGTGGTGAAGAGGCATTAGGAAAAATAAAAAAACAAGAGTACCAGCTTATTTTTTTAGATCATATGATGCCCGGTCTGGACGGAATTGAAACCTTAAAGCTTGTAAAGAGAGAAATAAAGGACTTTTCGGTACCGGTAATTGCACTTACGGCAAATGCCATTCGTGGAGCAAAGAATGTGTATTTGTCAGAGGGATTTACCGATTATTTATCAAAACCGATACAAACAGAAAAACTGTTGGATATTTTAGAAAAATATATTAAAAATGAAAAAATAACAACAAAGAGTAGCGAAACGAAAGTGGACATAATCAAAGAAACCATAACGGCATTACAAGATTTTGACGGGGAGGGTGCCCTTGAAATTATTAAACATTTAGAGATGAACGAAGAGCTTAATACTATTGTAAATCAGATACAGGAATTTCAGTATGAAGAGGCGAGAAAACATCTCTTATGCATGATAAAAAATAATCCATAAAAAGGCTATTCTAAAATATAAAAGTGTGTTATAATCAAGTCATTCTAAAAAGAATTAAGGTGATTTAATGGGGCAGGGATTTTGCTTTTTAAAAGGTGAACTGGTGGATTGTTCTCCGGGCCGTATTCAGGACTGTAATATTAAGAGAGTCAAAGAATGTCCAATCGAGAAGAAAATGAAACAAGAGAAAACGAAATCCTTTTGCTGCGTGAAAGGTGAGCTGGTGGAATGCATTTCGGGGCGCGTCCTGGATTGCATGACAAAAAAGTTGAGTAAATGCCCTTTAGAAGATCAAGAACAAAATGCAGAGGTAAAAAATGGATTTTGTTTTTTGAAAGGTGAACTGGTAAGCTGTTCCTCTGGGCGGATTCAGGACTGCAATACCAAAAGAACAAAGACATGTCCGCTGAATAAATAATGTGGCATAGAAGAAAAGGGTGGGGAACATTCCTCATCTTTTTCTTTTGTTATGTGCTTATAGGAGTTGACGTATGACGGAAGAATATATTATGATGCAGGACATCATACAGGAGCACAAAGAGAGAATTCAAAATATAAAAAAATATTATCCTTACTTTAAGCTGGCAGACAATTCTTTGCTGCAGTGGAAGGAGGGAAAGTATTCTTGCCTGGATATGGGATATATTACTATGGCGGTTTTGCGTTTTTTTATTGACGAAAATAATTTAAAAGACAAAGATGTTACTTATTCAGAATATCAAAGCTTTATGCATACTATTTTGGCAAGAGATTTTGAATTAAAAATTGCCGAAGAAGAAGAAAAAGAATTATGTGCGTATTTATTCGATAAATTGCTTAACGAAGGAAAGCCGTTTTCTTTTGAATATTTTGATCCCAAAGACCACCAAAAGAAAAGCATTCGTATGAAATTAATAGAAAGTACAATTGTAGACAGTGTGTTATTTTACAAAATCACATCGGATGCCATAGAATTTTATCTGGATACGAAAGAAATTAAGGAAGAAAGCAGTATTAGTGTAGAACAACTTCTGCTTAGTAAGCTTATTGATACCCAGAATTTTAAGGGGGGTATTGAAGTTGTAAAAAGAATTAACAGGGAAGTTACAAAACTGAAATTAAGGCGAAATGAAGTACTCGTTATGCTCAGCGCAGATGTTTTTGAGGGAAAAAAGGTATATGAGGCTTATGTAAATGATATTACAAAGTGGTTTGACGAAGAGCAGCGGTTGTTTAAGAAAAACAGTGAACTAATTGAAAAAGCGCTGCAAAAGGCTGAATTAGATAAAAAAGGTAAAGAAAACGCACGTTTTTTTGCTATGATGGATGAAATCTATACGTTGGAATTGGAAATAAAAAAGGCTATGTATAAACACAGCGAACTTCTTTCTTTATGTACAACCTTGCAGCTTCAGGCAGATGAAATTGTAAAAAAGTCAAAGTTAAGTACATTGCGTAACTCCTTCGATTTTACTCATGCGATGAATAAAATGATGGAGAATGATAATGTCGAAGCGATGGAAGCTTTAATAAAGCCTTTGCTGCAGCTTAATATTAAGAAACAGTTTTCTCTCGCTCAGACAGAAAACCTAATCAATCTGAAAGGAGAAAATCAGGAAGAAACGGAAGCTGTTATAAGGGGAGAAGAGGAAGCATATGTGTACGAGGACGAATTAGAGGAGGAAAGAATCAGCAATAATTTTGAATTTATTGTGAGAGTCCTTTTGGAAAAACTGCAAAAAGAACACACATTTTCCTTAGGTCAGTTGAATGAAGAATTGACAGAAACATTTGGAGCGGGTGCGCTGAAAAATGCAGATTACTATACGTTTTTGGTTCATATGTGTCAGAAAGACACGTACTCGGTAAAAGAGATTCGCGAAAAACCTGACACTTTTTTTGAAGAAATCGTGCATGATATCTTGCAAAGACAAAATGATTATGATGAAATTTGTTTTCGTTTACATCGAAAAGGAGAAGAAACAGTAAAAATTACAGAAGTGTTTGAAATATCAGATATTCAGTTTGAAAAGGTGGAAAAGTAATGGAAGAGAGAAATTTAGATAAAGCAATTGATATACTAACAAAGCTCTTAAACGGGGAAGAAGTGGGAAAAAACAGTGGAGAGAACGTGTCTTTGTATGAAGAATACAGTACAAATCCGCAAGTGTACGAGCTGGTAAATCGTATGTTAAACCGTATGAATGTTAAGCTTTATGAGTATAATTATTGTCTTTACATTACTGCCGGAGACAATAATCAGGTATTTGGTTTTAGTAATGGAGATTTACGAAAAGAGCTGGGATTGAAGGTAAATCGTGAATTGTATCTTTGCTATTTTATCATTTATCAGATTGTTACGTGCTTTTACACAGATTCCTCCGGATATAATTTTAATGAATATGTGAAAATAGAAGACATTATGGAGGCAGTGGATTATTCTTTAAAACATATTATGGATCATATAGAAATTCTTACAAATAACGAAACCGAGGAAAATAGTTTTAAAACACTTGCAATCATGTGGAATGATTTGCCGGCGGCTACAGAAGAAGCTGTTCGTGCTGTAAAAAATTCCAGAGCGGGTTACATTAAGTTAGTGTTAAATTTCCTTATTTCACAAAAGTTAATGGCACAGTCGGAGGAGAGATATTATTTAAAAGACAGGGCAAGAGCATTGATTGAAAATTATTTCGAGGAGTCTAAAGGAAGACTCTACGAGATTATTCAGGGAAAGGAGAAGCAAGATGCCGCATATTAATCGAATTCGTGTAAATAATGTGAAGTATAACTTTGGAACGCAGTTTTATGACGATTTTATCATGCGTTTTTCAGGGAAAAATACTATTTATGATTTAGCAAATGGTGGTGGCAAAAGCGTGCTGATGCTTCTTCTGCTGCAAAATATGATTCCTAATTGTACATTAGATGAAAAACAACCGATTGAAAAATTGTTTCGTACTGGAAGTGGAAGTAATACAATTCATTCCCTGATTGAATGGAAATTAAATAGTGATGATATTAAAAACGGATATAAATATATGACGACTGGTTTTTGTGCCAGAAAAGCAAGAGAAAGCAATTTAGAAGAAACACAGCAGAGGGAAAATGCTGCAATAGAGTATTTTAATTATGTGATTTTTTATCGGGAATTTAACGATAATGATATTAAGAATCTTCCTTTAAGCAATGGAAAAGAGAGAATTACATATCATGGTTTAAAGAACTATTTGAAAGAATTAGAGCATAAGGATTACAGTCTTATTATAAAAATATTTGAACGAAAAGGCGAATATCAGCAGTTTATCAGTCAATACGGAATCTATGAGAGCGAGTGGGAAATTATTCGTGGAATTAATAAGACAGAAGGGCATGTGCGTACTTATTTCGAAACAAATTATAAGACAACACGAAAGGTAGTAGAAGATCTGCTCATCGAAGAAATTCTTCAGAAATCTTATTATAATACGACTGGAGAAGGGGCGGATTTTGCAAAATTACTTTTAGACATTAAAAATAAGTTAGTAGAACTAACTAAGAAGAAAAATGATATAGCAAACTATGACAGGCAGATAGAAATACTAAGCAGTTTCATTGCAAGAATCCAGTCTTTGAAGGGCATGTACCATAAAAAGGGTGGGATTGAAAAAGAATTTATATATGCATATAATACATGCAGTGAGTCTATGGAAAAACGTAAAAGTGAGAGAGAAAATGTTCTTGCTAAACGGGAAATGTTATTGTCAGAAAAGAAGGAAAAAGAAGCAAAAATTGATACGGCACTCGTACAGATTGAGCAGGAAGAATTACAGAAATTAGATGAAGGAGTAGAAAAGACAAAAGAAATATTATCTGCCTTAGAAGAAGAATTAGCAACAGAACAATCAAAGCTTTTGCTCAAAGAAAATGCGAATGATTATCTTGATTATGTACATTACAAAAAAGAATATGAGGCAGCAAAAATTGCGACAGAGCAGACGAGTCAGTCGGGCAGTGAAGTGGAATCGGTTTTACAGTGCATTGTAAAATTATGGAAGGAATTGGAAGAAGCACAGGAGAAAACACTGCAAAAAGACATGGGGCAACTGCAAGCAGCGTGCAGTGAAAAGGAAGCAGAAGAAAAGAATTTACAAGAAACACTGCAAAAGGAAGAAGCCGAACTTGCTTTTTGCAAAAGTAAACTGCATTTGTTAAAAGAAGATAGTGTATATGAGTTAAAAAGGTTAGAATCATTGAAGCAGAAAACGTCACTTTTGCTATATGAAGAAGCTCAAAACAGAGTTGCAGAATTAGAAAAGAAGCTGCAAAAATTAACGGAAAATAGGGAAAATATATGTCAGGAAGAGAAATCTGTGGAAGAGACGCTTGCTGGTAACCGTCTGCGTTTAAATATATTAAAGGAACAGGAAAAACATGTGCTTCTTCGGCAGGAAAAGCTGTCAGAGTTTCAAAAGGAGTATAGTGCGTGTAGGGAGAAAGTAGATAAATTAAAGGAATTTTACCAGGAGTCTGACGAACGCCGTTTAAAAGAAAAGATTTATTACACTCTTCAGAATAATGTGTTAGAGGCTGAAGTGGTAAGAAAGGAAATTGCACAGTTAAAAAAGAATTGTAAGGCATACGAAAAGGGCTGGTTATTTGCTGATACACAGGAAATGCAGGAGGCACTCGAAATTATTAATGTAGGAAAAGAGCGTGCAATTACAGGTTTTTCTTATTTAAACAGATATGAAAAGGAAAAACAGGAAGAATTGCTGGAGTGTGCACCATTACTGCCTTATTCCATTGTAGTCTTACAGGACTATGCATCGGTCAGATTCGATAAAAACTTGAAGAAGATTGGAAGATTAGGCACGGTGGTACCTATTATTAATGCAAAAGCAATGGAACAATCTTTGACGGAGTTGT
The DNA here is from genome assembly GCA_050874665.1 of Lachnospiraceae bacterium. Lineage (GTDB taxonomy): Bacteria > Bacillota > Clostridia > Lachnospirales > Lachnospiraceae > RUG11237. Next base: position 49,649 of record JBNMLC010000004.1, on the reverse strand, counting down.
ATTCAACAGATCATGTAGATTTTTTAATGACACAAAAAGAAGAATTTACTTCTGAAGACAGTGCTGCAAAGGCGTTGAAAAAAGCGATGGCAGAGCTAGAGGAAAATCAGAAAAAAGCAATTACACTTAGAGAACGTACAGAGTTGATTAAGTCGGATATTTCTTACATGGAAGAGTATGAAAACAAATATTTTGCAGAAAAATCGGACAAAGTAAAAGAATATGAAGAAAATAAAATTAAACTAAAGGATATCGGAGCAGAAACAGATAATCTGCAGTCACAGCAAAATGATTTATATCTTAAAAAGGATCAGTTTCAGGGCTATTTAGAAAAACAAGAGGAAGAATTGAACAGTGTAGAACACGAACTGAAAATAACAAAGGAAATCAAAGAATTATATAGCCGCTATCATGAAAAGGAAAGACAGGCAGCCGGTTTAAGAGAAAGCACTTTACAGGGGGAGGCGGCAGTTAGAAATTATGCTGTTCAGTTAAAGGCTTTACAGGAAGAAATTCATACCATAAAAGAAAAACATCAGAGCATGGAAGCTGCTTTAAAGAACATGAAGAATACATGGGAAAAGGAATATCAGCAGTATGATAAGCATCAGACGGTCATTATAGATGACTCCTTGAAAAAGTTGTCTATGGAGGAACTGGAAGTTAAATTTATGGGATTGCGAGATTCCCTTGTCGTAGAAAATGCGGATATTGCGGATAAGAAAAAACTGGCAGAAAACTATAAGGCACAAATGGAAAAATGTGTTTCTGCAATAGAATATAGAAACGGAAATTTAGAAGAGTTAAAGGCAATTTATGAGCGTCACGAAATGGTAAAAAGCAGTATGGAGGAATTAAAGCAGCAAAAGATTACCATTGAGGAAAGCCAGGAGAAGATTAAGGTTTCCAAAAAGCAACTGGAGGCTTATGCAGAAGCAGCAAATCGGAAATTTGGAAGTATTGCTCATGGAAAAACGTTAGTGGAAGAAAAGTATGGCAGGTATCAGCCATTGGATTTAACCGGCGAGCAACTTACAAGATTTATAGGCGAGTATAAGAATCTGACGCAGGTGATTGACCAACAGATAAAAGAATCTGTAGAAAAAGAAAAGCAATTAGAAAAGGAACTGGCAGGTTTAGAGGCAATGAGTGAAGATATGCTTCGCATGATAGAATCAGCAGGCATTGTGATAGAAGGAAATGAGGGATTGTTAGAAGATGAGACTTCCCTGAAAAAGACATATCAGGAATTACGCACGCTTTATGATAAAATTATGAAAGAAGAGTATGAGCGTAAAGAAGCCTTTGAAAAGGATAAAAATCGTTTAAAAGAAACGTTGTTAAAGACACAGGCCTACGAACTGGCAAATGAGGTAGAAAAGCATATTGAAAGTCCGTCCGATGAGACGGAGGCAGATACTTTAATTGCAAATATTGAAGATACCATATCTTGTATTGCATTGGAAAAATCCAGTGTAGAACAGGGAATTGTAGATATGGAAAAAATTAAACAGAACTTTGAAAGTCAGTGTCTGCAAACTTGTGTTAATATGAAGACAGCGTTAGACAGATTGCCAAAATTGTCAGGAATATGGCTTGATGATAAATTAATTCCAATGATCACTTTAAATATTCCGTATATAAAAGAAGAGATGTACGAAGCTGCCATGTCGGATTATATTGATCATATTATTCAGACAGCGGATGGATTTACTACAGAGGCAGAGCGTGTAAAATATATCAGAAATCAATTGGCATGGAAAAAACTCTTTTCTGTTATTGTAAAGGATATGAATCTGATTAAGCTTAACCTTTACAAAAGAGAACGCATTAAGGAGCAGAGCCGTTATTTGAAATATGAGGAAGCAGTAGGAAGTACGGGACAGTCCCAGGGTATTTATATTCAGTTTTTAGTAGCCATTATACATTATATTACCAGCATGAATTCTGCCAATGCAGATCCATTAAAACTGAAAAATGTCATTTTTATTGATAATCCATTTGGTGCCGCAAAGGATATCTATATTTGGGAACCAATTTTTAAATTGTTAAAGGCAAACAATGTACAGCTTATTGTTCCGGCGCGAGGTGCAACTCCTGCCATTACGGGAAGATTTGAGGTTAATTATATTTTAGGACAAAAACTTATAGACGGAAGGCAGCAGACGGTTGTGGTGGACTATCGCAGCCAGACAGAACAGGATGAACTAGAATATACATCACTGAGTTTTGAGCAAAATCAATTGCAATTTGAATAAGGAAATGTATAAAGACAGACCTCCGGAAAATGATAAAGAAGTTTCCGGAGGGTTTTTAATTATCAGGAAAAAATTGTCAGAAAAGTACAAACAATATCTACAAATAATGCAATATATTTAAGGAGAATAAAAATAATAGTAAAAATATTTGGAAAAATAATTAAAATAGTGTTGACAAATTAGAGAGTGAGTGGTAATATAATCATATCAAATAACAACGGATCGTTATTCATCTAGTTTCTGAACAGACTTTACAAAAACGCACGAAAGGGATTTTTGTAGAGCCGGAAACGGTAAAATAATAGATAGCGTTGCAACGTACAAGAGTGAAACAATAAGTACAAGTTGGGAGGATTGATTCCAATGGACATGAAAAAGTATTTATTTAGTAGCGCATAAAATATAAGGTGCAAGATTGGAGGACTGATTCCAATGGACAAGGTAGAAAACATACTTCAATATGTGTGATGGATAAGTTATAAATCCTGTGAATAATCAATTAGCAAAGAATTATATTACAAAAGTAAATAATACCTTTATAAAAGATTATATAGAGTTTCGGATAAGAGTAAATAAAATGAAAAATAAGGAAATCAAAGATAAAAGAAATCCGAAAAGAGTGTTGCTTATCACATATTGAAACATTCATCACAGTAAGAATGAATATGAATGTGTAAAGAAACAGACATATTTAAAGTATTCATAACCAAAGCAGAGTATAATATATTTTAAGCTGGTTATAGGCATACGTATTAAGATTCGGTATATATAAAAATTTATATATATAATACGAAAGAAAGTAGAAACCAAAGAAAAGGTTATCCTTTTAAAATGCTGAAGATACTTGTATTCTTACAAATCACAAATGAATCAAAAACAGGTAAACACAAGAAGAAGTCTTTGATATGAAATAATAAAATGAAAAGAAAAAAAGTACATATGGAGTAGCAGCCGTTTTAACAAACATAAAGTAAAACGGCTGCTTTTTGTTTTTGACATCTATTATTGTATATGATAAACTTTTATTTAGAGATTTTTTATATATTATATAGTAGTATAGGGGACATATGAGGTGAAGTTGTTGTGGACAAGTATGAATATCGCATAAAAGCGGAACAGATTAGAAAGCTGGCAGAGCAGGAGGATTATGTATCTGCAATGAAAATTGCAAATACGATTGATTGGAATCGTGTAAGAAGCATTCCTATGCTTTGCCTTGTTGGAGAAATATATGAAAAAAATAACATGTTGGAGGAAAGCCGGGATGTTATGCTAATTGCCTACGACAGGCATCCATATGGACGTATGATTATTTACTCGTTAGCCGAGTTATCCATACGTTTAGAAGATTACATAGATGCGGTAGAATATTATAAGGAGTTTGTTCAGGTAGCACCACGGGATACAGGAAGATATATTTTACAATATAAGCTGTATGAGGCTCAGGAAGTAGGATTGCAGGAGAGAATTGCAGTTTTAGAAGAATTTAAGCGTCATGAATATATAGAAAAATGGGCGTTTGAATTAGCATATTTATATCACAGAGCGGGAATGAGTGAGAAATGTGTTGCAGAATGCGATGAACTGATTCTTTGGTTTGCAGAAGGAAAGTATGTTGAAAAAGCAATGGAATTGAAAATGCTTTATCAACCATTGACAGAAGAACAGCAAAAGAAGTATGAAAGCCGTAATGATATCCAGATTGAAAAGTCTATTGCAGCGGTGGAAGCTGTGGCGGAAAAAGCAATGGAAGAAGAACCGGAAATTAATGTAAGACCAATGAATTATGGAATCTATGATACCGTTAATTTACAAAAAGAGCTGGCAAAAAGTATGCAGCAGATTTTGGAGGCAACGGAAAAAGAAACGGTAGATACCACAATGAACAATATAAAGAAGCTGGTTGAGGAAAGTAAGATAGAGGGGCTGGTGGAACGAAAAAAATCGGGAGAAACAAAAGAGCTTCCGGACATAGATGATTATGATACCGAACCGGTGCGGGAAGATGCTGATGTTATGGCGGAGGCGGCAAAACTAATAGGTCAGATTACCTCTGCAACTTCTATCAATAAATTAGAAAAAGTGGAAGAAAATATAAAAGAGGAAGACGAAGAAGAAGATTTAGAAAAAACAAAGGAATTTATTATACATATAGCAGATGCACCTACAAAGATTATTCCGGCAAAAGAGGTCGAAGAGGAATTAAACAAACAACTTCCAAAAGAAGAAAAGTCCAAAATGCAGGAAGAAGAAAAGAATTATGATGCGATGCTCTCGGAGGAAAGGGACGGGCAAATATCTATGTGCGTACCGGATCAGGACATTGTGGAGAAACAGATTACCGGACAGATGAGAATAGAAGAAGTACTGCAAGAGTGGGAACGGATTAAGACAGAGGCAGAGGAAGAAAAGAAGAGAAATTTAGAAGAAGCAAAAGCAGATGCAATTGCACAGACGGAAGATATCATGGATCGTCTGGCAGATGTAGTTCCAACCATTTCAGAAGAAATGCAGAAAATGATAGATGACCGGGAAAATTCCGAAAAAATGGCTCAAAACCATGACGAAGCTTTAAAAACGGTAATTGAAGAAACCAATATTTTTGAAGATATGGAGTCAGATGATTTGGCAGATTCAGAGGATGGATTTGACCGTTTAGAAGATGCCATTATGAAGGAAGCAGAGGAGGCACTGAAAGTAGTTCAGGAACCTGACAAAGCAGATGACGAAGATGCAGAAGAAGAAACAGAACAGGAAAATGTGCCGGAAAATGAAGAGATAGATATTGAAGAAGCTATCATAGAATCTCTGGAGCCTCAAGAAGAACTAGACGAGTTGGATGAGTTTGGCAAGGAAGAAGAACCGGAGGACGAAGATGCGGTAGAAGAACTGCAGTCTAAACTAAGTGCAAGTCTGCCGGAAGGAATTGAAGGGATTACGGGAGAACAGGAAGAGGAAGAAGAAGAGGTTCCGGTAGCAATGGAAGCCGATGCAGAAAGCTTTAAACGTATTTTTAAGTATTTTACAGAAATTGATGGAGTCAGCGAGCAGATTTTAAATGTATTAGAAAGTATTGATGAGATATCAGATAAAGGAAACATTGTAATTATGGGTGATTCTGCAACAGGAAAAACCACCCTTGCAGTAGATATTATAAAGGCTGCTAAAAAATCCAGAAATATTAAGGGAAATAAAGTGGCAAGAATCACAGGTGAAGTGATGAATCAGAAAGATGTAGAATCTGTGATTACAAGTGCAGCGGGTGGCGTGCTTATTATTGAAACAGCCGCAGACATGAACAAAGAAACAATACAGAACTTTTCTAGAGCATTGGAAGAGACGACGGATACCATTTTGGTAATTATTGAAGATGCCAGAGAAAGAATGTTGAAATTATTAGAACTGGACGAAAATTTCCGAGGAAAATTTGCGGCAAGAATTGATTTGCCTCCTTATACGAATGATGATTTGGTTGCTTTTGCCAAGTCATATGCGTTAGAGAATGATTGCAAGATAGATGATATGGGTATTTTGGCATTGTATAGTCGCCTGGCAGAGGTTCAATTCGAAAACGATTTTACACCGTCACTTACAGATGTAAAAGAAATGGTAGATGAAGCTATGGAGAATGCAAATAAAAAGACCTTGAAAAATATGCTTGGAACTTTGATATCCAAAAAATATGATGGCGAACATTATATGATATTGAAAGAAAAAGACTTTGTATAACAAAGAGCAAAATAGTCAAAGTACAAAAGATGCTTTGGCTATTTTTTTGGTGTTGACATCTGTATATACCGATTGGTATAATAAATAAAAAAATACCAATCGGTATATAAAATTCAGAAGGATAAGTGCATAGGTTATGTATTAACAGGAGGGGACAGATGGATAACCGGACCAATATATTGGAGTGTGCTACGGAGCTTTTTTACCAAAAAGGTTACGATGCAGTGGGGGTACAGGAGATTGTAGACCGTGCAGGAACTACAAAGCCTACGTTGTACTATTATTTTAAAAGTAAATACGGTTTATTAGAAAGTATTATTGATGAATACTATAGTGATTTTTTGAAGCAGCTAAAAGATGCATCGGTATATCGGGGAAATCTACCAGAAACATTATATGAAACATGCAAGGAATACTTGAAATTGGCGGTTGAAAATAAAACATTGTATTTGTTTACATTGTCGTTAATATATTCTGCAAGAGAAAATGATTCATATAAAGCAATCAGACCGTATATGATTAAAACGCATGAAATTATTGTAGAGATATTTGAAAGGGCTTCAACGGAGCTTGGAAATATGAATGGCAGACAACAGCAGTTTGCCAGTGGATTTGAAGGAATTATCAATTTTTATTTGATTTATTATTTTGAAATTGGAGATCCGAACATAGCAATCGATGAGGTTAGTCATAATCTTGTAAAACAGTTTATGTATGGTATTTATTCATAAAGTAATATAATTAGGAGGAGAAAATGATGGAAAATAGGGATGGAAGATTTATCACAGAATTAGATCAGTATCTTTTTGGACAGGGAACACATTATGATATTTTTAAGAAGCTTGGTGCACATATGATGGAGGTAGACGGTGTAAAAGGCGTATACTTTGCGGTCTGGGCACCAAATGCAGCTTATGTGAGTGTAGTAGGAGATTTTAACCAGTGGAATGGCTATGAAGGAGTAATGAGACGATTAGAGCCGTTGGGGATTTATGAAACGTTTCTTCCAAATGTAAAATTAGGAGATTTATACAAGTTTCAGATAACTACAAAGAGTGGAGAAGTGTTGTATAAAGCGGATCCGTTTGCAAACTATGCAGAGCTTCGTCCGGGTACGGCTTCTAGAGTAACAGATATCACCAATTATAAGTGGGGAGATAAAACATGGCTTAATAAAAGAAAGAAATTTGATGCCAAAAAATCTCCGATGTCGGTGTATGAGGTTCATCCTGGCTCATGGAAAAAACATCCGTCAAAGGAAGGCAATGAAGAAGGATTTTACAATTATAAGGAATTAGCACATTCATTGGCAGAGTATGTTACAGAGATGGGGTATACTCATGTAGAATTGATGGGAATTGCAGAACACCCGTATGATGGTTCTTGGGGATATCAGGTAACGGGATATTATGCACCAACCTCGAGATATGGAACACCACAGGATTTTATGTATTTTATAGATTACATGCACAAGCATAATATTGGAGTTATTTTAGACTGGGTACCTGCACATTTTCCGAGAGATGCACATGGTCTGGCTAATTTTGATGGAACACCGGTATTTGAGTATGCAGATCCAAGAAAAGGAGAACATCCGGATTGGGGCACCAAGATTTTTGATTTTGGTAAAAATGAAGTACGCAACTTCCTCATTGTAAATGCATTATTTTGGATTGAACAATTTCATGTGGACGGACTGCGTGTCGATGCAGTTGCTTCTATGCTTTATCTGGATTATGGAAAACAGGCAGGACAGTGGGTGCCAAATAAATTCGGTGGTAACAAGAATCTAGAAGCGATTGAATTTTTTAAACATATGAATTCTGTAGTTTTAGGACGTAATGAGGGTGTATCCATGATTGCAGAGGAATCCACAGCATGGCCGAAGGTAACAGCCAAACCGGAAGAAGATGGTCTTGGATTTACTCATAAATGGAACATGGGCTGGATGCATGATTTTCTGGATTATATGAAGCTTGATCCATACTTTAGAAAAGACAACCATAACCGATTGACGTTTGCCATGACTTATCAGTACTCAGAAAATTACATCAATGTGTTATCACATGATGAAGTTGTACATCTTAAGTGTGCTATGGTAAATAAAATGCCGGGAAAAGAAAAAGAGGAAAAATATGCGAATTTACGTGCAGCATATGCTTTCATGTATGGACACCCGGGCAAAAAACTCTTATTTATGGGACAGGAGTTTGGTCAGGAGCGAGAATGGAGCGAGGAAAGAGAATTAGACTGGAATTTAATCAACGAAAATAAATTAAATTCAGGTATGCAGAATTATGTAAAAGAGCTATTAAACCTTTATAAGAGTCATCCTGCCATGTATGAATTAGATGATGAGTACGAAGGCTTTGAGTGGATTAACGCAGATGATGCTTATCATGGTGTTTACAGCTTTATTAGAAAATCAAAAGATGCCAAACGTAATCTGCTATTTGTATGTAACTTTACTCCTGTGGAGTGGAAAGAGTACAGAGTGGGTGTGCCGAAAAAGAAAAAATATAAACTTCTTTTTAGCAGTGATGAAAAAAAGTTTGGTGGAAACAGAGTGATTACAAAAGATTATGAAAATGCTACAATGAAAGAATGGGACAATAAAGTTTATAGTATTGCATGTCCACTTAAGCCATATGAGGCAATTGTGTTCTCTTTTTAAGAATGATAAAAATAAAAAGTTTCCGGAACAGTTCCGGAAACTTTTTTAATACGTTTTTGTTTATACTTCTTTTCTTAACTCGGTTAATGCTTCAATTAACTTCTTATCTGTAACTTCAAATTTAGGATCCAGACGACAAGGTTTAATGGTTACAACGTTTTGCATACAAATGGTTATGTATTCAATAATATCTTTTTGTATATAAGTTCTGGTACGTTTGGCATTGTCATCTACAACCAATTCAATATCACGGCAACATTTTCCTAACTGAATAAAGTCACCAAAAGCAGAGATTTCTGTTTTTTCCAATACATTCATAATTGGGTGATCATAGCGATTTAAAAGTTCTTGAACGGAATCCTTTAAAGTCGGAAGTTTAGAGTTTGAGATAAACTGATTAAAATATTCCATAAATACGTCATAAGCTAATTCTTCTCCATATTGACTTAAATAAAACATTTTGGAGCAGTCGTTATACTTTAATACATATAGGGTTGATAAGTAATAAACATCATTTGGCAATATGCAAAAACTCTCCCCATTAATTAATTCTACTTTTACATATGCATAACCCATCTTACGATACTGTTCCATCAAGTTTACAAAATCGTGTGTTTTAGTTTCCATAATACATCTTCTCCTACTGTTGATTTGATTTATTAAATATATATTAACACCTTTTGGGTAAAATTTACAATAGATTTTTTGAAAAATATATATTACATGTGAAAATTTTGACATATGTATAATTTTTTTGAAGCAAATTAGTCAAAATGCACAAAGCATATTTGGCAGTTAAGAAAAAGCATTAGAATGTCGAAATAAAAAGCAACATGGAATCGTGAAGAAGGGTAGGAGAAAATATGAAGTTGGATAATATTCTGGATATTGTAAAGAAAGCATCTTTTGCTGATTATAAAACATCCAAAAGTGATAAAACAAAGTCCCAAGAAAAAACAAATTCTGTGTCTTTTAAAAAGGAAAACAATCTCTTTTCAGGTGTGGAAGATACAAGTGTAGATAAAAAAAGTATTTTAGAGTCTTTTGAAGAGCTTTCAAAATCTGATGTGGATACTCAGAGAGATTATATGGCGATAATGTCTAATGTTTTAAGCCGAAATGACTTTAACCAGTTAATGAAGGACGGCTATTCTCTGAGTGACTCAGAAGTGGAGCACATTGTTACTGTTGTGGACAAAATAAAGGTAAAGTTAGCACAGGCCGGAGTTGATACTGCATATACAAGAAGTGTTTCCGTGGAAGCAATGGAAAGTGTTACGGGAAGCAAGAGTCAGGCAATGCATATCGCACAAGAATTAGAGAAAAATAATCTTCCTGCTACCCAAGAGAATATCAACGACATAGAGGAAACAATGGAATTATCTTCAGGTCTTGAGGAATTATCGGAAAGCGCTGTCAAATATATGCTGGAAAATAATATGGAGCCTACGGTAACAAATTTTTATCGTGCGGAGTATAGTAGCCAGGGTGCAGTGGGGCAGAAGGAGCAGGCATATTATACAGAGGGACTTCCGGGATATTATGCAAGAAAATCTCAGGACTTTAACTGGCAGGCAATTGAAGGACAGATGGAAAAAATTATTCATCAGGCAGGGTTAGAAGTTACAGATGAAACTATGGGGGGAGCAAAATGGATGGTGGAAAAGGGAATTCCACTGACAGAGCAGACAATTACTAATTATGTGAAACTTCAGGAGATTGAGCTTCCTATCCAGAATGAAAAGTTGTTGCAGGATATTATTAACACAATGAAAGAGGGAAACAGGCCACAGCAAGTGCTGTTAACTGGAAGTGAGAATCATTTGCAGCAGGCAGTAGATATTCAGGAAAAACTTAGTCATGTTTCAGATGATGCTTTGAAAAATGTAGTATTTGCAGGAAAAAAGGTCACAATAGAAAATCTTGTAAAAGAGCAAAAAACAATTGATGATAATGCAAATTCAATATTTATATACAAAAATTCTGAAGCTATGGATGAGGAATCCTATGAATTGGTTTCTGCAAGAAGACAGCTAGAAGAGGTAAGACTTATGATGAGTGTAGAAGCTTCTTATCGAATGTTAAAGCAGGGGATAGAGGTGGAAACGTCAGAGCTTTCTAAGTTAGTAGAGGATTTAAAAGCAGAGGAGCAGCAGTACGAAAAGGCATTATTTGAGTCAAAAGGAATGACGTATACCAAAGAAGCAGGGGATTTGTATCGCGAAGCTGAAAGAAAAATAGGGGAACTTGCCAAGATGCCGATGGTGGCTTTGGGAAGATTTACAGGGGAAGGAATGAACCCTACCGTAAATGAAATATATATGCATGGTGTCTTTGTAAGGGCATCTTTTGAAACTGCACAAAGCAGCTATGAAACAATGATGACCACACCAAGAAGTGATATGGGTGATTCTATACAAAAGGCGTTTCAAAATGTAGATTCTATTTTAAGGGATTTATCGTTAGAAGCTACACAGGCAAATCAGCGGGCAGTCAAGATACTTGCATTTAACAGAATGGCAATTTCCAGAGACAGCATTGCACAAGTAAAACAAGCAGATATGTGCATGAACCGTCTGATGCAGAATATGAGTGGCGATGTCACTTTAGAATTGATAAAGCGTGGTAAAAATCCTTTAGATACGGATATTTATACATTAAATGCAGAGGTAGAAGAAATTAAAACTCAATTAGGTTCTTCTACCGAAGAAAAGTATAGCGAATTTTTGTGGAAATTAGAAAAAAATCAGCAAATCACACCAGAACAGAGAAATGCTTACATTGGAATTTATCGATTGTTTTATCAAATAGAAAAATCAGAAGGTGCTGTTGTCGGAGCATTATTAAATCAGGGTGCCGAAATTACATTGCGCAATTTGATTACAGGTGTAAAAAGTGCAGGTACTACAAAGGCGGGCGGTATAAAGGTTACAGTAGATGATAATTTTGGCGGGATTGCCTCAGGAAAATCAGATGTTACGCCTATGCAGGCACAAATCAATGAAGGATTTTCGGAAAACAATTCACAACAGCATTATAATGAAGAACAAAAACGACAACAGTATTATACTAATTTGGTAAAAGAAGTAATGGAAAATATGGAGCCGGAAAAACTGGTACATATTAAAAATATTGATAATTATAATATTTCACTTGAAAATTTTGGCGAGCAGATGAAGAATATTGCAGTTAATGAAGAAATTCAAGAACAATTTTATCAAGAAAAGATGAATCAGCTCAAAGATGCACGTATGGTGGAAGGACAGGTAATAAAAATGCTTCTTGATTATGAGCAGCCTGTGACAGTGAATAATCTTGTAGCAGCAGATGGACTAATGAACGAGCGTGGAAGATTCATCAGGCAACTGCTGAATGAGGCAGCAAAAGCACCAAAGAAAAACAAAGAAAAAGAAATTATGAAAGCAGCAGAACGTGTAACCGACCGTCTGATTTCAGAAGAAGCGGCTCAAGCAGCGTATGAGGAGTTGACAGGAGCAGAATTTGAGCTAGTAGAATCTTCTCTGGAAGAGGAAAATCTAAATTATGTAGATGTTCGTTCTCTAAAAATGCTTCATCAGGAAATCAAATTGACAAGTGCTTTGAGCCGGGAAGAAAATTATGAAATTCCAGTGAGGATTAACGAGGAAATTACGTCTATTAATTTAAAAATTATAAAAGGAAGTAATCAAAACGGAACAGTAGCCATTACCATGCAATGTGACAAGTATGGAAAAATAGCGGCTTCCTTTCGTCTGAAAACAGATAGGATTACAGGGCTTATGGTATCAGATACGGATGTAGGTTATGAATTCCTTCGTTCTATTGATAAAAACATTAAAATTGGTATGGCAGGTGATTCCTATCGTGTTACAAAATTAAATTATGCAAAGAGTGAAAATGTCGATTTAAACCAGTTTAGTGAGACAGAAAAATTAGACAAAGAATCCCGTGTAAATACAGTAGCACTTTATCAGTGTGCAAAAACATTTATTGGTTTAATTCAAAGTCAGGGATAAAACACAAAAGTTTCATACATTTGCTACTTATGAAAAATAGGCTTATAACCGATATTTCTAATAACAAAAAGGTACAAATCATATAATGAATAATTAGGAGGAATTACATGAAAGTTAATCATAATATAGCAGCGGTGCTGGCAAATAGCCGCTTGAAAACAACTGAAAAAGGTCTTTCCAATTCGGTAGAAAAGTTATCATCAGGCTACAAAATTAATTCAGCAAAGGATAATCCGGCAGGTTTTGCCATTGCACATAAAATGAGTACCCAGTTAAGGGGCTTAGAAAAAGCTTCTGATAATGCGTTAGATGGAGTATCTGCAATTGAAACGGCAGAAGGTGCAATGAATGAAATACAGTCTATGTTGCAAAGACTTCGTGAGTTGGCAGTACAAAGTGCAAACGATACCTATACCTTAGAAGACAGGGAAGCAATTCAGATTGAAGCAGAAAAACTACAGGAAGAAATTCAGAGAATTTCTGAGGAAACAGAGTTCAATAAGAAATCATTATTAGATGGAAGCTTTGACACAAGAGCTTACAGCAATACAAATGGTGTCAGTGCGGGTCTTATAGCGGATTCTGTTTCACCGGGAGCATATCAGTTTAAAATTACGGGTGTGGCAAGCAAGACTACCGTTACTACAGGAACAATAGATACGTCCGCATTTGGTGTTCCGGAAGCTGCAGCAACAAAAGGAACGATTGGCATTAATGGGGTGGCTGTGGAGATATCTACATCAGAAACATTTGGAGATGTGTACGGAAAAATAAGAGAGGCAGCAGAAGTTGCAGGTGTGGAAGTAACCATGAAAGGAAATTCTCTGGTGTTTACATCAGAAGAATATGGGTCTAAGTGGGATGTAGATATTACAGTTAATCCGCCTTCTTTCGCAGGAACACTTGGATTAACTTCTACAACAAAAACAGCAGGAACGGACGCATCAATTCAATTAGTAGAGGATACCAACACAGCAAGTTCAACCTCTTTGTTCAAAAATACGGCTTCCTGCAGCAGCGATGGTGAATACGTTAAGGTAACTGACAGAGGCGGCTTTGAGATGACAATTAAAGTGGACAATAAAAGCTATCAGGAAATTGCGGGAAATACAAGTGCTACTTTAGTGGGAACAACAGCCACTATTGATGTAAAAGATTTTGGATATATGTCACTGCAGATTGGCTCTAATGAAAATCAGACGATGGACGTGCGTATTCCGAATATGTCTTTAGAAAATATGGGAATTGAAAATCTGAATTATCTTACCTTTGAATCTGCTTCTAGAGTGATTACACAGGTAGATGATGCACTTTCTTTTGTATCAGCGGTCAGGGCAAAGTTAGGGGCATATCAGAATCGTTTGGATCATACGATTTCCAGTCTTGATGTTGCAGATGAAAGCCTTACTTCCGCATATAGTCGTATTATGGATACTGACATGGCAGAGGAAATGACGAGATACACCCAGTATAATGTATTACAGCAGGCAGGTGTTTCTGTGCTTGCACAGGCAAATGACCTTCCACAGACGGTACTTCAATTATTACAGTAATGATAAGCGAGAACCAATATGAATAGAGAAAAAAAGCAGGAATTTACAGTAAGGATTACAAATGCCAACAGAAGTGAATTAGTAGTTATTTTATACGATATGATACTGACCTATTTAGAAGAGGGAAAAGCTCTTTTAAAGAATGGGAAAAAAGAAGAATTTTGTGAAGAAGTAAAAAAAGCACAGGAATGTGTAAAAGAACTGATTTCAGCTTTAGATAAGCAGTATGAAATTTCTTCGCAGCTTGCCAGACTATATCTATATGTAAACAGAACACTTGCAAGAGTAATCATAAAGCCGGAGGAAGAGCTGATTAGTTCTGCAGAGAGTGTTATCAGAGGATTGAAAGAAAGCTTTTGTGAGGTAGCAAGGCAGGACACTTCGCCGGTATTAATGGGCAATGCCCAGGAAATTTATGCAGGACTTACTTATGGAAAAAACAGCTTAAATGAAAATATTTCAGATGAAGGAAGTTCAAGAGGATTTTTTGTATAATGTAGAACTCAAAAAAGCATTTAGAAACATTGTGTTTTTAAATGCTTTTTTGAGTTTAATTTTCATTTTCCATTTGTCGCACCAGTTCTAGGAGAAATTTGTATCTTTTTTGCACAGAATTTACCTCGTAGATATAGCAGTCAATCAAGTCGGGGTTAATAACATTTTCAAAATTTGAGTAGGCAGTATCTAAAGCAGATTTCGTCAGAGCAATATCTCTTATTACGTCCATATACTGTTTGTTTTGCTTACTTTTTTCTTTGTTTTTTCGAAACATTCATATCACCACTTTCTAAGACATATATTAAAGTATAAGCATGTATATCCAATTTTATACAAATAAAATATGAATTTGAAAAAACATGGAGGTTTCAATGGATCGGGAAACGGGTATATTATTTTTGATATTTATGTGTGGCGTTGTTTTAGTAATCATTTTGTTTAAAAGTAAAATTGAGTTTTTAATTAATATGGTTTTGCGTATGATGATGGGGACAATTGGTGTATGCTTTGTAAACAGCATTTTATTGTCTCAGGGGATGGAGTTTGGCATCGGAATCAATATGGTTACGTTACTAACGCTGGGAACGTTGGGACTTCCGGGATTTCTTCTGCTTTATGGTATGGTATTTTATAAACTTTTATAGAATGAAATTTAGTACTATTGAACAAGGCGAACAAAATTCTATAGTAAAATATAATAAAAAAGCAAACGGTTTCTGTGAAAAAGGGAGAAAGGTAAAAAAGCAATAGACAAATGAAAAAACATGTAATATACTTTAGATACATTCCAAATCATATTGTAAATCTAGACAATCTGTTTGAATCAAACAAAAATACCAGATAGGAAAATAAAAGAAGAAAGAAGGGATGCGTTGGAGAATGAAATCTATATAATTTTTGGCAGTATTGCTGTAGTAATTGCGGGATATGATGTAAAAGAACATAAAATTCCAAATACTTGGATTATAGCAGGTATTGTGACAGCTTTTGTGATACAATTTTGCAGCACTGGGACTGCCGGGTGTGTGAAAGCATTGATAAGTATGGTAATACCGTTTTTCTTGTTGTTTCCTGTGTATGTCTTAGGAATGATAGGGGCAGGTGATGTAAAGTATTTCTGTATGTTTTCTGTATTATTAAATGAAATACAAGTAATCTATATGATATTTTATGCGTGTGTGCTGGGGAGTATCTGGTCATTGGCAAAAATGCTTAAAAGAAAAAGTGTGCATAGAAGATTCCGATACTTGAAAGAATATGTTGTAATGGTAATGCGTACACCGGGGTGTAAAAAGTATTATACGAAAAAGCAGGGGTATGAAGACACCATTGCATTTGCGTTACCAATAGGGCTTAGTTTTGTATTGCATTTAGGAGGAGTGTATTGATTGTTACTTGTTATTTTAGATAGAGAAGAAGATTTTTTATATGGTATTACCTCGTATTTTCAGGAAAAGTTGGGAAGGAGTTTTGAGATCTGTTCTTTTCATACAAAAGAAGCACTGCTTTCTTTTGCAGAGAAAAAGAAAAAAGAAATAGACGTATATCTTGGAAGCAAGTGTATTTATGGAGAGGAATGGAAAAGACTGCAAATAAAGCAGGCAATATATTTTACTGAGGGAGAGCAGGTAGAAGAGCCAGATGAAAAAGTGATTTATAAATATCAGTCGGCAGAACATATTATGAAAGAATTTTTGCAAACTTGTTGTTTATCTCAAAGAATATATAGGACAGGCATTCTGAATGACACAAAAATACTAGGTGTGTATTCTCCGTTGGGAAGATGTGGAAAAACTACGTTTGCTTTGGTACTGGGGCAGCAATTGGCACAACATTATAAAGTGGTGTATGTAAATCTCGAGGAATGGCCCGGTTTTCAACGTATTATAGGTGAATACAATGGTCTGGATATTTCTGATTTAATATATTATATCAAACAAGGAAAAGCAGAACTTGCAACATATATTAATGGCATGTTGGTGGAAATCAATTGCCTTAGAATCATACCTCCGGTAAAGCTGGCACCGGATATTCAGGAACTTGGAGAAGAGGTAAACAGTTTGTTGCAAGAAATTGTAAAAAGTGATACCTATGATGTGATGATAGTGGACTTTGGAAGACAGATAAAGAGCATGCTTTCAGCATTGGCTAATTTGGAAAAACTTTATATACCGGTATTGGCAGACTCTGTTTCACAGGCAAAGCTACAGGAATTTTTCCAATTTTTAAGAATTTCTGAATATGCGGAAATGGAAAAGAAAATCAAACAGTGTAAATTAAATTTTACAGAACAAATGGAATGTGAATCAATAGAAGGGTTATATTACGGTAGTGTCGGTACATATGTGGCAGAGCTGTTAGAGGAGGAGGGATTGTGGAATATAAAAACAGAATCAAAGATACCATAATGGATGAAATTGATTTATCCAGAGAAATAGCTGATGATGAAATTAGAAAATTAATTGATGAAAACATTATCCGATGCAGCAAAGAAAATTATATATCCATTGATGAAAGATACCGCTTGTCGAAAGAGCTTTTCTTTGATATCAGAAAACTTGGTATCTTACAGGAATTAATAGAAGATGATTCGATTACCGAAATTATGGTGAATGGCATAGAGCATATTTTCATTGAACGAAATGGAAAGATGGAACGTTGGGAACAAAATTTTAATTCTAGAGAAAAACTTTCAGATGTAATCCAACAGATTGTAGCAGAGTGTAACCGTGTAGTAAATGAGTCCTCACCAATTGTAGATGCAAGGTTAGAAAATGGGGCAAGAGTAAATGTAATACTGCCGCCAGTAGCACTAAATGGACCCATTTTAACTATACGCAGATTTGCAGATACAGCAATTACGATGGACAAACTGGTGGAATTAAATTCAATAACACGAGAAATGGCGGAGTTTCTTGGTAAATTAGTAATGGCAAAATATAATATATTTATCAGTGGTGGTACTGGTTCTGGAAAAACCACTTTTCTAAATGCGTTAACTGCATATATTCCCTCAGATGAAAGAATTATTACAATTGAAGACAGTGCAGAATTAAAAGTACAGGGACTCCCCAATCTGGTTCGCTTAGAAACCAGAAATGCTAATGTAGAAGGGTGTATTCCTGTTACAATAAGAGATTTAATTAAGGCTTCTTTAAGGCAAAGGCCTGATCGCATAGTAATTGGTGAAGTCAGAGGGGCAGAATGCATAGATTTGCTTAGTGCAATGAATACGGGACACGATGGAAGTTTAAGTACAGGTCATGGAAATAGTGCCAGAGATATGTTGAGCAGGTTAGAAACGATGGTTTTAATGGGTATGGATATTCCGATTGTGGCTATCGACAAACAAATCGCATCAGCCATTGATATCTTTGTACATTTAGGAAGGTTGAAGGATAAAAGTAGAAAAGTACTCGAAATCACAGAAGTTTTAGGTTATGAAAAAGGTGAAATTAAACTGAATTGCTTATATAAATATGAAGAGGCACAAGAAAGCAAAAAGGGAGGAATAAGCGGAACGTGGAACAAAAAAGGAGAATTAAAAAATATACAAAAGTTAATCAACACGGGGCTTGCCTAAAAAGAATAAACTATAAAGTTTATCATTATAGTGGAGCAGACTTTTTGCTGGTGCTTTTAAAAGGTGTGATGATTTTGAGTATCATAGGATATTTGTTCTATCATTCGTGGGTAGCAATCATATTCCTTAGTCCTTTTTTAATTCTTTACTTTCAAATGGAAGGACGGAAACTTAGGGAAAAGAGATTAGAACTGTTGCAACAGCAGTTTAAGGAAGCTTTGATACTGATTGGTGAGTGTATGGAAGCAGGATATTCTGTGGAGAACAGCTTTGTGGAAAGTTATTTTTCCATGAAAGAAAGGTTCGGAGAGTTTTCAGATATGGTCAGAGAACTTAATGTAATTCGGCAGAGCTTGAAGTTAAATGTAAAAATAGAAGAATTATTACTGGATTTGGCAAATCGAAGTGACAATGAAGATATTTCCGACTTTGCGGTAGTATTTGCACAAGCAAAAAGAGGTGGAGGTGATATGGCAGCGATTATGAAACGAAGCATCACAATGATAAAAGAAAAGATAGAGGTTCAAAAGGAAATACAAATCATGTTATCTGGGAAGAAATATGAACAGAAAATCATGAGTCTGGTTCCGGTGGGGGTTATGGTATATATCAGCGCTACTTCAAAAGGATTTTTTGATGTAATGTATCACAATATAGCAGGGGTAATCATCATGAGTGTTTGTCTTGTGGCATATGTATTGGCAGTATGCTTTGGAGAATATATTACACGAATCGAGGTGTAGCTATGAAGAAAATAATATACAACAGCAAATTTTTCCAAAGATTGGTACAAGCAAAACGAAGAGCCGGTGTGTTTAGAGATGAGTCTGTTATGATGCAAGAGGCATATATGCAGATAATAAAAATTATTTGTTGTATTGGTTTTGTCAGTGTTTTGGTGTGTATTTTGATAGGAGGGTATCAGCCGCCGGAAAGTTTAATACAAAACGGAAGCATTAAAAAAGGAGATGTAGAAAAGAAATATGAACTGTATTATGAAACAGCTCATGGAAAAGTGACAGGAAATACTGACATTGTTGTTCCACAAAAAAAGTATGAAAAAGAGGAGGCAGAAAAATTATTTCGCCAGGTAGAGGAAAGGCTGGAAACAGAAATTTTGGGAAGTAACCAAAGTCTGGAGAAAGTAAGCACAGATTTGAATTTTGTAGAATGTATAGAGGGAATACCAGTGGATATATCCTGGAGTACAGATGAGGAAGAATATATCAATTCCTATGGTGAGGTTTTTAGTGCGTATGCAAAAACGGAAGGAAAAATTGTTATGATTACAGCGTTGCTTACGTTGGGAGAATATGAAAAGGTATATAGTTTTCCGGTGTGTGTGGTAATGCCGGACAAGAAAGACAGTAAGTGGTGGCAGCGGGCGGTGGAGCAGAAATTAAAAGCACTACAGGAACAGTCGGAATCACAAAATGAGTATCTTTTACCAAAACAGATTGTGGGAAGCAGTATCATTTTTGAAGAGAGAAATCGCAGACGTCCGTGGGAGTATTTTCTGGCAATTCCGGTTGCAGCAGTAGTCCTTATGTGGGGAACTTTGAAGGAGGAGGAAAAGCAAAAAGGAAAAAAAGAGGAAGCGTTGTTAGGAGAGTATCCAGAAATTGTTAGCAGGCTCAGCCTTTATATTCAGTCGGGAATGACCAGTAAGAAGGCGATTGGAAAAATAGTAGATGATTATGAAAAAATAAAGTTAAAAGCGGGGAAAAAAGCGGTAATAAAATGGGGGTATGAAGAGCTGCTGGTGATGTATCGTGAAATGCAGCATGGCATCAGTGAACATGGGGCATATAAAAATTTAGGAGAGAGAATAGGACTTAATGAGTATAAAAAACTCTCAGCTATATTGGTGCAGCAGTTGGAAAAAGGCTCTCGAAGCTTTTTAGATAACCTGCAGCAGGAAACAAAAGAAGCATTTGACAGACGTAAGAGAAATGCAAAAGAAGTGGGAGAAAAGGCAGGAACAAAACTTTTACTCCCGATGGGAATTTTACTGATAATTACTCTGGCTGTAATTATGGTACCTGCATTCTTATCTTTTACAATTTAATGAAAATAACAGGAGGTATTTATTATGAATAGCATTAAAAATTTTTTCAAAGAAGAAGATGGCATTGGTGTAGTTGAAATAATTTTAATTTTGGTAGTTTTGATAGGGCTTGTAATTGTGTTTAAAGAGCAGATCAGTGCATTGGTTACAAGAATTTTCAGCAACATTACAACCAAAAGTAATAAAGTGCTGCGATAACATGAAGGATAGGCAGACAAAGAAAGCGAGCATTACTGTATATTTATCATTAATTTTATTAATCTTGATATCCATTATGGCACAAGTGATGCAAGAGGCTATGTTTCAGGCAGACAGAATGAAAGTATTTTCTGCTATGGATATTTCACTTAACGCAGTGTTAAGTGAGTATTGTACAGAACTGGTGGAACAGTATGGGGTGTTCTTTGTAGATAATTCGAATGAAACTATTGCATCGCGTCTGGACTATTATATGTATAAAAATATACAAGAGCAGAGTGGAATGTTGCAAATGCAACTGATTGATACAGAAATAACAAAGGTTATGCTTGCTACAGATGATAATGGAACGGTTTTTCTGAAAGAAGCAATAAAAGCATACCAAGAAAGAATAGCTGCGGAAACTATAGAAAAAGCACTAGAACAGTCTAAAAAATACAAAGAAGCAGAAAAATCAAGAAAAACCATAGAAGAAAATCAAGTAGAGCCTGCAGACTTAGAAATTCCGCAAGACATCGAAGTGGACAAAGAGGAAAAAGAAAAGGCTGAAAAGGTTGTAAATCCCGTGGAAGTGATTAATGCATTAAAAGCAAATGGATTGCTTGCAATTGTGGCAGGCGATTTGGATATTTCTTCGAATTCTATAGACCTAAACACAACATTGCAAAAGCGTACATTGCAAAAGGGGAACGTTCAGGAAAAAGAAAATGTATCTGTTTTAGAAAAAACGGTTTTTGATTTATATATTAAAGATCAGTTTTCAAGTTTTGGAAATGAAAAGAAAAAAGATGGCGTTTCAGGTTTAAAATACGAGATAGAATATATGATTGCGGGGAAGGGGGGCGATAAGGAAAACCTTACCGGAGTATTAGAAAAAATTTTATGGATACGAGAGGGAATCAATTTTGCATACCTTTTAACAGATAAAGTAAAGCTTGCAGAAGCAGAAGCTCTTGCGACTGCATTGGTGGGATATACGGGAATAATGCCGCTCATTACGGCCATGAAATTTGCCATTCTGGCAGTATGGGCATATGGAGAGAGTTTGTTAGAAGTGAGAATTTTGCTTACTGGTGGAAAGGTAAATTTTGAAAAAACTAAAGAAAATTGGAAACTAGAGCTTTCGGAACTTGCAAATATATCCCAAATTGTAAAAGGTAAGTCAAAGGATGATGAAAGGGGACTTTCTTATGAGGAATATTTGTGGATATTGTTAACGGCATCTTCCACAGAGAGCAAGTGTTATAGAAGTACGGATTTAATAGAAAAGAGAATACAGAGTGTAACAAATGTCGCTTCATTTCGAATGGATTTATGCGTAGCATATATGGAGGGAAAAGTACTGGCGGTCAGTCGGAGTGGCAGAGAAATAGTTGTTTTAAAAGCAATAAAATATGGGTAAAGGTCAGGGGGTGTGTAACATGTTCTTTTCTTATCTTGGGTTATTACATAAACACAGAACCAAAAAACAAAACAAAAAAAATAAAAACATTTTCAGTAGCAGTATTTCTCTCAGAACCAGAACAAATAAGAAAAGAACATTTTACACACTCTCTGGAAGATATTTAAGGGCTTCACTTACAGTGGAGGCGGCAATGGTGATTCCTGTGTTTATATTTGCTTTTTGGGTAATGCTTTATGGAATTAGAATTACGCAATTACAGTCAAAAATCCAGTATGCATTAAATGTGACTGCAGAACAAATGGGAACTTATGCGGATATAAAGAGTAATTTAGCTGCGTCGGGATTGTTTCTTGCTAATCTGAAAGGCTGTGATGCAGATGTTTCATTTGTGTCAGGAAATTGGGCAGGCTTTCGTTTTGGAAAATCAAAAATTCAAAAAGACAATAAAATTATTTATTTGCAAGCGGATTATAAAATAAAGTTACCGCAATTGTTAGGAATAAGAATTACTGCTCCTTGTGTACAAAGTGTTTATAGCAGGGCTTTTTTGGGGAAAAGTTTGCAGAAAATGAATAGTGAAAAGATTGTATACATTACAACAGGTCAAACAGTTTATCATACAAGTATAAAATGCAGTTATTTGAATTTATCAATTCAAAAAATAAGCGAAGGAGAGTTAAAAAAGCAGGAAAATAATTATTTAAAACGATATACGGCTTGTAGCAGATGTAAAAAGAAGGAATGTTTTGGATATGTATACATTACCAGAGATGGAACAAGATATCACAATACACTGGCATGTAAAAGTCTAAAGCGTACAATAGAGAGAATTTTATTAGAGGAAGTAGATAATCGAAGATTATGCAGTAGGTGTGGCAAGGAATAAAAATTAAAGCAGGAGGGGAAAAGTAATGGTTGCAGCAAAAGTGATATTATGCATTATTTTGTGCGTGGAAAGTTTTCTGGATATTAAGAAGCAACAGGTATGGATTTTGCTTCCGGTTTTGGCAGCGGGTATTGGAATTTGGTGTTCCGCACAGGAAAAGCAAATATCTATAAAAGAGCTCTTTATATGTATTTGCATTACAATGATGTTAGGGGGAGTAAGTAAAATCAGTAACGAGGCACTTGGCATGGGTGATGTGTGGATTATGGGAAGTATACTTGCAGTGATGGGAGTAATGGACGGAATTGGAATTTTGTTTCTATCGTTTTTGCTGGCGGCGTTATATGGGGGAAGTCTCTTAATGGTTAAAAAGGCAGGAAGAAAAAAGACATTTCCTTTTGTTCCGTTTTTGCTTCTAGGGACGATAGGAGGAGTATGGATAGTATGACAAAAGATAGAAAAGGTATTCTGTATAGTGGGAAGGGAAATGTTACAATAGAGGCAGCTTTTGTGTTTCCGATGGTGTTTATTATCATTATTATGCTGGTATTTCTCATGCTATTTTATTATAACAAAGTAGCAGTGTGGAATAATACATATTATGTTGGAATAAAACTGGCTGAGGCAAAAAGGGAGGGAACGGTATATGATTTGGAAGGTGAATGGGATAAGATATCAAAAGATACGTTGGTTTTGCCGGACAATATAAGAGTAAGCATGAAAAAGGGTGTAGATAGCATTACAGTGACAGGAAAGGTGGAATTTTATATTCCATTTTGGGGAAAGACTAAGATTCAGGAAAAAAGTTCAGTGCCATTTTACAGCAGCAGAGAAACACTGGCAAGAAATAAATTGTGGAAAAAATAATTTATAACAATGAATAGTAAAAAATACAGGGGAGGAAGAAGTGGAAGGTTATTTTAAAAGAGAAAAAGATAAAAACTATTTGATATTTGAAAAGCAGATTGAGGAAGAAAGTTACAAATATAAAATGCTTCGGTATAATAAGATTGTTGGATTCTTAGAGTGTAACGTTTATTGTATGGATAATGTAACAAGAATCCAATATGACATCAGTTCTAAGCAGTCCTTACAGAGAATATGTGAAAAAAAGCATTTAAACGAACAGCAGTTTCAAAAGATTTTAGGGGCAATACAGAAATTGATTCAGGAACTGGGGCGATATTTTCTGCGTTTGGATGAAGTGTATCTGAAACCGGAGTACATATATGCTGACATGGAAACATTCGAAGTATATTTTTGTTATTATCCTCATAAAGAGGAAGCGAAAGCAGAAGATGAATTTCATGTATTGGCGGAATACTTAATTAATCATTTGGATTATGAGGATAAACAGGTGATTGAACAGGGATATGCATTATATCGTTATACGTTACAGGAGAATTATGATATTTTAAGAAGTATACAAAAAATCATGGGAATACACAAAAAAGCAGAGGAGACAGAAGAAATTCAGAGAGATATACCTACGGGAATCTGTGAAGAGGCTGATTATGAATATAGTGAAGAGAGAAGTTACTCGAAGGTTGCAGAGAAGGGGTTTTTTAATCAGATTATGAATCATTTTAAAGGAGAAGTAAAGCCTATTAGAACTTTCGGACAAGATAAAGATAAGGGGGATATAGAAAGTGTTGTTGAAGCCGAGGGTGACAAAGAAGAATATTATGGTCATACTATGCTTCTTAAGGAAGTTCAGGGAAAGGCAATGCATTATCTTGTATGCCTGAGCGAAGGGGGATATGAAGACTTTACAATAGAAAAATTTCCGTTTGTAATTGGGAAAGGAAAAGAATGGGCAGATGGAGTAATACCCCATAATTTAGTCAGTAGAATTCATGCTCAATTTGATGAAGAAGAGGGAGAAGTATTTATTACGGACTTAAACTCGACAAATGGAACTGGCGTAAATGATGAACTGTTAGAGGCAAATCAGACAGTGCAGTTAAAGAGTGGCGATGTAATACATTTTTCAGAGGTATATTATAGGTTTGTATAGCTTGACACTAGAAAAAAGTCGTGATAAGGTTTTAGGGAAGAAAGAGGTATAAAATATATGAATATAAACATTTATTACGGCGGACGTGGCTTAATTGATGATCCTACTTTATATGTGATTAATAAGATGCAGGCAGTCTTTGAAGAACTGAATGTCAAAGTAGAGAGAATTAATATTTACGAACAAAAAAACAATATTGCAACGCTACCGCAGACGTTGAAAGAGGCGGATGGCATTATTTTGGCAACCACAGTAGAATGGTATGGTATAGGCGGTTATATGCAGCAGTTTCTAGATGCTTGTTGGTTGTATGGAGATAAGAATAAAATTAGTGGACTATATATGCAACCTGTAGTCATGTCCACTACATACGGAGAAAAGGAAGGGGTACTTACACTTTCTAACGCTTGGGAAATCTTGGGCGGAATACCGGTAAGTGGTATCTATGGTTATGTGGATGACTTGATTTCATTTGAAATGAATGACGATTTTTCAAGACTCATTGAAAAGAAGGCAGAAAATATGTATCGTACGATTGCTCAGCATTTGGTCGGATTGCCAACAAGTAATCAGGCAGTAAAGAAGAGCGTATTACGTACGAAGGGAATTGAACTGACACCACAGGAGAGTGAACAGCTTTCTAAATATGCATCAGATGATACCTATGTCAAGAAGCAGAAGGAAGACATTCAGGAGCTTACAAGTATGTTTAAAGATATGATGAATAAACAAGAGGTATCCGATGGAACAGAATATATTAATGAATTAATGGAAGCCTATACTCAGGAAACAGACTTTCAGGCGATATATAAGTTTACAATCTCTGATAAAAAGAAGCCGTTGATTATAGATATTGGTTCAGAAGGTTTGGAATGTTACTATGGAAATCTGGAAAATGCTGATGTAACAGCAAAGACTACACCGGAAGTATTCGAAAATATTATTCATGGCAGAATTACATTTCAGAGAGCATTTATGGCAGGAGATATGGCAGCAAAAGGTAATTTTAAACTATTGAGAATGTTAGATGTAATATTTCCGTTTAGTGCATAGGTAATGAATTGGAGGTATAAAAAATGAAAGATAATAACTGTATTTTTTGTAAAATTGCAAATGGTGAAATTCCATCATCAACATTATATGAAGACGAAAAAGTGAGAGTGATTCTTGATATTTCGCCGGCGAGCAAAGGTCATGCATTGATTTTGCCAAAGGAGCATTATGCAAATCTTTATGAAATTAGCGATGAAATGGCAACACATGTAATTAAGACAGCCAGGAAGATGGCAAAAAAAATGAAGGAAGAATTGAAGGTAGAAGGATTAAATGTAGTGCAGAATAATGGAAAACTGGCGGGTCAGACGGTATTTCATTATCATATGCATTTGATTCCGAGATATCAGGGAGACGGGGTTAATGTAAAGTGGGAAACCGGGGAACTTTCAGATGCCATGAAAGAGGAACTGGTGGAAAAGCTCTCCATATAGGTTGTACTTATCGGTTTTGCAGACGCTCATAAGCACAGTGCCAATTCTTCTGCCCTTTAAGGAAGAAGAACTGGCACTACTCATAGGCGTTCGTCCAATGCAATAAATTTGGACGTTTGATTTATTTACTATTCTCTTTGATTAAATCTGTAATGGCAGCAATTGCATCTGTCTGTGAGCTTTGTTTCATGGCGGAAATGTAGCTTTCTCTATGCTCATAAACGTCTTTTATGGCAGCAGACAAAGTTTCTTTTGTCAGTGCTTCTTCCTCAATTACCATGCTGAATCCCTGCTTTTCGAAAGAACGGGCATTTAATATCTGGTCGCCACGACTTGCAGCGGCAGACAGTGGGATTAAAATATTAGGTTTTCTCAGAGCCAGAAGTTCGCAGATGGCATTAGCTCCTGCTCTGGAAATGACAATATCGCAAAGGGCAAAAATATCAGCCAGTTCTTTTTTAATGTATTCAAACTGTCGATAGCCATTCTTATTTTCTAGTGAAGTATCAAGTTTTCCCTGACCACATAAATGTACAATCTGGAAATCCTTTAAAAGTGTATCAAGATTACCGCGAATTGCAGTGTTGATAGCCACAGAACCGAGACTTCCGCCAATAATCATAATAACGGGTTTGCTGTTATTAAAACCCAAAAAGTCTAAGGCTCTTTTTCTGGAACCTGACATAAGCTCCTGACGGATAGGCGAGCCCGTAAGGACAGATTTTCCTTTTGGAAGATATTTCATTGTTTCAGGAAAGTTGCAGCATACCTTTGTGGCAGAAGGAATTGCCAGTTTATTGGCTAATCCCGGTGTCATGTCGGATTCGTGTATAATAGCAGGAATTTTGAGGTGCTTTGCTGCTATTACGACAGGAACACTTACAAACCCTCCTTTGGAAAAAATAATATCCGGTTTTAGTCTTTTTAATATTTTTTTCGCTTCTCCATACCCTTTTAATACCTTAAAAGGATCTGAAAAGTTTTTTAAATCAAAATATCTTCTTAATTTTCCCGAAGATATACCATAGTAAGGAATTCCTATCTCTTCAATTAATTTTTTTTCAATACCATCATAGGAGCCAATATAATGAATTTCATATCCTTCTTTTTGTAAGGTTGGAATCAGAGCTATATTTGGTGTTACATGTCCGGCG
This sequence comes from Lachnospiraceae bacterium, assembly GCA_050874665.1. GTDB lineage: Bacteria > Bacillota > Clostridia > Lachnospirales > Lachnospiraceae > RUG11237. Next base: position 22,123 of record JBNMLC010000004.1, on the reverse strand, counting down.
GTGCCGCCACCTGTTAAAACAATTCGTTTCATATAAACATAGACCTCCCGGCTATTGCATGGATTTTAGTGCTTTTACTAACTGGTCTGGGCAGGAAGTAGGGCGCATGCCGCAACGGATGCCCTCTAATCTTGCAATGGCATCTTCTACCTTCATTCCGGTAGCGAGAGCTGCCACACCTTGTGTGTTCCCCGAACAGCCGCCAATAAATTTAACATGGGTAATAATTCCGTTTTCTACTTCTACTTCAATTGCCTGTGAACACACACCTTGTGTTTTATATGTCATTTTTATTCCTCCTAATAAAAAATATGTGTGAAATTGCCGTATATATGCAACTATATAATTATAGCAGATTTTCTCTGGCTTTACCACCAGAATCATAATATGTAAAATTTAATCAAAACAAGCAGAAATGTGTATAAATATGCATAAATTTGAAGAATGATTTTCATTGAAATGCATGACAGCTACATTTATAATCGTAAACAAATAAAACTATGAGGTGAATAAAAATGACATTAGCTATGTATGAGTTTGTAAAACATGGATATCTTATTAATTTAAGTTTAGTATTTGCTCTTTTTGCAATTTTAAGCAGGCTGATACTGGGAATTATTTACGATGTTTTGCTAAAAGAGACGGAAAATATAAATACATCTAAGGCAAAATTCAGTAAAAATTATAAAACAAAATTGGAAAGTGGCATACAGGTGGAGCATTTTGTAAACAATGCAGCAGTTTATGTGGAAAAGTACATTAGAAAACAAAGATATCTGGGGATAACGCTACGAGGTTTCAGTCAGATGTCAGTGCGATTTTTACTTTTGTCAGTAATATTAAATACGTTTACTAGTGCAGTAGCTATTATAAAAGAGATGCAGATGCAATTGGTGGTATGGAGTATATTAATTAATGTAATTGCCCTATTGTTGTTTTGTTTAGCAGAATCCATAATTGATTCTGGTTATAAATATGATGGTATTAAAGTAAATATGCAGAATTATATTGAAAATGAATACATAAATCATCGTAACGCACAAAAAGATGCAAAAGAAGAGTTAGAAAGCAAAGAAAATATTCAAAATGTAAAAGACATGGAAGAACGTATGGGAAAACTGGAAGAGAAGCTGATGGCAACAGAAAATATTTCCATATCTTCTGATGAGGCTAAAATTATTCAAGATGTATTAAAAGAATTTTTAACTTGATTATATAGTCCACATTTGCTAAAATGACATTTAGTACGAAATCAATTTGCGTTGCAAATTAGTTACATATAGTAAGAAGGAGTGTGCAATAATGTCTAAAGTAACATTTGATTACTCAAAAGCAACAGGATTTATTAACGAAAAAGAAGTAGAAAACATGAAAAAACTGGTTCTTGATGCAAAAGAACAGTTGGTTTCTAAAACCGGTGCAGGAAACGATTTCTTAGGCTGGATTGACTTACCGGTAGATTATGACAAGGACGAATTTGAAAGAATCAAAAAGGCTGCAGCAAAAATTCAGAGTGATTCAGAGGTCTTAATTGTGATTGGTATTGGTGGTTCTTACCTTGGTGCCAGAGCTGCAATCGAATTTTTAAGACATAACTTCTATAATTCTGTATCAAAGGAAGTAAGAAAGACACCGGAAATTTATTATGCAGGAAACAGTATCAGCAGTACATACTTAAAGAATTTACTGGATGTAGTTGGTGACAGAGATTTCTCTGTAAATATCATTTCTAAATCCGGAACAACAACAGAACCTGCAATCGCATTCCGTATCTTTAAGAAGAAATTAGAAGAAAAATACGGAAAAGAAGAAGCAGCAAAGAGAATTTATGCGACAACAGATAAAGCAAAGGGAGCATTAAAGAATCTTGCTACAGAAGAAGGATATGAAACATTTGTAGTACCAGATGATGTAGGAGGACGTTTCTCAGTACTCACAGCGGTTGGATTACTTCCAATTGCAGTAAGTGGAGCTGATATTACAAAGTTAATGGAAGGTGCAGCTTCCGGAAGAAAGCGTGCGTTAGAAGCAGATTTTGAAGAAAATGATGCATTAAAGTATGCAGCAATCAGAAATATTTTACTGCGTAAAGGGAAAGAAGTTGAAATTGTTGCAAATTATGAGCCAAGCCTTCATTATGTATCTGAATGGTGGAAGCAGTTATATGGAGAATCCGAAGGAAAGGATCAGAAAGGTATTTTCCCTGCAGCAGTTGATTTGACAACAGACTTACATTCTATGGGACAGTTTATTCAGGACGGTGCAAGAATTATGTTTGAAACTGTTATGAATATTGAAAAATCCAGGGAAGAAGTTATCTTAGAGGAAGAACCGGTAGATTTAGACGGATTAAATTACTTAGCAGGCAAGAGTGTTGATTTCATTAACAAGAGTGCGATGAATGGAACAATTTTAGCCCATACAGACGGAAATGTGCCAAACCTGTTAGTACAGATTCCGGAACAGAATGAATTCTACTTAGGTGAATTATTCTACTTCTTCGAATTTGCGTGTGGTATCAGCGGATATCTCTTAGGAGTAAACCCATTTGATCAACCGGGTGTAGAAAGCTACAAGAGAAATATGTTTGCTTTACTTGGTAAGCCGGGATTTGAAAAAGAAAGAGAAGAGTTATTAAAAAGACTGTAAGAATAAACCAATGGAGGCGGCGGTATTAAACTGCCGCCTTTTATTCTGATAATAGAAACTTGCAAAGCGTGTTTTTGCAGTAGGTATGAGAGGAATTAACACATGAAAAATGTTATTTTAATCGGTATGCCGGGAGTAGGAAAAAGTACCGTAGGAGTAATGCTTGCGAAACAACTCGGCTATGACTTTGTGGATTCTGATTTATTGATTCAGTCCAGAGAAAAAAGATTGTTGAAAGAAATTATTGCAGAAGAAGGTCTGGAAGGATTTTTAGAAATTGAAGCAGATGTCAATGCAGCAGTAGATATTGAAAATGTGGTGCTGGCAACCGGCGGAAGTGTGGTATATAAAGAAAGAGCTATGAAACATTTGAAAGAGATAGGAACGGTAGTTTATTTAAAAGTTTCCTATGAAGAATTAGAAAAACGTCTTGGAAATTTAAAAGAGCGTGGAGTTGCCCTAAAAGAGGGACAGACGTTAAAGGATTTATGTGATGAACGATGTCCGCTATATGAGAAATACGCAGACGTTATTGTAGATGAAGAAAATCTGGGGCTGGATGAAACATTGGATAAAGTGCTTTACAAGATAAGAAAAACCAGTTAAAATATATATTTGCAAACCTTAAGATAATGAATAGAAATTAAGGAGATGTAAAATGAAGAAATGGACGAAGCATAAGAAGCAGGCATCACTGTTCTTTGCATTGGGAGCAGTTGCTTCGGTTCTTGGTATATTTACCATACATCCTGTGTTTGGGAGTCTGGAACACAATACAGAAAATTATTATACACTTACATTAAATGATGTTGTCATCGGACAGGTTGCAGCCTTGGACGGAATAGAGGAAATATTGCTGGAAGAAAAATCGAAAGTTGCGTCAGAACAAGAAGGTCTGACTATTGTTAAAGCAGATTTTGAGTATTCGTCAGAACATAAAATTTTTGCAAGGACTACGTCGGAGAGGGAACTGAAAAAGAATGTGCGTAAAGTGTTACAGAAGGGGACAGTTACGTTTAATCAGAAAGCTTATACAGTAAAGATTAACCAGTTTACTGTGACATTGTCTTCAAAGGAAGATGTGATTGCGTTATTGAATGCAGCCAAAGAAAAGTATGATACGAATAATGAATATCAGGTAGAACTGATTACTGACAGTGCAAGAGAATTAAATGTTATGACAACAGAATTAGTCAAGATGTCAAAGTCAGGAAGTGATAATCCCAATGTTTCTTCTGCTATGATTAATGCTGGTATTTGTACGGTGACAGATGAATTATCATATGGTGAAACAACAGCAGAAGATGTGTATAAAGAAGGTCTTGCAGATCTTTCGTTTGCAGATACTGTGGAAGTAATTGAGTCCTATGTAAAAGATGATGAGATTACTCCTTTAAAAGAGGCTATTGATCTTGTCACAAAAGACAAGGAAAAAAATAAAATTTATGAAGTAAAATCCGGAGATAGTTTATCAGTTATTGCAGAAAATTATAATACAACAGTGGAAAATCTGGTTGCTATCAATGAAAATATTGACAATGAAGATTCGGTAATCCGTATAGGGGATGAACTGACGGTGACAGTTCCAGAACCGGAATTATCTGTTATTACAAAAGAGGAAAAAATATATAACGAAGAATATCAGGCAGAAACGCAGTATATAGATAATGATTCGTGGTATACGACAGAACAGGTGGTACGTCAGGAAGCTAGTACTGGTGAACGAAATGTTGTGGCAATGATTACGAACAGGAATGGAAAAGAGGCAGGAAGAGAAATTATTCATGAAGAAATTATTAAAAAATCTCAACCGGCCATTATTGAACGTGGAACGAAGACACCACCAACGTATGTAAAACCAATTTCTGGCGGAAGATTTACATCAGGATTTAAGTATCGCTGGGGAAGAATGCATAAAGGTATAGACTGGGCTTGTCCGGTAGGTACCGCAGTCAAGGCATCTTCAGCGGGTACAGTTGTCAGTGCCGGCTGGGCGAGTGGATACGGTTATTGTGTCACCATTAGTCATTCTGATGGACGTCAGACCAGATATGCACATCTAAGCAAAATATTAGTTTCTGTGGGACAAAGTGTGTCACAGGGTGATAAGATTGCATTGAGTGGAAACACAGGGCGAAGTACCGGACCGCACGTACATTTTGAAATTATAATTAATGGTTCTCAAGTCGATCCATTTAAATATTTAAATTAAACAATATGGCAGAAGATTGTTGCTCTTCTGCCATATTTTTCGTTATTTTTTTGAAAAATTTCAGGTTTACAAATAAGGCGTTTATGATATAATGAAATATGGCATATTTATCGGAAATTCAAATAAAAATAAGTATAGAATAATATAGAGGTGTGTAATGGAACAATACGTTATTAAAGGCGGCAATCCATTAGTTGGAGAAGTAAAAATTGGCGGTGCTAAAAATGCGGCTCTTGCGATATTGGCAGCAGCAATTATGTCAGACGAAACAGTATATATAGATAATCTTCCAGATGTACGGGATATCAATGTCTTATTACAGGCAATTGAAGGAATTGGTGCCATAGTAGAAAGAATTGACAGACATACAGTAAAAATTAATGGTTCAATGATTCGTGACGTGAATATTGAATACGAATACATTAAAAAAATACGAGCTTCGTATTATCTTTTAGGGGCATTACTGGGAAAATATAAAAAAGCAGAAGTAGCGTTGCCGGGAGGCTGTAATATTGGTAGCCGACCGATTGACCAGCATATCAAAGGTTTTCGGGCACTGGGGGCTGAGGTAAGAATTGAACATGGTCTTATTATTACAGAAGCGGAAGAATTGATAGGAAATCACATTTATCTGGATGTGGTAACCGTAGGCGCAACTATAAATATTATGATGGTTGCTGCATTGGCAAAAGGGAATACAATTATTGAAAATGCAGCAAAAGAACCTCATGTTGTAGATGTCGCAAACTTTTTGAACAGTATGGGTGCGAACATTAAAGGTGCCGGTACGGATGTAATCCGAATCAAGGGTGTAGAGAAGTTACATAAGACAGAGTATTCGATTATTCCTGATCAGATTGAAGCAGGAACATTTATGTTTGCTGCGGCAGCCACAAAAGGAGACGTAACGGTAAAAAATGTTATTCCGAAGCATTTAGAGGCTACTTCAGCAAAACTCTTGGAAATTGGTTGCGAAGTAGAAGAATTTGATGATGCGGTAAGAGTTGTTTCTTCTAAGCCTTTGCAGCATACACATGTTAAAACATTGCCATATCCGGGGTATCCTACAGATATGCAGCCACAGATAGCGGTAACTTTAGGTCTTTCTGAAGGTACAAGTATAGTAACAGAAAGTATTTTTGAAAATCGTTTTAAATACGTGGACGAATTGGCACGTATGGGTGGCGATATTAAGGTAGAGGGAAATACAGCTATTATTAATGGTGTTTCAAAATATACTGGAGCAAGAGTAAGTGCACCGGATTTAAGAGCCGGGGCAGCACTGGTTATAGCCGGGCTTGCAGCAGAGGGAATTACAGTAGTAGATGATATTGTATACATTCAGAGAGGATATGAATGTTTTGAAGAAAAGCTAAGAGCTTTGGGAGCGCAGATAGAAAAAGTCAGCAGTGAGAATGAAATTCAGAAGTTTACTTTAAAGGTTGGATAATAGATAATATTAAATGGTTGCTATTTTCGAGGTATATAGCCGATACAAATTCCTGTTTTTGTGGATAGAAATTTGTATTGGCTATTATTTTATTTACTGAAAATATTGCTTTTCTATGCAAAATACTGAATAATTGGCAGAAAATTCTATAGTTTTGCCATTGAACAAAATGAAAGGATTGGGTTAAAATTAAAATGTCACAATTTATATAATGATGAGTAAAATAGGAGAAAGGATGTAACAATATGGGGAAACAAATTAAAAAAATATTGTTAATGGCACTTGTATTTTGCCTGGTTATGGGAAGTAATACAAAGGTCGAGGCAGAGACAAATGCTAAAGGTGTAACTTTGAATTATTCAGAGTATACTTTGAAAAAAGGAAAAAGTGTAACACTGAAAGCAACAGTAAAAGCAAAAAACAAAAAGGTAACGTGGAGCAGCAGTAATAAAAAAATTGCAACTGTGACCAATAAAGGAAAAGTAACTGGAAAGAAAAAAGGAACTACGAAAATTACAGCTAAGGTAAGTGGTACAAAATTAAAAGCGGTATGCAAAATAACCGTAGGAGAACCGATTAGTAAAATTACAGTAAAGGAGAAAAGCGTTACGCTGTATGAAGGGAAATCTGCACAGATTCAGGCAGTCATTTCACCTTCGAAAGCCTCAAATAAAAAGTTAATTTATGAGAGCAGTAATAAGGGTATTGCAACAGTAAGTTCTAAAGGAAAGATAACGGCTAAAAAAGAAGGAAATACCACTATTACGGTAAAGGCAAAAGATGGAAGCAAGAAGAAAACAACTGTAAAAGTAACGGTTAAGAAAAAAGAAGCCGGCACACAAGTAATAGGGGTAACAGGAGTCAGCCTTACACCACAAAATCTTGTGATGGCATTAGAGGAAGAAAAACAACTGACAGTAGCAGTCGTTCCTGAAAATGCTACCAATAAAAACGTAAAATTTTCAGTTGTTTCCGGTGAAGATGTAGTTAGTGTTACACAGCAGGGAAAAGTAACTGCAAAAGCACCTGGAAAAGCAACGGTAAAGGTAGTAACAGAAGATGGGAAAAAAGAAGCTACCTGTAATATAGAGGTACAGAGCAAATTAAGAGGTATTACGATTCAGACAGAGAGTGGTGCCAGTGTTCTGGAAGTAGGAAAAACAGAAAAATTAATTGTACAGGCAGTTCCAAAGGGCACAGAAATTAAAAAATTAGAGTATAAGAGTAATAAAGAAGAATGTGCTACCGTGGACGATAATGGTGTGGTTCAAGCAATTAAAAACGGAAGTGTTACAATCACTGTAACAGCTACAGATGAAGAAGGAAATAAAATCACCGAAGAGATAGAGTTGACAGTGGGAACAAAAGTTCAGAATTTAGAACTAAATCTTACAGAAGCAACATTATTAGTCGGGGAAGAAAAACAGATAGAAGCTACTGTTATGCCAATAACGTCAAATGAACGAAAGGTATTCTATAACACCGATAATGAGACCGTGGCAACAGTAACAGAAACAGGTCTGGTGAAAGCTGTTTCTGCCGGAACAGCGAATATTACAGTTACAACCAAAGATGGTGGAATTCAAAAGGAATGTAAAATCGTTGTACAGGAAGCCGGAGTTATAAAAACTGTTGGAACACAGGAAGAATTAAATGCTGCGTTGCAGACAGAAGGACTTCAGATATTAAAAATCGAAACACAAGAAGCTGTAACGATAGATATTCCGGAAGGAAATTATGCAGATACAGCATTGATTGTAAATGCCAAAGAAGCTCATATTGAAAATGCAGCAACCTTTAAAAGTATCAAAGTAGAATCTGTAGGAGAAAATACTTTTGTGGAAAAAACAGAAGGAAATACCATTTATTACGGTGCATCTACAGGTACAGTTCAGATTGCAGAAGGGGCAGTTAGTTATATCTACCTCGTAGAAGGAGCGGAGCATTTAAAACTGTTAAATAATGGACAGATTGCAGGTATTACGTTGAATACAAAAGCAGAGTTATCTATTGGAGGAACTTCTAATGGAGTCATTGCAGTCAATGCTACCACATTAGCAGAGAATTCTTCTATTGTATCTAGCGAAAAACTGATGCTTACCGTAAGAAGCCGAATTCAGTTGCAGGTCTTAGATGGTGCGGAAGAGACAGAGGTATCTGCAGATTCCAGAGATAATATGCCAAATATAGTAGGATTGGGAAGAATTCAAATTACGATTGAACTTACCGGAGATATAGAATTTTTAGTAGGGCAGAATCAAGGTTCGCAAACGGATTCAAATACGAAAAAAATAACTGTAACTGGAAAAGTAATGGAAAATTCTTCAGAAGCCATAGAAGGCGCAAATGTATATTTAATACCATACAATGCACAGATTACAGCGTCTAACGTGGAAGATTACATACAGGATTGTGAGTATAAAGGTAAAACAGAAAGTGCCGGAGAATATCAGATTGCAGATGTTGCGATAGGAAATTATATTTTACTGGTACAAAAAGAAGCGTATCAGAATGTAATAGAAACTATAGTTTTGACAAATAATGGCTCTTCTAATTATGTAGCAGAAATGATTTATATGATAAAAGAGGGAGAAGCAGCAGCGGGAAATCTTTCCGGGGTATTGTATAATGCACAGGACGGAAAACCGGTGGTGGAAGGAATTACTGTTAGAATACGTGCCGGAAAGAACAATGTTTCCGGAGAATATTTGAAAGAGACAGTAACCAATGAAGAAGGAGCTTATTCCTTTGAAAATTTACCTGCAGGACAGTATACAGTTCAAGTCATTGACTATAGAGAAGGAGTGGAAGAAACTTATATTACCACAAAGTTTAACGCTTTAGTGTTACCAAATGAAAATAATATTAAAAATAGCACAATTACTGCGGTAATTGGAAATGAGCAGGTTCGATTTGTGTTAAGATGGGGGGATCAGGAAAGTGGAGCTTCAGCCGATCTTGATTCTCATTTGATAGGTCCTGCATATCAGGGCAAAGGTGAGTTCCATACATGGTTCAGCAATCGTACTTATAGTGTAATGAACGAAGGAGAAACAATTCAGTGTGCAGACTTGGATGTGGATGATACCACATGGGAAGGACCAGAAACTTCTACCATCTATTTAAAGGAAGCAGGCGAATATAGATTTTATGTACATGACTATACCAATAGATATGATTGGGATTCTGAACAAATGGGAAAATCAAGTGCAACTGTGGAAGTGTATAAAGGAAACCGCTTAAAAGCTACCTATAATGTGCCAAATCAACCGGGAAATTTATGGTATGTATGTAAATATAATGCGATAGAAGACACTTTAACAGAAGTAAATACGATGGGCAAATGGAACGATGAGTTAGAGCTTATTGGTAGGGATATAGTAGCCTTAAAAAAGATGCAGTTATTGGATTCCATTGAAAAAGCAAACAAAATCTTAGAGTTTGTAACGGATGAAACCATTCATGAAGAATTTACACAAAAAATTCAAGAAGCGCAGAAAATATATGAAACTTCAAATGATGCTTCTGAAATAGTACAAGGAAAAGAAAACTTGGATTCTCAAATAGAGGAATTTGAAGATTCAGTAGATATCCACAGAATTAATGGAAACGATATTTGGGACTATAAAAGAGAAGGAGATAATGTAATATACATTGATGGATTAACGGAAAACATTCCAGAGTATAATGTAGAGGTTAATTCTGACAGTACAGTTGCTATTAAAAACCTCACAGATGGCGAATATTCACAGGAAATAACTGTAACTGGAAAAGGTGGATATTATAAAGTATATTATGTAGTATATGCTCAGAATATTGATACACTTTTTGACATTGGTGTTGTAACAGAAGAATCGGATAAAAACTTAAGCTACTGGGTAGAGGAAGTGGAAAATGAAGACTACAAAGAATTGTACCTGGAAGGTTATAGGGAAACACTGGGAGATAATCTTCAGGTTATTCCAAGAGATAATCGCCCTACGGTAACTGTGGAAGAGTCAGACAAAGATGGTTATGTAAAGAAAGTAATTATCAGTTATGACAAATATGCACAAATTTATTATGTAAAATATTCCATAAGTGATAATGCATTTAAGGTTGTAGAAGTTTCAGATGCCGACAATACTATATTATACTGGAATTATTATGGCTGGGGCGGCGTGAACGATGGTCCATATCTGGTAATTCAAGGAGGCAAGGAAACATTAAGTGATTCTTTTGCAATTATAGCAAAAGCAAAGGAGGCAAAGGCAGAAATCAAGGAATCTGATGTTGAAGGTTTTGCTAAAAAGATAGAAATGTCTTATGGAGATAAGAGCAGCATCTGTTATGTAAAATATGTGCGAAAAGTAGATGAACCATATCTTATCGATATAAAAGACAAGGATAATTATAGTTTTAAGACGGATATTAATCATGGAAGCAAAATGATTTATGCAACCGGACTCAATGAAAACATTAGTGAAAATCTTGAAGTAATCGTGCCGGATGGAGTAACTTATGAGTTGAATACAGAAGATATCAATAATAATGTATTAACTATTCTATTGAAAAACGCAGAAGATATTTCAATAGAATATGATTTAAGATATGATCAGGATTTTACCTCCTTGTATCCGCTCAATGTTGAAGATGGCGAAAATAAGATTCTTGAGTGGTACGGCAGTAGTAATTATATATATGTAGAAGGATCACAGGAGGCGCTTGGCGAAAATGCTTTCTTTACTATGGGCGAAGGCATTGAGTCAGAGGTGATAAAAACAGAAGAAGGAATTAAGTTAAAGGTTACATTAACAGGTACAGATTATAGTAAAGTATTTGATATTGTTTATAGGCAAAACACAGAATTTATTGATAACACGGAAAATGAAGATGAGGGAAATTAGTCATAAGCAGTAGTAAGAGTAAAAGAGGGACTTTCACAATAGTGGAAGTCCCTTTTTGCTGTATTTAGATAACAGCCTTAATATAAATATCGTTTGTTTGTGATAGATCAATAAAATTTTGTCCACTCTTCACAATCGGTCTGGATAAAAACTGCTTATTAATCATAATTACTTCTGCAGATTCATTATTGCTTAGAAGAACCGTATTATTGATAAATGCATTAGAAACATGCTCTAAAAATGTAAGTATGTAACGGGTTTCGAATTTTTGTAATCCTTCTAATTCAAATTCCTTAATTACGTCAAAAGGACAGAGGGCATCGCGATAAGGGCGTGCACTGGTAAGAGAATCATATTCAGAAACAATACCTACAATTTTCGCAAAATCTGTAATTTGTGAGGTGCGATAAGCTTTTGGATAACCTGTACCATCACAACGTTCATGATGCATCAGTGCAGTAAGTTTAATTCGCTCATCAATATCCTGATTTTTTAAAATTTCATACCCATAAGTTGTATGTGCCTGCATTAGAGTGCGCTCTGCAGAAGAAAGGCTTCCGTTTTTCTTAATAATTGTATCAGAAACCCGAATCTTCCCAATGTCATGTAAAAGCCCGGATAATGTAAGGGCATTAATATCTGCATCATTCATATCTAACCAGTGGCCAAAAGCATGACAGATTAGTGCAGTATTTAAGGCATGAACAAAAGTGGAGTCGTCATATTCACGCATGCAGTGAAGCATATCAAAGACACTTTTGCTGCCTGCACTTTCAATAATAGAATCAATTCTGCGTAAAAAATCACTTGGGCGAATTTTACCATCTTTATTAGTAATATCTAGAAATTCTGTTTTTAATGAATAAAGATTCCTAAAAAATTCTTCTTTAAATGCTTTGAACTCCGGAGAATGTTTTAAACGTTTTGAATAAGACTCAATCGGTTCTGAGGTAAAAGCTGCTGTTTTTGAAATAGTAGAATCTTTGACTTTTACATCGGTAATAGCATAAAAAGTAAGTTTATTAATCATATAGTCAGTAAGTTCTGTATCTTTTGGAAGTAAAAGCTTATTTCCAAAAATATAAATATCATCAGATAAAACCATACCTGCTTTTAATTGAGAAACAGATAAAACCTTCATACATTACCTCCAATCGCAAATTAATATTATATAGTATCTAACAATTAATTATATCATAGGAAAAAAGAAAAGTAATTAAAAATAACGGAATTGAAAGAATTCTTTAAAATAAAATTTCACAAAATTTTAAAAGATTTTTTGTCAAAAGTATGGTACTCTATTAGAGTGTTGATTAAAAAAAAGGAGGAACATATGAAACGAAGATATAAAGCAATTGCAGTATTGATGATGAGTGTTATGGCACTGGCAGCATGTGGAAGCAGTAAAGAGAAAGAGACATCAGATGTGGAAATCACAGCAGAGATGGCAGAAAGCTATGCAACCCTTGGAGATTATGAAGGGATTGCTCTGACGAAATATATTACGGAGATATCAGAAGATGATATTGCTGCAAAAAAAGATGAATTTATGGAGGAATACAAGGTTCAGTCGGAGGTTACAGACCGTGCGATAGAAAAAGGAGACCTTGTCAGTGTAGAAGTAACAGCAACAGAAGGCTCTGATTCTGAGGATTATGGAACATTAGAACTTACAGTGGGAGAAGAAGAATTTGATGCTCAGATTGATACAGCATTAGTAGGACATAAGACGGGAGAAACTGTTACGGTAGAAAGCAGTTATCTGGGAGATGACGAGGAAGAAGTTGCGATTACTTATACCATAACGATTGATAAGATATGTAAAACTACATATCCGGAGTATAATGATGCGTTTGTGAAAGAAAATACAGAATATGGTACAGTTGCCGAATTAGAAGAATCTTTTCGTGCACAAGTAAAAGCTGATAACGAAGAAACAAGCCAGGACGATTTAAGAGAATCTGCAATTGCAGCGGTAGTAGAATGTTCTGAGTTTAAAAAGCTACCGAAAAATCTTATAAATAGTGCTTATGATCAAGTAAAAGAAATGTATGAAAATTATGCAGCTATGTTTGGAATGGAACTTTCTGATATGGCTTCAGAAGAGGACCTGCAGGAAGCAGCTGAGTACAGTGTTCAGGAAAAAATGGTGATTCTTAATATTATAAATAAGGAAAAGTTAGAAGTTGACGAAGAAGGCTTTGCTGAATATAAGAAAGCATGTATGGAATATATAGGAGTAGAAACAGAAGAAGAATTGCTGGAATCTTATGAAGAAGGCGAGCTGGAAGAAGAATATTTGCGTCAGAAGGCTGCGGATGCCATTATTGCGAAAGCACAAGTGACAGAGGAAGAGAGTAGTGCTGACGAATACGAGGATGAAGATGTGTCAGAGGAATCCGAGGTAGATAATGACGTTGTCTTAGAAGAAGAGTAGGCAGCAAACCGGCAATAAATTTTAAAAATAGTCAAAAATCACTTGACTAGTATCATAAAAAGTAGTAGTCTTAATATGCTAATTGAATATGACAATTTTCTCTTATTCAGAGTGGTGGAGATACAAAGGATCTGTGAAGCCACGGCAACCCCGTATTGGAAGGTGCCAGCCTGAGCGAGCAATCGAACAATAAGAGGATTTGATGATACAAACCGAATCCTCATGTTTCAGGGATTCGGTTTTTTAAAACATTAAAACATTAAGGAAAATGAAAATGGCAAGGAGGAACAAATGGAAAAGTTATTATTTACATCTGAATCAGTAACAGAAGGACATCCAGATAAGATATGTGATCAAGTGTCGGACGCAATTTTAGATGCTATGCTGGAACAGGATCCAATGAGCCGTGTAGCCTGTGAAACATTGACAAACACAGGATTTATCATGGTTATGGGAGAAATTACAACAAAGGCAAATGTAGATATTCAGCAGATTGTAAGAGATACAGTTTGCGAAATCGGTTACAATGACTCAAAATTAGGATTTGATGGTAATACCTGTGCAGTTATGGTTGCTTTAGACAAGCAATCGCCGGATATTGCAATGGGCGTTGATAAAGCATTAGAAGCAAGAGAAGGAGCATTAGAAGATGACTTAGATACCGGAGCCGGTGATCAGGGTATGATGTTTGGGTTTGCGACGAATGAAACTGAAGAATATATGCCATATCCAATTGCATTGGCACATAAATTATCCAGAAGACTGACAGAAGTTCGTAAGAATGGTACATTAAGCTATTTAAGACCAGATGGAAAGACCCAGGTAACAGTAGAATATGATAAAAATGGAAAGCCGATTCATTTGAATTCTGTAGTATTATCTACACAGCATGATCCGGATATAACGCAGGAACAGATACACGAGGACATTAAGAAATATGTGTTTGCTCCGATTCTTCCATCAGAGCTAGTAGATGACAGAACAAATTTCTTTATTAATCCAACGGGACGTTTTGTTATTGGAGGACCAAACGGTGATAGTGGTTTAACAGGACGTAAAATTATTGTAGATACTTATGGCGGATTTGCAAGACATGGTGGCGGTGCTTTTTCAGGAAAAGACTGCACGAAGGTGGATCGTTCCGCAGCCTATGCAGCACGTTATGTCGCTAAAAATATTGTGGCTGCAGGCTTGGCTGACAGATGTGAAATTCAGTTGTCTTATGCTATTGGTGTAGCGCAGCCAATGTCTATCATGGTAGACACCAACGGAACTGGAAAGTTATCAGACGAAAAAATCGTAGAAATTATCCGTGAGAATTTTGACTTACGTCCGGCAGGAATTATTAAGATGCTTAATCTTCGCCGCCCAATCTATAAACAGACGGCAGCATACGGTCATTTTGGACGCAACGATTTAGATTTACCTTGGGAGAAGCTTGACAAGGTAGATGTGTTAAAGAAGTATTTGTAAAATACAATAAAGTATAATGAGAGAAGCCCTCGGTGAAATTTACTGAGGGCTTTTTGGTGGTAATATATTGTGGGGATAAAGCTAATAAAATTAGTTGTGTAAAAGCAGAATACTATATTTTATCCATCTTCTCCCAAATATCCCAAATCTTTTTCTCATTCTTTTTATATTGTTCAGCAGTTCTTGTAACAGCCGTTTGTATATCCACTCCGCAATCCAGTAGAGTCTGCAGAGTATTTCTAATGCCCTCCATGCGACCTTCCTCACGCCCCTTCGTGTGGGCCTCTTTACGTATTGCATCCATCACTTTCTCTTCGTTATATTCTGTTATACACATATCTATCACCTCTGCTCGATGAGTTTTTAAAAACTCTGCCATAATATTTTCTTTGATACATTCATTTACTGCTTGATTGATAGCATCCACAATAGAATTTTTCTGATTTATATAGGACTTTATTTTATCCACAAAAATTGCGTAATCCCGTAGGGGTTTGCATTTTTCCATCAGTTTATGGTTTCTGCCATAATTAATATTAAACATTCTGGCAGTCCATTCATATCCAGTTATGTTTTCCGTTGTGTCAAAAGCATCGGACAGTCTTAATATTTCTTCATCCGCGTGTTCTTGGGAACCATTATAAAATACAATATACTGAGGTACCGGAAGCTTCATCAGTGTTTCTCCATATATATTCAAGTCATATTTTTCTATGTGTTTGCTATATAGTTTGGCTGCATACATCATTCCGCGGATTGGCATATTGGGATTGTAAGTTGACTGATGTTCGTACAATGCCATTCTGCTATGTATCAGTAGTGATACATCATTTTTCATTCCCATGTAGATTACATCTTCGATGGTTGTGATTTCTAAATCATCCAATTTACTATAACTGGTATCGTTCAGTGCATTGTATAATTCAAGTAAATTGGTCTTATTTTCCTCGCTGCCAAAGATAAGACGAAATAGTCTGTCTTTATGTTCTCTGTTAATCTTTACTTCGTTTTCCTGCATATTCATTCCTCCTGCGTTACTGCGAACAGGATTCAAGTATGCCTTTTTCCTATCCGCCATGTTAAATTTTAGTTATATGGGGATAGTCAATCGAATTGATTAAGATATTTCCCAGATATGTACTTATATTGTAATGTTTTTGAGGAGGGAAGTCAATGTTTTCTTTGGTGGAATAAAAACTAACGAAAACCAACGAAAACTAACAGAAATATAGTATAAAAACTAATTGCTTTATCGTAAGTTAAAAGTTAAAATTGTAAATATTGGTAAATATATGCAAAATATAAATTAGGCATATACACACAATCTTATTGTGCACACAACCATGAGCTTTAGTTAAACGGAGAATTAAATATTGTAAAAAATAAAAGGAAAAAAGAGGGAGGCAAAACAGAAAATAGGCAAGTGATTGTGGGGCCGATAGTGCTTTAAGGAAATTATAATGGAATAAGGAGAGAGAAAAATGAGATTAAAAAGAGGTATAACAATATTGTTGGGAGTAATGATGATGATTAATTCTGGTAATATTGTATTGGCAAAAAATAATGAAACAACACAAATACTTAGAGAAGAAACACTTGGAACAGCGGAAATTGATTTGACCAATAAAAGTAAAGAAACTGTGAAAAAAATATTGAAAAAAAATGGAATTGAATATTATAATGAGAGAGAATATCAAAAACTAGTTATTTGTGAGAAAGCTGAAATTTCAGGGAGTCAAAAGTACAAGGGACAGAAGTATAGAATTGTATATCAATATTATAATATGCCCATAAAAAATGTTAAAAAACAAAATTTTAAGTATTGGGGTACTGTAAACAAAGCATTTCATATAGCGATTGGGTTTACAAAACCGTATGTCTGGGTTCCGGCAACGGTGTTAGGCATTGATTTTTCGAAAATAGAGGCACCTGGTGAAGAGTCATATGTAAGTACATCAATATATACTCATATGACAGATAAGTGTTTTCAATTTGTTGCGAAAGGTCATAAGGCTAATGATTGGGCTAATTATGCAATATGTAGAAAGGCACGTATTGAGGATACAACTATTGCGTACAGATTAGTAAATAAGAAGAATAATAGATATACATCTACAGTTGGAAAGAAAATTACCATTAA
This sequence comes from Lachnospiraceae bacterium, assembly GCA_050874665.1. Classification (GTDB taxonomy): domain Bacteria; phylum Bacillota; class Clostridia; order Lachnospirales; family Lachnospiraceae; genus RUG11237. Next base: position 4,876 of record JBNMLC010000004.1, on the reverse strand, counting down.
AAAAACAAAGCATTTTGATGATCAGAATTACATGCTAAAAAAGGCATATGAGTATTGGCAGGTTTCTCAACCTGGCTATCAGGAATATATCCAATAGAAAACAAAATGTGAAGTTTAGGAGGAAAATTTATGAGTCCATTTAAAGTAAAAAAAATAACTAACATTGTTGCAATTTTTCAGATAGTTTTTCCGTTTGCTATTGCATTTGATATGAAACATAGTACAGTGTATATGTTGCTGATGGGTCTGAGTTTAGCAGGTATTATCATTGCATTGTTAAAGTATTGGAAATGCCCCCATTGCAAGGAATATTTTCCAATATCCATGTCATTGAAAGCAAAGCATTGTCCGGCATGCGGAGAAAAATTGCAATAAAGAACACCAATATACAGTAGGAGGTGAAGCGATGATAGCAACAGAATTTGGCATTATTTTGAAATTAGATAAAAAACGTGTTTATATGGACTATAATCCGGAAAAATATGAATGTGTAGCAATTGACGATGATTTGTATATTAATGATTGGTGGAACGAATTAAAAAATATGCATACTTATTTTGGTGGGCTGGATGAGCCTGCAAAAGGATTGTGTCGGCATGGAATTACATTAATTCCTCCGGAAGAACTTAAGCATTTTGAGGAAGTAGTTAAGAAGGATAAACGGCTTCAACAAGATCAAAGTCTGCAAAATTTGTTACAGTTGATAAGAAAAGCGAGAAAGAAAAATAAATATATGATTCATTTTGGGGTGTAAATTTTTATTTTTAAGAAGTAGGATAATAATACTAGTACTAGTACAGATTTGTATAGTGGTGGATGTAATTCTTACAATATAGACAAACCGGACTTGAAATTTAAAAGAACGAGAATGGACTTGTTCTTCCAACCGAGGGTTTAGGGGATTCATGAGTGCAGGTATTACAAGACATCAGATGTTCCTAATATATATGAGTCCATTTAAAGTAAAAAAGATAACAACGTTGTTGCAATTTTTTAGGTAATTTTTCCGCTATCCATGTCATTGAAAGCAAAGCATTGTCCGGTATGCGGAGAAAAATTGCAATAAAGGACACTAGTATGCAGTAGGAGGTGAAGTGATGATAGCAACAGAATTTGGCATTATTTCGGCGCATCTGAAAAAATCTTTAAATCACTACGGCGGGCTAAATAGGCGAGTTCCTCCGATGAACGGTTGGAATAGAGATGATACCGAGATTTTCCATCGAATATTACCGTAACTTTTTTGGTGTAAAAGTTTTCGTTAGAAATTGTTTCATCGATTACAAAACTGGCATGATACTTTTGTAGCAGTTCATAAATCACCATCATACCGATACCACTTCCCCCATGCTCCTTAAGAGTAGTGTACCTTTTCTGTCCCCAATAGTAAAGAACTTCTTTAGGAAATAAGTGTCCACTGTCTAATACTTCTATAAAGGAACAATCATCTGAGATTCCCATGTGGAGCAGAATATAGTTTCCCTGATTATGCCTGGTAGCAATTAAAGCATTCTCAAGCAAATCCGCAAGAAGAGTTAACAAATCTTTTTCTGAAAGTGCTTTTTGGGGTATTAAGGAAACATTATCCCAAAAAGAGCAGTCGAAGGCAATCCCATCTTTATCGCAGCGTTGAAGAAAATAGGAGAGCAGTTGGTCAATAGAAAGAATATTAGTGTGGGGCAACTGTTTTTGAGAATGGAATAGGGTAGTAACTATACTGCTTCTTTCGGACATTTCTGCTTCTAATTGATGCAACAGTGCTTCTCCCTGTCGGGATAAATTTTCCGTATTACCTTTCAAAGAACAGTTAAGAAAACTATGTACTGCTAACTGCATGGAAGGAATTAACTTATTATCTCTGTGAATAAGTTTTGAAAGTTTTTCATTATCTTTTTCTAAAGCACCTAGCTCTTCTTGATAGTAGGTTAATTGTTTTTCTAAAGAATCACACTCAAAGGCTTTACTCTGCAACAGGTAGCAGTGATGAATTTCACCTTGCCACCAGAAGAAGAAAAGAGCCAGAAGAATGAGTGAAAAAAGAATGGCTAGAATAAGAAAAAAATCCCATTCAGCATGCACTTTGTAATTGTTGGCAGAGAAAAACATATGGCAGCACATAAATAAAATCCCAAGAAACACTCCGTTTCTTGTAACAAATGGATTATGTATCAGGGGTATTCCGTTTTGAAAACGTTTTGTATGAAAAAGAAGGTGACAAAATGTGCATTGTAAGAAAGAAACAATAAATTGTAAAAAATTAGTTGGCAGAGAAGTAATGTCGATAAAGTAAGCAACTATAGGAATCAATGGTATAATTATCAAAAGCGTTGCAGTAAAAAAGCAAATATAGCAGATGGCGTAGGATAGGATAGTTGTTGTAAAAGTCGTTTTTGCAGTTTCAGAGCCGGTAGTATAAAAATAAATAAAAAGCAATAACACCTGTAATGGTGGAACTATAAAACGAAATTCTGAAGGAAGAACATAAAAAATGGCAGTAGTCAGTAATGTAATAAGGAGGTGCACTATATTAAAGCTAACCTTTTTATTTTGGCTAGTGGATAATTTTAAATAGCTATAATTAATACAATAAGTGTTTGCAGCATATTGAATAAGAAATCGTAACATAAAAATACCTCACAAAGATAGAAAGTAATAAAAAACGAAAGGAAACAAAGTTATAGGCATTAGCACATGTTTTTGATTTTATTAGCATAATAGAAAATAAATTCTGATAAAGTTGGCATACCTCTGTCGGGATTGATTTTGGCAGTATAATGTAGTGCCAATTCGTTCATATTCATTGTATGCCATGCACGAGAAATAGCATTTTGCATACCTCTTTCTACACTTGTAGGTGTTTTACTGTAAATCTGTGAAACAGCAGCGGGAATGTTAGGCTGTGCATTATTTATGGCAATCAGAATGGCATCAATAAGATACTGATAGCCAACAGATTTTTGTTTAATTCCAACATAATCTAATTCAGTGGTAATGAGTCTTCTAACACGTTGATTTTTTTGTGCAGGAGTTTCTGAAAGAGCAGTTGACAAACTATTTGGATGTTGGTTTTTTAATATTAAAGGACGCATCATCTCTAAAAAGGCGACTGCCTTTTTTTCTGTATAATCTGTTTGATGTTTAAAAAAGATAAAATCTGCACCTAAGTCTTTGGCAAAATTTTGTGCCTTAGAACTTGAAAAACTTGTGGTGACTAAAATATAGGGGGCAATAGAAAGAGGGATTTTTTTTACTCCTTGAAGGAACTCGAAGCCATTTCCCCGCCCACTGCCTAAATCTAAGTCAAGGATTATTGCATCGGGAAGCTGTTCTTTAACAAGTTCCAAAGCTTCCGAAGAGCTATTCGTTATACCCATTAGAGTAATGTCTTGTGTTTCTTCTATTTCAGTAGCCAGTCGCTGGCAGATAGCATCATTATCTTCTATTATTAATATGGTAAGTGCACGTTCCATAAATTCATCCTTTCCTAATTAAAAATAAAGCAAATACAACATTGAGTATATCACATTTAAATACAAAAACCAACAAAAACCAACAAAAATTAATAAAAAAACATCACAAAAACTAATAGACACAAAGAAAACAAAGCAATATAATACTATAATGTGGTAAAATGAAAACTAAAGCTGGGCAGTATAGAACACAGGCTCAGAATGTAGATAGTGTTATTAAACAAATGGATAAATTGTTAAATACATTACTTACGGAATGGGAAGGTGCATCTAGTGTGGCATATGATCAGAAATATAAATCATTGCGTCCGGGATTTGTGGCAGCAAAGGATTTAATTGATGATATTGCAAAAGCGTTAGATAAGACAGCACAGGCGTTAGACAGCACAGATAATTCAATAGCAAAACAATTTAAGGCTTAATTTAAAGTGGGAGAATTCGCTGTAGGCGGATTCTTCCTAAGTTGTTTATATATAATAAATTAAAGGGAGAAATATGAGTCAAATTAGAGCATTACAGATAGAAGTGAGTGGCTTAAAGAAGAAACAATTCGAATTAGAGCAGGAGGAAAAAGGTCTGCTTAAGTTTCAACAAGAAAATCAAGGTGCGATGAAAAAAACAGAAGTACAGATGAAAGAAAAGCATAAATATGCAGAAGAATTTTATGATTTAAAGTCAAGAACTACCATAGCAACAAGATTGGGTGATAAAGTGACTAGACGTTATGGTGCTATCAATAGAAAAAAGATTTTAATTAATTATGAAGCTATTTCGGAACAAATCGCAGAGGCCTTGAAAAAAGTAAAAATTGAAATACAACAGTGTAATGCACAGATAGTAGCAAAAGAAATAATGATAAGGTAACAAAAGGCAATAGAGAACCACAAAGGAATACAAGATATAGGGAAATAATAAAGGAAAATACAATATGATTATAAATGATAAAGAAATAATAAGCGGAGGAAGAAATATTGTTTCTACTATTGATGATCTGGTAGAAAGCGGTACAGAGTTTCAAACAATTTTAGGTGAGTTGGCAGAAAATGGGTTTGCAGATGTTTTGATAAAATCGGAAATCCAACAAAAGGCAATGGAGTTAACCTGGGCAATTACTAAATTAAATGAAGAAACAAGACAGATTATGAAAATAGTATATGATTATATTGAGGATATAGACAAACAGGAAAAACATATAACAATATTGGAATAGAAATGAGGGGATGTTTTGGAAAATAACGAAATTAAAATAGATCTGGATCAAATTAAAAAAGATGAACATAAGTTACAGCAATTAGCAGCAAAAATAGGAGCTATGTCTATTGTATGGAAACCGGAAGAAAGTAAGGGAGCAATGGCAGAGGCATTACATGAACAAGTAAAAGAGATAAATTTGGTTATAGGAAAAT